>NZ_JBMAWR010000001.1:0-559943 GCF_048586865.1 Pseudomonas bharatica | reverse complement strand
GGCTCCCACAGGGTCCGTGCCGTACTCGGGGCAGTTTTGCCACCAGCAGAAGCCCGCCGTGCTTACTCCCCACGCCGCAACAAGGTATGCGGCGCTACGCCGAAGGCCTTGCGGAACGCGTGGCTGAAATGGGAGAAATCGGAGAACCCGAATTCCAGCGCGGCCTGCGAGACACTCTTCACCTGCCCACGTTCGATCGCTGCGCGGCTGGCATTGAGCCGTTCCTTCCAGATTTCGGCGACCGGGGATTTCTGGTGCCGGGCAAACGCCCGGGTCACCGTGCGCGTCGAGACGTGGTGGGCCACGGCAATCGATTCGATCGACAGTTCCGGTTCGGTCAGGTGCCGCTGGATGTAGTTCATGATCCGCCCGTAAAGGTCCAGCTCTTGGTGGGTGGTCTTGAGGTCCTGCAGCTCCAGGCTGAGCACCAGCAGGTCGATGATGGTGCTGGAGTAGCGCCGGGCGATGCTTTCGTTCTGCAGCAACGCGGCGGAACTGGCGGCCTGGCCGATCATCTGCCGCAGCGGGATCACCCCGGGGCGGGACTCGTCCAGCACCAGGGCGGTGAGGTCGGCGATGCCCGGCAAGCGCTGCGCCAGCAGCGGTCGGGGGATGCGGATCAGGTGGTTTTCGGTACCACCCAGGCTGAAGCGGAACGGTTGGGTTGCGTCGTAAAGAAACACACTGCCGGTCGTCAGGCTGGCCTTGCGCGTGTGTTGTTCGATTTCGCCATAACCGTCGAGGGTGAAACCCAGCCAGATATCTTCGGCGGGGTCGCCGCGCAGGTGCTGCTCGGAACGCATCCAGTGGTGCAGTGGCGAAGACAGGGTGGTGATGTCCAGGGGGCCAATTCCGTTGACCTTTAACGCACCCTCGAAATTGCTCTGCAACGAGGATTTGCTGTCTGCCGACAGGCAATGCCGGCAGACCACTTCCCGCCAGTAGTCGAAGCGACGGGCTGGCGAAACGGCGAGGGTGGAATAGTGATTGGTCTCAGCCATGATGGCGCTCACCTTGATGCTACTACTTGAGGAAACGAAGCACTGTTACCGAGGTTCCGACAGGCAATATCCACGCCAGCGCGCTTCGCCGGCACGGGCCGTGGCCAACCCGGCCTGCGGCTTGAGTGCAGCGGCGGGGTCCATCGCAAAAGCACCTCTTGCGCCTGCCCATTCCGGGGCAAAAACCCTTTTTCTCCCTGTGCGTTGCACCATCGCGGTTCGTGTCCGGGCAGGTGTTTCAGCGCTGTCTTTACCAACCAAACGGTTGTCCTGACCAACAAAGCGACGCTGTTGTGGCGTGCCTAACGTTCACCTCACGGCATTTCCAGCAACCTGCGCCGATGAGGTGAGCCCATGCGAGTTCAACAACAACAGCGAATGGCCGACGAGTTCAGGTGGCTGCATATGCGCGACCTGGCGCCCGAAGAATTTTTGTCGTGGCTGATCGAGTGGGGAGCGTGCGCGTTGCGTGCCCGTGGTAATGCCGAGCGTGTGTCCGAAGCCAAAATAACAAGGAGCCTGTGATGGAGTCCGCAATCGACAAACACCTCAAGTGCCCGCGCACCTTATCGCGCCGGGTGCCTGACGATTACCAGCCGCCGTTCCCGATGTGGGTCGGTCGCGCTGACGAGCAGTTGACCCAGGTGGTGATGGCCTATCTGGGTGTGCAGTACCAGGGCGATGGCCAGCGCGAGCGGGCCTTGCAGGCGCTGCGCGAGATCGTCGCCAGCTTCAGCCTGGCCGACGGCCCGCTGACCCACGACCTGACGCACCATGTCGATAGCAGCGGCTACGACAACCTGATGGTGGTGGGCTACTGGAAAGACGCCAGGGCGTATTGCCGCTGGATGCGCTCGGCCGAGGTGGATGGCTGGTGGAATTCGCCGCAACGCTTGCACGATGGCCTGGGTTACTACCGCGAGATCAGTGCGCCGCGGGCCGAGCAGTTCGAGACCTTGTATGCGTTCCAGAACGATCTGCCCGGGGTCGGGGCGGTCATGGACGGCATCAGCGGCGAGATCGAGGAGCACGGTTACTGGGGCTCGATGCGCGACCGCTTCCCGGTGTCGCAAACCGACTGGATGAACCCGGACGGCGAGCTGCGCGTGGTGTCCGGCGATCCGGCCAAGGGCGGGCGGGTGGTGGTGGTCGGCCACGACAATATCGCCTTGATTCGCTCGGGCCAGGACTGGGCGGCGGCTGAACAGGCCGAGCGCTCGCTGTACCTGGACGAGATCCTGCCGACCTTGCAGGACGGCATGGATTTCCTGCGCGATAACGGCCAGGCGCTGGGCTGCTATAGCAACCGCTTCGTGCGCAATATCGATGCGGACGGCAACCCGCTCGACAAGAGCTACAACATCGGTCACTGGCGTTCGGTGGAAAAACTCGAACGTTGGGCGGAATCCCACCCGACCCATCTGCGCATCTTCGTCACCTTCTTCCGGGTGGCGGCGGGGCTGCAGAAGTTGCGGCTCTACCACGAAGTGTCGGTGTCGGATGCGAGCAGCCAGGTGTTCGAATACATCAACTGCCACCCGCACACCGGCATGTTGCGCGACGCCCAAGCAAGCGCCAACTAACCAACGAACTCCACGTTTAGCCCTGCACCTGTCGTTGTTACGGCAGCGGGGCTCCTTTTGCTCGCGTTTTGCCAACAAGAAGGACTTGGTCCATGAAGCAACTCCGTTACCTGATGCTTGCGGCGGCCGCGCCGTGCCTGTCTGCGCAGGCAGTTGAAGTTTCGCCGGGGGATTACGAAGTGCTGCCGGTGGGTAAAACCATCGGTGTGGTCTATTACCAGCACTCCACTACCGACAGTGCCTACGCCCAGGGCCACAAGGTCAGCTCCGACTTCAACCTGACCTCCAATGTCGGCATCCTGCGTTTGCTGCATGTCTATAAATTGACCGACCGGCTGACCATCGAGCCGCAGTTCCTGCTGCCGTTCGGCCATGTTTCCAGCGGCGGTGACGCCTCGGCCCTGGGCAGCGCCAGCGGCATCGGCGACCTGATCCTGACCGCGCCGCTCAAGTACCGCCTCAACGAGGCCAACGACACCGTCGGCGCCACGGTCTACCTGGTCGCACCGACCGGCAACTACGACCGCAAGGACGCGCTGAACCTGGGCGAGAACCGCTGGAAGGTGGACCTTCAGGCCGCGTACATCAAGCACTTCGGCGAGAAGTGGGCGGTCGACCTGGTCGGTGATGCGATCTGGTATGGCGACAACGACGACTTCGGCGCCAACTCGGTACGCCGCGAACAGGATACCTCCTACGCCGCGCAGCTGATGGGGCGTTACATCATCGACCCGGGTACGTCCCTGGCAGTCGGTCTTGGCCACACCTGGGGCGGGGAAAGCCGGGTAGACGGCACCTCCCAGGACGACCGCGGCAAAACCACCAACTTCCGCCTCACCGCCACCAAGTTCTTTACCGCCCAGGACCAGTTGCAGATGCAACTGGGGCGTGACCTCGCGGTAGAAAACGGCCCGAAGGAAAACTTCCGACTGAACCTCAGGTACGTCCGGGTCTTTTAACCGCCTGCACATTCCCAGCTGAAACGGAGCATTCGAACATGACTGAACAAAACGCTTCCACCGAGCAACAACCTTCGCTGTATACCCGCCTGGGTGGCTACGACGCCATTTACCAGTTCGCCGGCGCGGTATTGCGCAAGACCATGGCTCACCCGGCGATCGGCCATATCTGGGCGCATATGTCCGAGTCGACCTTCCAGAAGGAACACATCAACTTCGTCGATTTCCTCGCGCAACATTGGGGTGGCAGCGCCAAGTACCGCGGCCGGGACATGGTCACCGCACACCGCGGCATGGGGCTGACCGAGGTGCACTGGCAAGCCACGCTGGATTGCCTGGAGGCGTGCTACGACGACTACAACCTGGCGCCGGAGCTGCGCAAGGAGGTCAACGACTTCCTGGTCAAGTTCAAGCCCGCCGTGATCGGCAGCCCGTCCTACCGCGACGTGGTGCTGGCCAACCCGACGATGGACCCGGCCAAGGGCATGAAAAGCGTCGGCGTGGTCTGGCCCGCACGCGGCGATGCGGCCGGGCAGGCCGGGGTGCCCAAGCTGGAGCAGTAAGCCTGCTACCCGGCGCAACGCAGTCCTGCTCAACACAGCGACTGTCCTGCTCAACCAAGTGGGCTCGCCGCGCTGGCGCTAGGTTAGTACCAGGCCCAACCGCGGCGAGCCGCACGAACAGCTAATTGCCGGCCCCTGGCCCGGCACCGGAAAGGAAAAAGGACACCCCATGGCCATCACCCGCCCGACGCTCGAACAACTGCAGGCGCTCGCCAGCCGCCTGCACCTGCAACTGACGCCCGAGCAAGCCAGCGAATACCTGGCGCTCATGCAAGGCAGCCTCGATGCCTACGACCTGGTCGACGAACTGCCGGACTTCACGCCGCTGGTGCGCTACGAGCGCACGGCGGGTTATCGCCCCTCCAGCGTGGAGAACCCGCTGAACGCTTGGTACTACCGCACCGAGGTGATGGGCGCCAGCAGCGGCAAACTGCTCGGCAGGACGGTCGCGCTCAAGGACAACATCTCGCTGGCGGGCGTGCCGATGATGAACGGCGCCTCGCCACTGGCCGGTTTCGTGCCGTCGTTCGACGCCACCGTGGTGACGCGTCTGCTCGACGCCGGGGTGACCATCCTCGGCAAGGCCACCTGCGAACACTATTGCCTGTCCGGCGCCAGCCACACCTCGGACCCTGCGCCCGTGCACAACCCGTTGCGCCACGGTTTCAGTACCGGCGGCTCGTCGTCGGGCAGCGCGGCGCTGGTCGCGGCGGGCGAGGTTGACCTGGCGGTGGGTGGCGACCAGGGCGGGTCGGCGCGTATTCCCGCGGCCTGGTGTGGCATCTACGGCATGAAGCCGACCTTCGGGCTGGTGCCCTATACCGGGGTGATGGCCATCGAGGCCACCTTCGACCATGTCGGCCCGATGACCCGCAGCGTGCGCGACAACGCGCTGATGCTCGAAGTGATGGCCGGTACCGACGGGCTTGACCCACGCCAGAGCGCGCCGGAGGTCGATAGCTACAGCGACTACCTTGGGCGCGGTGTCGGCGGGCTGCGTATCGGCATCCTCCAGGAAGGTTTCCAGCTCGCCAACCTGGATCCGCGGGTGGCCGAAACGGTACGCAGCGCCATCGCCCGGCTCGAGGCGTTGGGTGCCGTGGTCGAGGAGGTGTCGGTGCCCGAGCACACGCTGGCGGGCTCGTTGTGGAACCCGATCGGCTGCGAAGGCCTGACCATGCAGATGATGCACGGCAACGGCGCGGGCTTTAACTGGAAGGGCCTGTACGACGTCGGCCTGCTCGACAAGCAGGCCGGCTGGCGGACCCAGGCCGACGCCCTGTCGCCTTCGCTCAAGCTGTGCATGCTGGTTGGCCAGTTCGGCCTCGAGCACTACCACGGCCGTTACTACGCCAAGGCCCAGAACCTCGCGCGCTTTGCCCGTGCCGGCTACGACAAGGCACTGCAGCGCTACGACCTGCTGGTGATGCCGACCGTGCCCATCGTCGCCCAGCCGCTGCCGGCGCCGGATTGCTCGATCACCGAGAACGTCTCGCGGGCACTGGAGATGCTCGGCAACACCGCCGCACAGGACATTACCGGCCACCCGGCCATGTCCATCCCCTGTGGCCTGGTCGACGGCCTGCCGGTCGGGCTGATGCTGGTCGGCAAGCATTACGCCGAAGGCACGATCTACCAGGCCGCGGCAGCCTTCGAAAACGCAGTGGACTGGCGCACGCTGTAGGCGCTGCGCCTCTGCAAACAACAACCAGAACAGCAACACCACCAACAACCGTGTCGAACGAGAGGAGTAATCCCATGACGGCAACCTCAACCCCTGGCGAGCGCGCGCGGGCACTGTTTGCAGTGCTCAAGAACAAGGACCTCATCCCCGAGGGCTACATCGAACAGCTCACCGAACTCATGGAACATGGCTGGAGCCCGGAGAACGGCGCGCGCATCGTCGCCAGGGCCTGGGTCGACCCGCAGTTCCGCGAACTGCTGCTCAAGGACGGTACCGCCGCCTGCGCCCAGTTCGGTTTCACCGGCCCGCAGGGCGAATACATCGTCGCCCTGGAAGATACCCCGCAGGTCAAGAACGTGATCGTCTGCAGCCTGTGCTCTTGCACCAACTGGCCGGTGCTGGGCCTGCCGCCGGAGTGGTACAAGGGCTTCGAGTTCCGTGCGCGGCTGGTCCGGGAGGGGCGTACGGTACTGCGCGAGCTGGGCACCGAGTTGCCCGACGACGTGCTGGTGAAGGTATGGGACACCAGCGCCGAAAGCCGTTACCTGGTGCTGCCGCAACGGCCCGCGGGCTCTGAGGACATGAGCGAAGAGCAGTTGCGGCAACTGGTCACCAAGGACGTGCTCATCGGTGTCGCCGTGCCCCGGGTTGGCTGAGCCGGTCCACCCACCTCATTTACCTTCCGGAGTATTCAATATGGATGGCTTCCACGATCTCGGCGGTTTCCAGGGCTTTGGCAAAGTGCCCCATCGCATCAACAGCCTGAGCTACAAGCAGGTATTCAAGCAGGACTGGGAACACCTGGCCTACAGCCTGATGTTCATCGGCGCCGATCACATGAAGAAGTTCAGCGTCGACGAAATACGTCACGCGGTCGAACGCATCGATGTGCGCCAGCATATCGGTACCGAGTACTACGAGCGTTATGTGATCGCCACCGCCACGTTGCTGGTCGAGACCGGCGTCATCACCCAGGCCGAACTGGATGAGGCGCTGGGCTCGCACTTCAAGCTGGCCAACCCCGCCCATGCGAAAGGGCGTGCGGCAATCACCGGGCGAGCGCCTTTCGAAGTGGGCGACCGGGTCATCGTGCGCGATGAATACGTGGCCGGGCATGTGCGCATGCCGGGCTATGTGCGCGGCAAGCAAGGCGTGGTGCTGCACCGGACCACCGAACAGTGGCCGTTCCCGGATGCGATCGGGCATGGCGACCAGAGCGCTGCGCACCAACCGACCTACCATGTCGAGTTTCGCGTGCGCGACCTGTGGGGCGATGCCGCAGACGATGGGCTGGTGGTGGTAGACCTGTTCGAAAGCTACCTGGACAAGGTCGAAGGTTCGGGAGCAGCGCGCCCATGAGCAATAGCGCCCAGGCGGGCCGACTGCCGGTGACGGTCCTTTCGGGCTTCCTCGGCGCAGGCAAGACGACCTTGCTCAACCATATCCTGCGCAACCGCCAGGGCCTGAAGGTGGCGGTTATCGTCAACGACATGAGCGAGGTCAACATCGATGCCTCCGAGGTGCAGCGCGAGGTTGCGCTGCACCGTGGCGAGGATGAATTGATCGAGATGAGCAACGGCTGTATCTGCTGCACCCTGCGTGCCGACCTGCTCGAGCAGATCAGCGCGTTGGCGCGCCAGCAGCGCTTCGATTACCTGTTGATCGAGTCCACCGGGATTTCCGAGCCGATGCCGGTCGCCGAGACCTTTGCCTTTCTCGACACCAACGGCTTCAGCCTTAGCGAACTGGCGCGCCTGGATACCCTGGTGACGGTGGTCGATGCCAGCCAGTTCATGGCCTTGCTCGATTCAGCCGAAACCGTCGCCCGTGCCGATGCCACCGGTGACATCCCCAGGCGTCCGCTGGCCGACCTGCTGATCGAGCAGGTCGAGTACGCCAACGTGATCCTGGTCAACAAGTGCGACCTGGTCGATGAGGCCGGCTACCAGGCGCTGCGGGCGACTCTGGCCGGACTCAATCCGGGGGCGCAGATCCTGCCGATGGTCGCCGGCAACGTAGCGCTGTCGAGCATCCTTGGCACCGGGCTGTTCGATCTGCCCCGCCTTGCTGCAGCGCCCGGGTGGATGAAGCAGATGGACGCGCACGACACACCGGCTGCCGAGTCGGACACCTATGGTGTGGTGTCGTGGGTGTATCGCGAGCGCGCCCCGTTCCATCCGCAACGCTTGCTCGAATTTCTTGTCCGCCCCTGGCGCAATGGTCGGTTGCTGCGCAGCAAAGGCTATTTCTGGCTCGCCAGCCGCCACCGCGAAACCGCGTTGCTGGTGCACAGCGGCAAGCAATTCCAGTGGGACTACGTGGGGCATTGGTGGCGCTTCATCGAACCGTCGCAATGGCCGCAAGACCACTATCGCCTGCAGGGCATCACCGCCAAGTGGGACAGCATCGTCGGCGACTGCCGCCAGGAACTGGTGTTCATCGGCCAGGACCTGGACATCCAGGCGCTGCAACGCGAGCTCGACCACTGTCTGCTGAGCCCGGACGAAATCGCCAGCGGCCCGTCGGCCTGGCCAGCGCTGCCGGGGGCGGCCGACTTCGACAGCCAGGCCGTGTCGGTCCGGCAGGCGCAGGCATCGCCGGCTGATGCCGCCATGCAAGCGGAGGTGTCGCATGCTGTTGTTTAATCGCACCAGCCGCTGGGTTTTAGCCCCGCTGGCCGACCGCCTGGCTGAGCGCGATGCATTCGTGCAACCAACCTGCTGGCCTTGAATGCGGCGATCGAGGCTGCACGGGCAGGTGAGGCCGGGTAACGTTCTGCCGGCCTTTACGCCAACCTGTCCTGGTCCCAGAATCTCCCTCCCAGCCAATAGAAATCCCATTGCCATGCCTCCAGGCTTTCCCGCCTTGCCGTCACTCAACGCCCTGCGCATGTTCGAAGTGGTTGCGCGGCATCTGAACTTTCGCCTCGCCGCCGAGGAACTGGGCCTGACCCAGGCCGCCGTGGCCCAGCAGATCCGTGGCCTGGAGGCGAGCCTCGGGGTTCGCCTGTTCGAGCGCCTGCCCCGGGGCCTTGGCCTGACCGACGCCGGTCGTGGCTACAGCGCCAGCATCCGCAGCGCCCTGGCGATGATCGACGAGGCGACCCGCCTGCTGCGTCCGCAGTCCGAACAATTGACCATCAGCGTGACCCCGTCGTTTGCCTCCCGCTGGCTGATGCCGCGCCTGGGTGATTTCGCCGAGCGCTATCCGCAGATCGACCTGCGCCTGCTGGCCACCGATCGGCTGTCGCATTTCCACACCGAGGGCGTCGATATCGCCGTGCGCTACGGCCAGCCGCCCTTCGGTGGCGGCCTGAACACCGAGTTGCTGATGGAGCAACGGGTAGTGGCCGTGGCGAGTCCGGCGTTATTGGCGCAAAAGGGCACCCCGCAAACCTTCGAGGCGCTGCAGGGCTTTGTCGCATTGCATGACGCCCACCATTACTGGCCGCTGTTCGTCGCCGCGCTGTTCCCCGGCCATCCTTCGCCGAGCGCCAGAAACCTGCGCTTCAACCAGACGTCCCTGGCCATCGAGGCGGCCATCGGCGGGCAGGGCATCGCGCTGGCCAGCCATGCCTTCGTCAAGGAGGATATCGGCGCCGGCCGCCTGACCCAGGTGTTCACCCAGGAGCTGCGCCTGGACAAGGCGTTCTACCTGGTCTGGCCGCGCAAGACCCGGCAGTCGCCGCTGTTGCAGGTTGTCAAGGAGTGGCTGAAGGAACAGGCAGCCGATAGCTGAGCTACTGGCTTGGCATGCTCTTCCTGTCTCCCTGGTCCTTGAATCGGCTGCTAGGGTGTAGGGACTCGAAACATCAAGAGTCCGAACCCCAGGAGGCAACATGGCAGTCGAAAAAACAGCGATCATCACCGCCGCCGGCAGCGGCATGGGCGCAGCCACGGCGCGGCGGCTGGCGGCCGACGGGTACAAGGTTGGGATCCTCTCGTCGTCCGGCAAGGGCGAGGCGCTGGCCCGGGAACTGGGTGGCGTCGGGGTGACCGGCAGCAACCAGTCGGTGGAAGACCTGCAACGCCTGGTGGATGCGGTGATGGAGAAATGGGGCCGGGTCGATGTGCTGGTCAACAGCGCCGGCCATGGCCCGCGGGCGCCGATCCTCGAGATCAGCGACGAAGACTGGCACAAGGGCATGGACACCTACCTGCTCAACGTGATCCGCCCGACCCGGCTGGTAGCGCCGATCATGCAGCGCCAGCAGGGCGGGGTGGTGATCAATATTTCCACCGCCTGGGCGTTCGAACCGGTGGACCTGTTCCCGACCTCGGCGGTGTTTCGCGCCGGGCTCGCGGCCTTTACCAAGATCTTTGCCGATACCTATGCCGGCGATAACCTGCGCATGAACAACGTATTGCCCGGATGGATCGACAGCCTGCCGGCCACCGACCAGCGCCGCGACAGCGTGCCGCTCAAGCGCTATGGAACCAGCGAGGAGATCGCGGCGACCATTGCCTTCCTGGCCAGCGATGGCGCCGCTTACATCACCGGGCAGAACCTCAAGGTGGATGGTGGGGTGACCCGCAGTATCTGAGGGTGTTGCTGCTGGCCCTATCGCTGGCAGCAACCCATTTTTTCCAACTCCCACAGAGCCACCGTCTAGCGAACACACGGCCCTCCATCGTTTTTGCTAAGCTCGCCGCCTGCAATCATTAGCGCTGGAAGACCCCGTGGCACGAAAATCCAGAAGAGAACTGGCCAGCGCCGAACAAGGCGCGATCCCGGTCACCGTGATCGATGTAGCCCGGGTCGCGGGCGTGTCGCCAATCACTGTTTCGCGAGCCCTGCACCGCCCCGAACGGGTCAGCGAAGCCACCCGCGAACGGGTGCTGGAAGTGGTCCGCGAGATGGGCTACGTGCCGAATTTGCTGGCCGGTAGCCTGGCCAGCAGCAAGAGCCGCCTGGTGGCGATCCTCCTGCCAACCCTGGCCAATTCGATCTTCGCTACCTTGGTCCAGTCCGTCATGGAGCGCCTGACCGAGGCGGGCTATCACTCGCTGCTCGGCCCGACCGGCTATTCGCCTGAAAAGGAAGAGGCGTTGCTGGAGGCGATCCTTGGGCGCCGTCCGGATGCCATCGTGCTGACCGGCACCTTGCATACCGATGGCAGCCGGGCGCGCCTGGCTTCGGCGGGGATCCCGGTGGTCGAGGCTTGGGATCTTGGCGAGCACGCTCTGGATATGCAGGTCGGTTTCTCCCATGAAGAGGTAGGACAACTGGTTGCCGAGCATTTCCATGGCAAGGGCTACCAGCGTTTCTCCGTGATCACGGTGGATGATCCCCGTGGCATCCGCCGCTGCGAAGGGCTGACCCGGCGCCTGGCCCAGCTCGGCATCGAGGATGTGCCGGTCGAAGTGCTGCCGCTGCCCTCTACCTGGTCGGTCGGCAGGGAAGGGCTGCGTCGCCTGCTGCAGCGCGATCCACGCCCGCAACTGGTGTTCTGCAGCTCCGACAGCGTGGCCCTCGGCGCCCTTGCAGAGGCCGCCGCACAAGGGCTGCGCGTTCCCGAAGAGATCGCCGTGCTCGGCTTCGGCGACACCGTCGACAGCCAGCATGCGCACCCGGCGCTGTCCACCATCAGTGTCAATTCCGCCGTCATGGGCCGCACGGTCGCCGAGGCGCTGTTGCGCCGTCTGGCCGGTGGCAAGGCAGTCGAACGGCACGATACAGGGTTCCATCTCGTCGAACGCGCCAGCACCTGAACTCCCCCTTGCCCGACAGAAAGTCCTTGCGGCTACTTGAATGATAACGTTATCCACTCCATGATGATCGCCAGGTTGTACGATGACCTCCATCTTCGCTGGATCATCCGCAGGCCCGTTCAATTCCGCCTAGAACAAAAGCACAAGGAAACCTCGATGAATGCACTGAGCCAAGCCACCCAAGCCACCCAAGCCACACCGCTGATCACCGAATTGCAGGTGGTGCCGGTGGCCGGCCACGACAGCATGCTGCTCAACCTCAGCGGCGCCCATGGCCCGTACTTCACCCGCAATGTGCTGATTCTCAAGGACAATGCCGGGCGTACCGGTGTCGGCGAGGTGCCGGGCGGCGAGGCGATTCGCAAGACCCTCGAAGACGCCCGCGACCTGCTGGTCGGCCAGTCCATCGGCAACTACCAGGGTCTGCTGAACAAGGTGCGCCATGCCTTTGCCGATCGAGATTCGGGTGGGCGGGGCCTGCAGACCTTCGACCTGCGCATCACCGTGCACGCCGTTACCGCACTGGAGTCGGCCTTGCTCGACCTGCTTGGCCAGCACCTTGAAGTGCCGGTAGCGGCGTTGTTGGGGGAAGGGCAGCAGCGCGATGCCGTCGAGATGCTCGGCTACCTGTTCTATGTCGGCGACCGCCAGCGCACCGACCTGCCGTACCGCAGCGAAGACGATGCCGATGACGCCTGGTTCCGCGTGCGCAACGAAGAAGCCCTGACCCCGGAGCGGGTGGTACGCCTGGCCGAGGCCGCTTACCAGCGCTATGGCTTCAAGGACTTCAAGCTCAAGGGCGGCGTGCTGCGCGGTGGCGAGGAGATCGAAGCGGTAACGGCCCTGGCCGAGCGCTTCCCTGACGCACGCATCACCCTTGACCCGAATGGTGCCTGGTCGCTGAAGGAAGCCATCGCCCTGTGCCGCGACCAGCATCACGTGCTGGCCTATGCCGAAGACCCTTGTGGTGCCGAGAATGGCTATAGCGGTCGCGAGGTGATGGCCGAGTTCCGCCGCGCCACGGGGCTGCGCACTGCCACCAACATGATCGCCACCGACTGGCGGCAAATGGGCCATGCGATCCAGTTGCAGTCGGTGGACATTCCCCTGGCGGACCCGCATTTCTGGACCATGCAGGGTTCGGTGCGGGTGGCGCAGATGTGCAATGACTGGGGGCTGACCTGGGGCTCGCACTCCAACAACCACTTCGATATCTCGCTGGCGATGTTCACCCATGTCGCAGCGGCGGCGCCGGGCAACGTCACGGCCATCGATACCCACTGGATCTGGCAGGACGGCCAGCGCCTGACCCGCGAGCCGCTGAAGATCGAGGGTGGCCTGGTGCAGGTGCCGACGAAGCCGGGGCTGGGGATCGAGCTGGACTGGGATGCCTTGATGCAGGCCCATGAGACCTACCGCAATATGGGCCTGGGCGCCCGGGACGACGCGGTGGCGATGCAGTACCTGGTGTCGGGATGGACCTTCGATAACAAGCGGCCTTGCCTGGTGCGCTGAGTACCTTCGAGCGCTTGACACCTACCCTGTGGGAGCTGGCTTGCCAGCGATTTGGCCCGACCTGGCAACCTCTTTGCCTTTGCCGGCCTCATCGCTGGCAAGCCAGCTCCCACAGGTGCTGCACAATGCTCAGGATCTGCGCTGACCTTGTAGGAGCTGGCTTGCCAGCTCCACAGGGCAACCTTGGTGCCGCTCAGTCCGGCTCAGGATGTTCGCTGGACACCGAGTTGTTGGCATCCACATCGGGCATCGCTTCCTCGAGCGATGCCTTTTCGGCCTCGGCCTCGGATTGCACATCCGGGGCCTGGTCCTCGTCGGGTCGATTTTCGTCTGCCATGTGCACCTCTTATTCCTGATCGATCAGGCTATCGGTCCTTGCCGTGCCATTGTCCCGCTCCAGTTGTGCATCCTGGTCCGAGCCGGGATTGCCAGGGGGCGGGTTCCAGTCTTCCGGGCGTTCGTCGTTTCCTTGCCTGGGCTCGGAGGGGCTTTGCTCGAGCCCGGAGCCATGCCCGTGGTTTTCCGGCGCTTCGCCGGGGCCGGGGTAGGGCGCATCCGGGCCGTTATGGTCGATTGGCATGCGTGTTCTCCTGTTCCAGGCGCGGACATCGCGCCCCTACGGTTGGGAGGGCCAGGGACGGGTGGAAGTGTCCGTGGTTCGACGAATGACATTCACCAGGCGCAGCGAAATTTCATGTCGTGGGGAATTTATCCTGGCGTACAACAGTCTTTCCCTGCGTAATGGCAATCGGATATCGTTTCCGTGCAAAGTTTCCGTGCAAAGTTCGACACGTCGCCGCGAGGTCAGGCATGAATTCAGAACCCACCGCGTCCGATGCCGGCGACGCCCGCGAGCGCCTGCAACTGGCCCTGGACGCCGGCGCCATCACCGGCAGTTGGGTTTGGGACATCCCCAACAACAGCGTTACCGCCGACCAGCGTTTTTCCCGGGCGTTCGGCCTGCCCCTGGACAAGTGCAGGGCCGGGATGCCGATCGAGGAAGCCTTCACCTCGATCCATCCGCAGGATGTCGAGCGGGTCGCCGCCGATATCCAGCGCACCATGCAACAGGGCGGGGCGTTCCGCTGCGAGTACCGGGTTCGCCAGGAAGACGGCTGCTACCGCTGGATCGAAGCCAGCGGGCACTGTGAACTGGACAGCCAGGGCCAGGCCGTGCGCTTCCCCGGGGTGCTGATCGATATCGAGTCGCGGCGGGCGGCGGAAGCCGAGCGGGACCGGGTTTCGGCGCTGCTGCGCACCTTCGCCGCCGCGGTGCCCGGGGTCGTCTACGCCAAGGACCTGGACGGGCGGATGCTGGTGGCCAACCACGGCACCACCGAACTGATCGGCAAGCCTCCGTCGTTCTATATCGGCAAGACCGACCTGGAGTTCCTCGAAGACAAGGACCAGGCCCGGCAGGTCATGGAAACCGACCGGCGCATCATGCAGGGCGGCAAGGCCGAGCAGATCGAGGAACGTGTCGATATGGCCGACGGCACCGCCGCCATCTGGCTATCGATGAAGGCGCCATTGCGCGACGACACGGGGGCGGTGATCGGGCTGATCGGCTCTTCCATCGACGTCACGGCCAAGAAGGCTGCCGAACAGGCCCTGCTGGATCTTAACCGGACCCTGGAAACCCGGATCAGCGAAGCCGTCGCCGAAAACGAGGCGGCCCAGGCAGCCTTGCGCCAGGCGCAGAAGATGGAGGCCGTCGGCCAGCTCACCGGTGGCATCGCCCACGACTTCAATAACCTGCTGGCGGGCATCACCGGCAGCCTTGACCTGATCAAGCTGCGCCTGAGCCAGGGGCGCACCGCCGACCTGGAGCGTTATGTCGCGGTGGCCCAGGGCGCGGCACAACGGGCGGCGGCCTTGACCCATCGCTTGCTGGCCTTTTCCCGGCAGCAGACGCTGCAGCCGGTGCCTACCGATATCAACGCCCTTGTCGGCGGCATGGAGGAACTGATCCAGCGCACCGTCGGCCCGACCATCGAGGTCTCGGTGCAGCTCGAGTCGGCGCTCAAGACCTGCCTGGTCGATCCGGCCCAGGTCGAGAATGCCCTGCTGAACCTGTGCATCAATGCCCGCGATGCCCTGCGCGGAGGGGGCGACCTGCGCATCCGCACCTTCGACCAGCGCGGTGGCGAACAGGACCTGCCGCCTGGCGACTACCTGACCATCGCCGTCGAGGACAACGGTTGCGGGATGAGCCCGGAAGTCCTGGCCAAGGTCTTCGAACCCTTCTTTACCACCAAGGCGGTTGGTGCCGGCTCCGGGCTGGGGCTGCCGATGATCTATGGCTTCGCCCGGCAGTCCGGCGGTCAGGTGCGGATCGAGTCCGAGGAGGGCGGCGGAACGCGGGTGTTCCTGTCGTTGCCGGCCCGGGCGTTGCCGGTCGCCACGCCGGCCATGGCCGGGGCCGGTGAAGAGATCCCCGGTGCAGCCCGCGGAGCCACGGTACTGGTGGTGGAAGATGAGGCCTCGGTGCGTGCCTTCGTCAGCGAAACCCTCGCCGGGCAGGGCTATGCGGTGATCGAGGCAGCGGACAGCAAGGCCGGGCTGCGCCTGCTGCGTTCGGATATCTGCATCGATGCGCTGGTGACCGACATCGGCCTGCCTGGCGGCATGGACGGGCATCGCATGGTACTCGAGAGCCGCGCCGCCAGGCCCGGGCTGCCGGTGCTGTTCATGACCGGCTATGCCCGGCCGGAGGTGCTGGAGAACTCGCCACTGGAGCCGGCAGGGCTGGTACTGACCAAGCCGTTCGCGCTGGAGGCGTTGCTCAGGGGTGTGGAAGCGCTGCTCAAGCGCTGAGGGGCTTCAGCATTGATAGCTGATTGATATCGGTCGGTCGCCACCTAATATTCACATTACTGTCATAAAGTTTCGGCAAAGTGCCTCGGCCATCACACGGAGCACTTTCTAGATGAAACGCCTGATGAAGTCCGCTGCACTCGCCGTTTCGGTTTCCCTGTTCGCCACCACGGCTTTCGCCGAAAACATCCGCCTGACCGGTTCCGGTGCCAGTTTCCCTGCACCGATCTACCTGACCTGGTTCAAGGATTTCAGCAAGAACACCGCTGGCGTAACGGTTGACTACCAATCCAAGGGCAGTGGTGCCGGTGTGCAGGATTTCCTGAACAAGACCGTCGATTTCGCCGCCAGTGACTCGGCCATGAAAGACGAGGAAATCGCCAAGGTCGGCGAGGGCGTGCAACTGCTGCCGATGACCGCCGGTGAAATCGTCCTGGCCTACAACCTGCCGGGCAACCCGAAGGGCCTGAAGCTGCCACGCGATGTGTATTCCGACATCTTCCTGGGCAAGATCACCCAGTGGAACGATCCGAAGATCGTCGCCGCCAACCCGGACCTGAAGCTGCCGGCCACCCCGATCACCGTGGTCGTGCGCGCCGACTCCAGCGGTACCACCGCCGTGTTCACCAAGCACCTGTCGGCCATCAACCCTGCATTCAAGGAAGCGCTGGGCGAGGGCAACACGGTGAACTGGCCGGCGACCGACAAGTTCATCAAGTCGCCGAAGAACGACGGCATCACCGCCACCGTGCGCCAGACCCCGGGCGCCATCGGCTACATCGAGTACGGCTTCGCCAAGCTGGCCAAGGTCGATTTCGCCGCGCTGCAGAACAAGGCCGGCCAGTACGTGGTGCCTAACGCCGAAAGCGGTGCCGAAGCGCTGGCAGCAGTGAAAATGCCGGAAAACCTGGTGGCCTGGCTGCCGGATCCGGACGGTGCCAAGTCCTACCCGATCACGTCCTACACCTGGATGATCTTCCGCAAGGACAACGGTAACCCGGCCAAGGCCAAGGCCATGCGCGACATGATCGAGTACAGCCTCACCGAAGGCCAGAAAATCGCCGACTCCATGGGCTACATCCCGCTGCCGCCATCGGTTGTCGAGCAGGTACGCAAAGCGTCCGCCAACATCCAGTAAGACTGCCAGCACGCTCCCGGCGCCTGTTGCACCGGGAGCGTTTGCCCTTGTACCGGAAGCAATCGATGAACACCCCATTTGACATACCGGATAACCCCGACTCCGCCTGCCGGCCACCCTCGGCGAAGGACTTCCTGGTCGATCGCATCTTCCGCGGCCTGGCCCGCATCGGTGTGGCGCTGATCCTGGCGCTGGTGCTCGCGCTGATCTTCGAGATCGGGCGCAAGGCGCTGCCAGGTATGGAGAAGCACGGCCTGGATGTGCTGTTCGGCACGGTCTGGGACGTCAACCAAGGCAAATACGGAATTCTGCCAGCCATTTGGGGCACGCTGTACAGCGCCTTCATCGCACTGCTTATCGCCGGGTTCTTCGGCGTCAGCATGGCGATCTTCCTGACCCAGGATTTCCTCCCGGCGAAACTCGCCGCTGTATTCCGCACCATCGTCGAATTGCTCGCCGCCATCCCCAGCGTGGTCTACGGCCTGTGGGGCATCTATGTAGTAATTCCGGCGATCCGCCCGCTGACCGCCTGGCTGAACAGCGAGCTGGGCTGGATTCCGTTCTTCGGTACCTCCCTGAGCGGCCCCGGCCTGCTGCCGGCGGCGCTGGTGCTGGCGATCATGATCCTGCCGACCGTTGCCGCTGTTTCCCAGGACGCCCTGGCCAGCGTGCCGATGAAAACCAAGCAGGCCGCCTATGGCTTGGGCACCACCCACTGGGAAGCGATCCTCAAGGTCATGGTTCCTTCTGCCGCCACCGGCATCTTCGGCTCCCTAGTACTCGGCCTGGGCCGGGCACTGGGTGAAACCATGGCCCTGGCCATGCTGGTGGGCAATGCCAACACCCTCTCGGTGTCGCTGTTCGCCCCGGCCAACACCCTGGCCGCCTTGCTCGCCCTGAACTTCCCGGAGGCCGGCCCGAACGAGGTCGAGGTGCTGATGTATGCAGCACTGGTGCTGATGTTCATCACCCTGCTGGTGAACGTGCTTGGATCGCTGCTCATGCTCTACGCCCAGCGGGGGAACAAATAATGACCGACCTGTCGCAACCGGTAACCGCGCTGCCGAGCCTGCAGCGTCGCTTCGAAGGCCGCGCCCTGCGCAGCCTGGTCCTGACCAGCCTGGCGTGGATCATCGCGATCGTGGCCAGCGTGCCGCTGATTTCCGTGCTGTACATGCTGATCACCAAGGGCGGTGCGCGCCTGAGCCTGGAGGTCTTCACCGAACTGCCCCCCACCGGCTTCGAGATGGGCGGGGGCTTCGGCAACGCCATGGCCGGCACCTTCGTCATGGTCGGCATCGCCGCGGCCATCGCCGTGCCGGTCGGCATCCTGGCGGCGGTGTTCCTCGCCGAACTGGGCCCTGACAGCAAGCTGGCCAACGCCGCGCGCTTCGCCGCGAAGATGCTCACCGGCCTGCCGTCGATCCTGGCGGGCGTATTCGCCTACGCCCTGGTGGTGATGACCACCGGCACCTATTCGGCACCGGCCGGTGGCGTGGCCCTGGCCGTGCTCATGCTGCCGATCGTCGTGCTGACCGCCGAGGAAGCCATGAAGATGGTGCCCAAGATCATGAAGGACGCCGCCTACGGCATGGGCTGCACCCGCGCCCAGGTGATCATGAAGATCATCCTGCCGACCGGCCTGCCGGCGATCCTCACCGGGGTGATGCTGGCGGTGGCCCGTGCCGCTGGCGAAACCGCGCCGCTGCTGTTCACCGCGCTGTTCAGCAACTACTGGATCTACCATGAAGGCAGCCTGGCCGTGATGAACCCCACGGCCTCGCTGGCGGTGCTGATCTACAACTTCTCCGGCATGCCGTTCGACAACCAGCTCGAACTCGCATGGGCGGCCTCGCTGGTCCTGGTGATCATCGTGCTGCTGGTCAATATCGTCAGCCGTATCTTCGGCAAGCCCAAGTATTAAGAAAGGGAGCATCCGAACTTGAACGTATCCGCCGCGCAACAGGCCGCTCCCGTGGCCAGCCAGGCTCCAGTGGTCATGGACTGCAAGCTGGACAAGATCTTCTACGGCAACTTCATGGCGGTCCGCGACAGCCACGTGCCGATCGAGAAGAACAAGATCACCGGCTTCATCGGTCCTTCCGGCTGCGGCAAGAGTACCGTGCTGCGCAGCCTGAACCGCATGAACGACCTGGTGAAGGGCTTCCGCTTCGAAGGCCATGTGCACTTCCTCGGCCAGGACGTCTATGGCAAGGGCGTCGATCCGGTGGTGGTGCGCCGCTACATCGGCATGGTGTTCCAGCAGCCGAACCCGTTCTCCATGAGCATCTTCGACAACGTTGCCTTCGGCCTGCGCCTGAATCGCTACAAGGGCGACATCGGTGACCGCGTCAAGCACGCCCTGCAAGGCGCGGCGCTGTGGGATGAAGTCAAGGACAAGCTCAAGGTCAGCGGCCTGTCCCTCTCCGGCGGCCAGCAGCAGCGCCTGTGCATTGCCCGGGCCATCGCCACCGAGCCGGAAGTGCTGTTGCTCGACGAGCCCTGCTCGGCACTCGACCCGATCGCCACCCGCCGTGTCGAGGAGCTGATGGTCGAGCTGAAGAAGGACTACACCATCGCCCTGGTGACCCACAACATGCAGCAGGCGATTCGCGTGGCCGACACCACGGCGTTCTTCTCGGTGGACATTTCCCAAGGCAGCCGTACCGGTTACCTGGTGGAAATGGGCCCGACCACGCAGATCTTCCAGAACCCGCGCGAACAACTGACGGACGACTACATCAGCGGCAAGTTCAGCTGAGTCGCACCGTTCTCCACCGGCGACCTGCCATCGCAGCCCCAAGGGGCTGCGATGGCAGGTCGCTTTATCGTCTTTTCAGTCCTTGGCGGAACTGTCCATGGGTGTCACGCATCGTCTCAACCTGTCAGCCGTAGAGCAGGCCCTGCGCGAAGTGCAAGGCCATTTTGCGGAGCTCAGCCGGCACTTCGTCGAGCCGCGCGACCCCTTCACCGACGAGGTCCTGGAAAATGTGCTTGAAGGCTATGCGCTGATTGATGACTATGTTGCCCGGGGCGTCGACCTGTTCGAGTTGCGTCAGCTCAACCTGATGCTCGAGATCAATGCCACCGTGTTGTGCGGCAGCGATCCTGTACGCCGTCGGGAGTTTGCCCAGCACCTCGCGGCCACCGAGGAGCACTTCTTCAACAACGTCGAAGGCGGCATCAAGGACCTCTACAACTGGTACTGTGCCTACCGCAGCGACTCGGTGTGGAAACGGGCGGCCGGGGTGTACGTACGGATCCTCAGCAAGCCTCAGCTGTTCATCGAGGGCAACAACCGCACCGGCTCGCTGATCGTCAGCTACCTGTTGATGCGCGCCGGGCTGCCGCCGTTCGTGTTGTCGCTGGATAACGCCGAGGGCTACTTCAACCCGTCGTCGGTCATCCGTAACTCTGCCAAGCACGGCGTCAAGGCGTTGTACGAGCTGCCCAAGATCAAGAAGAAGTACGCGGCTTTCCTGGAGTCCAGGGCGCCGGCCCCGGGGAAATTCTTTCTGAGTGCACCGCGCATGCCGATTTATCAGGAGAACCAATGATGGCCAGGTACCGAATGCTCGAACGAACGCAGGCCAGTGGCAAAAGGGCATGGCAGGCCATCGGCCACGCCCTGGACCGCCCGCGCATCCGCGTCTCGTTCGACATCGACGATACGCTGGCCTGCCTGCCGCATCACAGTCCTGCCGAAGACAGCCGACTGCCCGATTTCATCCACCGCTGGCTGGGCGAACCCTTGCGCAGCGGCACCCGCTCGCTGATCCGCGACCTGCGTCGCCAAGGTTGCAGCATCTGGATCTACACCTCTTCCGGGCGTACTCCTTCCTATATCCGTCGCTGGCTGATGCTGTATGGCATCCGCGTCGATGGCGTGGTCAACAGCGACCGGCATCACCATGTGGTGACTGCACGCGGCTTCGAGAAGATGCCGTCGAAATTCCCGCCGGCCTTCGATATCGACCTGCATGTGGACGACTCCGAAGGCGTGCGGATCGAGGGCGACGATCACGGCTTCCGTGTGGTGGTGGTCTGCCCGAAGGACAAGGCCTGGACGCAGAAGGTGCTGCAGGCGGCGGTCGAGGTGCAGGCGAAGCTTGTACCACCGCGGGTGGCAAGGCCGGTGGTGGCTGCCCGTCGTGCAGAGGCCGTGACGTCCTGACGGGGCAGCCTCCGGCCTTGTCTTCAGATCGACAATGCCAGCAACGCCGCCGCCAACGCCGGCGGCATCACCAGCAGCCCCAGGCGCAGGAAGCGCCACGCGCTGACATGTTCGCCCTCGCGGCGGATCGCCACCAGCCATAGCAAGGTTGCCAACGAGCCGGTGATCGACAGGTTCGGGCCCAGGTCCACGCCGATCAGCAGGGCAGCGGTGGTCTGCTGCGGCAGCGCGACCAGCGAGCCCATGGAGCCAGCGATCAGTCCGGTCGGCAGGTTGTTCATCAGGTTGCTGGCGATGGCCACGCCCACGCCGCCCAGCCAGCTGGCCCGGGTTGGCGATTCCGCCGCCAGGCTGGCCAGGCCCTGGGCAAGGCGCGCGATCAGGCCGGTCTGGGCGACGGCTTCGACCAGTACGAACAAACCCGCCACCAGCGGCAACACGCCCCACGCCACATGGCGCAGTACCGGCATCGGGCTGCGCCGTTGGCGCAGGTGGATCAGCACGGTGGTCGCCACGCCGGCGCAGAAGGTCGGCAGGCCCAGCGCCCGGTCCAGTGCCGAGGCGCCCAGCAGCAGGGCGGCGGTGAAGGCGATGCCCAGGGCACACAGGCGGGCACCGGCAGACAGCGGCTGGGACTCCACGCTCAGGGCCAGCGGTTGACGGATCTGCCGGCGCTGGGTCAGGCGCAACACAAGGTAGGTCAGGACGATCGCGGCCAGCGACGGCAGGCTGAATTGCCTCAGCCAGTCCAGCAGCGGCGGCATCTGGCTGCCGAAGACCACCAGGTTGGCCGGGTTGGAAATGGGCAGCACGAAACTGGCGGCATTGGCGATGAAGGCACAGATGAACAGGTAGGGTAGGGGTTCGGCCCGGGCGGCCTTGCACGCGGCATAGACCGCCGGGGTCAGCACCACTGCGGTAGCGTCATTGGACAGGAACACGGTGACCAGCGTGCCCACCAGGAACACCAGGTCGAACAGCCGTTGTCCCGAACCCTTGGCGTGTTGCACGGCATAGCGCGCCAGCCAGTCGAACAGGCCCTCCTGGCGGGCCAGTTCGGCCAGCACCATCATGCCGATCAGGAACAGGTAAACGTCGCCGCCTTCGGCGACGGCCGCCAGGGCACGCTGCGGTGTGATCAGGCCCAGGCCGGCCAGCAGCAGTGCGCCGCCCATGGCCCAGACATATTCCGGGATCCGCCATGGACGCAGGATGACGCCGCAGGTGGCGAGGGCGGCTATCGCCCAGATGATCGAAGCATTTTCACTAAAGGACATGGGGCGTTCAGGTTCCGGCAGGAGAAGGCAGGGACGATGGCGAGGTGCGCGGGTGGGTTTCGGGCAGTGCCAGCAATACCAGCATGAAGGCGGCCCCGGCAATCGCGGCCAGGGTCAGGAAGGCTGCATCGTAGCCGGCGGCCTGCACCACCAGCCCGGCGATGCCGGGGCTCAGCGCGGCGCCCAGTCCGAACACGGCGGTCAGAGCACCGAGGCTGACGTTGAAGCGCCCGGTGCCTTCGGTCAGGTCCTTGACCACGATCGGGAACAGCGCACCGAAGATACCGGCGCCTATGCCGTCGAGCAGTTGCACGCCCACCAGCCAGAACGGGTTATCGGACACCACGTACAACGCGCCGCGCAGCGGCAGGATGAGAAAGCCGGCCAGCATGAACGGCTTGCGTCCCCAGTGCTCGGCCTTGGCCCCGACCAGCAGCGCCATCGGCACCATGACCAGTTGCGCCGCGACGATGCACGCAGAGGTAAGCGGCGTGGCAAGGTTCAGGTCGATCTGCGACAGCTTCTGGCTCACCAGCGGCAGCATCGCCGCATTGGCCAGGTGGAACAGCGCGCAGCACACCGCGAACAGCAGCAAGGTGCGGTTGTGCAGCAGCAGCTTGAAGCCGGCAGGCTGGTCGACAGCGCCGGGGCCATGGACCAGTCCGCGCGCCAGTTGGTGATCGATGGCCGCCGCCGGTACACGTGCCGTGGCCAGCACGCTGGCCACGGTCATGACCGCCATCAGGTAGAACACCACCACCGGGCCGAACAGGTAGGCCAGGCCGCCTGCCAGCATGGCCGAGCAGGCATTGCCGGCATGGTTGAAGGTTTCGTTGCGGCCGACCCGGGCGGTGAAGGCCTTGGGCCCGCTGATGCCCAGCGAGATCGCGGCAATCGCCGGGGCGAACACCGAGCCGGCCAGGGCGCTGACCGTCTGGGTCAGGGCCACGGCGCCGAACGTCGAGAGCAGTGGTAGCAGCAGGCAACTCCCGGTCACCAGCACGGCGGCGATCACCACTACCGCGCGCTTGGCCGGGGTGCGGTCGATCAGCGCCCCGGCCGGGGTCTGCGCCAGCAGCGCGGCAATGCCGGCCAGGCTCATCACCAGGCCGATGCTCGCCGGTTGCCAGTGGTGCACCGCCAGCAGGTAGATGGCCAGGTACGGCCCCAGGCCGTCGCGCACGTCGGCGAGGAAGAAGTTCAGCCAGTCCAGGGCACGCTGGTGTGACGCGGGGGGCCTTGAGTGTTGCAAGGATGAAGTCTCGAAAAAGCCATGGGGAGCGCGATCGGCCGTTGCCGACCGCGCCGGTTTCAGCCGATATGCAGGCGGTTGCGGCCCGCTTCCTTGGCGACGTACAGCGCCTGGTCGGCACGTGCGATCAGCGCCTGGCCGTTGTCCAGGTCATTGCCGTTGATACAGGCGACGCCGATGCTCACGGTCACCTGAGCAAAGGGACTGTCGTGGTGGGCGATAGGTTCCTGGCCCAGGGCGTCGAGCATGGCCCGGGCCACACTGGCGGCACCGGCAGCATCGGTATCGGGCAGGATTGCCGCCAGTTCCTCGCCACCATAGCGTGCCAGCAGGTCGGGCGGGCGGCGCACGCAGGCCGCCAGCCGCCTGGCCACCTCCTGCAGGCAGCCGTCGCCGGCCAGGTGGCCGTGGCTGTCGTTGTAGCGCTTGAAGTGATCGATATCCACCATCAGCAGGGCCAGCGGGTTGCCACTGCGCCTGGCCCTGCCGATTTCCCGGGCCAGGGCTTCGTCGAAGCAACGCCGATTGGCCAGCCCGGTCAGCGCATCGTGCATCGCCAGGCGCGCGAGTTGTTGGTTGCTTTCCAGCAGTTGCTGCTGGGCCACCAGCAATTCGGCTTCCGCCTGGCTGCGACGGCACATGGTGCCTATCAGCATCCAGCCGATACCACCGGTCAGGAGCAGCAGCCCGCAGACCACCAGCGCCGACCACTGCGCCTCCAGCCTCCAGGCCGCCAGTGCCTCGCTCTTGCCCAGCGCCACGGTGGTGACCAGGGGCAGGGTGTCGCTCTTGCGAAACGCATACAGGCGCTCGACACCATCCAGGCTGGAGGTGAACGATGCGGTGCCCACCGACTTGTCGACCAGGTACTTGACGTAGATCGGTGAACTGGAAAAGTTGCGGCCCATGTCCTGCTCGCGGAACGGGTAGCGCACCAGCAGCGCACCGTCGGTATAGGACAGCCCGATGGCACCGTCATGGCCGAGATCGATCTGGCCGAACAGGCGCAGGAAATTCTCCACGCCCAGGGTCACGGCAACCACGCCTGCGAATTGTCCTTGCGCGTCGTCGAAGCGGCGGCTGATGGTGATCACCCATTCCTGGTTCGAGCGACTGCGGATGGGCAGGCCGATGAAGGGCTCGCGGGAAGGGTCGTCGCGGTGATGGATGAAGTACGCCCGGTCACTGCTGTTGGCACCGACCGGGATGGGCCGGTTGGACGACATCAGCCAGCGCCCGTCCTTGTCGTACACGGTGATGCCGCTCATTTGCGGCATCAGTGGCTGCTGGCGGCTGACCAGTTGGCTGAGCCGCTCGATCTGCCGCGGCCCGCTGCCTTCGGTTTCCAGGCGCTCCACCAGCCCGAGCAGGATCATCGAGCTTTGCCGCACGATGCCTTCGGAGTAGGTGGAGAGGGCCTGGGAGAGGTTAAGGCCGTGGATGTTGATTTCTTCGAGGGCGCGTTCACGGGAAGCCATCACTTTCCACAGTGCCAACGAAGCGAGCGAGCAACCGATGATCGACAGCAGCAGAACAACGAGGTGAATATCACGTTTCACGGTGGTACCTGGTGGAAATCCGAATTCCGACGCTTGCGATCAATCGCTGAAGGCCATAGCACATCGCCATTCCTGGCGTTGTGCAATGATATAGGGAGTCACCTTGAAGTACAGTAAATACGCTGCTTTCACTCGGGTATCGCGATGTTCGGCAGGCTGACGATCAACTGGCCTGGTGGGGCAGGGGTTTCAGGCCGCTGTCTTCGATAGCGGCGTCGGCCTCGGGTGACGCCAGGTAGTCGAGCAGCGCCTGGGCCTCGGCATGATGCTGGGTCTTGCTGACGATGGCGCCCGAGTAAAGGGTCATCTTCTGGGCTTGCTCCGGGATCAGGCCAACGATGTCTATACCCTCGACCGGCTTGAGCTCGCTCAGCTGTTGAAAACCGACCTGGGCCTGGCCGCGGGCAACCACCGCGCCAACCGGTTCGGCAGGAATCATGTGGGCCTTGGCCTGGAACCCGGCGCCCAGTTGCATGCGCGGGAACAGCGTGCGCGACAGGTACACACCGCTCGCGCTGTCGGAATAGGCCACCGAACTGCTTTGCAGCAGCACCGAGCGCAGGCCTTGCATGGTGCTGATATCCGGCTTCGGCGCGCCTTTGCGCACGGCCATGGCAATGAAGGATTTGCCCAGATCGACGCGGCTGGCCTGTTCCGCCTGGCCGTGGGCGATCAGGTCGTCGAGTGCCGAGCCGACCATCAGCACCACGTCGGCCGACTCGCCCCGGGCCAATCGATTGGGCACCGCCTGTGGAGTCTCGCCCATCGAAGGTGCGGCCAGGACGTTGAGCCTGACGCCGAATTTCTTCTCGTAGGCCGGTGCCGCCTCCCGAATGGCTCCCATGATCCCGCCGGAACTGAGCACGGTCAGGGTGTGTTCATCGGCCTGCGCGGCGTCGGCCGCCGAGCAGGCGAGCGTGGTCATCAACAGGGCGGTGCAGGACAGCATTCGAAGCATTGGAACAGTCTCCACGAACTCAAGGCCGGCCACTGTAAGGGAGCACGCGGTGTGGCGGGATTAAGCGCGGGTTAAGAATGTTTCATATTGCGGATCAAGGCCGGCCGCCTGCTCCTTCACCGCGCCGGTTTGGCGCCAGCTCCCACAGAGCAAAACATAACTCTTTGATTTGCACGGACCTTGTGGGAGCGGGTTTACCCGCGATTGCTGTGGTGAAGTCACTGTAGCAATCGCGGGTGAACCCGCTCCCACAGTGCCGCGTGAACCATACGTCAGCGGGCTTATGCCGGCGAGTTGGCGGAAATGCTGGCAAGCGACCTCTGACCCAGCCAATAACGGTATGGCTGGCATCCGAATCTGGTATTTCATCCCGCATTGCACGGCTGATTAGCATCGTCGATGTCTTCCTGTCGACGAGAACAATAACGTGAATCTTGGAACGATCATTACCCGAAGCAGCCGCTACTGGCCTGAGCAGGTTGCCGTGGCGGACAGCCGCACGCGCCTGACCTACGCCCAGCTGGAGCGCCGCGCCAACCGCCTGGCTTCGGCACTGGGCACGCTGGGCGTAGCGGCCGGCGAGCATGTGGCGATCCTCGCCGCCAACCGTGTGGAGCTGGTGGAAGCGGAAGTGGCGCTGTACAAGGCGGCGATGGTCAAGGTGCCGATCAATGCGCGGCTGTCGCTGGATGAAGTGGTGCGGGTACTGGAGGATTCCTGCAGCGTTGCGCTGATCACCGATGCCGGCTTTGCCCAGGCATTGGCAACACGGCGCGCCGAGTTGCCGCTGCTGCGCCAGGTGATCGTGCTGGAGGGCGAGGCGGGCGAAGCGGGAGAGGAGAGCAACGTGGGTTATGCCGCGTTGCTCGAACGCGGCAGCGAAGCACCCCTTGGCCTGGACCCGGCCGACGATGCGCTGGCGGTGCTGCACTACACCTCCGGCAGTTCGGGTGTGCTCAAGGCCGCCATGCTGTCCTTCGGCAACCGCAAGGCGCTGGTGCGCAAGAGCATCGCCAGCCCCACGCGGCGCTCCGGGCCGGGCGACGTCATGGCCCATGTCGGGCCCATCACCCATGCCAGCGGCATGCAGATCATGCCGCTGCTGGCGGTCGGGGCCTGCAACCTGTTGCTCGACCGCTATGACGACCGCCTTCTGCTCGAGACCATCGAGCGCGAGCGGGTGACCCGGCTGTTCCTGGTGCCGGCGATGATCAACCGCCTGGTGAACTACCCCAACGTCGAGCGTTTCGACCTGTCCAGCCTGAAGCTGGTCATGTATGGCGCCGCGCCCATGGCACCGGCGCTGGTGAAGAAAGCCATCGAACTGTTCGGGCCGATCCTCGCGCAAGGTTACGGCGCTGGTGAAACCTGCTCGCTGGTCACGGTGCTGACCGAACAGGACCACCTGGTGGAAGACGGCGACTACCGGCGCCTGGCCTCTTGCGGTCGGTGCTATTTCGAGACCGACCTGCGGGTGGTCAACGAGGCGTTCGAGGACGTCGCACCCGGCGAGGTCGGCGAGATCGTGGTCAAGGGCCCCGATGTCATGCAGGGCTACTGGCGTGCGCCGGCGCTCACTGCCGAGGTCATGCGCGACGGTTACTACCTCACCGGCGACCTGGCGACGGTCGATGCCCAGGGTTATGTGTTCATCGTCGATCGCAAGAAGGAAATGATCATTTCCGGTGGCTTCAACGTGTACCCCAGCGAAGTGGAACAGGTGATCTACGGCTTCCCCGAGGTGTTCGAGGTGGCGGTGGTCGGCGTGCCCGATGCGCAGTGGGGCGAAGCGGTGCGTGCGGTGGTGGTGCTCAAGCCCGGCGCGCAACTGGACGCTGCCGAACTGATCGAGCGCTGCGGCCGGGCGCTGGCCGGTTTCAAGAAACCGCGTGGCGTCGACTTTGTCAGCGAACTGCCGAAAAACCCCAACGGCAAGGTGGTGCGCCGCCTGGTCCGGGACACCTACTGGCAACACAGCGAACGTCGTATCTGACCAGGGAGCATCACCATGTATCAACCAAGTGCAAAGGCTGCGCAGATCATCGAAGCAATCAAGGGTTTCGTCCGCGACCAGGTTCTTCCGCTGGAGCAGGAAGCCCGGCTGGACTGGGCGCGTCCGCATCCGCAGGCAGTGCTGCGGCAGGTATGGAAACGCTCCAGCGAGCAAGGCCTGTACACCGTCATGCTTCCCGGAAGCATGGGTGGGGCCGGCCTGAACGTGGCCGACCTGTGCGCGGTTAAGGAAGCCACCGTGCTCACCGGCTCCATGCTCGCGCCCCATGTGCTGGGCGAGCTCTCGGGGCCGCCGCGGGTCGGTCATCTGTTCAAGGTTGCCAGCCCCTACCAGGTCGAGACGTTCCTGAAACCGGTATGCCGCGCCGAAAAAGCCGTGTGCTTCGCCCTGACCGAAGCCGAGGCCGGCTCGGATGCGACGGCCATTCGCACCCAGGCACGCCGCGACGGTGATCACTACGTACTCAGCGGCAGCAAGCGCTACATCTCCGGTGCCACCTACGCCGATCTCGCCGTGCTGCTGGCGGTGACCGGCCCGGGGCAGGGCGCCCAGGGCATTTCGGCGTTCTTCGTCGACCTCACCGCCCCGGGTGTGCGCATCGAGAGTGACTATTCGGTGATGTCCGGGGGCGGCGCCCATGGAGACATCGTGCTCGACCAGGTGCGGGTGCCGGCGGCCAACCTGATCGGCGATGAAGGGCAGGGCTTCAAGCTGGCCATGGGGCGCATCACCCTCAACCGCCTGCTGCATTGCCCGACCCTGCTGGGGCTGGCCGGCCTGGCCCTGAACCTGTCCATCGAGCATGCCCGCAGCCGCAAGCAGTTCGGCCAGCCGATCGCCATGTTCCAGGCGGTCAACCACATGATCGCCGACATGGCCACCGAGCTGCACGCCGCGCGCAGCATGGTCTACGCCACCGCCCAGGTGAACGACGCCGGCGGCGATATCCGCACCCAGGCGCCGATGTGCAAGCTGTTCGTCTCCGAGGCCGCCTTCCGCATCGCCGACAAGGCAGTGCAGGTGCACGGCGGGGCCGGGTTGATGCAGGGCCATCCGGTGGAGTGGATTTTCCGCGCCACGCGGATGATGCGTATCCTCACCGGCACCAGCGAAATACAGCGCAACACCATCGCCAAAGGCGTCTTGATGCCTGCCTGACCGACGGGTCGCCCTCGATGGCGACCCCTTGGCAACACCCTGACAACAATAACAAGAGTACTCGCCATGACTGCGGATTCTTCATTGCCCAACCCCCGTACTGCCTGGCTGGTAGCGGTGCTGCTGGCCCTGCTGATGCTGGTCAACTTTCTCGACAAGGTGGTGATCGGCCTGGTGGCGGTGCCCATGAGCGCCGAACTGGGGCTGACGGCCACCGAGTTCGGCCTGATCGGCGGTGCCTTGCACTGGTTCTTCGCGATCTCCGCCGTGGTCGGCGGCTTCATGGCCAACCGCCGTCCGACCCGCACCCTGTTGCTGGGCATGGGACTGTTCTGGGCGCTGATCCAGTTGCCGATGCTGTTCGCCACCTCGCTGTGGGCCATCGTCGCCTGCCGGGTGCTGCTGGGCATCGGCGAGGGGCCGGCATCACCGGTCGCCACCCATGCCTTGTACAAGTGGTTCCCTAATGACCGGCGCAACCTTCCGGTGGCCCTGCTGCATGCCGGCAGCGCCATGGGACTGCTGGTGGCCGGCGCGATGATCCCCTGGGTCAGCCTGCACTATGGCTGGCGCACCAATTTCATCATCCTGGCGCTGATCGGCCTGGCCTGGTGCCTGCTGTGGTGGCGGCTGGGCCAGGAGGGCACCCTGGAACGCCTGCGTGCCAGCCAGCTCAAGAGCGATGAGCCCGCCATTCCCTATCGCCGGCTGCTGGGCGACCCCAGCGTGCTGGGCAACTACCTGTGTCACTTCGCCGCCAACTGGTCGCTGGCCCTGACCCTGACCTGGGTGCCCAGTTACCTGCAGACAGGCCTGGGCATCGATCCACTGCAGACCGGGCGCATCTTCGTCATGTTCGTGGTCGTGACCACGCCGCTGAGCTTGCTGCTGGCCTGGTTGTCCCAGCGCCTGATGCGCCGCGGCCTGCCTTCGCGGGTTGCACGGGGCGTGTTCGTTTCAGTGTGCCTGATCCTCGGCGGGCTGTTGTCGGCGTCGCTGATCCTGCCCGGGCTGAGCACCGCGGTGCGGGTCGCCGCGCTGACCTTCAGCGGCGGCCTCGCGCTGGTCATGTATTCGGTGGGGCCGGCGATGCTCGCCGAGTTCACCCCGGCGGCCCAGCGCGGTGGCATCCTCGCCATGGGCAATGGCATCGCCTCGCTGGCCGGCCTGGCAGCACCGGTGGTCACCGGCGTGTTGGTACAGGGCGCCGGTGCCGAGCACCCGGCGGGCTATGCCCAGGGGTTCCTGGTCTGCGGCGCGGTGCTGGTGGTGGCCGGCCTGGTCGGCCTGGCCACGCTCAACCCGCAGCGCACCTTGCAGCGCCTGCGCGAGTCGGCTGGCGCAGGCCGGCCGGCGCGGGCTCAGACGGCCAACTGAACACCCAGCACGGACTCGAGCGGTTCGGCCTCCTTGCCGATCAGTTCGCCGCGCCAGCGCCCGCTGTTGACCAGGTCGACCAGCACGCTGCGCACCAGGTCGCGCAGGCAACCGGCGGCGAACGACAGGGGCTTGTGCTGCGAGTGCGCCAGGGCGATGGTGCGGCTGATGCGCGGCTCGACGATGCGTCGTGCCGCCGTGGGTTCGAGCAGTTCGCTTAGCGGCGGCCAGTTGCTGATGGTCGCCGCCAGGCCGGCGCGCACCAGGCTGGCGATGCCGGGCGCCGATTGCTGTTCATAGGCGGCGGCCAGGGGCACACCGGCCTCCATGGCGGCCTGCTCGACGCGCCGACGCAGATGCAGCGCCCTCGGTGGCAGCACCAGCCGGGTGGCGGCGGCTTCGGCCAGGGTGATGGTGTCCGGCGCGCCGGGCGCCGAGGCACCGACCCAATACAGTGACTCGATGAAGATCGGGTCGGCCTCGACGTTCTCGAGTTCTTCGGCATTGGGCACCACGCCGAAATCCACCTTGCCCAGCTCGATGGCCTGGCCGCCTTCGCGGCTGAGGCCATCCCACACCGTCAGGGTCACGCCGGGGAAGCGTTGCTCGGCACGCCTGACGATTTCCGGCAGCAGCAGGTCGGCCGCGGTGGCTGGAATGGAGATGGCCACATGGCCCTTGGGATCGCCGCGGCTGGATTTCAGCTCGTCCTTCACCGAGTCGAGTTTCTGCACCACCTGGCGCGCGACTTCGTAAAGCTGGCGCCCGGCGTCGGTCAGGGCGATGCCATCGTGCTGGCGGTCGAGCAGTTGCATTTCCAGTTCGCTTTCCAGCAGGCCGATCTGCCTGCTCAGCGCAGGCTGGGCGATATAGGCGCGGCGCGAGGCCGACGAGAAGCTGCCTGCTTCGACGATGGCGATCAGGTAACGGAGCTGTTTCAGGGTCATCGGAGCGGTTCCAAGGCTATGCCGAACTGATATGGCACGTATCCGAACACGTTATTTGTGGGGTTCGAAGCGCGGCTCCTAGTATCACCCCGAAAGGGCGGGCCAAGGCAACCCTGACCGGGACAACACAACGACAAGAGGCAATCCCGATGAAACCTGTCACGCTGCTGCGCAGCTTTCTGTTGGTCTGCGCCAGCTTGCTGGCCCTGCACCTTGGTGCGACGCCGCTGCCGCCCGGCCTGACCCCGGTAGGGGCCGAACGGGCAGCCAGCGACGACGGCCGCATTCCGGCCTGGAGCGGTGGCCTGGAGGCTGCGCAGGTGCCGCTGGCGGCCAACGGTACGCCGCTGGATCCCTACCCCGATGAACAGCCGCTGTACGTGATCAGCGCCGGCAACTACCGGCATTACCGGGAACAGCTCACGGCGGGGCAGGTGGCCTTGATCCAGCGCTATCCCGAGTCGTTTCGCCTGCCGGTGTATCCGTCGCACCGCAGTGTGGCGGTGCCGTCCCAGGTCGCCGAGTGGGCCCGGCACAATGCTGCCAGTGCCCACCTGGTCAATGATGGCAACGGTGTGCAGGGCTTCATCGGAGCGGTGGCATTCCCCACGCTAGGCAACGGCCTGCAAGTGCTGTGGAACCACCTCACGCGGCCACGCAACGGCAGCTATGTCCTGGCCTCGGACAGCATCACCCCAAGGGGCGACGGGCGCTTTTCCACGATCAGCCTGCAACAGGCGTTCGCCCGACCCGACGCCCTGGATGATGGCCAGGCCGATGCTGTGCTGTATTACCTGAGTTACCGCCTGACCGCGCCGTCGCGCCAGGCGGGCGACGCCGTGGTGCTGCATGAAACCCTCGACCAGGTGGCGCAGCCAAGGCTGTCGTGGCTGTACAGCAGCAGCCAGCGGCGGGTGCGGCGGATCCCGGCACTGGTCTACGACGACATCACCCCGGGTACTGCCAGCCTGCGCACCGCCGACAGTCGCGACATGTTCAATGGCGCCCCCGACCTGTACCAGTGGACCCTGGTGGGCAAGAAAGAACTGCACGTGCCCTACAACAGCTACCGCCTGGCCTCGCCGCTGCTCGGCTACGCCGCGCTGATCGGCACGGGGCACGTCAATCCGCAGCCCACCCGCTATGAGTTGCATCGGGTGTGGGAGGTGGTGGGGACCCTCAAGCCTGGAGCGAAGCACATCTATGCCAGCCGCCGCTATTACCTCGACGAGGACAGCTGGGCCATCGTCGAGGCGGATTTCTTCGATCACCAGGGGCGCCTGTGGCGCACGGCGCAGGCCCACAGCTACTACCACGTCACAGGGCAAACACTGGTCAATGCCATGGAAGCGATCTACGACCTGCGCAGCGGTCGCTACCAGCTGTCGGGCCTTACCAACGAGCAGTCCAGGCCCTACGCCTTCGATGTGCGCACCAGCGCTTCCCATTTTTCGCCCGGCGCATTGCGCAGCCAGGGGCTGCGCTGACACAGGACTACCGATGGCTTCCGAACACCGTGACAGCGCCTGGGCGCGCTGGTTGCTGGGGCAGGGCAAGGCGCCCGATCCGCGCTTCACCCTGGCCAATGAACGCACCTTTCTTGCCTGGATCCGTACTGCCCTGGCCTTGCTCGGGGGCGCTATCGCTATCGAGACCTTCGCCGCCCATGCCTGGCCCACGGCCGGGCGCGTGGCAATGGAGCTGGTGTTGCTGCTGGCGAGCCTGATGGTCAGCCTGGGCGCCGGTTGGCGCTGGCTGATGGTGGAGCGCGCGTTGCGCCGCCAGGCCCCGCTGCCCCTGCCGCGCCTGGTCCCGTTGCTGAGCATCGCATGCGCGCTCGCCGGGGTGGCGGTGGTCGCGGTGTCGTGGGGCCGTTGGCATGCCTGAAGATTCCGCCGACACCGGGTTGCAGGCCGAGCGCACGGTGCTGGCCTGGCGGCGCACGCAGGTATCCTTGTGGCTGGTGGCCTGCCTGGCCTGGCGCGGCGAGCTGCTGCTGGTCGCCGGCATGGCGGCGTTGCTGGCGCTGCTCGGCCGGGCGCGGGAGCGCCAGGTGTACCGCCGAGGCCTGGGCATGCTGCGCCGCGAGCAAGGGCTTCCCGCGGTCTACAGCGTGCCGCTCTGCGCCCTGGGCATGGCGCTGCTGGTGCTGGGGGCAGGGTTGCGCCGCTTACTGTAGAGCGGCGCGGTTGCGGGGTCAGGGGGTGACGATATTGAAGCGCCCGTCCGCTTCGTCCAGCCCCGCCATGAACTGCATGAACTTCATGCGCTCGCCAGTGATCTCGATCCCGCCGCCGCTCGCTTCCTTGAGAAAACCGGTCTGCTTCAGTGCGATGCGGTCCAGGGTGGCCTTGCTCATGTGCACCTCGACATCCGCCCGGGCGTGCCGGCTATGGTCGCGGTGGGTGAGCACGCCGTTGCGCAGGGTCAGGGCATGGTCTTCGTTCAGATCGGTGAAGCGCCAGTTGATGGTCAGGTCCTGCGCGGCGGCCTTGGCCGCGTCCACCCGCACGCCAAGGTAATCGAAGAACAGCGACGGCGTCAGCGCGCGCACCAGGTCGTCGGCGCTGCCGCCCCGGCTGGTGGCTGGCGCCAGGCCGTTGCGCAGTTCCTGTGCGCCGGTCAGGTACGCGTTGCGCCAGGTGGCGTTCTCGCTTTGATAGCCCATTTGCTCCAGTGCATCGGCCTGCAGTTCGCGGGCCGCGGTATTGTCCGGTTGCGCGAACACCAGGTGGCGGGTCAGCTCGGCGACCCAGCGATAGTCTCCTTTCTCAAAGGCTTCCCGGCCCAGGGCCAGCACCCGTTCGGCGCCGCCCAGGGCCTTGACGTAACGTTCCCCGGCCGCGCTCGGCGGCAACGGGTCGAGGGTCGCTGGGTTGCCATCGTAGAAGCCCATGTAGCGTTGATACACCGCCCGCACGTTGTGGCTGAGCGAGCCGTAGTAATCACGGCTATACCATTTGCCGGCCAGCCGCGGCGGCAGGCTGGTCAGTTCGGCGGCGATCTCGGTGGGGCCCAGGCCGCGGTTGATCAGGCGCAGGGTCTGGCTGTCGATGAACGCGTACATGTCGCGCTGGTCGGCCAGGTAGTCGCGGATGGCGGCACCGCCCCAGGTCGGCCAGTGATGCTGGGCGAATACCACATCGGCCTGGTCGCCATAGCGCAGCAGCGATTGGTCCAGGTAGTGCGCCCAGACCTTAGCATCGCGCACCTGGGCACCGCGCAGGGTCAGGATGTTGTGTTGCACATGGGAGGCGTTTTCGGCCATGCACAGGGCCTTGAAACCGGGGAACCACAGGTTCATCTCGGCAGGCGCCTCGGTGCCTGGGGTCAGCTGGAACTCGATATCGACACCGTCGATGGTCAGGTTCTCGATGGGTTGCTCGATCAGCCGCGTGGGGGCGATCAGGCTGACGGTGGCGTTGGCCGGCACGCCTTTACCCAGGCCGGCATCCACCTGGCCGCGGGGGCCGCGGGGCAGCGGCGCACCATACATGTACTGGGCCCGGCGCTTCATGGCTGGCCCGGCCAGCACGTTCTCGCTGACCGCATGCTCGAAGAAGCCCTGGGGGGCGATCACTTGCACCTTGCCGGCCTTGACGTCGGCCTCGTCGATCACCCCGCGCACCCCGCCGAAATGATCCACGTGCGGGTGCGTATAGATCACCGCCACCACCGGCCGCTGCGGGCGATGACGGAAGTACATGGCCAGCCCGGCCCGGGCGGTTTCCACCGAGAGCAGCGGGTCCATGACGATCAGGCCATGCTTGCCTTCGATCAGGGTCATGTTGGCCAGGTCCAGGCCGCGCACCTGGTAGATGCCGTCGGTGACCTTGAACAGCCCGGCGATGGTATTGAGCTGGGCGATACGCCACAGGCTCGGGTTGACCGTGGCCGGGGCCTCGCCCGCGAGGAAGGCATAACGCTGCAGGTCCCACACGGGTTTGCCGTCGGCATTGAGCACCGCCTGGTCCACCGCTTCGACCAGGCCGCGATGGGCATTGTCGAAGTCGCTGCGGTCGGCGAAGGGCAGGCGCTGCAACCATTGCTGGTTGCTTTGGCGAGTGAGGTCGGTGGCGTCCTTGGCCGGCACATCGGCCAGCACCGCGAAGGGCAAGGCCAAGGCCAGCAGGCAGGGCAGTGAGCGTAGGCGCATGGGGGTGATCCTTGTTGTTCTGGGGGCGAACACTCTAAGGACAGAGTTCCTCGCCGAACCAATACCACTCTTGCATGGCGGCCCATGCCGCAATGCGATGGCTCAGGCGGGCCTGGCCCCGATCTCCATGATGCGTTCCACCAGCCAGGCCAGGGCCGGATCGTGCTGGCGATGGGCAAGGTGCACCAGCTCCAGCTGGAAGGGCTCCAGGGCGAACGGCAGGTCGAACAGTTGCAGCGGCAGCAGCCGGGCGAAATGCATGGCCAGGGCAGTGGGCAGCACCACGCACAGGTCGGAGCTGGCCGCCAGGTGCGCTGCCTGCAGGTAGTTGGGCGTGGTGTAGACGATGCGCCGGGCCAGGCCCTGTTCCGCCAGCCATTGATCGACCATGCCACGGGTCTGGCCGCCGTGCACCCATAGGTGGCGCAGGCCGAGGAAGGTTTGCAAATCGAGCGCACCCTCGACGTCCGGGTGGCCCTGGCGCAGCGCCACGCGCAAGGTCTCGCTGCGCCAGTGGCGCCGTTCATAGCGCGCCGGCAATTCATCGAAGCGCCCCAGCACCAGGTCGAGTTCGCCACGGTCGAGCGCTTCGGCGGGAAGGCTGGGCATCAGGTGCTGCACGTCCACGCGCAGATGCGGCGCCTGGGTCTGCAGGGTCACCAGCAAGCGCGGCATGCACAGTTGTTCGGCAAAGTCGGTGAGGGCGATGCGCAATTGCCGGTGGCTGAGCTGCGGATCGAAGCTCTCCGCGCCACCGAGGGTTTGCTCTATCTGCTGCAGCGCTGCGCGGATCGGGCCTTCCAGGGCCAGGGCGCGCGGCGTGGGGCGCATGCTCCGGCCCACCCGTACCAGCAGCGGATCGCCGAGCAGGTCGCGCAGGCGTGCCAGGGCGTTGCTCACGGTCGGCTGGGTCAGGGCCAGGCGCTCGGCAGCACGGGACACGTTCTGTTCGCGCAACAGCATGTCCAGCACGCGCAGCAGGTTGAGATCGAAGTTGGAAATATTCATGTGAAAAATACATGGAATGGAAAATTAGAATTTCAAAAATAGTAGGCGCCTGACTAGGGTGGGGGCAATGCCCTTTACAACAACAATCAGGAGCCTTATCCGTGAGTACTCCCTTCAACGTACGGCAGGCGGCGGTGATCGGCGCCGGCACCATGGGCCGCGGCATCGTTATCAGCCTGGCCCGCGCAGGCCTTCCGGTGCTGTGGCTGGATAACGACCCCAGCGCCACCGAAGCCGGCCTGGCGATGCTCGCGCAGACCTGGGCGCAGCAGGTGGCCAAGGGCCGCATCGACCAGGCCGAGGCCGATGCTTGTCTGGCGCGGGTACGCGCGGCTGGCGCCTATGCCGATCTGGCCGACGTCGACCTGGTGATCGAAGCGGTGTACGAGAACCTGGCGCTCAAGCAGGACATCTTCCGCACCCTGGATCGCACGCTCAACGCCCAGGCCATTCTTGCCAGCAACACCTCGGCCCTGGACATCGACGCCATCGCTGCCGTCACCGGTCGGCCCGAGCAGGTGCTGGGGCTGCACTTCTTCAGCCCCGCCCATGTGATGAAGCTGCTGGAAGTGGTGCGCGGTGCACGCACCTCGCCCGCCGTCATCGACGCCGCCCGGGCCCTCGGGCAGCGCATCGGCAAGGAAGTGGTAGTGGCCGGCAACTGTCCGGGGTTCATCGGCAACCGCATGCTGGCCACCTATGTCGCCGAAGCGCGCAAGCTGTTGCTCGAAGGCGCCACGCCCCGCCAGGTGGACGAGGCGCTCCAGGCATTCGGCATGGCCATGGGGCCGTTCCGCATGTACGACGTCGTCGGCATCGACCTGGAATGGCGTGCCCGCCAACTGGCCGGCACAGGCATGGAGGCGCCCCTGGTGCAGGTCGACAACGCCCTGTGCGCGCAGGGGCGCTTCGGGCAGAAAAGCGGCCAGGGCTACTACCGTTACGCACCCGGCAGCCGCGAAGCCGAGCATGACCCCGAGGTCGATGCCCTGGTGCTCAAGGTGGCCCAGGGCCTCGGCGTGCACCGGCGTGCGATCGACGACGAGGAAATCCGCGAGCGCTGCCTGCTGGCGCTGGTCAACGAAGGGGCGAAGATACTCGAGGCATCGGTGGCCGATTGCAGTGCCGACATCGATCGGGTCTACCTGCATGGCTATGGTTTCCCGGCGGCGCTCGGCGGGCCGATGCAGTGGGCTGACCAACAAGGCTTGAGCCTGCTGCTGGCGCGGCTGGAACGCTTGCAGGGTCTGTTCGGCGAGCACTGGCGCCCGGCCGGATTGCTGATGCGCCTGGTGGCCGAGGGCAAACAGCTGGCCGATGTCCGCGAGGGTCGCGCATGAACTACCGTGCCCCTCTGCGTGACATGCAGTTCGTCCTGCATGAAGTGTTCGACGCCAGCACCCACTGTGCCCGCCTGGGCAATGAGCTGGACCGTGAAACCCTCGATGGCATCCTCGAACAAGGCGCGCGCTTTGCCGGCGAGGTCGTCGCGCCGCTCAACCGCCAGGGCGATGAGCAAGGCTGCCGGCTGGAGCACGGCACGGTGCGCACCCCCGACGGTTTCCGCGATGCCTATCGACACTATGTAACGCAGGGCTGGGCCGGCATGACCGGGCCGCTGGAATACGGCGGTCAGGGCCTGCCGCAAATGGTCGCGGCCTGCTTCCATGAAATGCTGATGGGCGCCTCGTTGTCGTTCCGGATCTATTCCGGCCTGACCGAGGGCGCGGTGCTGGCCCTGCACCGGCACGGCAGCGCCGCGCTCAAGCGCGATTACCTGGGGCGCCTGGTCAGCGGCGAGTGGGCCGGCACCATGTGCCTGACCGAGCCGCAGGCCGGTACCGACCTCGCGCTGCTGCGCACCCGCGCCGAACCCCAGGGCGATGGCAGCTACCGCATCAGCGGCAGCAAGATCTTCATCAGCGGAGGCGACCAGGACCTGACCGACAACATCGTCCATCTGGTACTGGCCCGCCTGCCGGATGCGCCGGCCGGCGTGCGTGGCATCAGCCTGTTCCTGGTGCCCAAGTTCGAAAGCACCGAGGGTGGCGGCCTCGGTGCGCGCAACGCCGTCGAATGCGGCGCGCTCGAACACAAGATGGGCATCAAGGGGGCGGCGACCTGCGTGCTGAACTTCGATGGGGCCCGTGGCTGGCTGGTGGGCGAGGCCAACCAGGGCCTGGCCTGCATGTTCACCATGATGAACGACGCGCGCTTCCAGGTGGGGCTGCAGGGGCTGGGCATCGCCGAGGCAGCGTTCCAGGGCGGGCTTGCCTACGCCCGCGAGCGCCTGCAGTGCCGCAGCCTGGCCGGGCCGGCAGCGCCCGATCGCAATGCCGACCCGATCATCGTCCACCCTGATGTGCGGCGCATGCTGTTGACCCAGAAGACCCTCAGCGAGGGCTGCCGCATGCTGGCGGCCTTTGCGGCGCAGGCGCTGGACCTGGAACACGGCGCCGCGCAGCCTGAAGTGCAGGCGGCTGCCGGGCGCCGGGCGGCCTTGCTGATCCCCATCGTCAAGGCTTTCCTCACCGATGTCGGCCAGGAGGTCGCCAGCCTCGGCGTGCAACTGTATGGCGGGCACGGCTACATCCGCGAATGGGGCATGGAGCAGTTGATGCGCGACAGCCGGATCACCCAGTTGTACGAAGGCACCAACGGCATCCAGGCGCTCGACCTGGTGCGGCGCAAGGTACTCGGCGACGGTGGCGAACAATTGAGGTTGTTGATCGATGAGTTGCTCGAATGGGCTCATGGCTGCCGCACCGAGTCGCTTGCCGGCATGGCCCGGGCCGTCACCGAGCGCCTTGAGGAGTGGCGCAACCTGAGCGCGGAGGTGCTCGACGCCTGCCGCTGCGACCCGCAGGAAATCGGCGCGGTGTCGGTGGATTTTCTCGCCTGCTCGGGCTACGTGCTGCTCGCCTCGCTGTGGCTGCGGGCCGCCGAAACGGCCGCCACGGCACTGGCGGCAGGCAGTGAAGAGCGCGCCTTCTACCAGGCCAAGCTGCACGCCGCCGACTTCTACTGGCGGCGCCTGCTGCCGCGCGCCGCTGCCCACGGCGAGGCCTTGCGCGGCGGCGCCCGGAGCCTGATGAGCCTGGATGAGGCGCACTTCGCCTTCTGACCCTTACGGCGGTTCACCTACAAGAACAAGAGGAACCCGAACATGCAGCCTTTCAGCTTCAGCACCACCGCCCATCTGCTGTGCGAGCCCGGCGCCGCCGGGCGCCTGGCGCAGCTGTGCCAGCAGCGCGACGTGCGCCGCGTACTGATCGTGACCGACCCGGGAATCGTCAGCCTGGGCATGCTCGATGATCTGTTGCCGGGGTTCACCCAGGCGCGCCTGAGCGTGGCGATCTTCAGCGAGGTCAACGCCGACCCCGGCCATGCCTGCGTGCTGGCCGCCGTGGCCCGTGCCCGGCATATCGGCGCGGAACTGATCGTCGGTTTCGGCGGTGGCAGTTCCATGGATGTGGCCAAGCTGGTGGCGCTGCTGGCCCATCCCGACTGCGACCAGACCCTGGACGGGGTGTACGGGATCAATCAGGCCAAGGGCCAGCGCCTGCCACTGATCCAGGTACCGACCACTGCCGGGACCGGTTCGGAGGTGACGCCCATCGCCGTGATCACCACCGGCGAGGCAGCCAAGATGGCGGTGATTTCACCGCTGTTGCTGCCCGACCTGGCCCTGCTCGACGCCGAGCGTACGCTGGGCCTGCCCCCGGCCAGCACCGCTGCGACGGGGATCGACGCCATGGTCCATGCCATCGAAGCCACCACCAGCCAGTTCAAACGCAATCCGCTGTCCAGCCTGCTGGCCCGTGAAGCCCTGGCGCTGTTGGCGGGCAACATCCATCAGGCGGTGCACAACGGTGGCAACCTGGAGGCGCGCCAGGCCATGTTGCTGGGCGCCTGCCTGGCCGGCCAGGCGTTCGCCAATGCCCCGGTGGCGGCGGTGCATGCGTTGGCGTATCCGTTGGGCGCGCGTTATCACGTGCCCCATGGCCTGGCCAACGCACTGATGCTGCCCCATGTGCTGCGCTTCAACCGCCGCGAGGCATTCGCCGATTACGCTGCGCTGGCCCCGGCATTGCTGGGCGAGCGCTTGGTGCCCGGCGACCCGCACGAGCTGTGCAACCAGTTCATCGACGAGCTGGAACAACTGGTACCCCGCTGCGGGCTGCCCAGCCGGCTGCGTGATGTCGGCGTGCCGCGACACAGCCTGGCGCTGCTGGCCGAGGATGCGCTGCAACAGCAACGCTTGCTGGTCAACAACCCGCGCAAGGTGGCCCTCGCCGATGCCCTGGCGCTCTACCAGGCGGCGTTCTGAACATGGCCAGGGAACGCCCGCTGCGCGGCGCCTACCGTTTTTTCCAGCCGATCACCACGCGCTGGCACGACAACGACCTGTATGGGCATGTGAACAACGTCGTTTATTACGGCTTTTTCGACACGGCCGTGAACACCTGGCTGATCGAGCAGGCTGGCCTGGATATCCATCGCGACCCGGTGGTGGCCTACGTGGCCGGGTCTGCCTGCGACTATTTCGCCGCCGTGGCCTTTCCGCAGCGCATTGAGGTCGGCATTGCCGTCGAGCGCCTGGGCCATAGCTCGGTGCAGTACGCCCTGGCCGTGTTCGCCGAGGGCGCGGTGCAAGCCTGCGCGGCCGGCCGGTTCACCCATGTTTTCGTCGATCGGCGCGACAACCGCCCGGTCGCCATTCCCGACCGGCTGCGCAGCGCCTACGAGCGCCTGTTGCCGGCCTGACTGTCCAAGGAGAAGCGTTCCATGCAAGACGCCGTCATCGTATCCACCGCGCGTACGCCAATTGCCAAGGCCTGGCGCGGCGCCTTCAACGACCTCACCACGCCGAGCATGAGTGCCATTGCCATCCGCGCTGCGGTCGAGCGCGCGGGCATCGAACCTGCGGAAATCGAGGACCTGGTGCTGGGCACCGCCATGCAAAGCGGTACCGCCGCGATCAACCCGGCGCGCCTGTCCGCCCTGGCGGCCGGCCTGCCGCTGTCGGTGGCAGGACAGACCATCGACCGGCAGTGCGCCTCGGGCTTGATGGCCATCGCCATCGGCGCCCAGCAGATCCGCGGGGAGGGCATGCAGGTGGTGGTCGGCGCTGGCCAGGAGCAGATCAGCCTGGTGCAACAGGCGCACATGCAGGCCGCCAACGCTGCCCAGGACGCCACGGTCCGGCGCCTGTGCGAGCACGCCTATATGCCCATGCTGCAAACCGCCGAGCATGTTGCCAGGCGTTACGGCATCGATCGCCAGGCACAGGACCGTTACGCCTTGTTGTCGCAGCAACGCACGGCCGCCGCGCAGGCCGCCGGGCTGTTCGCCGACGAGATCGTACCGGTCACGGCGCAGCGCAAGGTCGTCGACAAGGCCAGCGGCCTTGAAAGTCGCGAAAGCGTGCATCTGGCCCGGGACGAGGGCAACCGACCGCAGACCCGCCTGGAAGATCTCGAGGCACTGCAACCGGTGATAGAAGGCGGATGCGTGACCGCCGGCAACGCCAGCCAGTTATCCGACGGTGCCAGTGCCTGCGTGCTGATGAGTGGCGCCCGGGCGGCCCGCGCAGGGTGCCAGCCGCTGGGACTCTACCGGGGCATGGCGGTCGTCGGCCTGGCGCCGGAGGAAATGGGCATCGGCCCGGTGCTGGCGATACCGCGCCTGCTGGCGCGGCATGGGCTGCAGGTCGAGGACATCGGCCTGTGGGAGATCAACGAAGCCTTCGCCTGCCAGGTGCTGTATTGCGCACAACACCTGGGTATCGATCCGGCCCGCCTCAACGTCAATGGCGGGGCCATCGCGATCGGGCACCCCTACGGCATGAGCGGAGCACGCATGGTCGGGCATGCCTTGCTCGAAGGCCGCCGGCGCAAGGTGCGCTATGTGGTAGTGAGCATGTGCGTCGGCGGCGGCATGGGCGCTGCCGCGTTGTTCGAGGTGCTTTGAGCGCAGCTTTGAGCCTATGCCGAGCCATAACGAATCGGCATGGCATTGATCCGAAGACGCTATTTGTGAGCGCCGTTGCACCTCCCTGATACTCCTCCTCACCGACACCGCCGGCCTGGGCGGCCGGCGCGTCCGCGCTGAACCCATCATTTTCCTCTCTAATAAAACAATAAGAGGTCAAGTGTGAGCGCAATCCTTGTTTTCTGCCGGCGCCGTGCGCCGCTGGCGGCCCTGTGCTGCCTGCTTGCTACCCCGGCCACCGGGGCGCAATTCGAATTCGCTACCCTGCAGGGGCACTTCGATTCGGCGCTCTCCATGGGCGCCGCCGTCAGCACCGCCAACCCCGACAAACAGCAGTTGCAGGCTGCCAATGGCAATGACGGGCGGCGCAACTACCGCGCCGGCGACGTGTTCTCCGTCATTTTCAAAGGCACCCATGACCTGGAACTGAGCCGGGACAACCTCGGTGTATTCCTGCGCGGCACCTATTGGTACGACACCGCGCAACGTGACCACAGCCAGCGGGCAGTGGACATCGACGACCGCAATCGCCAGGTCTCGGCGAAAACCGCGGGCGCGGAACTGCTCGATGCCTTCGCCTATGGCCTCTACGACATCCATGGTGAGCCCGGCTCGCTGCGCCTGGGCAGGCAGGTGGTCAACTGGGGGGAGAGCCTGTTCATCCAGGGCGGGCTGAACGTGATCAACCCGTTCAACCAGGCTGCACTGCGCCGCCCCGGTGCCGAGGTGAAAGACGCCCTGGTCCCCGTCAACCTGGTGTACGTTACCCAGAACCTTAACCAGGCGCTATCGCTGGACGCCTTCTACCAGCTTGACTGGGACCAGTCCCGGCTGGACAACTGCGCCACCTTCTTCTCCGGCAACGACTTCATGCCCGAGGGTTGTCAGGGCCTGGATGTCGGCGGGCAGATGGTGACCAATCCGCTGGTTTCGCAGGCGCTGGCAGCCTTCGGCGTGACGCTGACGGAGGAGGGCGTGCGCGTGCCCCGCGGCAGCGACGAGAATGCTCGCGACGGCGGCCAATGGGGACTGTCGCTGCACTGGTACGTCGAGCACCTGGACACCGAACTTGGCCTGTTCGCCGCCAACTACCACAGCCGTACCCCCTACCTGGGCACGGTCAGCAGCCGTTACTACGCCAACGGCGGTTTTGCCGGCGAGCTCTGCGCCAATGTCGGTGTGGCGTTGGCCAACTGCGGCGCGTTCCTGGCCTCGGGTAGCGGGCAGACCCTGGTCGGCGCACTGCGCATGGGCACCGCGCAATACCGGGCGCAATACCCCGAGGATATCCGCCTGTACGGCCTGACCTTTGCCACCACCCTGCGCAGTGGCGTCGCCGTGCAAGGGGAACTCAGCTACCGGCCGAATGTGCCGGTCCAGCTCAATGGCAACGACGTGTTGCAATCCTTGCTCAATGCCCCCGGGCGCAGCCCGCTGAACGCCGACGGCCTGCGCCCGCCGACCGACACTACGGCGTTCGACGGTTACCGGCGCAAGGAGGTGACCCAGGCCCAGGTTTCGGCGGTGCAGGCGCTCGGCCAGGTCATGGGTGCCAACCAACTGGTGCTGATGGGCGAAGTGGGGGCCACCTGGGTCGGCGGGCTGGAGGGGCGTTTCGGGCCGCGCTACGGCCGCTCCGGCGCCTACGGCAATGGCGAACTGGCCGACAACGACCAGTGCCTGGCGATCTCGAAAAGCCCTGGCGATTGCAACGGCGAAGGCTTTGTCACGCCGTTTTCCTGGGGCTATCGGCTGCGCGCTACCTGGAGCTACCCGGGCCTGGTGCCGGGCCTGGATATCCGCCCCAGCCTCGCCTGGGCCCACGACGTGAAAGGCTACGCCCCTGCCGACGGCTCGGCGTTCAACGAAGGTTCGCGCTCGATCGGCCTGGGTATCGACGTCTCGTTGGCCGGTCAGTACTGGGCGAGCCTTGTCTATACCGATTACCTCGACGGCGATTATGGCGTCCGCGGTGACCGTGATTATGTCGCGTTCAGCGTGGGGGCCAATTTCTAGTGCAACTCAGCAGCGCAGGTTCAAGGGTGGGCGCGATCCTTGTGGGAGCTGGCTTGCCAGCGATGGGCATGGGGATCTGCACATCTTCTCTGAATCGCAGTGGCTGCGAGGTGCCCGTCAGAGAACCGCGTTATGGCCACCAGGCGCATGCCGGGAGATCTTCAGCGTTCTCCAGATCGAGCGCCGCCCGCGCGGCGCTCGATCTCAAGGGCGGTGAAGATCTTCCGGCGTGCGCCTAGTGGCCACCAGATGCCCCGCGCTCCAGCCACCGCCCAATGCACGAAAGACGGCGATGGCGGCCCGTGTCGACGCCGCTTGCGCCTGAGCCCGCGCGTCAGACGCTCGCAGCAGCGTCTGGTCGGCATTGAGCACTTCGATCAGGCTGGCAGTACCGTTCTGGTAGGCGATGAATGCTGACCGCCTGGCGCTGTCCAGCGAGGTTTCACCAGCGGCCAGCGTTGCTGCCTGGGCTTCCCGGTTGACCAGTGCCGAGAACGCGTTCTCCACGTCTTCACCGGCTCGCAGCACCGATTGTGCATAGGCTGCGAGCGCTTGCGCCTGCTGTCCCTTGGCCTGGTCGATCTCGGCATTTATCCGGCCGAAGTCGAACAGCCTCCAGCGCAGTCCCAGAAGCCCCGCCGACTGGCTGGCGCCGCCGCCGAACAGATGGCCGCCGGAGGTGGTGGCGCTGCCGATCAGCGCACCCAGGGAAAACCTGGGGTAGTACTCGCTGACTGCAACGCCGATCCGCGCATTGGCGGCCTTGAGCCGCCGTTCGGCCGCGATGAGGTCGGGGCGCCGGCGCAGCAGATCGGCCGGCGAGCCGATGTCCGAAACCTGTGGCGCGCGTGGAATCGCCCCGGCCGCAGACAGCGCCTCGCGATGCGTACCCGCCGGCGTGCCGAGTATCACATCGAGCGCATTCATGGCAGCATCCAGCCTGGACTGCAGCACCGGTACGCTTGCCCGAACCTGCGACAGCTCGCCCTCGGTCTGATGGATCTGGTACTCGGCGGCGAGGCCTCTGCTGTGCAGCAGGCGAACCTTGGTCAGCAAGTCCTCCTGGGTCTTGACCTGCCGCTCGGCGATGTCGAGGCGGGCCTGCAAGCCGCGAATGGTGGTGTAGATGTCCGCAGTTTGTGCGGCGATGGCCAGTCGGGTGGCGCTCACGCCAGCCTCGGACGCCTGGTACTCGGCCCGGGCTGCCTCCCGGTCACGGCGCAGGCCGCCGAACACATCCAGCTCCCAGCTCGCTTCGAGGTTGGCCTCATAGCTATTACCATAGCGGTCGTAGCCCGGTGTTGAATCGAGCACCCTGCCCAGTGGGGTTTCCACCGACTGGTAGGCGCGTGCGGCTTGCCCCTGGACAGTGCCGGAGGGCAGCAGCGCGGCGTTGGCTGCGCCGAGGTCGGCACGAGCCTGGGAAAGGAGGGCCTGAGCCTGTGCTATATCAAGGCTTTGCTCCAATGCCTGGGCGACCAGGCTGCTTAGCAAGGGGTCGCCAAAACCGTCCCACCATCGAGCAAAATCGGCGTGTCCAGTCGCTGAGCGTTGCTCGACGGCGGACTGGCCGAGGTACCTGCCGGGCAGGGGAGGGTCCGCTGGCTGATAGTCCGGACCGACCGCGCAACCTGCAACCACGCTGGTGCTTACCACGAGAGCAAGAATACGGAAGGGAGGCATGGCGTTACTCTCAAGCGAGATATAAGGTGTGACCATATTATAGATTGGTCACTTGCTGTCAATCGGCTCACCGAGGAGCTAAGCTGCAAGAATGAATGAAAACATGAGTACACCCTCCACGCGTGGCCCCCAGGACCATGATGTCCGCGACCAGGTCATCGAGGCGGCCACCCGGCATTTCGGGCATTACGGTTACGAGAAGACCACCGTCTCCGACCTGGCCAAGGCGATCGGCTTTTCCAAGGCCTACATCTACAAGTTCTTCGACTCCAAGCAGGCCATTGGCGAGGTGATCTGCTCGAACCGGCTGGCCATGATCATGGAAATCGTCAACGCCGCGATCGACCAGGCACCGACGGCTTCCGAGAAGCTGAGGCGTCTATTCCGCTCTATTTCCGAGGCCGGCAGCGATCTGTTCTTCCATGACCGCAAGCTCTATGACATCGCGGCGGTTGCTTCCCGTGATCAATGGCCGTCGGTGCAGGCACACGAGCTGCGTATCCGCGCGATCATCCAGCAGATCCTGGTCGATGGCCGCGAGGCGGGTGAATTCGAGCGCAAGACACCGCTGGACGAGGCTGCCAACGCGATCTTCCTGATCCTGCGCCCCTACGTGAACGCCGCTCAATTGCAGTACAACCTCGACACCGTTTCGGAGGCTGCGGCGCATTTGCCGGCATTGATATTGCGCAGTCTGGCGCCATAGGTTTCGTTAGTGACTATTGACAATATTGGTCACTAGAAAAAGAATGGGGTTCTTGCATAGTCCATGAGCCCGGAACCCCATGCGCCTCAAGCCAGCTGCTTTCGCCGTTTGCGTACTGCCTTTCGTCCTGGTGGCGTGCGGCGACCCCTCCGTCAGCAAAGACGCCCGTACGAAGCCGCCCGTGGTCAGGACGGCGGCGGTCGAGCGAGCAGTCGATGCTCCCCGTTCGTTCACCGGTGTGGTTGTCGCACGGACCCAGAGCGATCTGGGTTTTCGCGTTTCGGGCAAGGTGCTCGAGCGCCTGGTCGACACCGGGGAGACGGTCAGGCGCGGCCAGCCGCTGATGCGCCTCGATCCTGTCGACCTGCAACTGCAGGCGCGCGCGCAGCAGGAGGCCGTGGCGGCCGCCCGGGCGAGAGCCAGCCAGACGGCCGATGACGAGGCCCGTTATCGCGGTCTGGTTGCGGAAGGTGCCGTATCGGCATCGACCTACGATCGGATCAAGGCCGCCGCCGATGCGGCGAAGGCCCAGCTCAGCGCGGCGCAAGCCCAGGCGGATGTGGCGCGTAATGCCACCGGCTACGCGGTACTGTTGGCCGATGCCGACGGCGTGGTGATGGACACCCTGGCCGAGCCCGGCCAGGTGGTCAGTGCCGGGCAACCGGTGGTGCAACTGGCACGCGCCGGGCAGCGCGAAGCCGTCGTGCACCTTCCCGAAACCTTGCGCCCGGTGCCGGGCTCCACTGCCCAGGCGATCCTGTATGGCAACAGCGGCCCCGCGGTTACCGCCAGGCTGCGTTTGCTCTCCGAGGCCGCTGACGGCACCACCCGCACGTTCGAAGCCAGGTATGTGCTCGACGGTGCGCTGGCGAACGCGCCGCTCGGTTCGACCATTACCCTGAACATCGCCAAGGAAAAAACCGCAGGCCAGGTACTGCAAGTGCCCATCGCCGCGCTTTACGACCCGGGTAGCGGCACCGGCGTCTGGGTGATCGCCGGAGAGCCGGCGAAGGTCTCCTGGCGGCCTGTACGGGTGTTGGGTATCAGTGATGATGCGGCGCGTGTCGCCGGCAACCTTGACGCAGGCGAACAGGTGGTGGCGCTAGGCGCGCACCTGCTGCGAGAAGGCGAAGAAGTGCTGCTGGCGCAGATGGCTGGGGCATCGGTCGCCGGAGTCCAGCCATGAGCCAGCAGCGTTTCAACCTGTCGGCCCTGGCCGTGCGCGAGGGCTCCATCACGCTGTTCCTGATCCTGTTGATCGCAGCGGCCGGGACGCTGGCGTTCTTCAAGCTCGGCCGGGCGGAAGACCCGCCTTTTACCGTCAAGCAGATGACCATCATCACCGCCTGGCCAGGCGCTACCGCCCGGGAGATGCAGGATCAGGTCGCCGAACCGCTGGAAAAGCGCATGCAGGAGCTGCGTTGGTATGACCGCAGTGAAACCTTCACCCGCGCGGGGCTGGCGATCACCCTGGTGTCGCTGCTCGACAGAACGCCGCCGTCGGCAGTCCAGGAGGAGTTCTACCAGGCGCGCAAGAAGCTCGGCGATGAAGCCAGGGCGCTGCCGGTGGGTGTGATCGGGCCGATGATCAACGATGAGTTCTCGGATGTGACCTTCGCGCTTTATGCGCTAAAGGCCAAGGGCGAACCGCAGCGGCAACTGGTGCGTGACGCCGAGTCGCTGCGCCAGCGCCTGTTGCACGTGCCGGGGGTCAAGAAGGTCAGCATCATCGGCGAGCAGGCCGAGCGGATTTTCGTCTCCTTCTCCCATGATCGCCTGGCAACGCTGGGGGTGACGCCGCAGGACATCTTCGCTGCCCTTAACAGCCAGAACGCGCTGACCCCCGCCGGTGCTGTCGAAACCAGCGGGCCGCAGGTGGTAGTGCGCCTGGATGGCGCCTTCGACGAACTGGCGAAGATCCGGGAAACCCCGGTTGCCGTGCAGGGGCGTACGCTGAAGCTTTCCGACGTGGCAAGCGTGGAGCGCGGTTATGAAGACCCGGCCACCTTCCTGGTTCGCAACGGCGGCGAACCGGCATTGCTGCTGGGCGTGGTGATGCGCGAGGGCTGGAACGGCCTCGATCTCGGCGCAGCGCTGGACGCCGAGACGGCGAGTATCAACGAGGCCATGCCGCTGGGCATGACGCTGGCCAAGGTCACGGATCAGGCCGTCAACATCACCTCGTCCGTCGATGAGTTCATGGTCAAGTTCTTTGTCGCGCTGCTGGTGGTGATGCTGGTGTGCTTCCTCAGCATGGGCTGGCGCGTGGGTGTGGTGGTTGCCGCGGCCGTGCCCTTGACGCTGGCCGTCGTGTTCGTGGTGATGGCGGCCACCGGCAAGAATTTTGACCGCATCACCCTGGGCTCACTGATTCTTGCCCTGGGCCTGTTGGTAGACGATGCCATCATTGCCATCGAAATGATGGTGGTGAAAATGGAGGAGGGCTACGACCGCTTCAAGGCGTCGGCCTACGCCTGGAGCCACACCGCCGCGCCGATGCTTTCCGGGACCCTGGTCACCGCCATCGGCTTCATGCCCAACGGATTCGCGCAGTCCACGGCGGGTGAATACACCAGCAACATGTTCTGGATCGTCGGCATTGCCCTGATTGCCTCCTGGATAGTGGCGGTGGCGTTTACCCCGTACCTGGGCGTGAAGCTGTTGCCGAACATCAAGCGGGTCGAAGGCGGCCATGCGGCTATCTATAACACCCGCCACTACAACCGTTTTCGCACCCTGCTGGCGCAGGTCATCGCCCATAAATGACTGGTGGCGGCTGCGGTCATCGGCCTGTTTGTCATGGCCCTGCTCGGCATGGGGCTGGTGAAGAAACAGTTCTTTCCGACCTCCGACCGCTCCGAGGTGCTGGTCGAGTTGCAGATGCCCTACGGCACCTCCATCGAACAGACCACCGCCACCGCGATCAAGGTCGAATCCTGGCTGCGCGAGCAAGAAGAAGCCAGGATCGTCACCTCGTACATCGGCCAGGGCCCGCCGCGCTTTTTCCTGGCCATGGCGCCTGAACTGCCCGATCCGTCGTTTGCCAAGATCGTGGTGCTGACAGGCAGCCCCGAGGCCCGAGAAGCCCTCAAGTTGCGCCTGCGCGAAGCCGCCGCGCAAGGGCTGGCGCCCGAGGCCAGGGTGCGCGTCACGCAGTTGGTGTTCGGCCCGTATTCGCCTTACCCGGTGGCGTATCGGGTGATGGGGCCCGACCCTGTGCAGTTGCGCCAGATCGCTGCGCGCGTGGAGGAGGTTCTGCAGGCCAGCCCGATGATGCGCACGGTGAACGCCGACTGGGGCCCGTTGGTACCGACGCTGCATTTTTCGCTGGACCAGGATCGCCTGCAGGCGGTGGGCCTGACGTCCAGTGCGGTCGCGCAACAATTGCAATTCCTGCTCAGCGGCGTGCCGATCACCTCGGTGCGCGAGGACATCCGCTCGGTGCAGGTGGTCGGTCGCGCGGCCGGGGCGATTCGCCTTGACCCCGCGAAGATCGAAGGCTTCACCCTGGTAGGCTCGGCTGGCCAGCGCATACCGCTCTCGCAGGTCGGCGAAGTCGATGTGCGCATGGAAGATCCCATCCTGCGCCGCCGTGACCGCACGCCTGCCATCACCGTACGGGGCGATATTGCCGAAGGGTTGCAGCCGCCAGACGTGTCTGCGGCGATCTGGACGACGTTGCAACCGATCATCGCGACCTTGCCGGCCGGCTACCGTATCGAAATGGCCGGCTCCATCGAGGAGTCGGGCAAGGCCAGCCGGGCGATCCTGCCGCTGCTGCCGATCATGATCGCCCTGACGCTGCTGATCATCATCGTGCAGGTACGCTCGATCTCGGCCATGGTCATGGTGTTCCTCACCTCGCCGCTGGGGTTGATCGGGGTGGTGCCCGTTCTGCTGCTGTTCCAGCAACCGTTCGGCATCAATGCCCTGGTGGGCCTGATCGCGTTGTCGGGCATCCTGATGCGCAACACGCTGATCCTGATCGGGCAGATCCACCACAACCAGCGCGACGGGCTCGACCCGTTCAATGCCGTGGTCGAGGCTACGGTACAGCGGGCCAGGCCCGTCCTGCTGACCGCGCTGGCGGCCATCCTCGCCTTCATTCCGCTAACCCATTCGGTGTTCTGGGGCACGCTGGCCTACACCCTGATCGGAGGGACATTCGTCGGCACCATCATGACCCTGGTGTTCCTGCCCGCGATGTACTCCATCTGGTTCAGGATCGGCCGCGACATCACGCCGCCGAAGCGCAAGCCCGAAGCCGAACGACGCACGTACAGTGAAACGAGGAGTGTGCAATGACCGATCTGCAGAACCAGTCCGTAGCGCTGGATGGGCTGGCGCCTCCCAGGGGCAGCCCGATACTGACGGGCAGGCTCGTCGCCTTGCTGGCGTGTCTGTCGGCGATCAGTGTCCTGTCTACCAACATCATCCTTCCTGCGTTCCCGGAAATCGGCCATGAGCTGGGCGTTACTTCCCGCGAATTGGGGCTGACCCTTTCCAGTTTCTTCATCACCTTCGCGTTCGCGCAATTGCTGGTGGGGCCGCTGGCGGATCACTACGGGCGCAAGAGATTCGTGTTGGGAGGGCTGGCCCTGTTCGTGATCGGCACAATGGTCGCAGGCTTTGCCGGTACCCTGGATGTGCTGATTGCCGGGCGTGTCATACAGGCGTTGGGGGTGTGCGCCGCAGCCGTGCTGGCGCGGGCCATTGCCCGCGATCTGTTCGACGGCGAAACCCTGGGGCGTGCGTTGTCGCTGACGATGATCGCGACTGCCGCGGCCCCCGGGTTTTCACCGTTGCTTGGCAGCCTGTTGACCACCGCCATGGGATGGCGGGCGATCTTCGTGATGGTCGGGGCAGCCGCCGTCCTGATCGCCTGGTTCTACGCTCGCAGCCTTGGCGAAACCTTGCCACCTGGGCGCCGCACGGCGCTATCGGCAGCGAGCGTGGTGTCCGCTTATGGCAGGCTGCTCCGTGAGGGCAGGTTCATCCTTCCGGCCGCCTCGGTGAGCCTGTTGATGAGCGGTCTGTTTGCCTCGTTCGCCGCCGCGCCGGCCATCTTGATGAGCGGGATGGGCCTGTCTTCGTTGCAAGCGGGTCTCTATTTCGCCGCCACCGTTTTCGTCGTCTTCGCCGCTGGCCTGGCGGCCCCGCGACTGGCCCATCGTTTTGGCAGCCGAACGATCACCATCCTGGGGCTCGCCACGGCGTTGCTGGCCGGGGCCCTGTTGCTTATCGGGCCGAAGAGCCCCGGCCTGGGCTGGTACTCGCTCTCGATGGTGATTTTTCTCTGGGGCATGGGCCTAGCGAACCCATTGGGCACGGCCATCACCATGAGCCCGTTCGGCAAGGAAGCGGGCCTGGCGTCCGCATTGCTCGGCTTCTTGACCATGGGCGCCGCGGCGATCACCACCTGGCTGGGATCGGTACTCGAATACCCGCCGGTGCTGACCCTGGGGGCTATCCAGGCGACGGTGTGCGCCGTGGCACTGGTGACGTTCTTTTCGAGTAGACGCGGTTAACCTCGCAACGCCGAGGTCAAAGGGGGCAAAGGCCCGGTCAGGCACGGCCTGCATCCCCGGACCTGAACAGGTGTTCGAAGCCCAGCAGGGTGCTGTCGACGAAGCGCGCGTCACTGATGTCGGCGGGGAATTGCAACACGCCGTGGATCACCAGCGAAGCCAGCCCGTGGGTGTACGACCAGCCTGCCAGGGCGGCGCGGCGAACGTCGGCGCTGCCGATGTCCTGGGAGAGGATTTCGGCAATGATGCGCTTGAGTTCGCCGAAGGCTTCGTCCCGGGCTTCACGGTATTGCACCGGCATTGCGTCGCCGCCCAGCTCGGGCCCGAACATCAACTGATAGAGCGCCGGGTTGGCGCGGGCGAAGCTGAAATAGGCCAGGCTGGCCTCACGCAGTTTCTGCAGGCCAGCCTGGCCCTGATCGCCCTTGCGCAGGGCTGTTCCCAGCTCGCGAAAACCCTGGGCTGCCAGATGGCCAATCAGTTCGGCGCGGTTGGCGTAGTGGTAATAGGCGGCCGTCGAGCTTACCCCGACCCGCTCCGATACCGCGCGAAGCGACAATTTGGTCGGTCCCACTTCTTCGAGCATGTGTCGCGCGGCGTCGAGAAGCTGCGGCGCGAGGTTGCCTACGTGGTAGGTGTCGCGGGCTCGCTGGGAAGACTTGGTCATGTGGGGAAGGCCTTGATCCTGTGGGTTTCGAAGCGCCGTGATCTTAGCATTCGAAAGTATCTTGACGATGATAAGATTCGATCTTAGCATCGTTAACATTGCTCCCTGTGGTACGCCATGGCTTCACGTTACGAACGGCCGAAGCCTTTTTTTGCACTTAAATCTTAGCGCTGATAAGTTCGAGGTGAAGCATGAAGCACTACGACGCCGTGGTGATTGGCGCCGGCAACGCCGGGCTGACCGCCGCGACTGCGCTGCAGCGCGGCGGCAGCCGCACGCTGCTGGTGGAACGGCACAATATTCCGGGTGGCTGCGCCACGTCTTTCGTGCGTGGGAACTTCGAGTTCGAGGTGGCGCTGCATCAGTTGAGCGGCCTGGGTACCGAGGACAAGCCGTTCGTGATGCGCAGGTTTTTCGAGCAACTGGGGGTGATGGACAAGGTCGAGTTCATCCAGGAACACGCGTTGTATCGCCTGGTGGTGCCGGGGGAGCTGGACGTCACCCTGCCGGCCAGCTGGTCGGGCATCCGGCGCCTGCTGCAGTCGATGTACCCGGCCGAAAGTGAGGCCATCGAGCGCTTCATGCTGGTGTGCGAAAAGGTCACCCTGGAAAGCTTCATGACCCTGCCGCAGGCTTCGCGCGCCAACAGCGAGGCGATGCTCAGGTCGATGTGCCCCTACTACTTGCGCTATGGCTTCCGTCCGGCCCGCGAGGTGCTGGACGAGTTCTTCGCCGACGCCAGGCTGAAGAATATCCTCGCCACCTACTGGCTCTACCTCGGCGTGGCGCCGAGCATGCTGCCGTTCGCCGACCTGGCCACCATGCTTTACGCCTACGCGGTGTTCAAACCCTGGCATATCAAGGGCGGCTCCCAGGCCATGTCCAGCGCGCTGGTGGAGTCCTTCCTCGAAGCGGGCGGCGAGGTTCGCTTCAACTGCGGCGTGGAGCAGATCCATACCGCGGACGGGCGCATCCGTGGCGTAAGCCTGGAAGGCGGCGAACGGATCGACTGTGATGCGGTGGTCTCCAACGCCAGCCCGTTGATCACCTTCAATGAACTGCTCGACCTGGAGCGCCCGCCGGCGAAGATCCGCCAGGACTTCAAGTCGCGACGCATGGGCACCTCGGCGTTCGTCATTTACCTGGGCCTGGACTGCACGCCCGAGGAACTGGGGGTGACCACCGCCTCCAGCTTTATCTACGAGACCCTCGACGAGGAGCAGATCCACGCGCGCATGGGCAGCCTGGAGCCGCCGCTGGGCGGCATGCTCACCTGCTACAACCTGGAAGACCCGAGCGCCGCGCCTGCGGGCAAAAGCCAGGTGGTACTGGTTTGCCTGCAGTACGGCGAGGTATGGAAGTCGGTATCCCCGGAGCGCTACGCGCAAACCAAGTATGAGTTCGCCGAAAAGCTGATCGCGGTGATCGAGAAGGTCTACCCCAAGGTGCGCCAGTACATCGAGGAGGTAGAAGTGGCTACGCCGCTGACCATGATGCGCTACCTCAACACGCCGGGCGGGGCCATCTACGGTTTCCAGCAGAGTGCCCAGGATTCGGCGCTGCTGCGCGAACGGCTGGATGCGGTGCCGGGCCTGTACATGGCCGGCGCCTGGACCACCATGGGCGGCTTCCAGCCAACCTACATGGCGGGCGAATCCACCGCCCGCGCCGTACTCAAGCAACTGAAGGCCAGGAAGTCCGAACATGTCTGAACAGAATGCGTTGAACCTGATCGCCGGTTACCCGGAGGCGGCCGCGGCCAAGCTGGCGCTGGAGCAGAGCGGCAGCGATTTCCAGGAGGTGCGCGGCGAGGTCGGCAGCACCGTGGTGCAACTGCATCCCAAGCGCCTGGCCCTGCGGGTCGCCGCGATCATCGAGGATACGCCGAGCACCAGGACCCTGCGTTTGGTGGCGGCCGATGGCCAGGCGCTGCCACCCTTCCAGGCCGGCCAGTACATCAACCTGTTCGTCGAGATCGACGGCGTGCACACGGCCCGGCCCTACGCCATATCCTCGTCGCCGGTGCAGCGCATGCACTACGACCTGACCGTCAAGCGCGCCCGGGGCGGCTTCGTTTCCCACTACCTGCTCGACCACGCGCAGGTGGGGCAGGGTTTCAGCAGTTCCGGGCCGATGGGCACTTTCCATCACAACCCGCTGTTTCATGGCGACGACCTGGTGTTCCTGGCCGGTGGCTCCGGCGCGGCGCCGGCGCGCAGCATCCTCCTGAATATCCTCGATCGCGGGCTGCCGCAGCGCCTGCACATGATCTACCTGAACAGCCATGTGGATGACGTGATCTTCGCCGATGAGCTACGCGAACTGGCCCGGCGTCACGAGCATTTCACCCTCAGCGAAGTGATCTCGCGGCCTCCCGCCGGCTACACCGGCCGCAGCGGCCGCCTGAGCCGGAGCATGCTCCAGGAATTGCTGGGCGAGATCGGCAACCGGATGTTCTACATCTGCGGCCCGACCCCGTTCAACGACAGTTGCGTCAGCCTGCTGGGCGAGCTGGGCGTGGCCCGCAGGCGCATTCGCGTGGAGGCCAACGGTGCGCCCAAGGCGCCGGACGAGCAGCATGGCTGGCCGCAGGGCGTCAGCCTGGACGACGAGGTGCAGATAACGGTGCAGGGCAGGGGCAGGTTCCGCAGCAAGGTCGGCGAACCGCTGCTCAACGCCCTGGAACGCAATGGCTACTTCGCCGAGAACGCGTGCCGCTCGGGCGAGTGCAGCCTGTGCCGGGTCAAGCTGGTGGCGGGCACCGTGTTCAACCCCCAGGAGGCGCGCCTGCGCACGTCCGACCGCGATTTCGGCTGGATTTATTCCTGCGTGGCCTTTCCCACGGGTGATATCGAAGTGCTGTTGTGAGTCGCCGCGTTGCGCTTGCGGCGCGATTGGCTAGGCTCTGTCTGGATAGCTGATTGGAGGATGCACGCATGGGAACCAGATTGAATCTCGCCGTAGCGCTCTCGTTGGTAATGGGGATAAGCCCGATGCTGCTGGCAGACCCCGGAAAAGGAAAAGGCCATGACAAGGGTGGTCAACACGGCAACCAGGGGCATCAAGGCAACGGCAGCGACTGGCACGCAGGGCCTGCCGTCGACCTGGGCGGGGTGCGGGTCATACTTAACGACAATCGTGCCTACTGGAACCCGGGCTCCGCGCTACCGCCAGGGATCCAGAAAAACCTGGCACGCGGCAAACCGCTCCCGCCCGGCATCGCCAGGAAGCTGGACGGCAGGCTGGTGGGGCGACTTCCTCACTACGATGGCTATGAGTGGCAGCAGGCTGGCACCGACCTGTTGCTGGTGGCCATTGCCTCGGGTCTCATCTACGAGGTGCTGCATAACGTGCTGGATTGAGGTCGCCAGCCCTGGGCAAGCCGTAAAGTGGCGCACCCGCCGCCCAGGCTGCAGCGGGTGACGACGAGGTGCGATCACTCTGCGAAAGAAGGGAAAATCACCGCGAAAAGGGTGCCGTCCTGTTCGGTCGATTCCACTTTGATCCTGCCGCCGTGCCCTGCGACGATCTCCGCCGCGATGAACAGCCCCAGGCCGAGCCCCGCCGCCGAGCCCCGCTCACCGGATGAATAGCTTGAATACCGACCTTCCGGTTTGAAGATATAGGGCATCACCTCCGGCGCAATAGGCTCTCCCTCGTTATGAATGCTGACCCGCGCAACGCCCTGTGCCTCGGCTATGGTGATGTTGATCGGGGCCGTGGAGTCGCCATGCCGAAGGGCGTTGCCAATCAGGTTGGTGAACACCTGGGCGATGCGCTCCGGATCGAATCGACCGGTTACATGGGCCTGCTCATCGAGAACGATGCTGGCATGCGGAAACCCGGTGCGTAGCTCGGCAATCACAGCGCGGCAGATCGGGTTCAACTCTGCGCTCTGCAGGTCCACTGGAATACCGCTACCCAGGTTGCAGCGAGCCAGATCCAGCAGGTCCCTGATCAGGGCGTCTGCGCGGCGCGCGCTGACACAGACCTGCGCCGCCAGGTCCATGCCTTTCTCATCCAGCCCCTGTTGCCGCTGGATCAGCTCGCCAGCCATGAGGATCGCGCCCAACGGGGAGCGCAGATCATGGCCTAGCACTGCCAGCACCGTTTTCCGGGTTGACTCGACGGCCGATCCATAGGCCGCGATCGACTCTGCAAGCGCCTGGTCGATTGCCTCGTTGAACCTGATCATGTCCTGGACCCGATGCGGGTCTGCGAACGTCTCCTGCTCCAGCCAGAGCGCCAATACGCTTGCGCGCAGTGCCCTGTATTCGGACACCAGTTGATCCATGGAAAACCCGGCTATCAAGCGCGCGACTGCGTGGGTCTGCGCGGCGGTATCGCTTGAACTCGTGGGGCCTCTTCCCTGGGCCTTCTCGGCTTGCTGGTGCCGGGTTTGTGCGGTTCGCATATCGGCGACCACCGTGTGCAGCATCATTTCGGCATGATCGCGCAAGCCGATCGAGTCCAGCTTCGGCAGTTCTGTTTCAACCGAGCGAGCGTAGTTCTCCCACGCCTGGAGAATCATCTCCATGTCGTTTTCGATGAAATCGGACAATCTCATGGAAGGGCGACCCCTGTTCTTGAAAAAAGGCGCCCGAAAAGCCTAGCCCACATGTCATTGGATGACCACGCGCGTTTGAGCATCGGGCAACGTCGCACACGGTGCCGACAGTGTTCGCCCGGAGCATGATGGTCACCCTTCAAACCGCCTACCCTGCCACCCCGGCAAAGGCGTAATCCTTGAAAACCAACCACCCGATCCCATGGGAGCACCGTACATGCGCGTCGACTTCAGACCCGCTCAAGCCTCGGACGCGCACGACATTGCGCGCTTCTTTCAACTGACATCCGAAGGCATGGCCGATTACATATGGAGCAAGCTTGCCGCGCCTGGAGAAACCTTGCTGGATGTCGGTGCGTCTCGCTATGCCAGGGAGCAGGGCGACTTTTCCTACAAGAACTGCCTGATGGCCACTTTCGAAGGGCGGGTCATCGGCATGATGCATAGCTATGCCTTGCGCGAGATCCCAGACAGGCCGGTCGAGACAGATCCGGTCCTCGCCCCTTATTCCGACATGGAAATACCCGGCACCTTGTATATATCCAGCCTGGCCCTGGATGAGGCCTGGCGCAGCCAGGGGCTGGGCGTCCAGTTTCTTCGCCACGCCCAGCAACGCGCCGAGGACGCTGGCCTGGATGGGCTATGCCTGATCGATTATGCAGAAAACCACGGTGCGCGCCGCTTCTACGAGCGTCACGGGTTCCAGATTGTCAAAACCTGCCAGATCGTTCCGCACCCGATGCTGGGCGTAACCGGTGAAGCCTATTTGATGTATCGCCCTAACCACGAAGCCCGAGAAAAAACCATGAACATGAAGAAGACACTAACCGTGTTCCGCGATCTGGAAATCCAACCGGTGCGCGACCTTCCCTTTTTTGAAGAGGTCGTTGAAGGCACCCCTCATACATTGACGTCCAAGTACTATCACGATGAACAGCACGGTCGCATTTCCGGAGAATGGCAAGCCAGTACCGGAGCGTGGCGCATCGACTACAAGGTCTGGGAGTTCTGCCATGTCCTGAGTGGATGCTGTGTCATCGAACTCGAGGGTTGCGCCCCCGTCACACTGGCCGCCGGCGACACCTTCATTATCGAACCGGGCGCCAAGGGCAAATGGACCGTGCTGGAAGACATGAAACAGAATTTCGTGATCCTCTTGCCCGCGAACTAGATCGCGCGCCGTGCAGGAGCGCTTTGCCTGCTTGCCCGATAGCAGCGCTTGATGCTCTTGCGCAGGCTTCATGCCTGGAACAACCCACGAACGACCTCCCTCAGCCAGCGGTTCCCGGTGTCCTGGTGATAGCGGGCATGCCAGTGCTGCTTGACCGTGAACCCCTCCACGTCGAACGGGCAGTCATGCAGCCGCAGCCCATGCATGTCGGCCAGGGTCTGCCCGATATGCCGCGGCAAAGTGGCCAGCAGGTCGGCCGTCCCGATGATCATCCCCAGCCCGAGAAAACCCGGTAGTTCGAGCATGATCCGCCGCTCGATGCCGGCCCGGGCCAGCCCTGCCTCCAGCAGCTTCTGCCCGGTGCCGGAACTGACCTGCACATGGCCCTCGGCGCGGTAGCGCGCCAGGCTCATGCCCTTGCGCAGGCGTGGGTGTTGCGGATTGCTCAGGCACACCCAGTCCTGCTCGAACAGCACCTGCTGGTACATCCCTCCACCCAGCGAAGGCACGAAGCCGATGGCCAGGTCCGCCTCGCCGGATTCCAGCGCGCTTTCGGTGTTGCCGTCGATCCGCGCCGCCTCCAGGCGGATGCCCGGCGCATGGCTGCGCAGGTGGTTGAGGAGACTTGGCAGCAGGGTGATGTGGCTGGCGTCACTGACACACAGGCGAAAGCGCCGCTGCGCGCTGGCAGGAATGAACTGCGGCTCCCAGGTGGTCAGCCGGCGCATGGATTCGAGCACTTCGCGGCACGGCCCGATCAACTGATCGGCCCGCGGGGTAGGGGCCATGCCACCCGGAGTACGCACGAACAACGGGTCGTTCAACTGTTCGCGCAGGCGTGCCAGCCAGATGCTGATGGTCGGCTGGCTCTGCCCGAGCTGCTCGGCCGCGCGGGTCACGCTGCGGCATTGGTACAGCACTTCGAACAACTGCAGCAGCTTGGGGTCCGGCAGGGGCGCCAGTGTCGTCATTATTGAAAATCCCAATAGCGTTATTGGTGCCATTGTATAGCTCAAATAATCGTCGCTGCATAAGGTAGTCGCAAACCACAGGAGGTCTGCGATTTGAAAATCTGCATTCTGGGTGCCGGCGCCCTGGGCTGTGCCATCGGCGCAGCGCTGAGCGAGGCCGGGCACGATACCTGGCTGATCAACCGTAGCCGCGCGCACGTCGACGCCATGAACGCGAACGGGCTGCAGGTGCATGACGAGCGCGGTGAGCGCCAGGTACGGGTCAATGCGACCAGCGACGCCAACGACGTCGGCGTAGCCGACCTGGTCGTGGTACTGGTGAAGTCGTTCCACACCGCCGAGGCGATCGCCGGGGCCACGGCCTTGCTGGGCCCGCAGACGCTGGTGCTGTCGCTGCAGAACGGCCTGGGGCACGAGGACATCCTGGCCGAAGCGGTGGGCCGGGAGCGGGTGCTGGCCGGCAAGACCTATGTCGGCGGTGTCTTGCTGGCGCCGGGTTGCGTGCGTGCCGGGGTGGCGGGCAAGCACACCTATATTGGTGAACTCGACGGGCAATCGACGCCGCGCGTGCGGGCGATCGCCGAGGCCTTCAACGGTGCCGGACTGGCCACCACGGTCAGTGACAACATCCTCGGCACCATGTGGGACAAGCTGCTGGTGAATGTCGCCACCGGCGCACTCAGCGGCATCACCATGCTCAATTACGGCCAGTTGTACGCTGAGCCGTTGCTGGCGCACACCGCCAGGGCGGCGGTGGCCGAAGCCATCGCCGTGGCCGAACGTGCCGGGGTCCGCCTGAGCCTGAACAGCCCCGACGCCGCCTGGCAACTGGCGGCCGAAGGCCTGCCGGCAAGCTTCCGTACCTCGATGCTGCAGAGCCTGGAAAAAGGCTCGGTCACCGAAATCGACTTCATCAATGGCGCCGTCGTGCGCTGGGGCGAGCGCCATGGCATCGCCACGCCGGTCAACGCCACCTTGGTGGCCTGCATCAAGGGCATCGAACGCGCAATGGCCGATCACCAGAAAGAGGGCAATTCATGAGCCAGCCGAAAGCCTACCTCGAACACGTCGCCTTCTGGGTGCGTGACATCCACTGGCACATCCGCTTTTTCAGCGAGGTGTGCGGCATGACCATGCGTGAAGTGCAGGGCTCTCCCGAGCAGCCGGCGCAGTACTGGACCCTTGGTGGCCTGCAGTTCATTCACCAGCCGGACTTTGCCGGGCCGGAAGGGCGCATGGCGCACCTGGGCATCATGTGCGAGGACCTTGAGGCCGCACTGGCGGCGGCTCGACGCTTCGTTGTCAGCGAAATGCCCCAGGGCCGCAACTGGCTGCGCCTGCCTGACGGCCTGGCGGTGGAATTCATCCAGGCGCGGCCGGCCGGGTGCGTGGCCCAGGCACTGGCCATCGACCCACGTGCGGAGGTAGAGGCATGAAGGTGGTGGAAAAATACTGGGACGATGCCCGCGAAGGCGACGAATGCATCAGCCCCACCTACACCGTGACCCGCGAGCGCATCATGGCCTACGCCGACCTGACCGGCGACCACACCCCGGTGCATGTCGATGAGGCCTACGCCAACGCCAGCCACTTTGGCTGCCTGGTCGCCCACGGGCTGTTCGGCCTGTCGATTGCCGATGGCCTGAAGACCCAGTGCGAGTACCGCTTCGTGCCGGGCATGTCGCTGGGCTGGACCTGGGACTTTGTCCTGCCGATCAAGGTCAACGATGTGTTGCACGTGCGCATGCGCGTGGGGGCGATGCGCCCGAGCAACAGTCGGCCGGGGTGGGGCATCGTGGTGTTGCCGTCGGAACTGATCAATCAGCACGGCGAGGTCGTACAGCGCGGCGAGCACCGGCTGATGGTGCCCAGGAGGGCGCAGGCATGAGCCAGGCACTGCCTTTGGCGGGTATCCGCGTTATCGACTACAGCCACTTCCTCGCCGGTCCCTATGTCGGGCGCTGCCTGGCGGCGCTGGGCGCCAAGGTGATCAAGGTCGAACGGCCGGGGAGCGGCGACGCCGGTCGCCAGCACGCCTTCACCCTGGACGACCAGCAGAGTGGCTACTTCCTGCAACTGAACATGGGCAAGCAGGGCGTCAGCGTGAACATGAAGGACCCACGCGGCAAGGCCTTCATGCAGCGCCTGACCGATTCGGCCGACGTGTTCATCGAGAACTATCGCCCCGGTGCCCTGGACAAGCTTGGGCTGGGCTACGCCGAGCTGTCGGCGCGCAACCCGCGCCTGGTGTACTGCTCGATTTCCGCCTACGGCCACACCGGGCCGGATGCCCATCGCGCCGGCTTCGGGCTGATTGCCGAAGCCAAGAGCGGGATCATGCAGATGGTCGGTGTGCCGGGGGAGGCGCCGCCGTTGCTGCGCATTTCGCTGGGCGACATGTACACCGGCATCCACGCGGTCGCGGCAATCAACGCGGCGTTGCTGGGGAGGGTGAGCAGTGGCCGCGGCCAGCACATCGACATGGCCCTGTACGACACGCTGGTGTCGATGCATGAATACGCCGTGCAGTGCTTCACCTTGTCGGACGGCACCGTGCTGCCCGAGCAGACCGGGCATGACATGCCGACTTCCACCTTGTATGGCGTGTTCCGCGCTGCCGACGGCGACCTGGTGATCGCGGCCCAGGTCGATGATGCCTGGCAGCGCTTTGCCGCCATGCTCGAAGCCAACGGCGGCCCGGCAGGCTTCGCCAGTGACCGTCGTTACCACAGCCTGAGCGGCCGCAATGCGCACCGCCAGGCGATTCTGGCGGTGGTGCGGGACTGGGTGGGCGCGCGCTCCGTGGCCGGGATCCTGGCACTGCTCGATGCCATCGACGTGCCCGGCGCCAAGGTCCAGCGCATCGACGAGGTGCTGGCCGACCCGCAGATCCAGGCGCGCAATATGGTCATCGAGCAGCAGCACCCGCGCTTCGGCACGTTGCGCCTGCCTAACCTGCCGTTCCGCTTTTCCGACTGCGACACCACGGTCCGCCAGGTGGCCCCGGACCTTGGCCAGCACAACGCCGAAGTGGCCGCCGCGCTCGGCTTTAGCCCTGAAGAAATCACCGCCATGCAGGCAGACGGTGTTCTGTTCACCCACGGAGATGCACGATGAGCGACCGCTATGCAGTGATCGGCCGACCGATCAGCCACACCAAGTCACCGCTGATTCACGGCCTGTTCGCCCAGGCCAGCGGCCAGGCGCTGGAATACGGGGCGATCGAGGGCTCGCTGGAGGGCTTCGAGGCCCAGGTGCAGCAGTTTCGCAACGAGGGCGGGCGGGGGATGAACATCACCGCGCCGTTCAAGCTGCGGGCCTTCGAACTGGCCGAGCGGTGCAGCGAGCGTGCGCAACTGGCCCGTGCGGCCAATGCGTTGAAGTTCGAGGATGGCCTTGTCGTCGCCGAGAACTTCGATGGCATCGGCCTGCTGCGCGATATCGAGGAAAACCTTGGTGAGCCACTGCGCAACCGACGCGTGCTGGTACTGGGCGCCGGTGGCGCAGTGCGTGGTGCGTTGTTGCCCTTCCTGCAGGCCGGCCCGGGCGAGTTGGTGCTGGCCAACCGCGATATGACCAAGGCCCTGGCGCTGCGCAACGAGCTCGACCACCCACTGCTGCACATCAGTCGCTATGAAGCGTTGCAGGGGCAAACCTTCGATATCGTGGTCAACGCCACGTCCGCAAGCCTGGTCGGTGAATTACCGCCGTTGCCTGGCGGTGTGCTCGGGAAGGCCGGGTTGGCGTACGAGCTGGCGTATGGCAAGGGGCTTACCCCGTTCCTGCGCCAGGCCCGTGAGGAAGGGGTCGCCCGCCTGGCGGACGGCGTGGGCATGCTCGTCGAGCAGGCGGCGGAGGCCTTTGCCTGGTGGCGCGGGGTGCGGCCCGCTACCCGTGCCGTTATCGATCGACTGACCATCCCGCTGACGTAGGCTCAGAGGCTGGTTCTGCGCGGGATCTGTAGGAGCGTGGCTTGCCCGCGAAGGGCCGCGAAGCGGCCCCAAAACCTGCCACGCCGAACATCTGGAACACAGAGGTCAAGCAAGCGCTGAATCCAGAAAGCTTCCCCCACCTAGCTCGTGCTGGATGGTTTTGGGGCCGCTTCGCGGCCCTTCGCGGGCAAGCCACGCTCCTACGGGAACCGCGTTGGTCAGAAATCTGCGTGTCGACGCGAGCTGTGTAGATAACCCTGGCTCAGGGGCGAAGCGGCTGTGCCTGCACACTATCGAGGAATATCCTGGCATCCCGATTGGAGCGCAGGCAGACCACCTGGCACGTCGACGGGGCCGTCGCCGCGAGTTGCTTCATCTTTTGCCGTGCCGAGATCCTCGTCCGCCACATGAACCCGAAGAACTCCGGCAGGTTGGCCAGCCGTTCCGGGCAGTCGTCCGGCAAGTCCGGCCGGGAGCGACCGTGGTTAAGCAGCGTCCTGAGCACTACGCGCCAGAATCGAAGCGGTGCGGACCGGTCGATCCAGATCAGCAGGTCCGCACGGGCCAGCCTGTTGTTCCAGGTTGCAGAATGCCCACCTTCGAAGATCCAGCGCTCACCGGCCTCGACCTCATGGCAAAGACGGGTCTTCTGGTCATGGCTGCGTTCGACCCACCCAGGCTGCCAGTGAATCGTATCGATATGCACGACCGGCAAACCCGTGCGTTCGCCCAGCGCGCGCGCCAGGGTACTTTTCCCGGACCCAGGCTGACCAATGATCATCACCCGTTGCATTGAAGTTCCCTCTCGCCGTGCCTGCTGGTTTTTTGGGGGCGCGATTGTACGGCAATGAACGGGTCGGTCCAATCATGTCATTTCAGTATTTGTCGCTACGCTGCGCTGCACGAGGGTTGGTAAATACATACACAAGTTCATCGGCGAGCAGCCGGGCTTCTCGTGTCAGAAGTTCCTGGTTTCGATAGACCAGGGAGATATTGAGTGCTGGCGGCTGTTCCTCGAGGTTCAGTACCTCCATCGCCTGGCCATCCCGGTTGACGTAGTCGAGCATGCGAAGCGGCCAAAAGCTGATGACGTCCGTGGTCCGTGCCAGTTCGCAAAATATGATTCCAGCCGAGCATTCAAGGACATTTTCCGGGGGCGCCAGTTGGTATTGCTCGAACATCAAGCCGACCTGCGAGCTTTCCAGCGGCTCCTGTAGCAGCCAGCGCTGCTCGCGCAGGTGTTCAAGGGAACGTATATGGCGCAGCGGGTGGTCCTTGCGTACCACCAGGGCAGTCGGCTGCTGGTAAAGCTCGGTCCATTGGAACCCGTCGCCATAACGACTGGCCGGTTGGCACGACAATGCCAGGTCCACTTGCCCTTCACGCAGGCCCTCCATCAGCTTCGAAGGACGCATCTCATGAATGCGCAGCCGCACCTTCGGGTAGCGTTCGCTGTATTGATTTACTGCTGCGATCACCTGTGCACGGGGCGTCGCCGGTGACAGGCCGATCGACACCCGGCCGTTCGTTTCGCCCTTCAACGCTGCGATTTCTTCCTTGGCGCGATTGGCCTCTTCCAGCATCAGGCGGGCCCTGCGCACCAGGCGTTCGCCGTATTCGGTGGTGGTGATGCCGCGGTTGGAGCGGACCAGCAGCGGCACCCCGAGGGAGGTCTCGAGTTCCTTGATGGTCCTGGAGAGTGCCGGCTGGGAAAGGTGCAGCAGGCGCGCGGTTTCCTGAAAGCTGCCGCTCTCGCAGATGGTGACCAATATTTTCAGTTGATGGAGCTTCATAGGTTTTGCACACGGGCCAGGTAATGCAGCGTGGGCGTCCTGCCGGCCGCCCGCCGTCTGGTGTTTTTCAGGATTCGCGCGAGAGTGCTTGCGAGCGTGAATGGGCGGCTTGCACGGCGGCGCCGACCAGCCGACGCAAGCCGTCATCGTGCTCAAACGAGGAGATCGCCGCGGCAGTGGTGCCATTGGGCGAGGTGACGGCGCTGCGTAGCGTTGCAAAGTCGGCGCCTGGCTGGGTTTGCAGGGTTGCGGCACCTAGCGCTGTCTGCGCGGCCAGGGTCTTTGCCAGGTCCGGGCTCAGGCCCAGGGCCACACCCGCGGCGGCCAGTGCTTCGCTGAACAGATGGTAGTAGGCGGGGCCGCTGCCCGACAACGCCGTTACCGCATCCAGCAAGCCCTCGTGCTCCACCCAACTGGCGCTGCCGACGGTTTCGAACAGCCGGGTTACCCGCGAGCGCAGGGCTTCATCCAGGCCAGCAGGGGCGAACAGACCGGTGCAACCGGCGTTGACCAGTACCGGTGTGTTGGGCATCGCGCGTACCACCGGGCAGCTGTGGTCCAGTGCCTGGCTGAGTTTTTCGTGGGGCACGCCTGCGGCGACGGAAATCACCACGGCGTGCTCGCACGCTGCACGGGGGAGCGCGGCCAGCACTTCGCATGCGTAGTTCGGCTTGACCGCCACCACGATGATGTCAAACGCCAGCGCAGGCAGGGCTTCGACCTGGCTGTAGAGCATGACCGGGCTGGCTGTTGGCAAATCCTGCAGATAGGGGTCGACGGCGCTGACCTGGCTGACCAGCCCGGCCTTGAGCCAGGCCTGGCCAATGGCGCTGCCCATGCGACCGTAGCCCAGAAAAAGTGCGTTCATGATTGTTCCTCGTAGTGGTGCGAAGCGTAGTGGTTGCGTGTTGCTATCGCTGGACAAGAAAACTGGCTAACGGAACGGCGGGCAGATTAAACCGCCCATCAACAAAGGTGCAACCGGGCGCAACCCAATAACGCGATATCTTGTACTTGGTCACTTATTCAATAAAAACAATTAGGTACTGATATAAATCAGCAAACGTTTGGCAGATACTTTTCATGCACTCTGATGGTGCGCTCAAGTGTCATCCTGCCATTTTGTTATACCCATAATAAAGTCTGAGGTTGCACCTTTCGCCCGGGAAAACCTAGGATCGGTGCTACCCGGTAAAACTTGGGTCGTCGCTGCCCATCCTTAGAAAAACAAGGCATACAACATGAGCAATTCCCTCGCCGAAACACAGTCGGCAAAGACCCGTCGCCGTGCGCTGGTGGCCAGCCTTACTGGCAGTTCCATTGAATGGTTCGACTATTTTCTTTATGGCACCGCCGCCGCTCTGGTTTTCAACAAGCTGTTCTTCCCCAACTTCGATCCGGTGGTCGGGCTGCTGTTGGCTTACTTGTCGTTTTCTCTAACCTTCTTCATCCGGCCTATTGGAGGCGTGCTCTTCGCCCATATCGGCGACCGTATCGGACGCAAGAAAACCCTGGTCATCACCTTGTCGTTGATGGGGGGCGCAACCGTACTGATCGGATGCCTGCCGACTTATGAACATATCGGTGTCTGGGCACCGATACTGTTGATCCTGCTGCGGGTGATCCAGGGCCTTGGGATTGGTGGCGAGTGGGGCGGGGCGCTGCTGCTGGCCTACGAGTACGCGCCGGCCAAGCGCAAGGGCCTGTTCGGCAGCGTGCCGCAAGTAGGCGTGACACTTGGCATGTTGCTGGCCACCCTGGCCGTGAGCCTGATGGCGATGCTGCCCGAGGAAGACTTCCTGTCCTGGGGCTGGCGGGTACCCTTTGTGTTGAGTGCCGGCCTGGTGTTCCTCGGCCTATGGATCCGCCATGGCCTCGACGAAACCCCGGACTTCAAGCACGCCAAGGCCAGCGGTAACGTGTCGAAAATGCCGGTCGTGGAAACGCTACGCAACCACTGGCGTGAAGTGCTGATCGCTGCAGGCCTGAAAGTGGTCGAGACGGCGCCGTTCTACATCTTCTCGACCTTCGTGGTCAGCTATGCGGTAAACAACCTCGGCTACCAGAAAGTCTCGGCGTTGAACGCCGTCATGATCGGTGCCCTGGTGGCCTCCCTGCTGATCCCGGTGATGGGCTGGCTGTCCGACCGGGTCGGCCGCAAGCGTGTGTACATCGGCGGCATCATTGCCATCGCGCTGTACATCGTGCCGTACTTCATGCTGCTCGATACCCGCAGCCAATGGGGCATCACCCTTGCCACCGTGGTTGGCTTCGGCGTGCTCTGGGCGCCGGTCACCGCCGTGCTCGGCACCTTGTCTTCGGAAATATTCTCCACCCGCGTGCGCTACACCGGCATCACCCTGGGCTATCAACTGGGCGCTGCGCTGGCAGGCGGCACCGCACCACTGATCGCAACCTGGCTGCTGTCCGAATACAAGGGCGACTGGCGGCCGGTGGCCCTGTACATGCTGGCAACCGTAGCCATCTCGCTGGTCGCCATCCTATCCGTTGGTAAACGTCGCAAAGACGACGAAATTCAAGGCGGCGCTCGCGCTACCTGAATGCAATAACCGGAGCCTGCGCGCTCCGGGTTCTATCTGTCGCCACTCCGTATCCGTTCCCCGGTGCTGCCTTGTCATGGCAGCACCGCGGGCAGGTGCGTCCTAAAAAAAGCAATACAAGGGAGAGTTGCTTCACATGAAGAGAAAACTATTGAACCTGGCCATTCTTGCAGCCACGGGGAGTTTCGGCGGGCAGGCGCTTGCCGCAGGTTTCATCGAGGACAGCACGGCCAAGCTCGAGCTGCGCAATTTCTACTTCAACCACGATTTCCGTGACACCGACACCCAGACCCAGGACGAGTGGGGCCAGGCCTTCCTGCTCAACGTGCAGTCCGGTTTCACCCAGGGCGTGGTCGGCGTCGGGGTCGATGCCACCTACACCCTGGGCGTGAAGCTCGATGCACCGGGTGCGCGCTCCATTTTCCCGGCCGACAGCGATGGCGAGGCCGTGGACAACTTCAGCCGCGGTGGCCTGACCGGCAAGGTGCGCCTTTCCAGGACCGAGGCCCGCTATGGCATCCTTACGCCGAAGCTGCCGATCCTCTGGTCGAACGACGGCCGCATGCTGCCGCAACTGTTCGAGGGCGGGCAGATCACCAGCAACGAGGTCGACAACCTGACCCTCACGGGTGGTCAGATCGAGCATGTGGTCGGCCGTATGTCGAGTAACTTCACTGGCATGGCCATCGCCGGTGGCAGCCAGCAAAGCAACCACCTGCGTTTTGCCGGCGGCGACTACAAGGGCATCAAGGACCTGACCCTGCAGTATTACTTCGCCAACCTCGAAGATTATTACGACCAGCATTTCCTCGGTGCGCTGCACAGCCTGCCGCTGGGCCCGGGCGTGCTCAAGACCGACCTGCGCTACTTCCGCACCACCTCCGATGGCAAGAATGCCGAGCGTGCCGCAGGCTACCTGGCGTCGACCAATGGCAGCGGCAATGACGGCGAACTGGACAACTCGACCTGGAGCGCCAGGTTTACCTATGCCCTGGGCGGCCATGCCCTGACCCTGGGTTACCAGCAGGTGTCGGACGACAGCATCTTCACCCAGTTGAACCAGGGCGGCCTGGTGAACGAGGGCGCAGGTGGTACCAGCACTTATGTGATCACCGACAGCCTGGTGCAGAACTTCACCTATGCCGGTGAGCGCACCCTCCTTGGCGGCTACGCCTACGACTTCACCGCGCTCGGCGTACCAGGCCTGAACGCCAGCGTCACCTGGCTCAAGGGCGACCAGATCAAGACTGCCGTCGGCTCCGACCGTGAAGAGTGGGAGCGCGACATCGTCCTGAGCTACGTGGTGCAGGGCGGAACATTCAAAGGCCTGGGCGTTGCCTGGCGCAACGGTGTACTGCGCAGCGACGTGCTGGGCGATATCGACCACAACCGCCTGACCGTCAGCTACACCTTGCCGATCTGGTAAGGGCTTCGAAGCGATGCGATGAATTCTTCCTCCTCCCGCAACCCTCGGGAGGGCCGGAGCGGTGCGTCCGTGATTTGCCACGAGCGACTCAGGGAGCATCGGTGCTTGAGCTGTTTTGCCCCGCTGGTGCAGGGGGCTGCATGACGCAGTGAGCGACGGCGACGCCGTCACGATCATTCCAAGGAGACAGTTATGCCTTTCAAGTTCCGCTCCATGCTTATCCCGACTTCGATGTTGTTCACCCTGGCCATGGCGGCACCCTTTGCGTCTGCCGCCGAGACCGTGCAGATGGGGGCCGTGCTGTCCCTGACGGGTGCCAACGCCACCGTCGGCGAAGACGTGCGCCGCGCCGTGAAGCTGGCTGAAGACAAGGTCAACGCCGACGGAGGTGTGCTCGGCAAGCCATTCCAGGTCATCGTCGAGGATTCCGGCGGCAACCCCACCACCGCCATCAACGCCGCCCGCAAGCTGGTCAGCGTTGACAAGGTGCCTGTGGTGATCGGCGAATACTCGTCGGGTATCAGCATCCCGATGGGCCAGTACCTGGTGAAAGAAGGTGTGGTGCATATCAATATCGCCAGCACCAGCGTGAAGATCCGCGACCTGGGCAGCAGTTCGTTCAACCTGATCGGTCTGGAGGACAAGGGCAACAGGTTTTCTTCCCAGGATGCCTGGGACCTGGGCTTTCGCAATGTCGCCGTCCTGGCCCCGAACAATGCCTACGGCCAGGGCGTAGCCCACGGTTTTCGCGCCGAGTTCGAAAAGCTGGGCGGCAAGATCGTCAACGAGACGCTCTACACCGCCGGCCAGTCAACCTACCGCCGCGAGCTGCAGCAGATCGCCCGCAGCAAACCGGACGCATACATCTACACCGCCTACGGGCAGGAGTCTGCCGTCATCAATCGCGAGGCCCTGGAGCTCGGGCTGCGGGAACAGCCGTGGTACGCGATCCTGTTGTCCATGAGCCTGTCGGACACTCCGGCCAACATCGCCCAGGGCCAGTTGGGCATGGAAGTCGGTTCGGTCGTCGGGCCTGCCGGCAAGGCCTACGCCGATGCCTTTGCAGCCAAGTACAAGGAAGGCATGAAGACCTCCTACACCGGCTATGCCTACGACGCCGTGCTGATGGCGGCCAAGGCGATCGAAAAGGCCGGCAGCCGCGAGCCGGCCGCAGTACAGGCCGCGCTCAAGGAGGTGGGCAAGGGCTATGACGGCGTGACCGGAACGGTAGTCTTCGACGACGGCCGCCAGCGGCTCGACCCGCCCTACGCCAAGCTCAAGTATGACGGCGGCAAAGTCGTGCCTCGATAAGTACGCGATACCCCGCCCGGTTGGCCGGGCGGGCTTGTGCCTGCTCTTGCGGAGTGTTTTCCATGTTGCAGTTCCTGATCGATACCTTGCTGCGGGCAACCGACCTGGCGCTGATCGCCTTCGGCCTCAGCCTGGTTTATGGCCTGGTCAAGTTTCCCAATATCGCCCACGTACAATACGCCATGCTGGGTGCATACCTGACCTATGGCCTGGGCGCCATGGGCGCGCCCTTGCCGCTGGCCTTGCTGCTTGCCGCACTGCTGGTCGGTGCCCTGACCCTGGTGCTGCAGCGCCTGGTGTTCCAGCGTCTGCTCAAGAGCGGTCCGGCCATCGCCATGATCGGTTCGCTGGCCATCGCCATGCTGCTGGTCGCCGCGCTCCAGGGCAGCGCGGGTACTTTCCCGCGGATGTTCGAGCTACCCCTGAAAGCACCGATTCTCCTGGGCGACGCACGCATCACCCATACCCAGCTGTACTTCTTCGCCACCACCCTGGTACTCCTGGCAGCGTTCACCGTGGCCCTGTTCCATACCCGCCTGGGGCGTGCGATGCGCTCGCTGGCCGGCAACCCGGCACTGGCCAACGCCAGCGGCCTGCACGCTGCCCGGATCACCCTGATGGTGACCTTCGCCAGTGGTGCGGTCGCCGGTCTGGGCGGCGGCCTGCTGGCCTTGTCCACAGGCGCCCATATCAACCTGGGGCATGACCTGCTTCTGCCGGTGTTCGCCGCGGCCATCCTCGGTGGCCTTGGCAACCCCATGGGGGCGGTTGCCGGTGCCTTGTTGATCGCCTTTACCGAAACCCTGGTCACCAACCTCAACTTCGGTTGGCTGCTGGGTCGGGAAATTGCCTTCCTGCCCGTGTCCTACATCAGCGGCGCGGCGTTCCTGATCCTGCTGCTGGCCTTGCTGTTCAAGCCTTACGGCCTGTTCGACCGGGAGGTGCGCCGTGTTTGATTTCCTGGTTTCCGCGCTTACGTTCGCTAGCCTCTATGGCCTGATGGCGCTGGGGCTCAACCTGCAGGCGGGTTATGGCGGCCTGCTCAATTTCGGCCACATCGCCTTCGCCGGTCTCGGCGCCTACGCCACCGGTATCGCGGTCCAGGCGGGTTATTCGCCATGGCTGGGCATGGCTGTTGGTGTGCTTCTGGCCATGGGCCTGGCTGGGTGCGTGGCCCGCCTGGGGCGCAAGCTGGCTTCGGACTACTGGGGGATCGCCACCCTGGCAATTGCCGAAATCCTGCGTGTGGTGGCGACCAACGAGGGCTGGCTTACCGGTGGTGCGCAAGGCATTGGCGCCATTCCCACGCTGTTCGACGGTGCCGGTTTCCTGGTGATGATGCTGGTGCTGCTGGGCATCGCCACGCTGCTTTGCCAGCGCCTTGGCGATGGCCGCTTCGGGCGCGCCCTGCGGCTGATGCGCGAGGAGCCGCAACTGGCCGCGTGCATGGGCTACGACCTGACCTCGCTGAAGTCGCGGGCGATCATGTCCGGCGCCGCGCTGACCGCCATCGCCGGTTCGTTGTACGCCCACTTCATGAGCTATGTCGGCCCCGACTACCTGCTCGCCTCCGAGACGTTCCTGCTCTGGACCATGTTGATGATCGGTGGCCTGGGCAACCTGCGCGGCGTGCTGCTGGGGGTGTTGCTGGTGCAGGCCGCCTACAGCCTGGTGCCGTTCGCCAAGGATTACCTGGGCCTTGGCTCCGACCTGGCCGGCGCCCTGCGCCTGGGCCTGATCGGCGCGATCCTGCTGGCCTGCCTGATGTGGCGCAGCGAGGGTCTGATCCCTGAAAAAACAAGGAAGATCCCATGAGTGCTTCTCGTGAATACCTGCTCAGTGTGCAATCGGTAGCCAAGGCCTTCGGCGGCAACCAGGTACTGCGCGACGTGAGCTTCAACGTGCAGCGCGGCGAGATCGTCGGCCTGCTTGGTCCCAACGGTTCCGGCAAAAGCACCTTGCTCAACTGCATCACCGGTTTCGAAGCGGTGGATGGTGGCGCCATTGCGCTCGGGGCGCGGCGTATCGAGCGGTTGCAGGCACATCGTATCGTCCGTCACGGCATTGCCCGGACGTTCCAGCTGCCTTCCATGCCCAGCAAGATGTCGGTCATGGAAGTGGCGATGGCAGCCTGCACTCGCCAGCATGGTGTGTTCGCCACGCTTCTCGGCCTTCCGGCGCTGCGCCGGGCCGAAGAACAGGCTCGGGCCAAGGCCGGGCGGCTGATCGATGAGTTGCTGCTCGGCCCGGTACGCGACCTGCCGGCTTCGGCGCTGTCGGGTGGGCAAAAGAAACTGCTGGGGATTGTCTGCGCCTTGATGGGCGAGCCCGAGCTGGTGCTGCTCGACGAGCCTACCGCCGGGGTCCACCCGAACCTGCGGCGTGACCTTGTCGAGGCGCTCAAGCGCCTCAATGCCCAGGGCATGACGCTGGTGATCGTCGAGCATGACATGCACTTCATCCGCGATGTGTGCAGCCGCTGCGTGGTCCTGGACCGCGGCGAGATCGTCGCCAGTTGCCGGCCGGACAAACTTGCCTCCAACCCGCGGGTGATCCAGGCCTACCTGGGTGGCCGCCACACTCCGCAAGCCCTTGAGGAAAATGCGCCATGATCGAAGTGAAGGACGTCGTCGCCGGCTACAGCGCCGAGGTGGACATCCTGCGCGGCATGACCCTGCATGCCGCGCAGAAGGAGATCGTGACCTTGCTGGGCCCCAACGGTTGCGGCAAGAGCACCTTGCTCAAGACCATCGCCGGCTACCTGCTGCCGCGCAAGGGGCAGGTCCTGCTGCGGGGGCAGGATATGTCGCGGGTGCCGGTGCACGAGAAGATCCGCCGCTGCGGGATTGGCTTCGTGCCGCAGACCGACAACGTATTCGCCAGCCTGAGCGTCCGCGAAAATCTCCACGTGGGCGGCCATTACCAGCACGCACGGGACAACCAGCGACGTATCGATGAACTGTGCACCGCCTACCCGATCCTCGCCAGCAAGTTCAACGCGCCGGCGGCGTCCATGTCCGGTGGTGAGCGGCAGATCCTCGCTCTGGCCCGGGCGCTCATGCCCAGGCCAAGCCTGCTGTTGCTCGACGAACCCTCGGCGGGGCTGTCGCCCAAGGTGCTGCTGGAAGTGTTCGAAGCCATCCAGCGGGTCCGCGACCAGGAAGGCGTGACCATCCTGATGGTGGAGCAGAACGCGATGGAGGCGCTGCGCATCTCCGACCGCGCCTATGTGCTGTCCATGGGCAATGTCGCGTTGACCGGCAATGCCCGGGAGCTGATGCATGACCCGCAAGTCAGCGAACTGTACCTGGGCGGGCGGGTCGCCTGAGACTCTGTCGGCATTCGCGATCTTGTGCTCCTGGGGCCGCGAATGGCGTAGAGCGTGCTTGGCCGCGCGGGTTTTCCTGCGCGGCCCTTTTTAAGGCCTTGATGATGAAATTCAGCCACAAGATTCTGTTGGCCGCTGCGCTGGTGGTGGTCAGTGCCTTCGCTTCGTTCACCCTGTACAACTACATCTGGCAACAGCGGTTGCTGGCTCGAGAGCTGCAAAGCCAGTTGCGCGAGGTGGGTGCCCTGGCCGCCGACAGCGTCCACAACTGGCTTGGCGGGCGGGTGCTGCTGGTGGAAAGCCTGGCGCAACGATTGGCCGCCGACACCAGCGAGGCGGCGGTCGAGCAGGCCTTCGGCCAGGATGTGTTGAAGAACACCTTCAACATGGTGTACCTGGCGCGCGCCGATGGCAGCTTCAGCATTCGCCCGCAGCAGGAAATGCCCGCCGGCTATGATGCCCGCCAGCGCGACTGGTACCAGCGTGTGCAGGCGCGCAACGACAGCGTCCTCACCGAGCCCTATATCAATGCCGCTACCCAGGAAATGATCATGGCCGCCGCCGCCCCGGTGGTACGTGCCGGCGAGTTGCTTGGCGCGGTGGGGGCGGGAATGCCGATCGACACCCTGGTGCAGATCATCGGTAGCGTCGACCTGCAGGGCAAAGGCTATGCGTACCTGGTCAATGGCGCCGGGAAGATCCTGGTACACCCGCAGACCGACCTGATCAACCGTCGTCTCGACGAGCTTGACCTGGCGCAGCCCCTGAAGGTCAGCCGTGATCTGCAAGAGCACGAGGCCGATGGCCGGGTTCGCATCGACACGTTCGTGCCGATACCCGGGCTGCCGGGTGCCGACTGGTATGTCGGGCTTTCGGTCGATCGTGACCTGGCCTACCGGCAACTGCGCGATTTCAGTGAGTCGGCATTGATCGCCATGCTGGTGTCGGTGCTGCTGGTGATGCTCGCCCTCGGCGTGCTGCTGCGTTTGCTGATGAAGCCGCTGCTGCGCATGATCGCCGCCATGCAGGACATCGCCGCCGGTGAGGGCGATCTGACCCAGCGCCTGCCGGCCTCTGGTCGTGACGAACTGGCCCGGTTGGCCCAGGCCTTCAACCTTTTCGTCGAGCGCATGCAGCGCACCATCCGCCTGGTCGCCAATGGCAGCGTAGGCGTCGAGGAAGGCTCGCGCAGCGTCGTCCAGGCCAGCCAGGCCACCCTGCGCCAGTCAAGCGACCTGGTGCAGCGCAGCGATACGGTGGCCGCTGCCATCGAACAATTGGGGGCCGCCGCCCAGGAGATTGCCAGCAACGCCGCCAATGTTTCGCTGCAAAGTGCCGCGGCGCGCAACCAGGCCGAACAGGGCCAGCGTATTCTCGGCGATGGCGCCGCGGCACTCGATGCGCTGGCGGCCAGGGTTGAAACCACCCGCGCGAGCATGGAGCAACTGGGGGACCAGACCGAAGCCATCGGTAGCATCCTCGAAGTGATTCAAAGCATCGCCCAGCAAACCAATTTGCTGGCGCTCAACGCAGCCATTGAAGCTGCGCGGGCAGGGGAGTCCGGCCGAGGCTTTGCGGTAGTGGCGGACGAGGTGCGCCAACTGGCACATCGCAGCCAGGGAGCGACACAGGAGATCCATGCCATGATCGAGTCTCTGCGGGGCGGCGCCCAAGCGTCGATTGCCTCGATGGTTACCAGTCATCAGCACGCCGAACTCAGCGTCAGCGTCATGGCCCAGGCTTGCAAGGATATCGACGCCGTGATCGAGCGCCTGGCCGATATCGATGACATGAACCAGTCCGTCGCTGCGGCCACCGATCAGCAACGCGCGGTGGTCGAATCGATCGGTCGCGAAGTCGGCGAAATCGCTACGCTCAACCAGCACGTTCAAGTGGGTCAACAGCACACTATGGACGTTTGCAGGACCATGGACGCCAGGTCGGGTGAGTTGCGCCAGCTGGTGGCAAGTTTCCGCATCGAGCATTGACAGGTGATCCTGTCATGTCGCTGCGGATCCTTGCCATCCGGGCCGGCTGCCTGCTTGGTGACGATCACCTGGCGGTATAGCGTGGAGCAAGCCGGTTGCTGGACAACTGATCGAACAGCGCCTGCCGGCTGGCCTCATAGCGTTCGAACGGCTGCAGGTCGTGCATCGAGGGGATGGAGATCAATACCTCGTCGTCGAAGTCCTGCAGCGCGCCGTCTACCAGGTCCTCAGCCGACATCACGATGCCCGGATCGAGGTTCTCGACGGGCAGGCCGCCGATCTGCCAGAAGTCGGTCGCGGTGGCTCCCGGCAATACGGCCTGGATCCTGATGCCCTGGTCCGCCAGTTCCTTGTGCAAGGATCGGGTAAAGGCGGTGACATAGGCCTTGCTGCCGCCGTACACGCCGTTGAGCAGCTCCGGTGCCAGGCTGACAATGGAGGAGATGTTGATGACGGCGCCTTGCTTGCGCGCCACGAACCCCGGAATGGCCGCATAGGTGAGGCGGGTCAGGGCGGTGATGTTGAGGGTGATCATTTCGGCCATGCGCTCGACGTTGCTCTCCAGCAGGCTGGTGTGGGTGCCGATGCCGGCGTTGTTCACCAGCAGGGTGATGCTGGCGTCCTCGCGCAGCTTGCCTTCTACCCTGGCCAGGTCATCCGGGTTGGCCAGGTCGGCCGGAAACACCTCGACGTTGCGTTGGGTTTGCGTGGTGATGCGATTGGCAAGGGTGTTCAGGCGCTCGTGATTACGGGCCACCAGCACCAGGTCGTAACCCCGGTGTGCAAGGCGTTGCGCGTAGATGGAACCGATGCCGGTGGATGCACCGGTAATGAGGGCGGTGCCTTTGGATTGCGGGGTCATGGTCGTGCTCCGTTGGCTGGGTGTGAAGCCATGATGCAGAAGATCGCCTTTGTCTTAAACGACGCATATGCTACGTTTTCAGGACATCAACACCGTGGAGTTCCGCCATGCACCGTGTCGGCTATCTGCTCACCGATGGTTTCCAGGTCATGTCACTGGCGACCCAGGCCGTATTCGAGTTCGCCAATATGGTTGCCGGCGAAGCGATCTACAGGATCCAGAATTTCTCCGTCGATGGCGGTACGGTGCGCTCCTCCCTCGGGATGTATATGGACACGCTGCCGTTGGCTGCTCCCGGTTTGGCCGACACCTGGATGATCACCGGAACACTGACTCCGCTGACGCCGCCGAGCGAGAAAGTGCTGGAAAGCGTGCGAGGTTTCGTCGAGGGCGCTCGCCGCACCGCCGGCCTGTGTACCGGTGGTTTCATCCTGGCCCAGGCAGGTGTCCTGGATCACCGCAGGGCCACCACACACTGGGCCTATGCGAAACAGCTGCGTGAGCTGCATCCGAAAATCGAAGTCGAGGAAGACCGGATCTTCATCGTGGATGGCCAGGTCTGGACATCCGCCGGCATGACCGCCGCCCTGGACATGGCACTTGGCATGGTGGAGAAGGATCTGGGAAACGAGGTGGCCAGGTCGGTGGCACGCCAGCTGGTCATGTATCAGCGCCGCTCCGGGGGGCAATCCCAGCATTCCGAGCTGCTGACGCTGTCGCCGAAGTCGGACCGGATCCAGGCCGCACTGGATTACGCGCGCCGGAATCTGGGGCGGCCCTTGAGTGTCGAGGAACTCGCCGAAGCCGTGCACCTGAGCCCCCGGCAATTTACCCGGGTATTCACCGCCGAGACCGGCCAATCACCCGCCAAGGCCGTGGAAAGGCTGCGTCTTGAAGCGGCCCGGGTGATGATCGAGCAGAGCCGGCACAGCCTGGACGTGGTGGCGAAGGAAGCCGGCTTCAGGGACCGGCGGCATCTGCGCGAGGTCTTCATTCGTGGTTACGGCGTGCCCCCGCAGGCTGTGCGCAGGGATGCCCGGCGGGTATGGGCGTGAGGGCAAGGGGCCATTCATGGAGGGCTGCTAGAGATTGTCAGGGTCGCCAAAGAACAGTGGGCATCCATGCTAGTCAACAAGTGATGAGCGGGAAATTGAATTTGTACCCCCAGAAGTACCCCTTTCTGCAGTGGTTACGAGTGGACGATAGTGGACGCACTGAAGGGCGGTGTTGAACGTGCTATCACTCGCCAAAGCGTGCCGCTTACGTTTTGGGCTCGTCCCAGTCGCTACGCGTCGCAGCAGTCAGCGCATTCCAGTCATCAGGAGGGTTGCCGCGGCCCAGCATCTTCTCGAAGACAGCGTAGCGATCGGATTTGCTGCCTGCGGACCGTAGGGTGTTTTCGTCGTTGACCCATGCATAGACGATGACTTTGGATCTTGAGTCATAGCGAAAGAACAGCCGAAAGCGCCTGCCGATTTTTGCCCGCCGCCAATGTCGGTAGGCGGTGCCCAGCGTGTTGCCTTGGCGGAAATCATCACGGCCTGGGTTGGCAGGCACAGCCTCCATGATCAGATGGCTCAATGCCCGAAACAGCTTGACGTTGGCGTTGCTCTCAAAACCTTGCGGATCGTTCTGCTCGGCTCGGGCGGCGGCTTCTTGCAATTTGCGTAGCTGTAAAGTCACACCTTCATGGAACAACAGTGTCCAGCCATGTCGCTGCATCAGATCGCGACCTCACCATCGATATCTTCGTCCAGGTTTACGGAGTGGTTTGCATTGGCGAGCATGGTTTGCGCCAAGTCTTCCGGCAGAGTGGTGAGGTTGCGGCCGCTTCGGATATCAGCCTCCAGCAAACCCAGGAATGCACCGATGGCAGGGTCTTCGTGGGTGGTTTCCACGCGGCTGACCACGACTTCCCCGTCGCGTACGTCGAATGCGATCTTGCTACCAGTGTCGAGGCCCAATAGTTGGCGAACGGATTTGGGCAGTGTGATCTGTCCCTTCGAGGTCAATGTGGCGATTTCGTGGATGGCAGGCATGGGTGGTCTCCCGGGTCGATTGATCGAATGGTAAGGAATAGTCCTTACGTGGTCAACTTGGTCTTCTGCTCGTCAAGCGTAAGCGGGCCAGGTGCTCAACAACCACCTCAGGATTACTTACGCTAGCTCCCGGGGCATCATCTTGCAGGTGGTCGAGCAACCTCTAAGCGAGTGTTGCCGACTTGATTGTTGTGCAGCACGGGATAATTCGTGCGTTGTTGAACGTACGCTTGCTTCAACCCCAAGCGACTCAAGGAATTTTGATCCCCAACGCATTCAGCGATGGTGTATCCATCCTGCCATTGACTGTCAGCCCACTGTCCATCTGGAAGGCCATCAACGCACCACGCGTCGCTTTGCCCATCACCCCATCAATGGCGCCTTGGTAATACTGACGCACCATCAGCGCAGTCTGCACACGGGTGACCAGGTTACTTTTCTGCTCATTGGTCGCGCGGCTCTTTGACGTGTTCGAGCTTGCCCCAGGGGTAGTGCCAGACGACTGATAAAGGCTGTTGCTGCTTGGTGTGCTGGGTGCACTCGATGGGCTGTAGCTTCGGGTGCTGGCCGCAGGGGGATTGTAGTAGCGAGGTGCGCTATAGCCACCCGAGCCGCTGTAGTGAGAACTGTGCGAACTGTGGGACCGGTGTGAACTGTGCGAGCGATGCGCAGCATAGATGTTGACGGTGTCTGGTGCATTCAGCGTATCGGCAAATACCGGGGGCTGTAGATTGTCGTTGGGTTGCCAGTTTGCATCGGCGAGCGGCATAGGACCCACTTGTGCCAGGGTGGTACTTGCCATTGGCAGCAAGCTGATCCCACTGATCAGGACTTTCCAGCGGTCGAGCAATTTCACTGTGCACTCCTTGCATAGGCACTAAATGCCTCGGTCGATAGTGGTTTTACGCCGCGGCTCTGCCAGCGGTCGGTGTGGGATTTGAAAAAGCCAGAGCACTGTTTGATGGCAGCGCATTGCTGGCAAGTATCGATGAACAGGTTCTTCCAGTCCGAGATGCTCTGGCGGGCGAAACGCGAGAGGTGTGTCGGGATCAGGCACAGGGGCAAGTTGTAGATCGAAACCGGCACCCCGCGGTTGAACAGGAAATACACGGCCTGGCTCAACGACTCTTGATAGTCCAGCGGGTCAATCCACAGTTCTTCGTAGTGCTTCCTGGCCAGGCCGGTACTTTCAATACCCATCAGCGCAACATGTCGCACGAAGGGCAAGTTCCTGAATACGTAGTGGGCGAGCTCGGGCAAGCGTGGCGTGGTCAGGCGATTGAGCACCACGCGTATCTCGATGATCTGGTTGGCGCGGGTCAGGTTGTAAAGACCTTGCAGGGTTTCGCTGAACGCGCCTGGAGCCTGTACCACATGGTCATGGTCTTCGGCATTGTCGGCATACAACGGGATGCCCCAGCTCAATTGAGGGTGACCGATGGCAGAGAGCGCTGCGATCCAGCTCGGGTCTTGGAACAGCCGCCCGTTGCTGAGCACATGAATGGATTTCTGCGGCAAAACGGCTTTGCACTTGGCCAGGATCTCCAGCAGGCCGTCGCGATATAGCGTTGGTTCTCCGCCGCTGATTCCCAGGTTTTCCTCGCCCGTGTCCATCAGGTCGATCAGCCGTAGGTTCTCCTCGATGTGCCAACGGTCATCGATATCTTTGGGTGGCTGCGAGCACATCAGACAGAGGCTGTTGCAACGATCGGTCATGAACAGCAGGTTGCTGTCTGAGCCTCGTCGATAGAGTACTCGCACCAACGTGTTGCCTGGCGTGATGGCAATGACGTCTCCGGGCTGCACGACATCCGCATCTTTGGGCGTGTGCAGATAGGGCCGTGCGCTGTCGAAGTCGCCGATCAATGGTTCCGGGATCAGGAATCCACCCACTGGTAATGAGAGCAGATGTGGGCTCCGTAGCCGTTCTTCGTTTGACAGCCAAAGCAGCAGATCACCGAACCCAGCGCTTCCGGCACAAACAGCTAGGCCTTGTTCGATGAACTCATCTAGCGTGATGACCTTGAGCAGTTTCGGCTCATTCAGGTGATGGATTTCGAAGTGGGTATCTTTGCGCAGCATCGCCATCAACCCCTGTAACCCGGGAACCGGACATCGCTGTAAGAGCGCCTGTTCAACCAAGACAGCAGCACCCTCTGCACGTTATCGTTGCCATCGTAAAGCAGACTGAATAGATGCTTCAGAAGCCCCATGTTCTTCTTGCAGAAGCTGCTGAACACTCGGTGTCCGATCGGATCAGCTTGGCGCGCATAGTGCTCGATGGGGTCAGCACCACAGTACGGGACAAGTGCGCAGTCGGAGCAGCCCGGCAGCGTCTCTGCTACACCACTGGCGAGCAACGCACTCATAACTGGCGATGCGAGTAACTCCGACAAGGGCTGGTGCACGGTGCCAAGTCTCAAGCCGTCTTCACCCATTTCCAGCAGCATTCGGGCTTCGTCCGAGGGATAAACGTAACCGTCATAGTTGTAAACCAACGCTGCAGTGCCAGCCCCAGCAGGGGATCGCAGGTCTACGTAGCCGGAGGAGAAAGGTGTAAGGATGTTTTTCAGCAGCAGGCTTGTATAACTCTCCGAGAGGTATACGCCCTGTTGGTTGATACGCAGCAAATAGGCCAGTGCCTTCTTGTAGAAGGCCAGGTATCGCTCAATAGGGTAATCAAGTCGATGGGCACTCTTGGTGGCAAACCCATAAGGGCTCAGAGGTCGAAGCGAGATGCTGGAGAAGCGCTGGCTTACATACTCGTCGATGATCGCTTCAGGTTGTTCGAGGCTTCTTGAGGTCAGCGTGGTCAGCGCGGAAACTGCATCATGGCCAAGGCGCTCACGGACCCACTGGATCCCCTTTACAGTGCGTTCGTAGGAGTCTCGTGACGGGGTAGGGCGGTTGGCGTTGTGCAAGGCCGCCGGCCCATCGAGCGAGGTCGAGAACTGGATGCGATGTTGTTCTGCGAAGTCGAGTATTTCCTCCGTCAGGTGGTGCAGCGTGGTGGTGATGACGAACTGTATATCCCGTTGTTCGACCACGTTTCGTTCAACGACCCATTCGACAATCTGGCGGACGCGCTCGAAGGCCAAAAGCGGCTCGCCACCCTGAAACTCCACAGTCAGGGCGGGAGCGTTCGATTCGAACAGGCGATCAACCGCAGCTTGTGCATCCGCTTCCGATAAGTCGTGGCCGGATCCTCCCAGAGGGGCCCGCGACACTTGGCAGTACTGGCAAGTATGGTTGCAGCGCAATGTAACCACGAATAAGTGCAGTGCAGGCCCCTGGAAAAGGAAGTCCTTGCGGCTACGATACTGCGCAGCCATTTCCGGGAAGGGATCGTGGCGGCCTGGTTCGTAGATGAAGTGGCGGGCCAGTAGGTCCTTGTAAAAAGGCGTATTTGCTTGAACGTCGAAGTAACTGAGAGCTCGTAACTGTAATTCGCTCACGTGCATGTACTCACCGGTATCGGACGTGAGCAGGATGTCACGGTCATTTCCCGTATTCATGCGCATGAATCGAAAAGGCAGCAAGCGGTAGTGGTTAGCGTCTGTCGCAATCAGTGTCACTGGGAAATTCCACATCCAGCGAGCGCAGCTTGGGCCAGTACTTCGCGCAACCCTGCTGTTTCGCGGTTGATATGGTCGCGTAGGGCGAAGTCGTTCAGATGCTGGATGATTAGCGAGTGAGCCTGCTCCGGGGAAAGCGTCAGCCTTACTTCAGCGGGGAGGGCCGTGAGGCTTATCTGATTGGCTTCAATGCCGACTTGGATCGTGACAATGTCGGCCAGGGAATAAGCGGCGCGTTGCACCACGCTGAGCGGGTAGGCTGCGCTGTCGAGTTTCAGTGTGACTGGCCATGTCATCGGAACCGGTCCTTCAAATCCTTTGGGAACGTGTGGATTTTGCCGATTAACGAGGCATTATGCCATCATAATTTTTTACATTTGCACACATTTGCTCAGCGTGGGAGATGGCGTGCTCATGCCCTCAGATATACCCCCAAGGTAGCAATCGTCTGGAAGTGAATGGATTTCCATAGCCCATGAAAAGCCCAGAAATGATGAGATGAAAAGTCTGCCCGAGGAGATCTAAAGACTCTCAGGGTCGCCGAAGAACATTTGGACATTCATATAAATCAGAAGGTTATGAATGGGGAATTGGTTTTGTACCCCCAGATGTACCCCTTTTTACAGCAGCTACGAGTGGACTTCGGTGGACGCAACGAGAGGGCGGTTTCAAACGTGCAATCCCTCACCCAGTCGCGCAACTTATGCTTTGGGCTCGTCCCAGTCGCTACGCGTCGCAGCCGTCAGCGCATCCCAGTCATCAGGAGGGTTTCTGCGGCTCTGCATCTTCTCGAATACGGCGTAGGGATCGGATTTGATGCCTGCGGATCGTAGGGTATTTTCGTCGTTGATCCATGTATAGACGATGACCTTGGATTTTGAGTCGTAGCGAAAGAACAGCCGAAAGCTCCTGCCGATTTTTGCCCGCCATTGTCGGTAGGTGGTGCCCAGGGTGTTGCCTTGGCGGAACTCATCACGGCCCGGGTCGGCAGGCATAGCCTCTATGATCAGATGGCTCAATGCCCGAAACAGCTTGACATTGGCGTTGCTCTCAAAGCCTTGCGAGTCGTTCTGCTAGGCTCGGGCTGCGGCTTCTTGCAATTTGCGTAGCTGTAAAGTCACACCTTCATGGAACAACAGTCCAGCCATGTCGCACCATCAGATCGCGACCTCACCGTCGATCTCTTCGTCCAGGTTTACGGAGTGGTTTGCGTTGGCGAGCATGGTTTGCGCCAAATCCTCCAGCAGGGTGGTGAGGTTGCGTCCGCTTCGGATGTCAGCCTCCAGCAAACCCAGGAATGCATCGATGGCAGGGTCTTCGTGGATGGCGTCTACGCGGCTGACGAGGAATAATCCTTCATGGTCAATCTCGGTTTTATGCTGATCAAGCATAGGCGGGGCGGAGACACTGGGCAAGATGGAGCCAAGCGCCGTTAGGCGCTCGCAGATCTCGTTAAGGTCGTCAAGGAAAGGACAGCGATGGAACAGTCATCGGTGGTTTTGGAGGCAAAAGAATTTTCCAGATTAGCCGTCAGCGCGTCTCTCATTTTCTTCGCTGATGCCGTGCAGCACCACGCGATGATCTTGCCTACCGCTGCAGTGGCAGGTGATCTGTCGGCTCTTCGATACAGGCTTTCGGCTGTACCGTCGCTCATGATTACAAACCCTGAACCTAGGCCACATTCTCCGCGGTAGAGCCGGAAGTGCTGCTCCACGGTTTTGTCAGTCATGAAAAAGGTTGTGTTGGTGTATTCGCCGTTTTCAGGGTGTGACAGAACGGCTATCTGCCCATCCTCTTGCTGATGTACAACGCAACCATCCCCCACATGACCGGCAAGGTATCGACCCTTGGAATGGGCGACGAATAACAAGGTGCTGGCTAGCTCCGAATACTCGCAGCACAACCTGATAGCTTGCCGTTCCAAAGCGCTCCGACAACCCGTTAGTAGTTCCGCGCACGCCTCGGCTGGATCGTCTTGAGACAGCGTCCACAGCTCCTCGAAGCGATCAGCCAATGCACGCATCACAGCTTTCACCACCGCACGTGCACCATCTGCTGAGTGGGTTTTCGAGCCAGCACCGTCGGCCAGAGCAATGCACGCGAAATCCTGCTGAGTGCGAGCCGCAGCGTAATCCTGACATGGCAATCCACTCAGGATGTGCGACCGTCCTGTGTGCTGCCCACATGATGTCCGATAGATGTAGCTGCGGCTCGTTTCAGACATATTTTACAGCTGCCCCCAAGCGGCGATGCCTGCCGTATCCAAAATCACTTTTTCACCAGGCGTTGATTGCGACGCACGTGAAACACTGCGGCTCAACCAGAGGAAGAACTCTTTGAAGTTAAGCGCTTTGAGTCGCAACGGAGGGCGTCCGGGAGACAGCATTCCCAGCGTTTCCAGATTCGCAGCCGCACCTATCGCAATCGGGAACACCGTCAGCTTCTTGCTCTCGCACAGGGCGCGCACACGCTGGCTTGTACGACTGATATCGTCCGTAGGTTCACCGTCAGTCATGATGACCATCCAGGGTTGGAAATAGTCGACGCCGGCGCGCTTGTAATCTTCCTTGCGCACTTCGAGCAGATCCAGAGCGAGGTTCACGCCTTGGCCCATGGCCGTCGTGCCTTCGGCAACTAGGGCAGGCACATCCTGACGGCCTATCGCCATGAATTCGACCGTTCGTTTCGCTTCACTGCCGAAAGTAACGATGCTGATCTCTGCGGCGTGCCGGGCAACCTCATCCTCCCGGATTGCCTCGTAAAACATCTGCACACCAGCTTGGAGCTCGCGAATAGGCTCCCCGGCCATAGAACCGCTCACATCCAATACCAGGCAGATGGGTACCCTCGCTGTCGGATTATCTACCAAGTCTTCTTGGCTGAGGATGAAGTCGTCGTCCACGATTGATCTCCTATCGGTGCTTCAGTTGGAAAAGAGGGCGCGCCATAGCTTGCCCAGAAAGACCGCTACTTTGGATTTGCGCCTACCTGTCTGGGACTGCGAGCGGACACTCTGGGGCGCCGGGCGTTGCGGCTGAGCAGGTGAATGGGGGCGATTGTTCTGCGTTGGGCTAGTTTGCTGGAGCTGATGGCGAGGTGGTTGTGCCTGCACCGGACGGCTCTGCGCCGCTTGAGCTTGCGCCGTCGGCTGAGGTCGAGGTTGTGGCTGAGCGGGAACTGGACGAGGCGACACGACAGGCCGAGTGATCGGCGGCGGAGGTGTTGGGCGGCCTTGATTATTGCGCTCAGCTTGCTGACCCTTCTCGTAGCTTTCCCGAGCCATGCGCGTGAGTCTGTGTTTTTTGTGGCAGTCCTGGCACCAGACCTTGTGACCTTTTAGCGCCTTCTTGTCGACGAGGTTTTTTGAGGCTGTGATCGTCTTGTTGCACCTGCCACAGGCGACCTGGATCGGATCCCGGATAAAATAAAAGGAAGTCGGGAAGACTTCGTTCCCGAAGTACTTGCTCGCCACGTTGTAGCGATATCGGCTAAGTAGCTTGATCCATTCCTCTAGCGAGACGTGTTTCCTCTCGCGGAACGTATGCTGAAAAGCAACACGAACATCACGTTTCAAATGGTTCCAGATGGACTGCCAGATGCCTTCTGGAGCATTCTCCCCTGAGAAATTTTCCTTGTCGTCGAAATCGCGATACGGAAAATTCTTAGCCTTGATGTTTTCCGCCAGTGTCCCACCATTTTGCTGGGCATAGGGTGGCTTACCTGGAAACAGAATCATGAACAGCATCGTGGCCACGGCGAAAAGCTCATGCTCCTTGGTGCGCATGAACGTTTTGTAGTCGACGTTCTGAATTTCTGGGGCTGTAAACGTGACGGTACCGACAGGACACGGAAATCCTTCGATCTGAAAACTGTCCGTATCGACCATCCATAGCTTCTTGCTGTCCTGGGTGACCAACAAGTTGTGGGGGTTAATATCCCCCACGAGGATATTCATGCTGTGTAGGTAGCGAATGTGTTCGAGGAAGGCCAAGCACAGATTGAGCAGGTCAATCCGACCCCAACTTGGGAAATTGATCAAGAACTCAGGCTTGACGAAAACGCCTGAGAACAATGTTTTGCCCTGCGCCATGGGCATCAGATACCCCACGAACTCCGAGTGTTGATTGAACACCGCATCTGTCGGCCAGCAGATGCCTGGGCGCTCGATCCTCCTGGTAACCATCAGCTCGATCTTTTTACGCCTGAACACGGTGAGCTCTTCCGCGTGGTAAATCTTGCAGACCAGGCCAGGGTTTGAAGTTGCGTAAATAACGCCTTCGCCACCTTGGCTGATCTGCTTAGTCAGCTTCAGAGCCTTCCCGGCAGGTGTCGTTACCACTTCCCCAACGCCTGGCAGTGCTTTGCAGGGCAAGCGTTGCATTGCCACGCTCTTGGGAGTTCGGTGTAGGGTGAATGGCGTCAGCTCAACTGAGGGGGAAGCAGCAACAGGTTTCATCGTGGTCTGTCGAGCGGGCGTTGTGGATGGCCACTTGTGACAGGGCACACCGTTGGCTTTCGCTTGGGCCAACAAATGGTCGTCACATGTGACTAGCGTCATGCCGTATTGATTGGCCACCTCCAAGAGTCGACCCGCAGCGCTTTGGGCTGCGAATGTCTGGCGCTTGAGGATGTAGGCCGGGTCACCGTCAAAGATGAACTCAGCGAGCAAGTCGCCTTCGAAGATCGGTTCTTTGGTTGGGAACGCCTTCGCTTGCGAAGCATGGGTACCTTGGATCTGGCTCAGTACGCGCTCGGCATTGCGGCCCTGAGCGGAAGGCTGCGTCCGATAGTCAATCAGGATCGGTATCGCTTCCGCTAACAGAATCGGCACATTGTGTTTGTTACGGATGCTGGAGATGATGTCCGGGTGGTCAAGTAACACCCCTGCATCAATCAGCACTTTCTGGATTCTTGGTTCCGTCATAAAGCTTAGGCTTTGGCGTGATCTCGCTGGCGCACGCGGGGGTTGAGCATACCTCGATACCCTCGAGATAGAGCGTGTGATCTGGGCACTTTGATGTCAGAGGTGCTCAGCCCTCGCTGTTTTGTGACCCTTGTCACATTTTGAGCTTTGCGGGCCAGCTTCGCTTCGGCGCTCACGCCTTCTGCTCCATTTTTTCTTCACCATGAGTGGTAGGGCTGCGTCGCCCCTTCGACGTTAATTGTCTATTGTTGCGAGACGACCATAGTAATAGGACGTGGCCGGGTCTCGCTCTGGAAGGGACGACGGCAGGCTCAAAGCCCTGAACTTTTCGATTGCGTCCAATTCGGGTTTCTGATTGTCCCTGAGGCGCCAATAAAGTGAACTATATTTAAATAGTTGTAGCAGGTTGATGAAGTCATTGTTGCGCTCGAATGCTCCCCAAAGCACTCGGTGGCACTTTTCGTGTAGGTTGCTCAGGTTGTCATGGTGCAAGTGGTGGTAAATACTGATGAGGGCCGAGATTTCCTTAGATTCCAAAGAGCCTTTCACCTGGAGTAGCGTATCCGCATGGGCAAGAGTGGCGCGAATGTGGTTGTAAAGATCTTTGTGCTCATGGCAGTAATCAACGATAGCTTTTAAGGCATCGACCTTGGCCTGGTCTTCGGCCAATTCTTCCGCACGATCCAATGCGATATTCGAATAGAGCGTGCTAGCTTTAGTTTTTGCTTTTGCCTGAATTTTCGAAATCTCGGCTTCTTTGGTGGCTAGATTGCTGTTCTTGAGCGCAATATGCGCCGCTTGCATGGCAATGCTGCCCTTCGTCAGTTTCTCCGCTTGAGTGGCGTATTCCAAAGCATTCTTATGGTCTTTGCGAGCGGAGTAAATCATCGAAATATGCAGTTTTATCGAGCCTTCTAATTTAGGCTCTTTCAAATGTTCGAGGCAATCCAGCAGCATTTGCAATGCCTCGTCCTTGGCTGCCTTGGAGTCAAACATTCTTAATGACTGAGCGCATTGATAAATGAAATACCAATACAGATGCTTCTTTTCATTATCATCGAGCATGGGTTTCAATGAGATGTAGAGATCTTGTACGACCTTGTAATACGATTTCTTGCTCACGGTTGCGCAAAATTGAGAGGCTAGGTCAATGCCCACGGTACGCCACCGCGGATTTTTCGCGCCCTCAGCAACAATTTCAACAATGAAGTATTTTGCATTATTGATTTCCGATGATTTTTCGGTGATGTCACTGGCTTTGAAGATCAGGTGGAAGCTTGGCTTTTGCACCTCCCAGTCGTCGCCGAAATAGAGCTTGTACGCTTGGTTATTAATCTTGGCGACTTCTTTAGGCTTCGTTTCCTGAATGAGCCACTGCCGTACCGCGCGAGTGACGATCAGCCTTTTTTTGGATCCGCGGGTACCTGTGTGGCCAAGTTTGTCCTGATCCTCGACGTAGATGAAACCTTCGCGCTGGAGGATGACCACGTGGGCGATCGTATATTTCTTGGTTCTGTCAACGCGCTTGATGTTCTCCAGATACTCGCCGTATGGGAAAACCGATAAGCTTTTCAGTAGGGAGAAGGCGTAGCGTTTTTCGATTTCCTGGGAAGTTGCCAGCGCTTTGATGGAATCGCTAAACCGGCCTGCTAAATTGACCCGCGATCCGCTGCGTTCACTGATAACGTCTTCCAGCGATGCTACCACCAGCTTACCTAGGGCTTCCTTGATCAGCTGGGGAACACCAGTGGTGTGCTCATGGAGCTGGGTAAAGTCATCGTTGCCCAGGCCGCCTTGATAGAGCGGGTGCAATTCAATGTACGCTCTGGTATCTGCGCCATCTAGTGAAGTCAATTCAACGGCTTCATGTCGCCAATCGGGCAACGTGCGACTGATTACAATGATCTTTAGGCTTGGGCAGTACGATGTCAGAATATCAGTGATACCCCGCAGTTCAGAATGCAGCTTGCCCTTGTCTGTGCTGGAGTCAAAAGGAGCATCTTTGAGAATAAGATAGGGATGCTCTACCAGCGCTAACGAACTGCAGAAGGAGGCAAAGGAGTCCCCGATCAGTTCCTCGATCTGACTGGTGAACGAGGATTTGTCGATGAAATTACCGATGTTTACTGCGTAGACTTTAGGTGGTTTAGTTGACGCACGCTGAATCAGTGCAGCTACGAACTCCTCTTCACCCATGCCCCAATCTGCGGCCAACCATAGGCGCCGATGGTTTTTTAGGAGTTGCTCTGCTTGATAGTTTTCCCCGTGCCTCACTCCTTCGGCTTGTGGCGACGGCGTCAGAGTGAAATGGATGGCATCCAAGCTTGCAGCTTTCTCTCCTTGCTCCATCCGCTGGATCGGATTGCTGCCGGTGAGGTCGGGGTACGTCGGAGGGCTTTGATCGAGCAGGTGCGCGAACAGACCGTGTAGAAAAGGGTGCAAGCTTGAATGCTCGGAACCAAAGCCGACGGGTTCCACTATATTTTTCCAGGCCGGATCTGCTTTACGCTTGTTTACCTCTGAGTTTTTTACGAGAGCAAACGTCGCCGGTTTGGTAGATTGGAGCTCCTCCCTGAGCCAGCCTAGTGTTTTGTCGAAGTTTGGATCCTCGAAAGTACCGCCGCAGCCAACAAAGACCAGGTTTTGGAAGACGGTAAGATGCTGCTGGAAGAAATTGCGAGTGCTGCTTTTTATCGTATCCTGATAGTTCTGTTTGCTAAGGATACACGAAGTAGGTTTCTTCCAGTGCCCATGCAGGTGCAGGATCCCCTTTCGGTCACCTTTGAACCACTCAATGACCTCATCCGAGTCGGACATGTAAACGGGCATGAGTGTGGTGACGTCCTCTAGAAGCGAGTCGTAATTGAGGGTGCAAATCTTAACGCCAGCTTCGGACAAGGCTTTGATGGTTGCGGCTAACTCATTGTTGCGCACCTCGATTTCACCGAACTCTTTCTTGAGCCAGGCGGTGTAGTCAAAGGCGTCTCCTTCCGACAGGATATCCGACAGAAGTCCCGCCACGTGAAGTATCTCAGTTGTGCTGGGAGCACCTTCCAGAAGAGCGAGCCAGGTATCAGCTTTGGTTTGCGTGATCTTGTCGAGATCTACTGCATAGCTGAAGCCACTGCGAATCAATCCAATCCAGGACAATTGTTTGTAGTCACCGTTGGTCAGCGCCATGCTCAATCCTGTTCCGATCACAAGGATGGTGTCCTTAGTGGGTTTGATTCGCTTTATTGCCGCTTCCAACTCAACCGCAGGGTGATTCATGTCCATGTGAGAGATCCGAGAGAAAATTGAAGGAAATGAGTGAGCGTTCATGCAGGTCGCCGTTGCCCTAACATTTCAAGGTGGCCGACTAACGACTGGCCATAGGCGTGCTGTCCTTCTTCATAATGGGGCGGTCTCAGCGGCGGGCTTGGGTTTACGCCACACCATGACCAACTGAGCGTCATCTGGAGCGGATGCATTCACAAAGCCCGCATGCTCTGCGGCTTTACGTGACGCGATGTTTGATTTGCGCATGTGGGCGAAGATGATGTCGTGCTGACTTTCCTGGCAGCACAGCTCATAGGCTGTACGACCGATTTGCCGACCTTGACTGGGGCGGTTCAAAAAGACATGAAAAGAGGCGTGAAGGCCTCTTTGAGGGTCTTCGACCATATTGATGTAGGCTGTGCCTGCCCGTTTCCCTTCAGCGAGGATAATCCATGCCTCTCCGCCAGGCCCGCCACCATGATCGCGGGTTCCTGGGGTGCGAACGAAGTGGACATGTTCACGGGCAATCGGGCCGAGCTTGGATTTCGCGGGCACGGCGGGTGGCTTCGGCGTTTTGCGAGGCGTCGCCCGTGCTTTCGATTCTTTTACCGGTCTTGCCACGGTGCCTCTCCTAAACCCGACAGAAGACGGTCACAGCTTGGCTCCCAGAACTCGGCAGGGAAGAAGCCAGGCGAGAACGCGATCACGATATCTGCAAGTCGATCCAGAAGGTTGTGCCGGCGTAATGCATCGATCAGGTTGTCGATCATCAGTAATACGCAGGGTAGCGATACGTCCAGTGGGCCCGGCTGTTCAATGTGATCGCTGTCTCCATCGTAGCGATTGCAGAAGTAGTCCATATCTATGTGCAGCAGAATGGCGGCATCGCTTGCACTCAAGCCTTCAAGCCAAGCATCTAGGTCGGACGTAAAACGATAGCGCCCCTTGCCTGCACCGGGCGCGTCCTCCTCCAACGAAACAACGAGCCTCCTCGCAGAAGGATCTAGCAGGGAATCGGCATCGGTTTTGAGCTTGATCACCGAATCAATCGTTCCGATGCACTTCGGTGCTTGGCAGAGGTGACGCACGTCAGTCAGGGGGTAGCGGTGGAGGAATGGTGTGAGGAAGCTTCCCATGCCTAATGCACCGCTATGGATGGCGCGAGTGATCGACTCGGGCTTCAGAAGGTCGATTTGCCGGTTATCAATGGGATCCAACCATGCGGCAGACTCCATGAATATCCGAGGCGCACCTAGATCCATATGGTCATCAACATGGAGCACGACGACTTCGCAAGATTTCGGCTGCTTTGCAAGCCATTCGCTCCAGCTCTCCAGTGTCCAGGTGTCATTGAGCGACAGCAGCACTTTGCCCCTGCGCTTACGTGCTGCCGACATGTCCTGGTACCGAAGTTGTCCACCCCACCAAGCAAGCCCCTCTTCAAGTCGAGGATCCACGTAGCGGTAGGGGTCGTCAGACCAATACAAACTCAATGACCATTGATTACCAACCTGCGTGGCCACTGCGTCCTTGTCGCAAAAGTAGTCGCGTAGTTGCCCGTGTCGGATCTGAGGGTCAGTTGACAGTCTGGAGAGCGGAATGGTCAGGGTTCGACTCATACTGCTGATCACCTTCAAGAGCTGCTCGTTGGAGAACATCGACTAGGTTCTGCCCCATAACAGTCAAAGGGCAACTTTGCAGTGTGACAAACGCTTGGCTGAGATGCAGATCAGTATCTGCGAGCTGGTTGACCGCCCGCGAATTGAGCTGAGCGGGCCCGTGATCTCTTACATGCAACCAGAACCGCCGAAGCTCAACGAATACGAACACAGCATGCAGTAAGCCAGAAGGTGGGCGCAGATCTTCTCGCCATGGCGAGACGACCTGGGCAGAGGTGCGTTCTACCGTCGGTGCAAAGCGCTCGAGCAGATACAGTTTTTGGTGGCGATGTTCGTGGATCAACGAATCAGCCAGATCGTAGGGATCAATCAGTCGATCTCCCTGCGAGATGGACACATACAACGCGCCAGGGACTGAGTTATCGCTGAAAGAAACGATCTTGCGAGGATCCGCTGAAGGATCTCGTACGAACTGAACAGCGCTGCAGGCTTTTAGAATCTCCGCAGCCAACGCCGGTCGCCAGGCCCGGACAATCTCTAGCGCCTGGTTGACCAGCTCGACACCAGCCGGGGTCAACTCCTCACTTTCGAAATAGATGGATGTGCCAAAAGGGGCTCTGAGCCAGAGATCGTTTTTGGCTATGGCCAGTTCAGAACAAGGGGGAAGCTGCCCAGCATGTCGAACGAGATTGCTCAGATAAGCAGTGTTGATATCGATCGGCTGGCCGTCGACTGCAAACAAGGCGTGCCCTCGATGCCGCGCGAGGACGGCGCTGGCCCAAGCGATCGACCCGGGTAATGCGGCGATATGTTCAAAGCGAGTGCCGTCTAGAGACAGCAGTTGAACCGCGCAGTCGTCATCAGCGTAAAGTTGCAATGCGTCCCGCATGCGCTGCACGGCATCGACCAAAGCACTGTAGTAGAGGTGCGACAGATGAGTGGCAGCGTTCTCAGCCAGTTCAAACTCATCCAGAACGAATGCATCCGGCAGAGGCTGCGTAGTTTCATCTTCTGAACAAAGCGCTAGGTGTTCGCTCAGACGTTGGCTGATATGCCTCACCAGGCGCTTCATTTCGTTGCAGTACACGGTTGGATTGACAAATCCGTTCTCAGCGAAGCGGTGGGGGAGGGATCCACCACCGCAAATGTCGACTATCTCGCAGGACTTGCAGGTGTCACACAATCCTTCTTTGCGCAAAAACCGACGATGCTGAGCTATTGCCGTAGAGTGTGCGACTTCGGAAATGGGCGTGTCCACAACGGTACCTACTAGGCGTGTTGCTCCGTCTTGGGTCACCTTTAGGACATCGAGATCGTGGTAACTGCCGTCCGTTTCGATCGACAACAGGCTAACATCACCGAAGCCAAATGCGTCTGTCCCGGAGGGTAAGCCTGAGCAGACATCTAGCAAGGCCTCGAACGTCCTCAACGGAATATGGGCATAGTGGTCAAACCACACATCAAAGGCGTTCACCAGCCACTGCTCATACAGCCCGGGATTCTGATTTCGACCGGGAGGTGGACGCAGCCAATGGGCATCAGGCAGCAGGAAGTCCAGGCGTGGGATGGTGAACTGGTTGAAATACTCGAACATTTCCGTCGCGCTTGTGGACGCATCCACGACGGCAATCACGCCTGCGAAAATGGATGGATACTGTTCAAGCCGCTTCAGGGCCTCCTCGGTAGCTTCGAAGCTGGAACGCCCTTTTCTCGTCAAACGATGTTTGTCGTTTGCGGCGCGCGGGCCATCCAGGCTCAGAGATACACCAATGTCTGCTGCTGCAAGGATGTCGAGCGCCTCTTGAGTCAGCAGCAATCCATTAGTTTGCATGCTGACATCAACCTGGATGGTGCATTGCTTGCGGAGCAGGGCTGCGAAGTCGGCCAGTATCTGCGCTCCGGCCAATAGCGGCTCCCCCCCATGGAGAATGACTGCGCAATGCTTGAGATCAGCGGCCTGGATGTATTCTGCGAGCCGGCGGGCAAATGCCTCGCGATGCTCGAGGCAGAGGAACTTGGGCATGGAGCGCCAACTCTGATCCGCGTGGTGGTAGACGTAGCAATAATCGCAATCGAGGTTGCATCGCGATGCCACCTTAACCAAAAACGACGAGAACTTAGCGGCGTCCATGCAGGTGACTCACGAACGGTTGTGACGGTGGTGCATGCGGTCGTAGCTGGTAATGACTTGGCCGACATCCGACTCGGTCAGTACGCGAGAGCGCAGGCGCTGGATTGCAGGGTTGGTGCTTTGGCCTTTGGACAAGCTTTGGCGGATAGTCGACGAGGTCGACTCGTCAATTTTCAGTGCTGCTGACGACATCATTGAGCTCCATTGCATATTGATGTGCCAGCATGATCACCGACCCCCTCATGACAATTCAAGATGTGGATCCAATCAACGATAGGGGGGCGGGATCGCGTTTTTTACCGGGTTTTTCTAAGAAAATAATGCGCATTGAGCCGAATAAGACCGCAATCCAAGCTCAAAATGAGATTCTTTTAAAATTTGTAAGTGAATATTTCTTTAGTGAGTGGGCCTGATTTTGCCAATAGCTGGCTCGTTGGTCTTATCGGGCCAAGGAGGGCGGGCCTTGGCATTGCATTGGTGCCTCACTCAGCTAACGTAGGCTCTGTACGAAATCCCGAGAATCCTAATCGTCGCTCCTCCAGCGCTGAGGTTTTGTAGAGTCACGCGCCATTAACGGAAAGGAATTCTGTGATGGCAAGGCGCTACGAACTCACGGACGAGGCCTGGGATGTGTCTCCGATCTCTTCATCGAAACCCATGGCCGAGGCCGGCCCCGACTAAGCAACCGCCTGATGCTCGATAGCGTGCTGTGGGTGCTTTACTCGGGTGCTGCATGGCGAGATATGCCTGAGCGCTTCGGCCCATGGTCAACGGCGTATCAACGGTTTCGGGGCTGGCGAAACCAAGGGACTTTCGAGCAGATGCTCAAACGTCTGCATCCGAGATTGAATGAGCAAGGCTTGATCGATCTGCAAACCTGGATGATCGACTCAACCGCAGTACAGGCAACCCCAAGCCTCATCTGGCGCCGGGAAAAAAGGGGGGCTGACGAGCCTGCCGATCATGCTCTAGGTCGCAGTCACGGCTGCCTGACTACCAAAGTCCACATGCTTTGCGACGCCAACGGAACACCGCTGCGCTTTCTCCTCTCCGGCGGTCAAGCCAGTGACATCAGCTACGCACAACCACTGTTGGACGAGGTCAGCACTCCATCGAGCCAACGTGGCCGCCCGCGCAAGCGCTGCAAATGGCTGCTCGCCACTGCGACCGTCATCCCGTTGCGCTCGATGAAGCGCAAGCTCAAGCCTGGCTTACCAAGACTGTTTGACCGGCCCAAATACCGACAGCGCAACATCATCGAGCGCATGTTTGGCTGGCTGAAAGAGAACCGCCGAATAGTGACCCGCTTCAACAAGCTCGCGAAAAGTTATGCCGCGATGGTCTCACTGGCTTGCTCCATGCGGTATTTGCGACATCTCTTTTCGTACAGGGCCTAACAAGCATGCACGAAGCCCCTAAAGACTGTCAGGGTCGCCGAAGAACATCTGAATCCTCGACCTCAACCATTTCTCCCCCGGATCGTTATCCTGCGCGCCCCGCCAGGCCATGTGCAGCTCGAAGGTGCGCGTTTCCAGCGGCAGTTCCTCGGCGCGCAGGCCGCCGGCGGCGGTGAGGATGTCGGCGGTGTAGTCCGGTACCGTGGCGACGATGTCCGTCCCGGTCAGCAGACTGCCGAGGCCGTTGAACTGCGGTACCGCCAGCACCACATGGCGCTGGCGCCCCAGCTTGGCCAGTTCCTCGTCGATGAAGCCGCTCAGGTCTCCGGCGAACGACACCAGGGCGTGCGGCCGTTTGCAGAAGTCATCCAGGCTCAACGAGCCCGGTACGCTATCGGCCCGCAGCAGCTTGGGCTTGCTGCGGCGCAGTACCTTGCGCTTGGCATTGGCCGGCAGGTCGTCGGTGTAGCTGACCCCCACCGAGATTTCCCCGGATGCGAGCAGCCCTGGCATCAGCAGGTAGTTGACCCTTCGGACCACCAGCACCACCCCCGGCGCTTCGGCGCGTATGCGCTTGAGCAGCGACGGCAGCAGGGCGAATTCGGCGTCGTCGGACAGGCCGATGCGGAACACCGAGGTACTGGTGGCCGGGTCGAAATCGGCGGCGCGGCTGACGGCGGTGGAAATGGAGTCCAGCGCCGGGGAGAGCAGGGCGAAGATTTCCTGTGCCCGCGCCGAAGGCTCCATGCTGCGCCCGGTCCTGACGAACAGCGGGTCGTCGAACAGGGTGCGCAAGCGCGACAGCGCTGCACTGATCGCCGGCTGTCCGAGAAACAGTTTCTCCGCGGCGCGGGTGACGCTGCGTTCATGCATCAGGGTCTCGAAGACGATCAATAGATTGAGATCGACGCGGCGCAGGTCGTTTCGGTTCATCGGCTTCGCTTCAGTGGCGGGTAGGGCGGGGGTGCTTCCTGCGGGTAAAGGCTGTTACCCTGCGGCACAGATTATGGCTGCGTGCCAGTCTACGGCAAGCACCGTAGCATGAGCCCAATCGATGACAAGCATGTCGACTATTAATGACCACTGATGGTCTAACCGTGAAAGCCCCGATAGAGTTCAGGGCATTAGAGGTTCACTAGGCGAGGTTTGCGATGTCCCGCATGATCCGTTTCCACAAGTTCGGTCAGGCCGAGGTGCTCAAGATCGAGGAGCTGCCCGTGCCTGCGCCGGCTGCCGGGGAGGTGCAGATTCGCGTCCAGGCGATTGGCGTCAGTTGGTACGACGTGCTCTGGCGGCAGAACCTGGCACCGTCCCAGGCGCGCCTGCCGGTCGGTATCGGCCATGAAATGGCCGGTGTGGTGACCGCGGTGGGCGAGGGCGTCGACGACCTGGCCGTGGGCGACAAGGTCGCCAGTTTTCCGGCCACCAGCCCCAACGAGCATCCGGTCTACGGCGAGATCATCGTGCTGCCGCGCACGGCACTGACCCGCTACCCGGACATCCTCAGCCCGATCGAGGCCAGCGTGCACTACACGCCGTTGCTCATGGCTTACTTCGCCTATGTCGACCTGGCTCGCGCCAGGGCCGGGCAGACCGCGCTGATCACCGACGCCAGCCACTGCGCCGGGCCTTCGTTCGTGCAGTTGGGCAAGGCCCTGGGCCTGAAGGTGATCGCCGCCACCCGCGAGGCCGACGAGCGCGAGCCCCTGCTCAAGCTGGGTGCCGACAAGGTGATCGTCACCGAGGAGCAGGACCTGCTCATGCAGATCAACAAGTACACCGACAACCGCGGTGTCGATATGGTCCTCGACGGTCTCGGCGGGCCGCAGATGTCGCTGCTCGGCGATGTTCTGGCGCCGCGCGGCAGCCTGGTGCTGTACGGCCTGCAGGGTGGCAACCAGACGCCATTCCCGGCCTGCGCCGCGTTCCAGAAGAACATCCAGTTCTTCGTCCACTGCATCAGCAACTTCACCGGCAAGCCGGAGCTGGGCATTACTCAGGACCAGGTCGCCCTGCACCGCGCGCTGCGGGATATCAACCAGTTCACCGCAGACCGTCAGTTGCTGCCGCAGATCATCCAAGTCTATCCGTTCGAGCAGGTCGTGGAAGCCCACCGGCACATGGACGAATGCCCTTGCGGCGGACGTGTCGTGTTGCAATTGCCGGACGCCTGATACCTGCTGTTGTCACCCTCCCTGTCGTGCCCGAGCATCTGCTCGGGCTTTTTGTGAATATCGCTTTCTTAAATTTCAGAAATTTCCTATCAGTCTTATAGGGACTAAGGACATGGCTTGGGCTATGTTGTTCCTGTCGGAATGCAAGTACGGCAGTGTCCGTAGAATTACCTTTGGTTGTGCGCAAATCACCGTACACAACGTGACACGTACTTCTTCGCTACCAGAAATTGTTCTGCCCTTTGTCTCAAGGAGCGAGATATGCCCGTTGAATTTGCCGGCCGGGCCGCAGCCCTGGCAGCGTTGCCCGCTATCGGCCGCAGGAAGGTTGCATCGCGACGCCCTACAACTTGCACATTGATTTTGTAGGGGCGTAGGAAGTTTCCTTCAATCGAGTTGCTGTGCCTTCCGGTAATACTTACGTTGAACTTCGCGTATGTACTTTTCGGTTGGCCATCAAGTTTTTAATGGTTGCGAAAATTATCAGGGAAATGAATATGGGCGCGATTCACGACCAGGCCATGCAGTATGTCTATCAGCAAGTGTTGCAACGGGTGCTGGAACGCATGACCCAGGGGCAGCGTGCCTCCTTGCAGCTGCTGATCCAGCGCTTGCTGGTAATTGCCGGCGGCCTGGAGTGCATCGGCGGGCTCAAGGTGATGCTGGTGCACACCGGCAGCCAGGACAGCACCCAGAGCCTGGCCTTTCTACGCGCAGCGCAACTGACCCTGGCGGCGCGCTCGCCAGGTACCTTCACCCTGCGTATCGCCACCGCGCGGCACAGTGATATGCCAACGGTGGTGCTGAGTAATATCGAACGCGCCTTCGCCGCGCTGGTGGTGCATGACGATCCACGGATCGAACTGCTGATGCTGGAGGACGGCCAGGTTCGTGCCTTCGATGCGCGCCAGCCGATCTGTCGCAGCCAACAGCAGGCCGACCGGCACGCGGTGCTGATGGCCGGGCACCTCACCGGTGGTGATGGGCGCATGGCCTTGGGCCACCGCCATTACCTGGACCTGGCCGACCTGCATCGTCTCGGCGCCGCCTGGAACGGTGGGGTGGATGTGCTGATCAGCGGCACGCCGGGCCGCGAGCGCAAGCGCTTCATGGCCACTGCCCTGCGCATGATGCGTGCGGTCGGGGTGCCGCGGGTGCGGCCGGTCGAAGCCTTTCCCCGGGCGTTGTTCGAGGTGGTCGCGGGGATCCGCGACGAGTACCGCATGCCCCGGCCCCAGGACAGTACGGCCGAGGCCAAGGGGTTCGACACGCGTCAGCGCATGCCGCGCTTCATCGCCATCGACGACCTGACCTACGACCCGGCCTGCGGCCATGGCCGCCTGCTCGCCGAACTGTTGCGCTTCGAGCATGACCCATGGGCTTTCGGCTTCCCCCGTTGCGAAGTCGGCAATCCCTTGCTGCGCATGCACCTTGCCGGGCTGCGCAGGGAGTTCATCGAGGACGGCAGTTACCAGGACAGCCTGGACCTGTACCTGCAGCGCAGCGAGGCGGGAATGCAGGACCAGGGGTTGCCGGCGGTCCTGCGCGAGGATCTGCTCGGACCCTGGCGAGAGACTGAAGACCTGCAGCAGGTGCGCCGTCTGGCCGGGGACTTCGCCTCACAGGCCTGGGGTGTCAGCGAGGCGCAATGGGTATGCCTTCTGTTTGCGCCGATCGTCGAGCAAGGCCGGCGCCTGGAGGATTTCCTGCGTCGCTGCCACCCCGGCATGCTGGTTGCGCTGCCGTACCTGCACAAGGCCCTGCAAGGGCAGCCGGCCACCGATCCGGTGATGCAGTGGCTGACGGGAACCACCGGGTTGCCGATGGAGACATTGCGGGCGCTGTATCGCAGGTCGCCCCTGGTGGGTCCGGCAAGATAGAACACGCGACGCGGGTTAGCGTGACGTTCGGCCCAAGCCATGGCTCCAGGCGAACCGGTACACCTGATCCGGCGCCGCCGCCTCGCACTTGCGGTTATCCGCATCGCCGCCCACCACATACCAGCGTGCCCGCGAGGTATCGCCCAGCTTGCGTGCCTTGCCGACATCGAAGCAGCGCTGCAGCCCGGTCTCCGGCAGCAGGGCGAAGGTACCCGGATGCTGGCGCATCCAGAACAGCGCGTTCTCGGTGGTGGAGCGGGCAAAACCGAAATGCACGATCGGCTGCCGGGCGAACAGCCAGTGCCCCTCGCGCCACTGCACCAGCGCCAGCTCGGCGCCGCCGGTAACCTCGGCTGCTTCGGCCATAAGGGTCTCATGGGGATTGCGCCCTTCCTTGAAGGGTTCCACCACGCCGCGCATGAACCACAGGGCGAACCACACCACCGCCAGCATGATGAACACCTTGCGCCACGCCGCGCGGCCCTGGAACCAGCGCCCCAGCACCCACGGCAGCACCGGCGCAATCGCCAGCACCAGGCCGGGCAGGGCGGGGAAGATGTACAACTTGCGCTTGCCACTGCTCAGGCTGAAGAACAGCAGCACCAGCACGACCCAGCCAAGCAGTACCAGAAAGCGCCCGTCGTGCTTGCGCAGTTGTCGGCGCCACGCCGGTATCGTCCACGGCAGGACCAGGAGCAGCGGTAGCCAGTACTTGGGAATCACGCTGCTGAAGAAGTACCAGAACGGCTCGCGATGGTCCCAGGCATTGGTGTAGCGGGCAGCGGTCTGGCGCAGGAGGATCTCCTTAAGGTAGGCCAGTTCCGCCGCACCCCCGCCATGGGCGATCGATGCCAGCAAGGGCAGCAGCCAGAACGCACAGCCACCCAGCACGCAGACCAGCCCCAGTGCCCAGCGCCAGCCCTGGCCGGGCATGATCGTCACACCGGACCAGCGCCGATGCACAGCCCAGGCGTAGGGCAGCAGCATCAACGCCGGAAGGAAGCCAACGCCCTTGCTGATGATGCCCAGGCCCATCGCCACGCAGCCCGCATGGAACCAGCCCCAGGCCGGCCCCAGCAACAGATGCCTGATCAGCCCGTAAAAGCCCAGGGCCACCCACAGGCAGAGAAAACTGTCGATCTGCCCGGTGCGCAGGATGCTGTAGCTCTGGTAGGTGGCGAGGAACAGCAGCGCGGCGATGCGTCCGACGCGGCGGTTCCACAGGCGCCGGCCAAGGTCGTAGAGCACTGCGGTGATGGTCGCCGCCGACAACAGCCCCGGCAGGTACAGAGCGACCTTGGGCAGCCCGGTCAGCACGGTGAAGAGCGCCACCGTCCACATGAACAGGGGCGGCTTGTCGCCATAGATCTCCCCCGCACGATGAGGGATGAACCAGTCGCCGTTCTGCAGCATTTCCAGGGCGACGCCCAGGAAGCGTTCTTCATCCACGTTCATCGGCTGGCGCCAGCCGATCCCGGCGCCAATCAGCAGCACGGCAAGGATGACCAGGGCCAAGCCTTCGCCCCTGGCGGTTGCGAACCTGGACATCGGCTAGGGCTCCTGCGGCTTGTCGCGCGCGATCAGTTGCAGGTTGCGCAGGTAGACCAGGAAACCGAAGGACTGGCCGATGATGAACACCGGGTCTTCGCGGTAAATGGCGTAGCTCAGCAGCAGGGCGCTGCCAAGCATGCTCAGGTACCAGAAACCCACCGGAATCACGCTGCGCCGCTTGAACTCGCTGTACAGCCATTGCAGGACGAAGCGGCCGGTGAACACGGTCTGGCCGGCGAAGCCGACGATCAGCCAAAGGGTTTCCCGGGTCATTCTGCGAGCTCCTGCGCCTGGGCATCGAGGCGCGTGCGGCGGATCAGCCACCAGACCCCGACCAGGTCGAGGATGCCGACCAGGGCGCGGTCGATATTGCCGTATTTGGAGGTGCCGGCCCGACGGTGCCGGTGGTTGACCGGATGCACCTGCATGCGTCCGTTATGGCGCAGGACCAGCGCCGGGATGTAGCGGTGCATATGGTCGAAGTAGGGCAGGCGCAGGAAGGCGGCGCGCTCGATCAGCTTCAGGCCGCAACCGGTGTCCGGGGTGGCGTCCTTGAGCAGGCGCCGGCGCAGGCCGTTGGCCAGGCGCGAGGCCCAGCGCTTGCTCGCGGTGTCTCGACGGTTGACCCGATGCCCAGCCACCAGTTGCAGGCCAGGCGTTTTACGGGCCAGTTCGAGCATGCCGGGAATATCCGCCGGGTCGTTCTGGCCGTCGCCGTCCAGGGTCGCCAGCCATGCGCCTCGTGCGGCCTGGGCGGCATGCCATAGCGAGGTGCTCTGACCGAGCGAACGATCGTGGTGGAGAATGCGCAGTTGCTCGAAACCCTGGGCCTTGAGACGTTGCAGCACCGCCAGGGTCTGATCCTCGCTGCCGTCATCGACCACCAATACCTCATAGCGCTCGTGACCCAGGGCGCTGCGGATCTCGGCGAGCAAGGGCGGCAGGTTTTCGGCTTCGTTTTTCGCCGGAATCAATACCGAAACGTCGATCATCGGGGTTACCTGAAGGCTTGAAGGGAAGGCTGGACGCGATAGAAATCGCGGTACCAACCCACGAACCGGCCGACACCGTGTTCGAGGGATATGCCGGGTGAGAAATCGATCCAGCGCGCCAGGGACGATACGTCGGCCCAGGTTTCCAGTACGTCGCCGGGCTGCAGCGGCAGGTAATTGCGCCGCGCCCGGAGGCCCAGGGCTTTCTCCAGGCAGTCGACGAACGCCAGCAGGCGCACCGGCTCGCCACGGCCGATATTGAACAACTGGCAGGGCGGGCTGCCGCTGGTGGCCAATGGCGGCTTGAGGCGCAGGCGCAGCAGGCTTTCGACGATATCGTCGATATAGGTGAAGTCGCGGCCCATCAGGCCGTGGTTATAGAGATCGATGGGGCGGCCGGCGAGCATCGCCTCGGTGAACTTGAACAGCGCCATGTCCGGGCGTCCCCAGGGGCCGTAGACGGTGAAGAAGCGCAGGCCGGTCATGGGCAGGCCGTACAGATGCGCATAGCTGTGGGCCATCAGCTCGTTGGCGCGTTTGCTCGCGGCATACAGGGACACCGGTTGCTCCACCGGGTCCTCGACTGCGAACGGTAGCTTGGCGTTGGCACCGTACACCGAGCTGCTGCTGGCGTAGACCAGATGACGCGGCGGGTGCTGGCGGCAGGCTTCGAGGATGTTGAGAAAGCCCACCAGGTTGGCCTGGGCGTAGATCCCAGGATTGTCCAGCGAGTAGCGCACGCCGGCCTGGGCTGCCAGATGAAAGACCTCGCTGAAGTCGAAGCCCGCGAATAACGCCAGCAGCTCGGCCTGGTTGGCGATCTCCACCTGCCGGAAACGGAAGTTCGGCCACTGCGCCAGCTGTTGCAGGCGGGCGTGCTTGAGCTCGACGCTGTAGTACGCATTGAGGTTGTCGATGCCGACCACCTCCAGGCCCGCCTCGCACAAGCGCCGGGCCAGATGGAAACCGATGAAGCCGGCGGCGCCGGTGACGAGGACGGGCATGGTGTGGGGCGGATCCTTGGAGGGCTGGCTGAAGGAAAATGGCAGCTATTTGTTTAAGCTTTGTTAACGAAGCTGTAATGGATGTGGCGTTTTTTCATTGCGCCTGCTGGCCTCATCGCTGGCAATCCAGCTCCCACAGGTCCGGTGTGCGCCGCTAACCCTGTGGTAGCTGATAGGGCCAGTAAGGGCACCGAGTGGGTGCGGGTTGGGCCTCGATCCGATCCACGGTGATTGTCAGCAGCTACTATCTGTATGTATAACCAGTGCCTGATTTCCCAGGTACTGCTCGCCCGTGATCGCCGATTCCCGCAACGACCCCTTCTACTACCTGCACAACTTCCGCCAGGTGCTGGACTGGCTGCACCTGCGCTATGCCGATGTGCTGGATGCCGAGGAGCGTGGCTTCATCGACGGGTTTCGCCTGTTGCCCAAGGCCAGCCAGGCGCTGCTGGTACGCATGGTGATGCGCAAGGGCCTGCTGTTTCGCGAACGGCGCCTGAGTTATGGGGAGATCGGCTCCACGGCGCAGGCCATGGCGCCGTTGCTGGAGCTGGGCTGGGTCGATAGCGAGGCCCCGCTGGCCCTGGAGGAGCTGTTCCAGCTCCTGCTCAAGGACGAGATCGCCCGTTGTTTCGCTGCCCATCTGAGCCGCCCGAACGCTGCCAAGCACGAGCTGTTCGAGCAACTGCGCGAAGGCTTCGCCGAGCCCCGGCCCCTGCGTGAGTGGTGGCCCGATGCTCCCGATCCGGTCTATGCCCTGCGCCAGCAGGCGGTATGCGACCGCCTGCGCTTGCTGTTCTTCGGCAACCTGTACCAGGACTGGTCGGAGTTCGTTCTCGCCGACCTCGGCGTGCTGCGCTACGAGCAGGTTCCCTTCAGTTCCGACTGCCGGGCCTTGCGCGGCCGTGACGATATCGAGCTGTGCCTGGCCCTGCATGCCTGCGCCGAGCAACTGGAAGGCGAGGTGGACGTCGATGCGCTGCTCGCACGCCTCGACGGCATGAACACCGAAAACCCCTGGCTGCAACGGCGTCGGGCCAAGCTGCATTACCAGCTCGCCTACCTGTGCGAGCGCGCCGGCCATCTGGAGCGGGCGCTTTCGATCTATTCCGGGTGCGCCCATCCCCAGGCCCGCGAGCGGCATATCCGCGTGCTGGAAAACCGCGGCGAGTACCAATCGGCCTTCGACCTGGCGACCCAGGCTGCCGAGCGTCCCGGCAACGCCGCCGAAGCCCAGGCCCTGGGGCGCATCCTGCCGCGCCTGAAACGCAAGCTCGGTGGCCCGCCGCAGTCCCGGCGCAGGGCCCAGGCCATCAGCCGCCTCGACCTGATCCTGCCGGCCGAGTGGTCCGCCCTCGGCGTCGAACAGGCGGTGCTGGTGCATTTCGAAACAGCCGACGCCCCGGTGCATTACGTCGAAAACACCCTGTTCAACAGCCTGTTCGGCCTGTTGTGCTGGCCGGCCATCTTCGCGCCGCTGCCGGGCGCCTTCTTCCACCCGTTCCAGAGCGGCCCGCAGGACCTGCACGACGCCGGCTTCCACCAGCGCCGCGCCGGGTTGTTCGCCGACTGCCTGGCGCAACTGGACGACGGCCGCTACCGCCAGGCCCTGCGTGAAACCTACGCCGCCAAGCACGGCCTGCAATCGCCCTTCGTCCATTGGGAACTGCTAAGCCCGCAATTGCTCGACCTGGCAATCGACTGCCTGCCGCCGGAGCACCTGAAGCAATGCTTCCTGCGTCTGCTGGAAGACATCCAGGCCAACCGCGCCGGCATGCCCGACCTGATCCAGTTCTGGCCTGCGCAAAAACGCTACCGGATGATCGAAGTCAAGGGCCCCGGCGACCGCCTGCAGGACAACCAGCTGCGCTGGATCGAGTTCTGCATCCTTCACGGCCTGCCCGTGGATGTCTGTCATGTGCAATGGGCCGCGGCATGACCTACAAGGTCGCGGTGCGCACGCTTTGCGAATTCACGGCCAAGGTCGGTGATCTCGACCTGCGTTTCACCCCGTCGCCCACTGCCCAGGAGGGCATTGCCGGGCATCGGCGGGTGGTATCGAGGCGGGGCGAGGGCTACGAGGCGGAAGTGGCGCTGGAGGGCGTTTTCGGCGAACTGGAGGTACGCGGACGTGCCGACGGCTACATCCCGGTGCGCAACTGCCTGGAAGAGATCAAAACCCATCGCGGCGACCTCGCCAGCCAGCCAGACAACCACCGGCAACTGCACTGGGCACAGGCGAAGATCTACGGCTGGCTGATGTGCCAGCAGCGTGGGCTGGAATCGATAAACCTGGCGCTGGTCTACCTGGACGTGGACAGCGACCAGGAAACCCGTTTCGAGACCAGTGCCAACGCCTCCGAACTGCGCGCGTTCTTCGACGAGCAGTGCGGCCGCTTCATGCAATGGGCCGAGGCGCAATCGCAGCGCCTGCTGCTGCGCGATGCCGGCCTGGGCGCCCTGGGTTTTCCCTGGCCGTCCTTTCGCAAGGGCCAGCGCGAACTGGCGGAAACCGTGTACAAGGCGGTCAGCACCGGCCGCTGCCTGATGGCCCAGGCCACCACCGGCATCGGCAAGACCCTCGGCACCCTGTTTCCGCTGCTCAAGGCCATGGCCAGGCAGCCGCTGGACAAGATCTTCTTCCTCACCGCGAAGACCCCGGGGCGCGGCCTGGCGCTCGATGCCCTGCGCCAGGTCATGGCGGCCAGCCCGGAACTGGCCCTGCGCAGCCTGGAACTGGTGGCACGGGACAAGGCCTGCGAATATCCCGGCACCGCCTGCCATGGCGAGGCCTGCCCACTGGCCAGGGGTTTCTATGATCGCTTGCCGGCGGCCCGGGCCGCAGCGATGCAGGTGCCGCTGCTGGACAAGGCGCAGGTTCGCGAACTGGCCCTGGCCCATCAGGTCTGCCCCTATTACCTGGCCCAGGAGCTGGCGCGCTGGGTCGATGTGCTGGTGGCCGACTACAACTACTACTTCGACCAGAATGCCTTGCTCTACGGCCTGGCGCAGACCGATCAATGGCGTGTGGCGGTCGCTGTGGACGAGGCGCACAACCTGGTGGAGCGGGCCCGGCAGATGTATAGCGCCAGTCTCGACCAGTTTCACTTGCAGGCCCTGCGCCGCGATCCACCGGCGGGCCTGGGCAGTGCTTTGCAGGGGCTGAACCGCGAGTGGAACCGCCTGTACAAGGACCAAATCGCCCCCTACCAGGCCGGCGAGCAATTGCCGGCTGCCTTTATCAAGGCGCTGTTGCGCGTGGTCGGGCTGGTCCAGGAACTGATGAACCGCACCCCACAGGCGGTGGACCCGGCGCTGTTGCAGTTCTTTTTCCAGGCTTTGCAGTTCGTGCGCCTGAGCGAGGTGTTCGACCAGCATTTCCTGTTCGATATCAGCGTGCGCGGGGCAGGGCGCAAGCGCCTGGCGACCCTGTGCCTGCGCAACGTGGTCCCGGCCCCGCTGGTCGGCCCGCGGATGGAGGCGGCCCGCAGCGTCACGCTGTTCTCCGCGACCCTCAACCCCCGGCATTTCTACGCCGACCTGCTGGGCATGCCCGCCGACACCGCCTGGCTGGAGGTGCAGTCACCGTTCGCGGCCGAGCAGTTGCAGGTGCGCATCGTCAGCCAGGTGTCGACCCGCTACCAGCACCGCCAGGCCTCGCTGGCGCCCATCGTCGAGCTGATCGCCGGGCAATACCGCGAACAGCCGGGCAATTACCTGGCGTTCTTCAGCAGCTTCGATTATCTGCAGCAGGTGTCCGGGCTGCTGGCCGAGCGTCACCCGGGCATCGTGCAATGGGCGCAGTCTTCGGGGATGGACGAGGCGCAACGCCAGGGCTTTCTCGAGCGCTTCGTCGAAAACGGGCAGGGTGTCGGTTTCGCCGTGCTGGGCGGTGCCTTCGCCGAAGGCGTGGACCTGCCCGGTACGCGCCTGATCGGCGCCTTCATCGCTACCTTGGGCCTGCCCCAGGTCAACCCGGTCAACGAGCAGCTCAAGCAGCGCATGGGCGCACTGTTCAGTTCCGGGTTCGACTACACCTACCTCTACCCGGGGGTACGCAAGGTGATCCAGGCAGCGGGCCGGGTGATCCGCGGCACCGAGGACCGCGGCATGGTCATGCTGATCGACGACCGCTTCGCCGAAGCGCGTATACGCCGCATGTTCCCGACCTGGTGGGCACCGCAGGACAATTAGCCGGGACGTGGGAATCTTCGCCATCGCCAGACAGTCGAAGTGCCAGTAAACTCCCGTTTTTTCACCACCCTGATTTTCCATTCTTGAGGTTTTGCATGAAGCTCAGTCCTCTGGCGGGCAAACCGGCCCCGGCCTCCATCCTGGTCGATATCCCGCGCCTGCTGACCGCCTACTACACCGGCCAGCCCGACGCCGCCGTGGCCACCCAGCGTGTCGCCTTCGGCACCTCCGGCCATCGCGGCAGTTCCCTGGACCTGAGTTTCAACGAGCATCACGTCCTTGCCATCAGCCAGGCCATCTGCCTGTACCGCCAGGCCCAGGGCATCGACGGGCCGCTGTTCATCGGCGCCGACACCCACGCCTTGTCGACCCCGGCGCTGGCCAGCGCCCTGGAAGTGCTGGCGGCCAACGGTGTCGAGGTGATGCTGTCGAAGGACGACGAATACACCCCGACCCCGGCGGTGTCCCACGCCATTCTCTGCTACAACCGTGGCCGCACCTCGGGCCTGGCCGACGGCATCGTCATCACGCCTTCGCACAACCCGCCGCAAAGCGGTGGCTTCAAGTACAACCCGCCCAATGGCGGCCCGGCCGACAGCCACGTGACCAAGTGGATCGAGGCCAAGGCCAACGAACTGCTGGCCGAGGGCCTCAAGGGCGTCAAGCGCATGCCGTACGAGCAGGCGCTGAAGGCTTCCACCACCCATCGGCACGACTACGTCGGCACCTATGTTGCCGACCTGGTCAACGTCATCGACTTCGACGCCATCCGTGGCGCCAACCTGCGCCTTGGTGTGGACCCGCTGGGCGGCGCCGGGGTGCGTTACTGGTCGGCGATTGCCGAGCACTACAAGCTGAACCTGGAAGTGGTCAACCGCGAGGTCGATCCGACCTTCCGCTTCATGTCCGTGGACTGGGACGGGCAGATCCGCATGGACCCGTCGTCGCCCTATGCCATGCAAGGCCTGATCGGCCTGCGCGAGCGCTTCGACGTGGCCTTCGCCTGTGACCCGGACCACGACCGCCATGGCATCGTCACCCCGTCCGGACTGCTGGCACCGAACAACTACCTAGCGGTGGCCATCGACTATCTGTTCCAGAACCGTCCGCAGTGGCGTGCCGACGCGGCAGTGGGCAAGACCGTGGTCAGCAGCGGCCTGATCGACCGCGTCACCGCACGCCTGGGCCGTCGCCTGTATGAAGTACCGGTGGGCTTCAAGTTCTTCGCCGACGGCCTGTTCGACGGCTCCCTGGGCTTTGGTGGCGAGGAGAGCGCCGGCGCGTCCTTCCTGCGCCTGGATGGCAGCGTCTGGGCCACCGACAAGGACGGCCTGATCCCGGCCCTGCTGGCGGCCGAAATGACCGCCCGCACCGGTCGCAACCCGGCCCAGGCCTATGCCGCGCTGACCGCCGAACTGGGCGAGCCGTTCGCCACCCGCGTCGAGGCCAAGGCCAATCCGCAGCAGAAGGCGCTGCTGAGCAAGCTGGCGCCGGAGCAGGTGAAATCCACCGAACTGGCCGGCGAGCCGATCCAGCAGATCCTCAGCCATGCCCCGGGTAACGACCAGGCCATCGGTGGCCTGAAGGTCATGACCGCCAACGGCTGGTTCGCCGCACGGCCGTCGGGCACCGAGGACATCTACAAGATCTACGCCGAAAGCTTTATCGACGATGCGCATCTGCAGCGTCTGGTGGGCGAGGCGCAGGAACTGGTGGACAAGGCCATCGCCTGATGGCTTGAGTCCCCTATCGCTGGCAAGCCAGCTCCCACAGGGTCCGCGGTGCATGCGGTCCTTGTGGGAGCTGGCTCGCCAGCGATGAGGCCCTCAGGACCGATATGTATCACGGGACTGCCCCGGGTCGATGCTTGCCAGCCGGCGCAACTGCGGCAACAACTCCGCACCCAGATGAATCGCTTCCTCCAGATGGGGAAACCCTGAAAGAATGAAGCAGTCGACCCCCAGCTGGTAATACTCCTCGATCCGCTCCACTACCTGCTGATAGCTCCCCACCAGTGCCGTCCCGGCACCACCACGCACCAGGCCGACCCCGGCCCAGAGATTGGCCGATACCTCCAGTTCCCGCGCCTGGCGCCCACGTCCCTTGACCAGCCCGCTCTGCCGCGATTGTCCCACCGACTCATAACTGGCCAGTTGCGATTGCGCACGTTCGATGGCGTCCTTGGGAATTTCGTCCAGCAACCGCTGTACATGGCTCCAGGCCGCATCATCGGTGGCGGCGGCGAACACATGCACGCGCAAACCGAAGCGCAAGGTCCGCCCGTGAACCGCCGCCAGTTCGCGCATGCGCTGGATCCGCTCGGCGATCATCACCGGTGGTTCGCACCACATCAGGCAGGTCTGGGCATGGGCCGCACCGACCTGCTCGGCGGCGCTGGAGGCCCCGCCGAAGTAGATCGCCGGCATCTGCGCCCGCGGGTCGATCGGCGTTTCCCCTGCGCAGCGGTAGTAGCGCCCATGATGAGGCTGGCGCCGACCCGACCAGACCGCCTGGAAGGCCTGGAGAAATTCCCCGGTGCGCGCGTAGCGTTCGTCATGCTCCAGGTAGTCTCCTAGCGAGCGCTGTTCGAAACGGCTGGAACCGCTGACCACGTGAAGGTCCAGGCGGTTATCGCTGAGCAGTTGCAAGGTCGCCGCGCGATGGGCGCTCCAGGCCGGCAGTTCGAGGCCGGGACGCAAGGTGAGGAGAAAACGCAGGCGCCGGACTTCCTGGGCCAGCACCGCGGTGATCAGCCAAGGGTCCTCAAAGCCGCTGGCGGTGGGCACCATGATGCCGTCGAAACCCGACAGTTCGGCGGCCCGCACGATCTGCCGCAGGTAGTCGAGGTTCGGCTCGCGCTCGCCTTGCTGGAACAGGCCGACCTTGGGCAGGCCGCTGCTGGTCAGGTGATGGCCGTCGCCATTGGTGGGCAGGAACCAGTTCAGTTCCAGGGACTTGCGACGTTCACCGCTCATGACGCTGGCGCTCCTTGCGCAGGCCCTGCTCCCGGAGCAGGGGCAATATCCGTTCGCCGAAACGCAGGACTTCGGCCACCGCCGGCTGGTCCTGGATGACGATATGTTCGATGCCCAGGCCGTGCAGCTCGCCGAGGCGCGTGGCGATCTGCCGGGCGTTGCCCACAAGGTACAGTGGCTGGCCGGGGCCGGGTTGCAACAGGTTGGGATGCACCTCCAACTGGCGGTCACGGGCCAGGCGCCGCACCGCTGCGCTGCCCGCGGGCTCGGCAGGGCCCGGGAAGCGCTGTGCGGCAACTTCCCAGGCCAGTTCCTCGGTGTCGCCGAGAATCAGGCCGAAACTGCAAACGAAGCCCGTTCGCCCCTGCAGGCGCTGGATTTCCTGCTCCAGCCAGGCCGGTGGCGCCGACCGTAGCAGGCACAGGTCGGCGTGGCTGGCGATCAGGCGGGCATCATGGCTGTCGTCGAGGATCAGGGGCGGGGCGGGCAGGGGGCGGCGGGCGAAGCCGGCGTTTTCCAGTTGGAAGTAGCGGCCGCTGAAGTTGAAGCCACTGTCCCCGCCCCGAAGCAGGCGCTGGAGGATCTCCAGGTACTCGCCGATACGCTCGTTGCGCTGGTCGCGGTTGAGCCATTCGCCGAACGCCTGGCGCAGGCTGTCACGGTCGCCATCGGGCAGGTGCAGGCGGACGCGGTTGGCACTGATCGATTGCAAGCTTTGCAGGGTGCTGGCCAGTGCGGCGGGCAGCACCACCTCTGGCGGTACGCTGACATTCAGGTGCAGGTGGCGGGTGTGGGCACACAGTGCGGCAGCCACTCCGAGGCTGTCGGCACAAGGTGCGCCGCCGGGGATCCACAGGCCATCGAGTCCGGCGTATTCCACTGCCTGGGCCAACTGGATCCACTGGCCCGGCGTGGGTGTCGGGGTGCAGAGCGGCAGTTGCCAGCTGAATTCAAGGGCCATGCACAGGCTCCGCAGCAAGAGAGAACAGGGGAAGTGCCATCATCTCACCGCCGCCCCCGGCTGGACAGGCCGCGGCTGCCAGCCGAGGGCCGGGGCGATGGTCTCGGCGACGATGCGCAGGCGGCGCAGGACCTGCTCCTGGCTGGAGCTCTCGGCCTGGACCACCACGATCAGATAGTCTGCGTAGGGTAGCACCGAGGGATCCTCGCGCAGGCCACGGATCACCTCGTCGGGATGGCCGTGATGAACATTGAGCAGGCGCAGGTGTTCTTCCAGGTCGATAGCCTGTTCGATCAGGCCCTCCCGCTGCAGCCGCGGTACATGGCGCTCGATATCCACCGCCAGCTCGGCCTGGGCGCTGGCGCGGTCGGCGGCGGGGAAGACCGCGCGAACCACGCCGATCCGCGGGAGCTCCGTCGGGTGGTCCCAGGCCTCGAGATAGGCCTCGGCCAGGGGCTTCTGCACCGTCAGTGGATCATGGGTCGCGGTGCCGAGGAGAAATCCGTTGCCCTGGCTGGCGGTATAGCGCGCGCCGTCCAGGCTGCCGTGGGAATGCCAGAGCCGACGGGCCAGGCCGGGGGCGGGCGGTTGCAGGGTCAGAGCGCTGCCGGGGAACAGCGCGTCACCGTTGAGCAGCCCCTGCAGGCGTTGCTGGTCCTCGATGAAGCGTTGCTGGCGTTGCCCGGCGTCCCGTGCGAACGCTGAAAAACCGTCAAGGTTGGCGCCGCCGCTGCCCAGGCCCAGTTGCACCCGGCCGCCGCTGAGCTGGTCGAGCACGCTGGCATCCTCGGCCAGGCGTACCGGGTCCTCGAAGGGCAGCACGGTCACCGCCGTACCCAGCTCGATATGCCGGGTGCGCTCGGCCACGGCGGCCAGGGCCAGCAGCGGCGAGGGCAGGCGGCCGAAGCCGCTGCTCAGGTGGTGCTGGGCAATCCAGCCACCATCGAAGCCCAGGGTTTCGGCGACTTCGAACTGCTCCAGCAGGTCACGGTAGGTCTGTTGCGCATCTTCGCCGAAGGCATGGGTGAGAAAGCCCAGCTTGAACGGCGGGCGGAAAGGGGCAGTGCTCATGACAGGGAAAACTCCTTGGCGGTTCTGGTCACGGCGGGGCGCCAGCCCAGGGCCGGAGCCACCTCTTCGGCGATGATCTGCAGTGCGCGGATGGCGTCGCCCAGCGGCGTGCTGGCGCTCTGCACCTGGACGATCAGGTGATCGTGGCGGCCCAGCTGCGGTCCGCTGCCCAGGCCCTCGACGATCGCTGCGGGCGCGCCGTGAAGCACGCCGAGGCGTTGCAGGATGTCCTCGAAGTCGCCGTCCACCGGCCCCTGGTAGACACCGATGCTTTTCTGCCGTGCGAGGTAGCGCTGGATGTCTTCGTGCAAGCCCGGGGTGTGGGCCAGCGGAAACACGCCCTGGACCCGGGCGATACGCGCCGGGGTGCCGTTGTCGCCGGTCCAGGCGTCGCGGTAGCGCTGGACCAGTTCGACGCCGGCCTGGGCTGGCAGGTGCGGGTTGGGCGCCATGATCAGGCCGTTGCCGCGGGCCGCCACCAGTTCCACCCGCGAGGTGGCTTCCCAGAGGCGCCCGCCCAGGCCCGGAGCCTGTGGTTGCAGACGCAGCCCGTCATGATTCAGGGGGCCGTTGCCAAGGGCGGTCTGCAGGCGTTGCAGGTTGTTCTCGTAGTCCCGATGGCGCTGTTCGTGGGCAAGGCCGAAGGCGCTGAAGGTGTCCGGGTCGAAACCCGCTCCCAGCCCCAGTTCCAGGCGCCCGTTGCTCAGCAGGTCGAGCACCGCGGCGTCTTCCGCCAGACGCAGGGCCGGCTCCTGGGGCAGGACGATGATCCCGGTGCCCAGGCCGATGCGCCGGGTACGCTGGGCAATCGCCGAGAGCAATACCAGCGGCGAAGGCAGGCGGCCCTGCTCGCTGGCGAAGTGGTGCTGGGCCACCCAGCCGCTGTCGAAGCCCAGTGCCTCGGCTGCTTCGAACAGTTCCAGGGTTTCCCGGTAGACCCGGGGGTTGTACTCGGTCCGGTACACCCGGCTTAGAAAACCGAGGGAGAATCCGCCACTCATGGTCGTGTGTCCTCGCTGATCAGGGGCAGGGCGGCCAGGGCACGGGCGGCGCCGGCCTGGTCGCTGGATTGCAACTGGCCGTTGAACGGGCTGATGGTCAGGTAACCCCTGGCCAGCCACACTGCTTCGTCGTCCTGCTGCGCCGGGGTCGCCGGGGCGCTGCGCTGGAAGCTGATGCCCGGCTTGCCCGCCTGGGCCGGGAACAGCGGACCGAGGTCGTCGGTGTACAGGGTGTCGAAGCCGACGTAGCTGCCGATGCGGGTCAGGCGCACGCCCTTGAGCGCAGTGTTGTCGGCGGGGAAGTTGATGTTCAGGCCGAGGCCGGCCGGCAACAGCCTGCCATCGGGCTGGCGATGCCGGTCGAGGGCTTCCACCAGCGTCAGCACCTGGCGGGCGATGCGTTGCGGGTCCTTGTCCTTGAGGTCGGTACTCACCGCCAGGGTCGGATAGCCGGCGCGCACGGCGAAGCTGGCGGCATTGAAGGTGCCCGACGCGCTGTTGATGGCGCCGACGTTGTTGCCGGGGTTGGGCCCGACGATCACCAGGTCCGGGTTCGGCTGGATCTTCTTCAGGCCCATCAATAGCGCCATGACTGGCGTACCGCTGATCTCGATCTGCACCGCCTGGCCGGCGCAGGCCGGGCTGCTGCACACGCCGCTTTCATGGGTGCTGATGTAGTAGCTGTCGGGGTAGGCCGGGTCGCTGTCGCGTCCCACCCGGACTTCGCGGCCGTAGAGGAAGGCGCCGCCCCGCGCACTCTGTTCGCTTTGTGGCGCGGCGATCCTTACCTCGTGCCCGGCTGCCTTGAGGGTGGTGTAGAGCGCGCGGATGTTCGGGTGCTGGTAGCCGTCGTCATTGCTCAGCAGGATATTCAGGGCGAACGCCGGGCTTGCGGCCAGGCAGCCCAGGGTCAGGAGCAGGCCGGGCAATGTCTTCATGCGCGGGCCTCCTGCCTGGCGCTGAAGCGGTTGGCCGGACGCGGCAGGCCGAGGTTCTCGCGCAGGGTGCGGCCCTCGTACTCGTGGCGGAACAGCCCACGCGCCTGCAGCAGGGGGATCACCCGGTCGACGAAGGTGTCGATGGAACCGGGGAAATACGGGAAGAACACATTGAACCCGTCGCAGGCACGTCCCTGGAACCAGGCCTCGAAGGTGTCGGCGATATCCTCCGGCGTGCCGATCACCGGATTGCCCCCGGCCAGGCGCAGGTACAGTTGGCGGATGCTCAGGTTGTCGCGTCGGGCCACTTCCAGCACCTGGTCGCGACGGCTGCCACGCTGTCCCACCGGGGTGTCCGGCAATGGGCCGTCGAGGTCGTGGCCGGACAGGTCGATATCTTCGCCCAGGGTGTCGGCCAGCAGACGCCGGCCCAATACCGGGTCGATCAGCGCCTGGAATTCGTCGAACAGGGCCTGGGCCTGCTCGCGGGTCTCGCCGATGAAGGGGGTAACGCCGGGGAGGATCTTGATATGGTCCGGGTCGCGACCGAGGGCGGCGGCGCGCTGCTTGATGTCCTGGTAGAAGGCCTGTGCCGCCGGCAGTTCGTGGTGCGAGGCGAAGATCACTTCGGCGACCCGTGCCGCCAGGGCCTTGCCCGGCTCCGAGGCACCGGCCTGGACCAGCACCGGATGGCCTTGGGGCGGTCGGGCCACGTTCAGCGGGCCGCGCACGGCGAAGTGCTTGCCGCGGTGGTTCAGGGTATGCAGCTTGTCCGGGTCGAAGTACTGGCCGCTGGCCTTGTCCCGCGGGAAGGCATCGTCGTCCCAGCTGTCCCACAGGCCCTTGACCACATCGTGGAACTCCTCGGCGCGCTGGTAGCGGTCGGCGTGCTCGATATGGCTTTCGCGACCGAAGTTCCAGGCTTCGTCGGAAACCACCGAGGTCACCAGGTTCCATGCCGCACGGCCCTTGGACAGGTGATCGAGGGAAGCGAACTTGCGGGCGATATGGTACGGCTCGTTATAGCTGGTGGTGGCGGTGGCGATCAGGCCGATGTGCTCGGTGACTGCCGCCAGCGCAGCCATCAGGGTCAGCGGCTCGAAATGCTCGCCGCGGGCGGTACGGCTCAGGGCGTCGAGGTGATGGCCCCAGAGGGCGACCACATCGGCGACGAACAGCGCGTCGAAGCGACCGCGCTCGGCACTGCGGGCTATGGCCTTGAAGTGCTCGAAGTCCAGGCTGGCATCGGCCTGGGCCAGGGGGTGGCGCCAGGCGGCGACATGGTGACCGCTGTTGGCGAGAAACGCCCCCAGCTTGAGTTGATCGGTGCGACGGGTCATGGATAGGGCTCCCGTAGGTCAGGCGAAAGTCCTGCCAGCCACGCGGCTGGCAGGGCCGCGGGTCAGAAGTTGTAGCTCAGGCCGGTGTACCAGTAGCCGCCGGTGGTGCCGTAGGGCGAGAAGTTGCCATAAGGAAAGCCGCCCGAGCTGCTCGCCAGGTGGGTGCGCTCCGGGTACTTGTTGAACAGGTTGTTGGCCCCGGCGGTGAGGGTCAGGTCCTTGGTCAGGTGGTAGTCCAGGTTGAGGTCGGTGATCCAGGCCGGGGAGAAGGTGCGGTCGTAGGTCTCCAGGGTGCCGTACTGGGTGTACTCGCCGTAGCGGGTCAGGTTCAGGCTCAGCTCAAGTTGCTGGAAGGACCAGGTAGCGCCGAGCAGCAGCTTGGATTCCGGCAGGCCGTGCTTGAGGTTGCCCTGGCGCTGGCGGTCGTAGCCGCCGGTCGGGCCGAGGGCTTGCCGGGCCACGGAGGAGGCGTGGATATCGTCGATCTCGGTGGTGTTCCAGTTGAAGCCCAGGTTGTAGCGCACGCCGCCCCAGGCGCCGAGGTCCTGGCGATAGTCGCCGACCAGGTCGATGCCACGGGTGGTGGTGTCCAGGGCGTTGGTGAAGTAGGTCACCGACTGGTTGGTGGCCAGGCCAGCGGCAGCGAGGATCGCATCGATCTGCGGGGTGCCGCCGAGGTAGCCGGTCTGGGCGATGCGGTCCTTGATCTTGATCTGGTACGCGTCGAGGGTGATCGAGGTGTTGTCGCTCGGTTGCAGGGTCAGGCCGAGGCTGACGTTAGTGGATTTCTCCGGCTTCAGCGTGGTGGCGCCAAGGGCCTTGGCCACGGCTGAATCCACCGCGACGTTGCGGTAGTCGATCAGGTTGCCGTTGACGTTGCTCTGGGACGTCGAGCTATAGATCTGCTGGGCCAGTGACGGCGCGCGGAATCCGGTGCTGAAGGTCCCGCGCGCGGCGAGGATCGGGGTCAGCTGGTAGCGGGTCGAGAACTTGCCGTTGCTGGTGGTACCGGAGCCATCGTTGTAGTCCTCGTAGCGCCCGGCCAGGTCCACATGCCACTTCTCGGTGAGGTCCTGGCCGATTTCCGCGTAGGCGCCGAGGCTGGTGCGGCCTTTTTCCGCGGCATCGGCCGGGGTGGTGCCGGCGCCGGAAATGGTCCCCGGGGCGATCGGGTTGCCACTGGCCCCGGTAGTGAAGGGGCCGCTGGCATAGGAGGCATAATCGCCCTTGCCGATCTTGTAGTTCTCGTAGCGCTGCTCCAGGCCCCAGGAAACCTGGGTAGGCCTGGCCAGGCCAAGGTCGAAGGCGCGGGTCAGGTCGAGGTTGTTGGTCCACTGGCTGAAGGTTTTCACCCCGGTGTCCACCGAGGTCGGCGAGCTGGCGCCATAGCTGAGGTTGTAGGTGTGGCGCAGGGTCGCCTCGGCGTGATCCTGGCCGTAGGTGGTAGACAGGTCGTAGTCCCAGCCCAGCGCCGTACCCTTGCCGCCGAAGGCCACCTGGAAGTCGTTTTCGATAAAGCGCAGGGTGTCTTCCACGCCTTCCGGGAAGGGCGTGGCGATGCCGTCGAAGCTGGCCGGCTGGTGGAAGGCCAGGGGTTTTTCGGAGTTGCGCCGGGTGTAGGTGGAGAAGGAATACAGGCTCAGGCTGTCGTTGACCGGCAGTTCGGCGTTGTAGCCGAGGCTGAAGTTGCGTGCTTCCGGAAGGCCGGTACCGTAGTAGGTGTGCTGCAGGCTGGTGTTGCCGGCGCTGTCGGTGTACGGCGCCTTGTCGGAGCGGTCGGACACCTTCTGCTGCTTGACGTCCAGGGCCAGGTTGATGAACCCGTCGTTGGGCAGGGCCAGGCCGACGTTGCCGGTTTGGCGGTTGGTCTCGCCGTCACCGTTTTCGTAGTTCTGCCCGTAGGTGGTGGAGACACTGCCGCCGTGGTCGGTCTGCTTGAGCACGATGTTCACCACGCCACCGATGGCGTCGGAGCCGTACTGGGCCGAGGCGCCGTCGCGCAGGACTTCGACATGGTCCACCAGGGCGGTGGGGATCATGTCGAGGTCTACCGGCTGCGAGCCGGAGTTGAGGTAGGTGCCGTTGTTGAGCAGGGCGCTGTTGTGCCGACGCTTGCCATTGACCAGCACCAGCACCTGGTCGCCGTTGAGGCCGCGCAGGCTGATGGGGCGAACCACCGAGGTCGAGCCGAAGCCGGACGAGGCCGGCTGGTTGAGGGAGGGCAGCACGCGACTCAGGGCCCGGGTCAGGTCGCCCTGGCCGGTGGCGAGCAGTTGTTTCGACGAGATCACATCCACTGGCGCCGGGCTTTCCGCCAGGGTCCTGGCCTGGCCGCGGTTGCCGATGACCACCACGGTGTCCAGCGGGTTGTCGGCGGCCAGCACCGGTAGCGCTTCGGCCAGGGCGAGGAACAGCAGGCTGTAGGCGAAGGCTTTGCGAGGGGGCCGCAAGGCCGTGCGGATCGAGGAACGCATAAGGGGCTTACTCCGGAAAGGTCGGTAGAAGGTCGGCTTGTTGGGGCAAGCTCTGGTGGAGGGGGCAGAGCAAGGCCTGTGCCAGGCGTGAAAAGTCTTTTAAAACAGCGGGTTGGAGCTTGGTGGTGCCGTTGGCTGGTGTTTTTTCAGCGATGCCGAGGGCAGGCTGCTGGTTTTTCTACAGTCGGGACGGCGGTGGCCCTGCCGCTCCAATCGCTGGCAAGTCACCGCTGCGGACCCTGTGGGAGCTGGCTTGCCAGCGATAAAGTCCTGAAAACCAACATCAATCATCGGCCTGGCACATCACTTGCTGACCACCCCGTACCACGACCTATCAGGATTACCCGTATGCCGCTTCCCGGTCCCCGCAACGCCCTTACCGATATTCCCGGCCTGACTGTCGGCCATGCCACCGATCCTCGGGTCGATACTGGCGTCACGGTGATCCGCGCCGCCCGCGTTTGCACCGCCAGCATCGATATCCGCGGCGGCGGGCCCGGTGGGCGCGAGTCGGCGGCGCTGGAGCCGGAGAACATGGTCGGCCAGTTGCATGCACTGGTCTTTGCCGGTGGTTCGGTATTCGGCCTGGGCGCTGCCGATGCGGTGGCGGCGGCCTTGTCCGCCGAGGGCGTCGGCTTGCATCTGAAGGCCGGCGCCCCGGCGATCCCCATCGTGCCCTCGGCCGTACTGCATGACCTGGCCAACGGTGGCGACAAGCAATGGGGCCTGGAGCCGCCGTACCGGCGCTTGGGCTTCGAGGCCCTGGCCAATGCCGGCACGGAAATCGCCCAGGGCGCGGTCGGTGCCGGGCGCGGGGCCATGGCCGGGGTGCTCAAGGGTGGGCTGGGCACGGCCTCGCTGGACCTTGGCGACGGCCTGCTGGTCGCCGCGCTGGTGGTGGCCAACCCCATCGGCTCGGTGTACATGCCCGATGGCCGCACGTTCTGGGCCTGGCCTTGGGAGATTGCCGGGGAATTCGGTGGGGTGCGGCCGGCCGGCGACCAGGATTGCAGCGACCCGATCCCCGAGCTGTCGCGCCTGGATTCGATGGGGCGCTTGCAGGCCGGGGCCAATACCACCTTGGTAGTGGTTGCGAGCACCGCACAATTGAGCACCGCCGAGTGCAAGCGCGTGGCGATCATGGCCCAGGACGGCATTGCCCGGGCGGTGCGGCCGGCGCATCTGCCCTTCGATGGCGATACGGTGTTCGCCCTGGCCACCGGGGCCGTGGAACTGGGTGGTGGCGCCCGGCGCCAGGTCAGCATCGGCAGCATCGGTTCCGCTGCCGCCGATTGCGTGGCCCGGGCTATCGCCCGGGGTGTGCACGCTGCGCGCGGTTGAGCAGCACCTGTTCGACCCGCTGGCGGGCCTGCTGTGCCAGCACCGGCAGGCCCAGCTCGGCATACACCCGTTGCAGATGGCGGTTGCTCGGCACGTCCAGGCCATCATAGCGACGGCGCAGTTCCAGCAACTGCTGGGCGACCGCCCAATCCCCGCTGCGTAGCCGCGCATCCAGTTCTATCTGGGCGAACAGGTCGCGCTGGGCGTGGCTGCCGCCGATCTCGTTCAGTCGCGGCAGGCTGCCGGCAAGCAGGCGTGCAGCGCGCGCGTGATCGCCACGGGCATGGGCCAGCAGGCCTTCGGCCAGGGGCAGGGTGACCTCGGCCCAGACGGCGCGACTGAAGTCCGGGGCCTGGCGGCTGCGTTCGACCAGGGCGGCGAACAGCAGGTCCGCTTCGAGCTTGTCGGCACGCGCCAGGCCGTACAGGTATTGCAGGCTGAGGAACGGCTGCACGGTGTCGCCCCGGCGCAGTTGCAGATAGGGCGCCAGCGCCTGCCAGCGCGCTCCGACGTCGATTCCGGCGATCTCCAGGCGGGCCAGCAGCGAGACCGCGCCGACCTGGTCCTGGGAATACTCCGGCAGGATTCCCCACACGTGCCGGTCGTAGATCTCCAGCACCCGCGCCTCGTCGCCGCGGGCCAGGTGGAACAGCGCCAGGTGCCACCAGTTGTGGGTGTACATGAAGGAGTTCAGGCCTTCCCAGTGCCCGCTGACCTCCTGCAGGAAGGCGATGCCTTCCTCGATCCGGCCTGCGGTGAGCATCACGTGGGCCAGGGCGTGCTGGGCCCAGGGCTCGTCGGCCTGGATCGCCAGGGCCTGGCGCGCGCTGGCTTCGGCCTCTTCCAGCAGGTGGCATTGTTCGTAGGCGAAGGCCAGCATGGCGTGGCTCTGGGCGATCTCCGGGGCCGCGGCAACGGCCTTGAGGGCGATGCGCAGCAAGGCCGGCCAGTTGCCGCGGTTGAATTCGATGTACTGGGTCAGCTTGGCGGCGAACAGGTCGCGGGGATAGGTGTCGAGAAGCTGCTCGCCCAGGCCCAGGACCCGGTCCAGGTCATCGTCGATCCAGGCGTCCAGCAAAGCCAGGTAGAGCGCGGCCCGGGGGTGGGGCGTGGCGACCGCAGCGGCGCGCTGCCGGTATTTCCCGGCCAGCAGCGGGCCTTCGGGAGATTCGCTGAACATCAGCAGGATCCCGGCCAGGGCGTTGCTCAGTGCCGATTGCGGATGGCGATCGGCAGTGGGCAGGATGGCTTCGGCGCGAGGGTGGTAGCCGATGAAACCGCCGATGAAGTCGTCCAGTCCCTGGCGAGCATGCTGGTCGTCGGTGTCGAGGGGGTTGCCTAGGTAGTCGTGGGGCATGGGAGCAGTCCGCTAGAAGGTCGAATGAGCACAGGGGCGTGGCGTTGACCAATGCAGGGCAAACCCTGTGCCAGCGTCGTGCGGCCCCTGAAACCGGGCCATGGCCTCGATCGCGCTGCTGCTTTTTCCACATTCCCGTCAGCGCTCTGCGGCTTTTTCACCAGCCAGGGCCTTTGTTCCTGTGCTTGGCCCCCGTATCCACGGTGCGCCAGGGCCATGGCATAGCGCTTGCAAAATCCCCGGCAGACCATTTGCCAAGGAGTTACCATGCCTGCGCCCCAACACCCCCCGCGTCACGCTCTGAAAAGGCTGGGACTCGCCGTGCTCACCTGCGTCGCAATGTTCGGCAGCACTGTCCAGGCCGCGCCGCAGGACGGCGGCATCCTCAACCTGATCGCCCAGCCCGAGCCGCCCTCCCTGATGCACGGGGTGGTCACCCATGTATCCACCCAGTACGTCAGCGGCAAGGTCCTGCAAGGGCTGCTGACCTTCGATACCGACCTCAAGCCGCAACCGGTCCTGGCGAAAAGCTGGAGCGTGTCTCCTGACGGCCTGACCTACACGTTCGACCTGCAACCAGGCGTGACCTGGCACGACGGCAAGCCATTCACCGAGCAGGACGTGCTGTTCAGCTTCAACACCTTCTATCCGGAGGTGGACAAGCGCTTCGGCTCGATCTTCGAACAGTTCGTCGCCGCCATCGATTCGAGCAAGCCGCTGCAGGTCAGCTTCCACCTGAAGAAACCCTTCGCGCCGCTGCTCTCGTCCCTGGGCAGCGGGCTGCGGCCGATCGTGCCGAAGCACCTGTACGAGGGCAGTGATCTGCGCGCCAACCCCTACAACCTCAAGCCGGTCGGCACCGGGCCCTTCGTCTTCCAGGAGTGGAAACGCGGCGCCTACATCAAGCTGGCGAAGAACCCGCACTACTGGAAACAGGGCCTGCCGCACCTGGACGGGGTGGTCTTCCATGTGATTCCCGACGGTTCGTCCCGCTCCGCCGCCTTCGAGCGCAACGACGTGCAGGTGCTGCGCGCCGGCGATGCCGACTACTCCGATCTCAAGCGCCTCGGCGCGTTGCCTGACGTGGTGGCCTCGGAGCAGGGCTACGAACTGTATGCCGGGCTGGCCTTCCTGCAGATCAATACGCGCAAGCCACCCCTGGATAACCCGAAGGTGCGCCAGGCCATCCTCACGGCGCTGAACCGCCAGTTCATCGTCGACAACATTTTCTTCGGTGCCGGACGGGTGTCCCAGGGGCCATTCGTGTCCAGCACGCCGTATCACGACCCGCAACTGCCGCAGTACGCCTACGACCTGAAGAAGGCCAAGGCGCTGATCGCCGAGTCCGGGGTGGACGTCGGCGCAGTGCGCATCCGCCTGCTCAACGGCGAGAAGGGCGGCGCCTGGGAGCGCCTGGCCGAATACACCAAGCAGGCCTTGCAGCCACTGGGCTTCAAGGTCCAGGTGGTTACCTCGGACGCCGCTACCTGGTTCCAGCGGGTCAGCGACTGGGACTTCGACCTGACCTACAACTTCATCTTCCAGATCGGCGATCCGTACCTGACCAACGCCTACCTCTACCGCTCCGACTACATCCTCAAGACGTCGCCCTTCGCCAATGTCAGCGGCTACAACAATCCCGAGGCCGATCGCCTGTGGAACCAGGTCGTCGACACCGCCGAAGGTCCGCAGCGGCAGAAACTCTACAGCGAACTGGAAAACCTGCTGAACCAGGACCTGCCGATCGCACCGATCTTCGAGATGCGCTATCCGACCCTGTACCACAAGCAGGTGCACAACCTGTTGCGCACCGCCACCAGCCTTAACGAAGACTACGAGAGCGTCTACCTCGACGCACCGACGCCATGAATGGCCTGGTGTCCCTCGTTACGCGCCTGGGGCGTGCCGGCCTGATGGTGTTCGGCGTGCTGGTCCTGAGCTTCCTGTTGATCCGCCTGGCACCGGGTGATCCGGCGCTGCTGATGGCCGGTGAGGCCGGGGTCGACGATCCGGCCTTTATCGCCAACCTGCGCCAGCAGATGGGCCTTGACCAGCCGCTGCTCCAGCAGTTGCTGCTCTACCTCGGCCAGGTGGCGCACCTGGACCTGGGCTACTCCTACCGCAACCAGACCAGCGTGTGGTCGCTGCTGGCCGAGCGCCTGCCGGCGACCCTGAGCCTGATGGGCTCGGCCTTCGTGCTCTCGTCACTGCTGGGCGTCACGCTCGGGGTGATCGCCGCCCGTGCGCGGCAGCGCCGGCACTGGCTGGACGGGGTGATTTCCCAGGGTGCGCTGCTGCTCTACGCCGTGCCGACCTTCTGGCTGGCGATGCTGCTGATCCTGCTGTTCTCGGTGCACCTTGACTGGCTGCCGGCCTTTGGCATGGAAAGCGTCGCCCGCGACCTGCACGGCGCGGCCTGGCTGGGCGACCGCCTGAAGCACCTGCTGCTGCCGTGCCTGTCCCTGAGCTTCCTGTTCCTGGCCTTGTATATCCACCTGACCCGCGCCGCGACCCTCGAAGCCCTGCAGCAGGAGTATGTCCATACCGCCCGGGCCAAGGGCCTGCGTGCGCGGCGCATCCTGTTCGGCCATGTGCTGCGCAATGCCTTGCTGCCGGTGGTGACCTTCGCCGGGCTGCAACTGGGCCAGTTGGCCAGCGGTGCCTTGCTGGTGGAGGTGGTGTATTCCTGGCCGGGTATCGGCCGGCTGATGTACGACGCCCTGGCGCAACGTGACTACGGGGTGCTGATGGGCGGCTTCCTGCTGATCTCGCTGCTGGTGGTGGGCTTCAACCTGCTCACCGATCTGCTGTGCCGCTGGCTGGACCCGCGAATCGGTGCTGGAGGGCAGGGCACATGAATGTTGCGTCTCCATGGCGACGTTTTCTCGCCCAGCGCTCGGCGTTGCTCGGGCTGACCTGGTTGTTGCTCCTGGGGCTGCTGGCCCTGGCGGCGCCGTGGCTCAGCCAGGGCGACCCCTGGGAAATGGCCGCGCAACCGCTGCTTGGGCCCTTGCAGGATGGCAACCACTGGCTGGGCACCGACCTGCTCGGCCGCGACCTCGGCGCCGGCCTGTTGTATGGCGCCCGGGTATCCCTGGCGGTGGCGCTGCTCGCCAGCCTGGCGACCCTGCTTGCCGGCCTGCTGATCGGTGCCGTCGCCGGTTATTTCGGCGGTTGGCTGGACGGGCTGCTGATGCGCATTGCCGAGTTCTTCCAGATCATTCCGCAACTGGTGCTGGCGGTGATCCTGGTGGCGATCCTCGAGCCGTCGCTGTACTCCATTGTCCTCGCCATTGCCCTGGTGGCCTGGCCGGCGGTGGCGCGCCTGGTGCGCGCCGAGTTCCTCAGCCTGCGCCAGCGCGAGTTCGTCCAGGCCGCCCGGGTGCTTGGGCAATCGCCGCTGGCCATCGTCTTCCGGCAGATCCTGCCCAATGCCCTGGCTCCGTTGCTGGTGACCCTGACCTTTGTCATGGCCACGGCGATCCTCACCGAGGCGGCGCTTGCCTTCCTCGGCCTCGGCGATCCGGAGGCGATGAGCTGGGGCTACATGATCAATGCGTCCCGCGGCCTGCTGCGCGAGGCGTGGTGGATGAGCCTGCTGCCGGGCCTGGCGATCCTGTTTTGCGTGCTAGCGGTTAACCGCGTCGGCGAAGGCCTGCGGGTCGCCTTCGATGCGGCTCGCCGGCCAGGAGATTCCCTATGAGCGCGTTATTGAACATCGAACACCTGCGCATCGCCTTGCCGGCCGGTGCCGACCGCAGCCATGCGCTGCATGACCTGTCCCTGACCCTCGAGGCCGGGCAATGCCTGTGCGTTGTGGGCGAGTCCGGTTCGGGCAAGTCCATGCTGGCCAAGGCCCTGCTGCGCCTGCTGCCGGCTGGCCCGCAGGTCGAGGCCGGGCATATCCGCTTTCGTGGAGAAGACCTGGCCGGGCTGGGTGAAGAGGCCATGCGCCAGTTGCGCGGCCAAACGGTCAGCATGGTTTTCCAGGAACCGATGAGTGCGCTCAATCCGCTGCTCAGCGTCGGCCGGCAGATCGAAGAAACCCTGCAGGCCCATGGTGTCAGGGACAGGGGTCAACGGCGCCAGCGGATTCTCGATCTGCTCGGCTATGTCGGCCTGCCCGATCCGGGGCGCCTGCAGCATGCACTGCCGTTCGAACTGTCCGGCGGCCAGCGCCAGCGGGTGGTGATCGCCATGGCCCTGGCCTTCGATCCGCTGCTGTTGATCGCCGACGAGCCGACCTCGGCGCTGGATGTCACCACCCAGGCGCAAATCCTCGCGCTGCTGCGGCGGATCCAGCGGGAAAAGGGCATGGCCATGCTGTTCATCACCCATGATTTCGCGGTGGTCGAGGCCATTGCCGACCGTGTGCTGGTCCTGGAAAAGGGGCATCTGGTGGAGCAGGGCACGGCGCAGCAGGTATTGCAGCAGCCACAGCAGGATTACACCCGGCAATTGCTTGCGGCGGCCAGCGCCAGCGCCCTGCATCCGCGCCCGACGCTGGACGGGCGCGAGGCGGTACTGGAGGCGCGCCAGTTGGCCAAAAGCTATAGCCGCCGCAGCGGCTGGTGGGGACGGCGCAGTACGCGGGCGCTGGACCAGGTCGACCTGCGCCTGGCCGAAGGCGAGACCCTGGGGATCGTCGGTGAGTCGGGGTCGGGCAAGTCCACCCTGGGCCAGGCCCTGGTGCGCTTGCTTGCGGTGGATAGCGGCAGCATCCGCTGGCAGGGGCGCGAGGTGGCCGGTTTGTCCGAGTCTCGCCTGCGCGGTTTGCGCGGCGCGGTGCAGATGATCTTCCAGGATCCGTTCGCCTCGTTGAATCCACGCCAGCGCATCGAGACCCAGCTTATGACCGGGCCGCTGGCCCAGGGCGTCGAGCGCGAGGAGGCAGCACGGCGGGCGCGGGAGGTGCTGGAACTGGTGGGCTTGCCGGCCACGGCCCTGCAGCGTTTCCCCCATGAATTTTCCGGAGGCCAGCGCCAGCGCATCGGTATTGCCCGGGCCCTGGCGGTGCAGCCAAGGATCCTGATCGCCGATGAATGCGTTTCGGCCCTGGACGCGTTGATCCAGGTGCAGATCCTGGAATTGCTGGAGTCGCTGCAGCGGCGTCTGAAGCTGAGCATCGTGTTCATCACCCACGACCTGCGGGTGGCCGCGCGGTTGTGTGACCGCATCGCCGTGATGAAAGGCGGCCAGGTGGTGGAGGCCGGCGAGACGGCGCAGGTGCTGGAGCAGCCGCAGCATCCCTACACCCGCAGCCTGCTTGGCGGCTTCAAGCGCAGCCCGGCGTCGCTGGCGGAGGTGGCAGCATGCTGAGCCTCAATGCCTTCCTCATGGCCACCGGTCATCATGTGGCCGGCTGGCGTCATCCCGATGCCCAGGCCGATGGCGGCCTGGATTTCCAGCATTACCGGCAACTGGCGCAGACCGCCGAGCGCGGTTGTTTCGATGCGATCTTCCTGTCCGACACCCTGGCCATGCTGCCCGGCAGGCTCGAGGCCTTGGGCCGGATGTCGCGCACCGAGCATTTCGAACCGCTGACCTTGCTGGCCGGGCTGGCAGCGGTCACCGAGCGGATCGGCCTGGTGGCCACCGCGACCACGTCCTACAACAGTGTCGACAGCGTGGCCCGCGCCTTCACCTCGCTGGAGCGCCTGAGTGGCGGACGCACGGGCTGGAACCTGGTGACCTCGAGCAATGCCGGGGAGGCCTTCAATTTCGGCCGGGAAACCCATTTCGAACATGCCCGGCGCTATGTACTGGCGCGGGATTTCCTGGAGCGGGTCAGGGCGCGCTGGGCGGCCAGCGGCGTGGCGCCGGTGCAGGTCTTGGCTGGCGCCTCGAAGGCCGGCTGCGAGCTGGCGGCGGCCCATGCGGAAATGGTCTTTACCGCCCAGCCCGAGCTGGCCGGGGCCAAGGCGTTCTATCGCGAGCTGAAAAGCCTGTTGCCGCGCTACGGGCGTCACCCGGATCAACTGAAGATCATGCCGGGTGTGTTGCCCATCGTGGCCGACAGCAACGTCGAGGCCGAGGCCCAGTTCGAGCAACTGCAGGCGCTGGTGCAGCCCGAGGTGGGGTTGTCGTTGCTGGCGGATATCGCGGGCGGTACCGATCTGTCCGGGTATGCGCTCGACGGTCCGCTGCCGGAACTGCCGGGGACCAATTCCGGGGTCAGCCGGCGCGACCTGCTGATCGCCGTGGCCCGCCGCGAAGGCCTGAGCATTCGCCAGTTGTACCTGCGCATGGCAGCCGCGCGCGGGCATCTGGTGGTGATTGGCGATGCGCAGCGAATCGCCGACTGCCTTGAGCAGTGGTACGTCGAGGGGGCAGCGGATGGCTTCAATGTCATGCCGCCGTACCTGCCTGGCGGGCTGGACGCCTTCGTCGAGCGAGTGGTTCCCGAGTTGCAGCGCCGTGGAGTGTTCCGCCGCAGTTACCAGGGGCGGACCCTGCGTGATCACCTGGGGCTTTCCCGCCCCGTTCCCTTCCAATCAAACGAGGTATTGACGGCCCATGGCTGACTTTTCCCAATTGCCGCGCGTGCGCGGCGAACGCCTGGAGATCCGGCCGGGCCGCTATCTGAGTGTGGCCCGCCAGGCCGGCGGCGATACCGTGGTGTTCTTCGGGCATGGCGGCGGTGGCAACAAGGATCAATGGCGCGAACTGTGGCAGGCCCTGGGGGCGCAGGGCTACAGCCTGGTGGCCTGGGACCTGCTGGGGCATGGCGCCAGTGACCGGCCCGGCGCTGCCCGGGCCTACGCCTGGGACGAGCTGGTGGCGGATGAACTGGAAGTCCTGCGGCGATTTGGCGGGGCGCGCAATGTCATCGTTGCCCACTCATTCGGCACCGGGCTGGCCTTGAGCGCACTGTTGGCGGCGCCTGCGGTCAGCATCGATGCCGCCCTCCTGCTGGGCAGCCAGTTGCACCGGCCGTTGAAGCGCAAGGGCCTGCTGAACCTGCCGGTATGGATCCTGGAGTGGTTGAGGCCGCGCCTGGCCCGGGGTTTCCGCGAGGCGGCCTGGCATCCCGAGGCAGACCCGGCGCTGGTGGACTATGAAGACAGGCTGGCCCAGGGGAACTCGTTGCACGTGTTCAAGGCCCTGGTTGCCCATGCGCAATGGCCGGACGCCGGGGCGCTGGCGCGATTGGAGGTACCGATCTCGGTGCTGGCCGGCGACCGCGACGGCCTTACTCCGGCAAGCGGCGGCGAGGAACTGGCCCGGCAGTTGCCCCGGGCGCAGTTCCGGGTGCTGGAGCGGTGCGGGCATCAGTTGATGCTGGAGAAACCGGAGGAGGTGCTGGCGGCGTTCGAGGCGCTGGTGGCGGGGTTGGGGACGGTTGAGCCGGCGTCGGTGATCTAGGTGACTGCCGGTCATAGAACCGCGTTATGGCGCACCAGGCGCAAGCCGATAGATCTTCAGCGTCCTTGAGATCGAGCGCCGCCCGCGCGGCGCATCGCCGGCAACGCCGGCTCCCACATTTTGTTGCAACGTACCTATGCCTGACAGGCCATAGTGATCGCCTTGCTTGTACGACGCGATACCGTGTCGAACCCAACAGTCTCCCCGCGGTAGATCGCCGAACATCCAAAGGCTATGTGGGAGCCGGCGTTGCCGGCGATGCGCCGCGCGGGCGGCGCTCGATCTCAAGGCGCTGGACAAGTCATGACAAGCACCTGCCAGCCCTGATGCGATTTACCGACGGACCTTCTTACCTCAAAAGATGTGTAGATACCCATGCCGCGAGGACCTCAGGCTTCCTGGATCCGCGAGCTCCCACTCTCCACCACCAAGCGCTTCAAGGTCGAAACGCTGGCCGCCGGGTCCATCCGGTCGGAGATCGCCTGCATCCGCACTTCCAGCCGGTCCCTGTGCAGGTCCAGTGCCAGGTACCCGCGCGGGCGACTGTCATAGAAGCGTATCTGCGGGTTGTCCAGCAGGATCGACTGCACCGCTTCATAGCTCGGGCCGTTGGAGGTGATGGACGTCCCGACGAACTCCGCCGCCACCACCCGAGAGTCCGGGTCCTCCGGTCGCTCGTGCAGGTGATTGGCCCAGAAGGAATGGTAGTCGCCACTGAGCACCACCGGATTGGCCACCCGGCTGTCGCGCAGGTTCTCCAGCAGGCGCCCGCGGGCCGCCTGGTAGCCGTCCCAGGTGTCGGTCCAGTAGCGGGCCTCGTCGTCGCCGGGCCGTTGCGCCCGCAACGGTGCGACCAGCAGGTCCTGGGCTATCAGGTTCCAGCGGCTGTCACCACGGCGCAGCCCGTCGTAGAGCCAGCGCTCCTGTTCGAAACCGAGCAGGGTGCGCTGTGGATCACGCAGGTCGACGCAGCTTTCTCCTTCCATATGCCCCTTGCCGAACGCCGGCGCCTGGTAGCAGGGCTGTCTGGAGCGGTATTGACGACCGTCCAGCACCGGTAGCGCGGCGAGGTCGCCGTAGCGGAATCGCCGGTAGATTCGTGGCCCGCCATTGCTGCCCAGGGACGGGCGGCGCAGCGGCATGTTTTCCAGGAACGCCTGGTAGGCCGCCGCCCGGCGCAGGCGGAAGCGCTCGACGCTGATCTTCGGGTCCTTGGAGTAGACCTGGGAATAGTCGTCCTGCACCTCATGGTCGTCCCAGGTGGCGATCCACGGGGCGGCGGCATGCAGGCGGCGCAGGTCCGGGTCGGTGCGGTGCAGCGCATAGCGATAGCGGTAACCGGCCAGGTCGGTGGCCTCCGGGGCGTTGTAGGCGCGGGCCAGCCCGGGGGTATCCGGGGCGTTGCTGTATTCGTAGATATAGTCGCCAAGAAACAGCACCAGGTCCGGATGCTCGTCCGCCATATGCCGGTAGGCACTGAACAGCCCGCGTTCGTAGTTGGCGCAGGACGCCACGCCAAGGCGCAGGCGTTCCGGGCGGGCGTCAAGCGCCGGGAGGGTCAGGCTGCGTCCGGCTTCGCTGCGTTCGCCCAAGGCGATAAAGCGGTACCAGTAATCGCGGCCAGGCGCCAGGCCCCGCAACGCCACGTGCACGGCATGGCCATTGACGGCCAGGGCCTGGGTGCGGCCGCGCTGGGCGATACGCCGAAAGTCCGGGTCGAGCCCGACTTCCCAATCCACCGGCACGCTGGCTGGCAGTTCCAGTTCATTGCCCGGGTAAGGCAGGCCGGCACTGAGCCGGGTCCAGATGACAAAGCCGTCGGGCCAGGGATCGCCGCTGGCGACCCCGAGCAGGAAAGGCGAGGCGATCCCGCCCAGGGCGCGGCCATAACGCAGCAGCAGGGGCGCCGCGGCTGCCCCCGCCAGCAGGCGCAGGGCCTGGCGGCGGCTGAAGTCGGAGGTCATGGGCGCTCCTCAGAATTTATAGCTGGCCTGGACGCCCACGGTACGCGGGTCGCCGGGCGTGGCCATCTGGGCGTTGGAGAGGAACGAGCCGTGGTACAGGTCGTATTTCTTGTCGAACAGGTTGCGTGCCCACAGCGCCACCGACCAGTTGCCATTCACCGGGGTCAGGCCGAGGCGGGCGTTGGCCAGCCAGTAGGCTTCGGTGGTGGTGCCGTTACTGCCGGCGATGCTGTCGTGGTAGGAGTAGTCGCTCTGCGCACTGAGGACGAAGCCGGGAATCTCCCAGGCATATTCGACCTGGCCGCCGTAGCTGGTCTCGGGGAAGTTGGTCAGGCTGGAGCCGGAAAAGTCGGTGTACACCGGATAGGCGAAGCCCACCGCGCGGGTGGCCGTGCTGTTCAAGCCCTGGTAGTCGATGTACTTGCCTTTCTTGGTACCGAAGTACTGGCCGATGGTCAGGCCGGCAAGCGGCTGCCATTGCAGTTCCAGCTCATAACCGTAGATCTTCGATTTGGGAATGTTGACCAGGCGTCCGACGTTGCCAACCTGCTGGCTGATCCATACCTGGGACTGGTATTGCTGGTCGCGGTAGTCGTAGTAGAAGGCCGCCGCATTGAGGCGCAGGGTGTCGCTCAGGTCGCTCTTGAAGCCCACTTCGTAGGCCAGCAGTTTCTCCGGCTTGACCGGGGCGATCTGCTCGACGTAGCTGGAGTTGTAGGCGGTGAAGCCACCTGACTTGATACCGCGGCTGACCGTCGAGTAAAGCAGGGTCGATGGGGTCAGCTGGTACTCGAGGCCCAGTTTCCAGGAGGTGGAATTGCTGTCCAGGTCGCTGTCGGCAGCGGGGAAGGTGCTGGCGCCAAGGTTGTAGGCGCCGTTGTTGACCAGGATGCGGCGGGTGCTGAAGTCATCCAGCTCGCGCTTTTCCTTTTCCTGGCGCAGGCCGACGATCAGCTTGAGGTCGTCGGTCAGGCGGTAGTCGCCCTGGGCGAACAGGCCCCAGGTCTGCGAGCGCTGCTGGTAGGAGGTGTAGGTGCCGTAGCCGAGGTTGGCGCTGAAGTCGGAGTAGAACTCCTCGTCGAGGCGGTCCTTGGCGAAATACAGGCCGGTCTGCCAGTTGAAACGCTCGTTGTCGTGGGAGGCCAGGCGCAGCTCCTGGGAGAACACCTCGACCTGGGAGTCGAAGTACTCGTCGGACTGCGGGATCACCGAGGCGTCCCAGTCGATGTACTCGCGACGGCGGAAGTGGTCCGAGGAGGTGATGCTGGTGATGCTCAGGTGGTCGTCCAGGTCGAAGGTGCCGGTGAGGGCGAAGCCGGTGTTGTCGTTGTCGCGGTGCGGCTTGTCCTTGACCGACAGGCCGGTGAGGTTGGCGAAGCCCTGGGTCAGGCCCCAGCCGGTCTTCTTGCCATTGCTCTCCGGGGCGATGGTGCTGTAGCGCGAGCCATAGGTGGCGTTGGGCTTGAGGCCCTGGTAGAGGTACGAGCCGCGGCTGTCGGACTGGTCCTTGCCACCATGCACGCTGAGGTTGAAGTTGATCGCGTCGCTGGCGTCCCAGTCCAGCTGGCCGCGCAGCGAGGTGGTGTCCTTGTCGCCGAGGCTCTGCCCGGTATCGCGGTTGTCCTGCCAGGCGCCGCCTTGCTCGGTGATGAAGGCCAGGCGTGCGCGCAGGGTGTCGCTGACGGGGCCGGAAATGAAGCCCTCGACGCTGCTGGCGTTATAGGAACCGTAGTTGCTGGTGAGGCCGCCGTGCAGCTCGCGGGTCGGCTTGTTGGTGATGAAGTTGATCGCCCCGGCGGTGCTGTTGCGCCCGTACAGGGTACCTTGCGGGCCGCGCAGCACCTCGACCCGCTCCAGGTCGAAGAGTTGGCCCTGGGTCTGGATCGGGTAGGGCAGCGCCACCTGGTCGAGGTACACACCGACGGTGGAGGTGTTGTTGCTGCCGTAGTCCTTGAGGCCCACGCCGCGGATGCGGAACAGCGGGTTGCCGCTGCCGTACTGCGGGGCGATATCCAGGTTGGGCACGTAGTTCTGCAGCTGGTTGACGTTGGTCACGCCTTTTTCCTGCAGGGCCTCGCCGCTAAGGGCGGTGACCGCAAGACCGATGTCCTGGGCCGATTCCTCGTGGCGCTGGGCGGTGACGGTGACCGAGGCCAGGGCCGTGGTCGGTTGCTCGGCGGCCTGGGCGACGGTGCCGGCCAGCAGCGAGGCGCTGGCGAACAAGGCGTGACGACCGAATGGAAGGCTGTTGCGAAGTGTTGTGCGCATGGCGGGTGTCCCTTGAGAAATGCAAATAAGGGCCGCTCTGTGAAGAGTAAGCAGGCAGGGCGATAGCAAGCGTTGTGCCATCAGTCGAATCGCCCGGTTTCATTACGTTTTCATGACAGTCAACACAAGCTGGAGGTGCGTCGCGGTGGATATCCAGCAATCGCCGGAGCAGTTTGTTGCAGAACCAGCAACCTGGGTAAAAGGTTATTTTCTAATGCCTTTTTAATATTTCTGGCTATAAGCGAGCGGGCGGTAGAGTGACCGCTTTCCTATTTCGACACCGGGACGTATTTGCCATGAGCGGTTTTCAGGGACAGCCGAACCCGATTCTGACCTTGCCCAGTGGCGCCAAGGACCCGCTGTCGATCCGCGCCAAGGCGCTGGTCTTCGCCGACCCGCGCTCGCGGCAGTTGCTGGAGTACCTGCAGCGGGTCGGGCCAAGCGAGGCGCCGGTGCTGATCAATGGCGAGACGGGCACCGGCAAGGAACTGGTCGCACGCTATATCCATGCCGCCAGCGGGCGCAGCGGTGCGTTCGTCGCGGTGAACTGCGGCGCCATCAGCGAAACCCTCGCCGAAAGCGAATTCTTCGGTCACGAGGCCGGGGCCTTCTCCGGTGCAACGGGTCGCCGCGCTGGCTGGTTCGAGGAGGCGGACGGCGGCACCCTGTTCCTCGACGAGATCGGCGACCTGCCCTTGCCCCTGCAGGTCAAGCTGCTGCGGGTGTTGCAGGAGCAGGAGGTGGTGCGGGTCGGCTCACGCAAACCGGTGAAGATCGATATCCGCCTGGTGACCGCGACCAACGTCAACCTGGAACAGGCGGTGGAGGCAGGGAATTTCCGCCTTGACCTGTTCTACCGCATCAATGTCGCCCAGGTCGCGGTGCTTCCCCTGCGTGAGCGGCCGTTGGACATCCTGCCGTTGGTGGAGCACTTCCGCGCGCTGTACAGCGCCCGCCTGAAGATCGCCGAACCGATACTTTCCGAGTCTGCCGCCCAGGCACTGCTGGACTATCCATGGCCAGGGAACATCCGCGAGCTGGAGAACGTCGTGCACCTGGCCCTGCTGGTGGCCGGGGACAAGCCGATACGGCCGGAGCACTTGAAGTTCTCTGCCGGGCTCAGTGCCTTGTCCGCTGCCTCGGGCGCAGTGAGCAAACTGCCGCAGGAGGTGATCCGCGAACAACTGCTTAGGCTGTTCGAGACCCCCGGCGATTCGCTGCTCAACGATATCGAGGACCTGATCGTGCGCGAGGCCTTCGCCCACTGTGGCTTCAACCAGTTGCGCACCGCCGAACTGCTCGGTATCACGCGCAATGCCGTGCGTACCCTGCTGGTCAACCACGGCCTGCTCAAGGGGCGCGCCTGATCTGCCAGGGTTTCTCCGCTCTGTGCGCTAATCCCCTGATTCAACAGACAATCAGCCCTGTCCCATCAGGCTCGAATGGGGTACAACGTCCGGCTTGTGTGTTCGTTCAGCCGGAGTCGGTGTGTCAGAAAAGCTTCCCCCGGAACCCCAGGATCTCACCCCGCCAGCCCAGCTGCCGTGGCTCAGGCGCCTGACCGCGCGCCTGCTCGGTCGCGGCCTGAACCGCCTGCGGGCGCAGCATCGCGATTCCTGGTTCCTCGGCCACGCCACCGGCCAGCGCACCGGTCACGCCGAAGGCCTGCGCGAAGGCTTCGATGAGGGTCACGCGGTCGGTTACGAGGCTGGCCGCCAGGTCCTGGTGATCCGTGATACCCGTGCCGAGGAGCATGGCGTACCGGGCCTCGACGAGGCTCTGTTCGACGACTGGCGGCTGCCGCTGACAGCGGAGCTGAAGAAGCGTTTCAAGGCGGATGTTGCTGCGCGTCTGCCGGCCCATGCGCAGCCGAGTGCGGCGCAGTGGAAGATGATCTTCAGCGACACCCCGTCCACCTGCGTGATCGCCGGTGCAGGGGCGGGCAAGTCGACCTCGCTGGTATTGCGCATCCTGCTGCTGCGCCAGTACCTGGGCTACGAGCTGGACGCCATGACCGTGGTGACCTTCACCCGCGAGTCGCGCAAGGACTTCATCAGTCGCTTGTTGCAGGTCTTCAGCCAGTGGCAGGTGCCGTTGAGCCCGGTACAGGCGCGGGAGCTGGTACGCACCTTCCATTCGCGGATCCTGCCGCTGGTGCGCAGCCTGCCGGGCTTCAGCCAGGTACGGGCCTTCGAGACCCTCGGCAGCGAACTGCCCACGGGCGCCGAAGCCGATGCCGAGAGCAACCCCTTCGACCTGCGCATCAACGATGCCCAGCGCCAGCAGCTCAACCTCTGCTACCGCGACCTGCTGCGCGCCAGCCCGCGCTTCGCCGAGCTGATCGCCGGGCTGCGCCGCGAAGCGGTGCAGCTCAAGGCGCTGGAGAAGGATCACCCGGACGTGCAGAAGCGTGTCGCCGTGACCCAGCTCTCTGCCAGCCGCGACGAGGAATTGTGCGACACCATCGAGGATCTCTGGTTCAGGGCTGGCGCCTGGCCGATCAAGGGCATCGAGCCGAGCCGCGAGACCGTCGAGATCAATGGCAGCCGTTTCCATTTCCATGGCCATATCGCCGAGCTGGATGCCTGGGTGGTGCTCGGCTTCGACCCGGGCGAGAACCAGAACTACAAGCGCCCAGGCGCCAAGCTGCCGGTGTGGGCGGAGTGGGTGATCAAGCGCACCCTTTTTCAAGCTTTCTGCGATAAGCCTGTGATCTGGTTGGGAAATTATGCCGAGGCCAGGCGTCTCACCGCTTCCTTGGCTGGCGACGCGGTGGCCGGCCCGGGCTTCGACTACAAGGTCAAGGGTGAGCTGGCCGCCATGCCCTTGCTGGATGCCTTTGTCGGGGCGGCGGGGTTTATCGAGAACCTCGGGCTGGACGTCAGCGTCGCGGTGAAAGGCATGAGCTTCCCGCAGGGCGATACCGACGCACTGTTCTTCGAAGCCCTGAGCCTGTACTGGAAGGCCCTGGAGGAGCATCTGCTGGACCAGTCGCCGCCGGTGATGACCTACAACCGCATGTTCGCCCTGTTCGGCGAGAACAACCCGGAGAACCTGCGCCTGCTCCCGGACCCGCTGCTGCGGCCGATGGCGCACCTGATGATCGACGAGTTCCAGGATGTCTCGCCGCAGATCGTCTCGTGGATCCGCGCCAGCCTGCGGGAGATCCGCCGTCGCGGCCCGGACCTGCATGCCGGCCGTGCGGCGCAGAATTCCTCGCTGCTCTGCGTGGGGGATGACTGGCAGTCGATCTATGGCTGGCGGGGCAGCTCGCCGAAATACTTCATGGAGTTCGCCAAGGCCTTCGTCGCGCCATCGACCACCCGGGTGATGCTCACCGACAACTACCGCAGCCATCAGTACATCATCGATGCGGCGGAGCATGTCGTCCGCTCGGCGCCGTCCATTGCCGGGAAGAAGGCCAGGGCCATGGGGCCGGCGGCTGGAGAGTGTTGGCCGGTGCAGGTGCAGGAGCGCGATGAGGCGGCCTTGGCGCAGCAGGTGATCGAGCATTACAACCGGGGTGACTCGGTCATGATCCTGTTTCGAAGAAGTGTGGATAAGTCACTGATTTCAAATCATATTCAGTCTGTAGTTAATGTGGATTCTAGCTTGCCTCATGGGCAGCGCCGACTGAAGCAACTGACCTACCACAGTGCCAAGGGCCTGCAGGCGGATGCGGTGTTCATGCTTGGTGATTGCCAGTATGTGACCCGTTCGCCGTACAAGAACCAGGTGTATCGCCTGGCCGGGCTGGGCAAGAGCGGCGACCCGGAAGCGTTCGATACGGCGCAGAAGGAGGAGATCCTGCGCCTGGCCTATGTGGCGATTACCCGGGCGGTGCGCTACTGCTACTGGCACGTGGAGAAGCCCGGCGCTGATCAGGCCGGGCAGCCCCGGGCTTCGCTGCAGGTGGATGGGAAGAAGGTGTTCTTCGAGGATTTGCGCGGGTAACGCGTACTCTGTGGGAGCGGGTTCACCCGCGATTGCATCGGTGACTTCACCATCGTAATCGCGGGTGAACCCGCTCCCACAGGGTCCGCGTCGTTCTTCAAGGCTTGGTTCTTAGAGCCAGTAGGTCACTGCCCACCACCCCAATCCACCCATGACCACGGTGTAAGGCAACGCCATCCACACCATCCGCCCATAGGACAGTCGCACCAGCGGCGCAATCGCCGAGGTCAGCAGGAACAGGAACGCTGCCTGCCCATTGGGTGTCGCCACGCTTGGCAGGTTGGTCCCGGTGTTGATCGCCACCGCCAGGGTCTCGAAATGCTCGCGGCTCATGCTGCCATCGAGGAACGCCTGCTTCACCTCGGTGATGTAGATGGTGGCGACGAACACGTTATCGCTGATCGCCGACAGCAGGCCGTTGGCGATGAACAGCATCCCCGGTTGCTGTTCCGCCGGCAGTGCCAGCACCCACTGGATCAGCGGGGTGAACAATTGCTGCTGGTGGATCACCGCGACCACCGCGAAGAACACCACCAGCAGCGAGGTGAACGGCATGGCGTCCTGGAACGCCCGGCCCAGGCGATGCTCGTCGGTGATCCCGGTAAAGGCGGTGATCAGCACGATCACCAGCAATCCGATCAGCCCGACCTCGGCCACATGCAGCCCCAGGCAGACGATCAATATCAGCGCGGCGATGCCTTGTACCAGCAGGGCCGCGCGCTGCTGCGGCGTGCGCTGGGCATCGTCTTCGGCGCTGTAGGCAGCCAGCACCTGGCGCACGTTGTCCGGCAACCGGGTGCCGTAGCCGAACCAGCGCAGCTTCTCCAGCAGTACGCAGGTGACCAGGCCCGCTACCAGTACCGGCAGCGAAACCGGGGCGACCTTGAAGAAGAAATCCTGGAAGTGCCAGCCCATCTCATGGCCGATCAGCAGGTTCTGCGGCTCACCGACCAGGGTGCAGACGCCACCCAGCGCGGTGCCCACGGCGCCATGCATGAGCAGGCTGCGCAGGAAGGCGCGGAACTGGTTCAGGTCTTCCCGTGCCAGTTCGGGAAGCTGGTGGTCGATGTCGATCTGGGTCTCGCTGCGCGGGTCGTTGCCGGAGGCGACCCGGTGGTAGACCCCGTAGAAACCTACCGCCGCACTGATGATCACCGCGGTGACGGTGAGGGCATCGAGAAACGCGGAAAGGAATGCAGAAAGGAAACAAAAAGCCAGTGATAACAGTGCCTTGGATCGTATACCTAGCAAAATACGTGAGAATGAAAACAGCAGCAGGTCCTTCATGAAATAGATACCTGCCACCATGAACATCAGCAGCAGGATCACCGGAAAGTTGTGCTGCAACTCTTCGTACAGCGCCTCGGGCGTTGCCAGCCCCAGCAGCAGCGCCTCGACCAGCAACAGACCGCCCGGCATCAGCGGGTAGCACTTGAGGGCCATGGCGAGGAAGAAAATGAACTGCACCACCAGCACCCAGCCGGTAGCCACCGGGCCAAGGGTCGCCAGCAACAGCGGATTGAGCACGAGGAACAGGCCGACCGTGGCCTTGTACCAGCGCGGCGACTGGCCAAGGAAGTTGTGGGCCAGGGCGCTGGTCAGGGAGCGTGGCATGAAATGTTTCCTGATGATTCAAAGACCTGCGCACGGTGCCGCAAGTACCGGGCAATATCAACAGCTCCAGTCCCGCTTTTGGCACAAGCGCGGTGTGTCGGGTGGGATATAGTCCGAAGCTTCCTACATCCGCCGCTCAAGGAGTGCCGCCATGACCGACTACACCGCGTTCAAGGTCGAGCTGTCGAACCATATCGTCCACGTCCAGATCAACCGTCCGGAAAAGATCAACGCCATGAACGCCGCCTTCTGGCGCGAGATCGTCGAGATCTTCCAGTGGATCGACGAGACCGACGAGGCGCGGGTGGTGGTAATCAGTGGTGCCGGCAAGCATTTCTCCTCGGGAATCGACCTGATGATGCTGGCCTCGCTGGCCAACGAGCTGGGCAAGGATGTCGGTCGCAACGCGCGCCTGCTGCGGCGCAAGATCCTCGAGATGCAGGCCTCGTTCAACGCCGTGGACAACTGCCGCAAGCCGGTGCTGGCGGCGATCCAGGGCTACTGCATCGGTGGCGCCATCGACCTGGTCTCGGCCTGCGACATGCGCTATGCGGCCAGCGATGCGCAGTTCTCCATCAAGGAAATCGACATGGGCATGGCCGCCGATGTCGGCACACTGCAACGTCTGCCGCGTATCATCGGCGACGGCGTGCTGCGCGAGCTGGCCTACACCGGACGCACCATCGGTGCCGAAGAGGCGCAGCGCATCGGCCTGGTCAACCGTACCTATGATGATCATGGTGCGCTGCTCGACGGAGTCTTTGCCATCGCAGCCGAAATTGCGGGAAAATCCCCGATCGCCGTGGCCGGCACCAAGGAGATGCTCAGCTATATGCGCGATCACCGGATCGACGACGGGCTCGAGTACATCGCCACCTGGAACGCCGCCATGCTGCAATCCACCGATCTGCGGGTGGCCGTGGCCGCCCATATGAGCAAACAGAAGCCGGAGTTCGCCGATTGACCGGCGGGCTTCGCTAAGGAATCGATGATGTCAGCGCGTTGGACCACTGCGGTACTGGATACGAATGTCAGCGGCGGCCTGGTGGTCGTGCGCAGCGCCGAAGGATTCATGGTGGACGCCAATGGCGCGCTGTTCCCGCGCGACTGGTTCAAGCGCCAGGAGCCGGACATCCGCTTCGAGCACGGCATCGGCCACTACGACGGGCAGCCGGTCTACCTGGTCGAGCTGCACGGCGCCCAGGCGCTGCCCGGCTGCAGTTGGCGCGGGCTGCGCCAGTTCATGCTGGAAGGGGATTTCGACACCTACAAGATCCTCGGCTATGCCGCGCAGATCGCCACCTGGGCCCGAGAGCACCGTTTCTGCGGCAGTTGCGGCCAGGCGATGACCCAGGTCCCGCGGGAGCGCGCCATGCACTGCGAGCCCTGCGACCTGCGCAGCTACCCGCGCATCTCGCCGAGCATGATCGTGCTGGTGACCCGTGGCGACGAGATCCTCCTTGCTCGCTCACCTCGCTTCGTCACCGGCGTCTACAGCACCCTGGCGGGCTTTGCCGAGCCGGGGGAGTCGGCGGAGGATTGCCTGGTGCGGGAAGTGCGCGAGGAAGTGGCGCTGGAAGTGCAGAACATCCAGTACGTGGGCAGCCAGTGCTGGCCATTCCCGCATTCGATGATGCTCGGCTTCCATGCCGAGTATGCGGGCGGAGAGATCGTCATGCAGCCGGACGAGATCGAGGATGCCCGGTGGTTCCGTGTCGACGCCTTGCCGCCGCTGCCCGCCGGGCGCTCCATTGCCCGCTACCTGATCGACCTCTACGTGGCGCGTCGCCTAGGCCTGGCCGAACCAGTGCTGCCACGCTAGGCGCACGGTCAGCGCCAGGACCACGGTGATGAACACCGGGCGAATGAACTTCGAACCGCCGCTGATGGCGGTTCGGGCGCCGAAGAAGGCGCCGACCATCAGCGCCGAGCCCATCGACAGCCCCACCAGCCAATCCACCTGACCCGAGAAGATGAACACCGACAGCGCCGCCGCGTTGCTGACGAAGTTCATGCTGCGCGCCACACCGCTGGCCTTGACCAGGTCGATGGGGTAGATCAGCAGGGTGCTGACGGTCCAGAAAGCGCCAGTACCAGGGCCGGCCACGCCGTCATAGAAGCCCAGGGTGAAGCCCTGGGGGAATTGCCATTTCTTCTTGATCGGTACGTCGGCGTCCAGCGGCGCCTTGGGCGTGCCGCCGAACAGCAGGTACACGCCGCAGGCGAAGACGATCACCGGGAGCATCTTGTTCAGCCATTCTGCCGGCAGGTAATGGGCGACCACTGCACCGATCAGGGCGCCGACCAGGGTGCCCAGCAGCGCATGTTTCCACTGTGCCGGGTGGAACAGCTTGCGTCGGTAGTAGGTGAAGCCGGCGGTGGCCGAGCCGAAGGTGGAGCTGAGCTTGTTGGTGCCCAGTACCAGGTGCGGTGGCATCCCGGCGGTCAGCAGGGCGGGCGTGGTGAGCAGGCCGCCACCGCCGGCGATGGCATCGATGAAACCGGCAACGAAGGCGACTGCGGCGAGGATGGCGAGGGTGGTGAGATCAACGCTGAGTTCGAAGGGCATGGGGGGATTTCTTGTGCGACAGGGGCTGGCGAGAAGGGCTCGCCGGAAGCGGGTATGGTACGCCTGTCGTCGGCTTTTGTGTGGCCTTTCGGGGTTATCGCGGACCTGTGGGAGCGGGTTCACCCGCGATGACGTCGGTGAATTCACTAGCGTAATCGCGGGTGAACCCGCTCCCACAGGGTCCGCGTTGCTTTCACCGGGGAATCAGGACAGGAAGCCCCCGTCCACATTCAGCGCCACCCCGGTGGTATAGCTGGACGCGTCACTGGCCAGGTACAGCACGGCGCCCGCCATTTCCTTCGGATCCGCCACCCGCTTGAGCGGAATCTGCTGCAGCGCGGTATTGAGGATCGCATCGTTCTTCACCAGCGCCGAGGCGAACTTGGTATCGGTCAGCCCGGGCAGCAACGCGTTGCAACGAATCCCGAACGCCGCGCACTCCTTGGCGAAGACCTTGGTCATGTTGATCACCGCCGCCTTGGTTACCGAGTAGATGCCCTGGAACACGCCCGGCGATACGCCGTTGATCGAAGCGACGTTGATGATGCTGCCGCCACCGTGTTCGCGCATCAGCTTGCCGGCTTCCACCGACATGAAGAAATAGCCGCGGATATTCACGTCCACGGTCTTCTGGAAGGCGCCCAGGTCGGTGTCCAGCACATTGCAGAATTGCGGGTTGGTCGCGGCGTTGTTGACCAGGATGTCCAGGCGCCCGAACGTTTCGCGGATTTGCGCGAACACTGCGCTGATCTGCTCCATTTCACCAATGTGGCAGGCAATCGCGGTGGCCTTGCCGCCGGCGGCGACGATGCTGTCGGCCACTTGCTGGCAGCCATCGAGCTTGCGGCTGGAGACGATCACATGGGCACCCTGCTGGGCCAGCAGGTGGGCGATGGCTTCGCCGATACCGCGGCTGGCCCCGGAAACGAAGGCGATCTTGCCGTCGAGGTCGAACAGGTGGGTCTTGGACATGGCAGGTTCCTTGTTGTAGTCGTTCAGAGGCTGGAGGCGTCGATGACCTTGAGGCTCATCTGCTCCAGCAGCTTGTTCATATGGATGAACTGGGCGAAACGCTTATCCTGGGTCTGGCCGTGGAAGAAACGGTAGTAGATCTGCTGGACGATCCCCGCCAGGCGGAACAGGCCGTAGGTGTAATAGAAGTCGAAGTTGGCGATTTCGATTCCGGCACGCTCGGCGTAGTAATCGACGAACTGGCGACGGGTCAGCATGCCCGGGGCATTGGAAGGCTGGCGGCGCATCAGTTGCACCGGCGCCGGGTCGGCGGCTTCGATCCAGTAGGCCAGGGTGTTGCCCAGGTCCATCAGCGGGTCGCCGAGGGTGGTCATTTCCCAGTCCAGCACGCCGATGATGCGCATCGGGTTGTCGGCGTCGAGGATCACATTGTCGAAGCGGTAGTCGTTATGGATGATGCCCGGGCGCGGGTGGTCCGCCGGCATTTTCTCGCGCAGCCAGGCGATCACTGCTTCCCAGCGCGGGGCGTCCGGGGTCAGGGCTTTCTCGTAGCGCCCGGCCCAGCCTTCGATCTGCCGTTGTACGTAGCCGTCCGGCTTGCCCAGGTCGGCCAGGCCCACGGCGTGGTAATCGACCTGGTGCAGTTCCACCAGGCGGTCGATGAAGCTCTTGCACAGCGCCTCGGTGCGCGCGGCGTCGAAACCCAGCTCCGGCGGCAGGTCGGAGCGCAGGATGATGCCCTTGACCCGCTCCATCACGTAGAACTCGCCACCGATCAACGATTCGTCGGTGCAGTGTACGTAGGCCTTGGGGCAGTAGGGAAAGCCGGCGTTGAGCTGGTTGAGGATACGGAACTCGCGGCCCATGTCATGGGCGGACTTGGCCTTGCTGCCGAAAGGTGGGCGGCGCAGGACGAACTCGCGCTGCGGGTAGCTGACCAGGTAGGTCAGGTTCGAGGCGCCGCCAGGGAACTGGCTGATCAGCGGCGTGCCTTCGAGGCCGGCGATATGCGCCTTGAGGTACGGGTCGATCAGGGCGGAATCGAGTTCCTCGCCGGGGCGGACCTGGGTGGACTGATCGGTGAGCGACATGCCTTTTCCTTATTTTGGTAGCCATGGAACATTGGCTAATCTAATGATCGCGTGCAGACCTGCCAAGCGCTGCCATGCCTTATTGGCGCGGGTGTTGCCGGTCGATCAACGCTCCTGATGCCTGCTGCGGGCGAAAAAAAACCGAAGCGCTGGAGGGCTTCGGTTTCTTCGTCACGGGCGTGGTCGTTACGCCGGGAACAGCTCGCTGAGCTTCATCGACAGCATCATGTCGCCTTCGACGCGCAGCTTGCCGCCCATGAAGGCCTGCATGCCGTCGGTCTCGCCGCTGACGATGCCCTTCAGGGTTTCGCTGTCCATCACCAAGGTGCAGTTGGCGTCGGCGTTTTCACCTTCCTGCAGGTCGCAGGTGCCGTCCTTGACGATCAGCGCGTAGTGCTTGTTTTCGTCGGTGATGTTGAAACCGAAGATCAGGTCCAGGCCGGCTGCAGCACTCGGGTTGAATTTGGATTTCATTTTTTCAACGGCTTGGGCGACGTCGCTCATGGTGTTTTCCTTATTGAGTGGTTTCGGTTACGCAGGGTCGTTATGCGCCGGATTCATCGCCAGGTGACGAGTTCCGGCACCCTCAGCAGCCGCACATGGGCTTGGCTGTTGAAGGAGGCCAGGGTCACCTCGCTGCCGCGGAATTTCAGCTGGCTGAGCGAAGTGTTGATGATCTGCCAGTTCAGTTCGAAGGCCTGGCTGGCACTGATGCCGGTGATGCGGTGGAGCAGGGCGGCGATGGTTCCGCCCGAGGTGAAGATGGCGATGTTGTCGCCGCCGGCGGCCTGTTCCAGGACGCGCTGCAGGCCTTCGCCCGTTCGTTGCACGAAGGCCGCCCAGCTCTCGATCCCGTCGCGGTCGTGCTGGCCGCCATGCCAGCGCTGCACGATCAGGGCGAACAGGCGCTGGAATTCGGCGCGGTGCTCGCGTGCATTGCGCAACACGTTCAGGGCTTCGGGTTCTTCGGGAAGCAACGCGGGAAGCAGGGCGCGGATAACCGCGTCGGCATCGAATTCGTTAAAAGCGGCGTCGGTTTCCACGTCGGGAACCTTCACCCCGCTCGCCTGCATTGCACCGAGCGCAAGCAGCGCAGTGTCTTGCTGGCGGCGCAGGTCGCCGGCGATGCAGCGGTCGAGCTTGAGCCCGAGCTGGACCAGGTGGGCGCCGAGGGCTTCGCTCTGGCGCATGCCGACCGACGAAAGAACGTCGTAGTCGTCGCAACCGAAGGAGGCCTGGCCATGTCGTATCAGGTAGATGCTGCCCACGTCGTCTGCCCGGGAAGTTGGATCTGGCGAGGTTAGGTTGCCATTCCTGCGGTGTCAACGAAAAAACATACAAGCGTTTGAAAAGGGCGTTTGAACTGTGGTGCCAGACATTTCCTACGCTAGCGACGGCAGATTGACGCCGGTATGCTTCACTATCGTTTTTCGCGCCCCGGTGCGCAGTTCAACAAGGAGAAATCGTGGAGTTTCTTGCAGAGTACGCAAGCTTTCTCGCCAAGACCGCAACCCTGGTCATCGCCCTGCTGGTCGTGCTGTCGGCCATCGCCGGCATGCGCGGCAAGGGCCGACGCAAGGCCGGCGGGCAATTGCAGGTCACCCGGCTCAATGAGTTCTACAAGGACCTGCGCGAGCGCCTGGAGTCCGGGCTGCTGGAAAAGCACCAGCTCAAGGCCCTGCGCAAGCAGCAGGCCAAGGAGCAGAAGAAACTGAAGAAGGCGCCGGCGGAGGAAAAACCCCGGGTCTTCGTGCTGGACTTCGACGGCGATATCAAGGCATCGGCCACCGAGAGCCTGCGGAATGAAATCACCGCCTTGCTGAGCCTGGCCACGCCGCGGGACGAGGTGGTCCTGCGTCTGGAAAGCGGCGGCGGCATGGTCCACAGCTATGGCCTGGCCGCTTCGCAACTGGCGCGTATCCGCCAGGCCGGCATACCGCTGACCGTGTGCATCGACAAGGTCGCGGCGAGCGGTGGTTACATGATGGCCTGCATCGGCGAGCGCATCGTCAGCGCGCCCTTTGCCATTCTTGGTTCGATCGGCGTGGTGGCGCAGTTGCCCAACGTCAACCGGCTGCTGAAAAAGCACGATATCGACTTCGAGGTGCTGACCGCAGGCGAGTACAAGCGCACCCTGACCGTGTTTGGCGAAAACACCGAGAAGGGCCGGGAAAAATTCCAGGAAGACCTGGACGTGACTCACCAACTGTTCAAGGACTTCGTTTCGCGCTACCGGCCGCAGTTGCATATCGATGAAGTGGCCACCGGTGAGGTCTGGCTGGGTGTGGCGGCGCTGAACAAGCAGCTGGTGGATGAACTGAAGACCAGCGATGAATACCTGAGCGAACGGGCCCGGGAGTCGAACCTGTACCACCTGCATTTTGCCGAGCGCAAGAGCCTGCAGGAGCGGGTAGGGCTGGCGGCCAGCGGGGCGGTGGAGAGTACCGTGCTGGGGATCTGGAGCCGGATCAGTCGCTGGAAGTGATGCCGCTCGACAGAGCACCACCGACCCTGTGGGGTGAATTCACTGACGCAATCGCGGGTGAACCCGCTCCCACAGGGTCCGCGTCCGCCATGAAAAAGCCCCGCCATCACTGGCGGGGCTTTTTCATTTCAGCGGTCGATCGATCAACGCCGACGGAACAACGGCAGCGGCTCATCGGTAGCCGCCTGGTAGGTCACCGAGAAGTCCTTCAGGCTTTGCAGCGCGTCTTCCGGGTTCTTGTCGGGGCGGATGGCGAAGGCATCGAAACCGCAACGGGCCATGTAGAACAGCTGGTCACGCAGGACGTCGCCAATGGCGCGCAGCTCACCGGTGAACTTGTAGCGATCACGCAGCAAGCGCGCATTGGAGTAGCTGCGCCCGTCGGTGAAGGCCGGGAAGTTCAGGGCGATGACCTGGAAGTGACCGACGTCTTCGCCGATTTCCTCGGCTTCCTCGTCGCTGTCCAGCCACACGCCCAGGCCGCCGTCACGGGCTTTCAGGGCATGGGCGTGTTCGCGCCAGAGTTGCAGTGGCACGATGTAGTCGTCGCAGTTGGTCAGTTCGTCCAGGGTGACGTCCTTGGGCAGCAGGTGCCAGGTTTCGTCGACGATCTGGTTGTTCTTAATGATTCGCTGCATAGACGCGCTCCTTGAAGGGGTCGATGCCGATACGCTGGTAGGTGTCGATGAAACGCTCGTCTTCGGTACGTTTTTCCACGTACACCGAGATCAGCTTCTCGATCACGTCCGGCATGTCGTCCTGGGCGAAGGACGGGCCGAGGATCTTGCCGAGGCTGGCGTCGCGGCTGGCGCTGCCACCCAGGGACACCTGGTAGAACTCTTCACCTTTCTTGTCCACGCCGAGAATGCCGATATGGCCGACGTGGTGGTGGCCGCAGGCGTTCATGCAGCCCGAGATGTTCAGGTCCAGTTCGCCGATGTCGAACAGGTAGTCCAGGTCGTCGAAGCGGCGCTGGATGGATTCGGCGATCGGGATCGACTTGGCGTTGGCCAGGGAGCAGAAATCACCGCCAGGGCAGCAGATGATGTCGGTCAGCAGGCCGATGTTCGGGGTGGCGAAGCCATGCTCGCGCAGTTCCAGCCAGAGCGCGTGCAACTGGCTCTGCTCGACATCGGCGAGGATGATGTTCTGCTCGTGGGAGGTACGCAGTTGGCCGAAGCTGTAGCGCTCGGCGAGGTCGGCGACCTTGTCCAGTTGCTTGTCGGTCAGGTCGCCGGGGGCGACGCCGGTCGGCTTGAGCGACAGGGTCACGGCAACGTAGCCCGGCTTCTTGTGCGCCAGGGTGTTGCGGGCGCGCCAGCGGGCGAAGCCCGGATGCTGCTGGTCGAGTTCGGCCAGTTGCGCATCGAGGTTGTCCAGGGCCTTGTAGTCCGGGTCGACGAAGTGCTTGGCGACGCGCTGCACTTCGGCCTCGGTCAGGGTGGTCTGGCCGCCGCGCAGGTGGACCATCTCGGCCTCGACCTTCTCGGCGAAGACTTCCGGGGTCAGGGCCTTGACCAGGATCTTGATCCGCGCCTTGTACTTGTTGTCACGGCGGCCGTAACGGTTGTACACGCGCAGGATGGCGTCCAGGTAGCTGAGCAGGTCCTGCCATGGCAGGAACTCGTTGATGAAGGCACCAACCACCGGGGTACGGCCCAGGCCGCCACCGACCAGCACGCGGAAGCCCAGCTCGCCGGCAGCGTTGTGCACCGGCTCCAGGCCGATATCGTGCACTTCGATGGCCGCACGGTCGCTCTTCGAGCCGTTGATGGCGATCTTGAACTTGCGCGGCAGGTAGGCGAACTCGGGGTGGAAGGTGGTCCACTGGCGGACGATCTCGCACCATGGGCGCGGATCGATCAGCTCATCGGCGGCAACGCCGGCGAACTGGTCGGTGGTGACGTTGCGCAGGCAGTTGCCGCTGGTCTGGATCGCGTGCATCTGCACGGTGGCCAGTTCAGCGAGGATGTCCGGGACATCTTCCAGGGCTGGCCAGTTGTATTGCACGTTCTGCCGGGTGCTGATGTGCGCGTAGCCCTTGTCGTAGTCGCGCGCGATCTTCGCCAGCATGCGGGTCTGGCGCGAGGTCAGCTGGCCATACGGCACGGCGACACGCAGCATCGGGGCAAAACGTTGGATGTAGAGGCCGTTCTGCAGGCGCAGAGGGCGGAATTCTTCTTCGCTCAGCTCGCCGGCCAGGTAGCGGCGCGTCTGATCCCGGAACTGCTTGACGCGGTCCTCGATGATCCGCTGATCGTACTCGTCGTATACGTACATAGGGGTCCTGTTCTCAAGCTGCTTGCAGCTAATCGCGCGCACGGCCGCGCACTCCGGATGCGGAGCCGGGGAACGATAGCAGGTTGTATTTATGTGAAAAAGTGATGTTTTTGCATATGAAAAGAACGATTTGGACTAAGTGAGACTGGCTAGCGTTTGTAGCGCCATTCCACTCTCCGCCGAATGGTAAAAGTCCCTGCTTGAGCAATGGGGATTGCTGAACTTAACTGCTGGGGGTGTGCATTCCCATAACCACTACAAAAAGAGGCGATGCAATGGGAAACCCGACCAAAACCGGCAAGACCGACAGCAGTGTCGATGCGTGGGCAATCCTGTGCCTGATCGTGCTCGTGGTCGTGACAGCCGTGTACTGGGTCAGCCATCAGTGACGGAGCGCATTGGCTGAAAATACCGTGATCAGCAATCAACGAAACCGCCCGCGGCATGGACCCCGCAGGCGGTTTTGTTTTCAGCGCGCGGTGAGGTGCATGGCCAGTTGCACCAGGCCGTAGAGGATCAGGATGAACACCAGGGTGAAGGCGGTGCCCATGGCGATGAAGTGCGAGGGCTTGCCGTGGGTGAAATCGCGGGCGCGGTTCTTGCCGGACTGCACGCCGAAGGCGGCGGCGAGGACGCTGTGCAGGAGCTGCCAGAAGGTTGGGGGCTTGCCTTGAGGATCTTCCATGGGCTGGGCTCTCTGGGGAGGGTTGTGTTCCAGAGTCTAGCCTGTGGATTTGATGTTGTTCTTCAGGGCTCTATCGCCGGCAACGCCTGCTCCCACAAGGTCCGTGTGCGCCGCGGAACCTGTGGGAGCCGGCGTTGCCGGCGATAGGGCCCAAGCCGATCTCAGCTCTCGTACCCAAGGTTAGGCGCCAGCCAGCGCTCGCTAACCGCCACATCCTGCTGCTTGCGTGCGCTGTAGCGCTCGATCTGGTCCTTTTCCACCTTGCCCACGGCAAAGTACTGCGCCTGCGGGTGGGCGAAGTACCAGCCGCTGACCGCTGCCGCCGGGAACATGGCGAAGTGTTCGGTGAGGAACACGCCGCTCGGGCCGGTCTGGCCGATCTCGGTGCCATCGAGCAGGCGGAACAGGGTGGCCTTCTCGGTGTGGTCCGGGCACGCCGGATAACCCGGGGCAGGGCGGATGCCAGCGTACTGCTCCTTGATCAGCGCCTCGTTGTCGAGCTGCTCATCCCTGGCGTAGCCCCAATAGTCCTTGCGCACCCGCTCGTGCAGCCATTCGGCGCAGGCTTCGGCCAGGCGGTCGGCAAGCGCCTTGACCATGATCGAGCTGTAGTCGTCGCCCTTGTCCTGGTAAGCCTTGGCCACTTCCTCGGCGCCGATGCCGGCGGTGGTGATGAAGCCGCCGACATAGTCGGTGACGCCGCTGTCCTTCGGTGCGACGAAGTCGGCCAGGGAGAGGTTTGGCTTGTCGTCCGGCTTGATGGTCTGCTGGCGCAGGTGATGCAGGCGCGCCAGGGGCTGGCCGTCCTCGCCGTAGACCTCGATATCGTCGTCGTCCACCTGGTTGGCAGGCCAGAAGCCGAACACCGCACGGGCGCTGATCAGATTCTCGTCGATCAGCCTGGCGAGCATTTCCAGTGCGTCCTTGTACAGCGCGGTCGCCGCTTCACCCACGACTTCGTCGGTGAGGATGCGCGGGAACTTGCCGGCCAGGTCCCAGGAAATGAAGAACGGCGTCCAGTCGATGTACTCGGCCAGCACCTTCAGGTCGATGTTTTCCAGCACCTTGACGCCGGTGAAGCTTGGCACCGCAGCCTGGTAGTTGGCCCAGTCGTATTTCGGCTTGGCGGCGATGGCCTGGGCGTAGCTCAGGCGCTCGGTGCGGGCGCTGCGGTTGGCGGTGCGCTCGCGCACCTCGACGTAGTCGGCACGGGTCTTCTCGACGAAGCCCGGTTTCAGCTCCTTGGACAGCAACTGCGTGGCCACGCCCACCGCCCGCGAGGCGTCGGTCACGTAGACCACCGCGTCGTTGCTGTAGCGCGGCTCGATCTTCACCGCCGTGTGCGCCTTGGAGGTCGTGGCGCCACCGATCATCAGCGGCAGGTGGAAGTCCTGGCGCTGCATTTCGCGGGCGACGTGGACCATCTCGTCCAGCGACGGGGTGATCAGCCCGGACAGGCCGATGATGTCGCATTTTTCTTCGCGGGCGACCTGGAGGATCTTCTCCGCCGGCACCATCACGCCGAGGTCGACGATGTCATAGCCGTTGCAGCCCAGGACCACGCCTACAATGTTCTTGCCGATGTCGTGCACGTCGCCCTTGACCGTGGCCATGAGGATCTTGCCCTTGGCTTCCGGCTTGTCGCCTTTTTCTTCCTCGATGAACGGAATCAGGTGGGCCACCGCCTGCTTCATCACGCGAGCCGACTTGACCACTTGCGGGAGGAACATCTTGCCCGCGCCGAACAGGTCGCCGACCACGTTCATACCGCTCATCAGCGGGCCTTCGATGACCTCGATCGGCCGCGCGCACTGCTGGCGGCACAGCTCGGTGTCTTCGACGATGTAGGCAGTGATGCCCTTGACCAGCGCGTGCTCCAGGCGTTTTTCCACCGGCAGCGAGCGCCACTCTTCGTTCTCCACTTCCTTGGCAGCACCGCCACCCTTGTAGTCGTCGGCGATGGCGAGGAGGGCGTCGGTACCTTCCGGGGTGCGGTTGAGCACCACGTCCTCGACCTTCTCGCGCAGCGCCGCCGGGATCTCGTCATAGATCTCCAGCTGGCCGGCGTTGACGATACCCATGGTCAGGCCGTTCTGGATGGCGTGATACAGGAACACCGAGTGGATCGCCTCGCGCACCGGGTTGTTGCCGCGGAACGAGAACGACACGTTGGACACCCCGCCCGAGGACAGCGCGTACGGCAGGTGGTCGCGGATATAGGCGCAGGCTTCGATGAAGTCCACGGCATAGTTGTTGTGTTCTTCGATGCCGGTGGCGACGGCGAAGATGTTCGGGTCGAAAATGATGTCTTCCGGCGGGAAGCCCACTTCATTGACCAGGATGTCGTAGCTGCGCTGGCAGATTTCCTTCTTGCGCGCGGCGGTGTCGGCCTGGCCGACCTCGTCGAAGGCCATCACCACCACGGCGGCGCCGTAGCGCTTGCACAGCCGGGCGTGATGCTTGAAGGCTTCGACGCCTTCCTTCATCGAGATCGAGTTGACGATGCCCTTGCCCTGGATGCACTTCAGGCCGGCCTCGATCACTTCCCACTTGGAGGAGTCGATCATGATCGGCACCCGGGAAATGTCGGGCTCGCCGGCGATCAGATTGAGGAAACGGACCATGGCCGCCTGGGAATCGAGCATCCCTTCGTCCATGTTGATGTCGATCACCTGGGCACCGGCTTCGACCTGCTGCAGGGCGACTTCCAGGGCCTCGGTGTAGTTTTCCTCGCGGATCAGCCGGGCGAACCTGGCCGAGCCGGTGATGTTGGTACGCTCGCCGACGTTGACGAACAACGATTGGCGGTCGATGGTGAACGGCTCGAGGCCGGACAGGCGGCAGGCTTTCGGGATATCCGGAATGGCCCGCGGCTTGTACTTGGCCACTGCCTCGGCGATTGCCTGGATATGCCCCGGGGTGGTGCCGCAGCAGCCGCCGATGATGTTGAGGAAGCCGCTGGCGGCGAACTCCTCGACCACCACGGCCATTTCCGCCGGGGTTTCGTCATATTCACCGAAGGCGTTGGGCAGGCCGGCGTTGGGGTGGGCGGACACATGGGTGCCGGCCTTGTTCGACAGTTCTTCCAGGTACGGACGCAGGTCCTTGGCGCCCAGGGCGCAATTCAGGCCGACGGAGATCGGGTTGGCATGGCGCACCGAGTTCCAGAAGGCCTCGGTGGTCTGTCCCGACAGGGTGCGGCCGGAGGCGTCGGTGATGGTCCCGGAGATCATGATCGGCAATTCGACGCCGTCGTCCTCGAACACCTGCTGCACCGCGAAGATCGCCGCCTTGGCGTTGAGGGTGTCGAAGATGGTTTCGATCAGGATCAGGTCGGCGCCGCCTTCGATCAGGCCGCGGGTCGCCTCGATGTAGTTTTCCACCAGTTCGTCGAAGGTGACGTTGCGGTAGCCAGGGTCGTTGACGTCCGGGGAGATCGAGCAGGTGCGGCTGGTCGGGCCGAGCACGCCGGCCACGAAGCGCGGCTTGTCCGGGGTTTCCAGGGTCTTGGCATCGGCCACCTGGCGGGCAATGCGTGCGCCTTCGACGTTGAGCTCGTACACCAGCTCCTGCATGTCGTAGTCGGCCTGGGAGATGCGGGTGGCGTTGAAGGTGTTGGTTTCGAGGATGTCGGCGCCGGCGTCCAGGTAGGCCTTCTCGATGGCGGCGATCACATCCGGGCGGCTGAGCAGCAGCAGGTCGTTGTTGCCCTTGACGTCGCTCGGCCAGTCGGCGAAGCGCGTGCCACGATAGTCGCCTTCCTCAAGACGGTAGCTTTGGATCATAGTACCCATGCCGCCATCTAGAATGAGGATGCGCTCCTTGAGTGCTTGCTGAAGTGCTTGGAAACGAGCGCTGCGGTCGGACATTGGAACTACCTGGGTCGGACAAGGACGAAAGTTGCGGGATGATAACAAAGCTGCGCGCTTTTTTGACGCATGGCACATTTGCATGAATTTCATTCATGTTGGCACCGCGGCCCACCGGTAGAATCGTAAAAAGCCTTTTCAATCCAGGACATACCGCACATGGTGCATCGCTTGATTGCCGCCGCCTTCGCACTGCTCATCAGTGGCGCGGCGTTGGGGCAGGGACCCCAGAACACTGCAGCGATCTCCTATACCCGGGATATCCAGCCGATCTTCACCGAGAAATGCGTCGCCTGCCACGCCTGTAACGACGCCGCCTGCCAGCTCAACCTCGGCAGCGCCGAGGGGGCCAGCCGCGGCGCTTCGAAAATCCCCGTCTACCAGGGCGACCGCAGCCAGGCGGTCACCCCGACCCGGCTGTTCTTCGATGCCCAGACCGACCAGGGCTGGCGGCACCTGGGCTTCAACTCGGTGATCGATCGCCAGCAGGACCAGGCGGCGCTGATGGCGCGCATGCTGGAGCTGGGGCATGCCAAGCCGCTGGTGCCCAACGAGAAGATCCCCGACGACATCGTCCTGGGCCTGAACCGGGAGAACGTTTGCCCGCTGCCCGGTGAGTTCGATGCCTATGCCAAGGCCCATCCCCGGGAAGGCATGCCGCTGGCGGTGACCGGCCTCAGCGATGCCCAGTACAACACCCTGCAACGCTGGCTGGCCCAGGGCGCGCCGGTGGAAAGCGCAGCGATCCGCCCCAGCGCAAGCGAAGCGGCGCAGATCCAGGAATGGGAAGAGTTGCTCAACCGCCCTGGCGCCAGCGAAGCGCTGGTGGGACGCTGGCTCTACGAGCACCTGTTCCTCGCTCATGTGCACTTCGTCGGCGGCGAGCCGGGGCACTTCTTCCAATGGGTGCGTTCGCGCACGCCGAGCGGGCAGCCCATCGACCTGATCGTCACCCGGCGCCCCAACGACCCGCCGGGCACCGACTTCTATTACCGCCTGCTGCCGGTGCAGGGCGTGATCGTGCACAAGACCCACATCACGTACCCGATGGGCCCCAACAAGCTCAAGCGGGTCAAGCAGCTGTTCTACAACGGCAACTGGCACACCGACTCGCTGCCCGGCTACGGCCCGCGGCATCGTTCCAACCCGTTCGAGACCTTCGAGGCGATCCCGGCGGTGGCGCGTTACCAGTTCATGCTGGATAACGCCGAGTATTTCGTCCGCACCTTCATCCGCGGCCCGGTGTGCCGGGGCCAGATTGCTACCGACGTGATCCGTGACAACTTCTGGGCGCTGTTCCAGGAACCGGCCCACGACCGCTATATCACCGACGCCAAGTACCGCGCCGAAGCGACGCCGCTGCTGGCCATGCCCGGGCAGATCGATGACGTCGGCAGCATCCTGAGCCTGTGGCATGCCTATCGCGACAAGCGCAACGACTACGAAAGCCTGCGCCGCGATACTTATGCCGAGATGCCGCCACCGAGCTGGTCGACCCTGTGGGCCGGCAACGACAACGCGCTGCTGAGCATCTTCCGCCACTTCGACAGCGCTTCGGTAACCAAGGGCCTGATCGGCGACGTGCCGCTGACCATGTGGCTGTTCGACTATCCGTTGCTGGAGCGCACCTATTACCAGCTGGCGGTCAACTTCGACGTGTATGGCAACGTCTCGCACCAGGCCCAGACCCGCCTGTACTTCGACCTGATCCGCAATGGTGCCGAGGTCAACTTCCTGCGCCTGATGCCGGCCGGCAAGCGTGGCGACATCCTCGGCAGCTGGTACCAGAACAGCGGCAAGGTGAAGATGTGGATGGACTACGAGGACATCGACACCGATACCCCAAGCGCCTTGAAACTCGATCCGCACCACCCGGTGCGGGATTTCGGCCTCAAGCTGATCGAGCGCAGCGGCAGCCTGAATGCCGCGCCCGACCCGATCAACCGCTGCACTGGCGCCTATTGTTCGCGCCCGCAGATGAGCGAGGAGTTCCGTGATGTCGAGCAATCGCTGAGCCGCCTGGCTTCACGGCCTGCGGCCGGACTCAAGGTCATCGAGCAATTGCCCGAGGCGACCATGCTCAGGATCGAAGGCCAGGGCGGCAAGCGTCAGGTCTACAGCATGCTGCGCAACCGGGCGCACAGTAACGTCGCCTTCATGCTGGGCGAGGCGTACCGCTACCAGCCGGGGCTGGACACCCTGACCCTGTACCCGGGAGTGATGAGCAGCTACCCCAACTTCATGTTCAACATCCCGGCCAGCGACGTGCCCGAGTTCGTCGAGGACATGGAGGCTGCACGCGATGACCACGACCGCTTCGAGCGTATCGTCATGCGCTGGGGCGTGCGCCGCAGCCACCCGCAGTTCTGGCAGTACTTCCATGACCTGAACAGCTATATCAAGGAAACCGAGCCGGTGGAGGCGGGGGTGCTGGACATGAACCGCTACGAGAACCTCTAGACGCTTAACGGCTTCTTTTATCCCGACTTAATTGCTAGGACTTTGTTCGTCGCCGCGCATGGCGTAAACTGCCGACAAGTCTGTGAGGAAATTCCATGAGCGCCATAACCATTACCGACGCCGCGCACGATTACCTGGCCGATCTGCTGTCCAAGCAGAACACCCCGGGGATCGGTATCCGCATCTTCATTACCCAACCCGGCACCCAATATGCCGAAACCTGCATTGCCTATTGCAAGCCAGGTGAAGAAAAGCCGGAAGATACCGCGCTGGGCCTGAAGAGTTTTACCGCCTACATCGACGCGGTCAGCGAGCCTTTTCTCGATGATGCCGTCGTCGACTACGCCACCGACCGCATGGGCGGGCAACTGACCATCAAGGCCCCGAATGCCAAGGTGCCGATGGTCAACGACGACAGTCCGATCAACGAGCGCATCAACTACTACCTGCAAACCGAGATCAACCCGGGGCTGGCCAGCCACGGCGGCCAGGTCAGCCTGATCGAGGTGGTCGAGGATGGGATCGCCGTGCTGCAGTTCGGCGGCGGCTGCCAGGGCTGCGGCCAGGCCGACGTGACCCTCAAGGACGGTATCGAGCGCACCTTGCTTGAACGCATTCCGGAGCTGAAGGGCGTACGCGACGTGACCGACCATTCGCAGAAAGAAAACGCCTACTACTAAGCAGGCAGGCGAGAAAACGACAAGGACCCTGTGGGAGCTGGCAAGCCAGCTCCCACAGGGTCCTTGTCGTTTTACTGTCGGGGCGCTCGAGGCGGGTGCCAGGGCATCGATCGAACTCTTGAATGCCTTGCAGCCCAAAGTCAGTGCAAGTCGTCGTGGCGCATATGGCTGGCTAATTCCATGGCCTCGTGCAGTACGCGAGCCACCTCGATTATCTGATCATGTGTTGTCCGATAGAAAAGGATATGGCGAGGCTTGAGTACCCGCGCTTGCCGGCGACAGTAGATCAGATGAAGGCTGCGCAGGCCCGCTGCGATCTCTTCCCGGGCGATGCTTCCCGCCCTTTCGGGATCCTCACTGATGGCCGATAGCCCTGCCTGAAGCAATTGCTGGTAACGCTGCCTTGCCCCATCTCCGAATCTGTCCTGCGTGAAGCGCAATATCTCGGCAATATCGCTGCGAGCCTGCCTTGAAATTCGTAATTTCACAGACGCTCCAGATAATGCTCCAAGTCCTTGGAGTCGACTTCATCGAAGTCGCCGGCGTCGAGCTGCATGAGGCCGACGGAGGTGGCATTGCGCAGAGCTTCCAGTCGGGCCGCCTCTTGTGCTTCATGCTCCAGCAGCAGGCGCAGGCCTGCGCGTACCGCCTCGCTGAAGTTCTGGTAACGACCGCTCTCGACCAGTTCCGAGATGGATTTCTCCATCGGATCGGGAAAAATGACATTGTGGGTGGCCATTGGGGGCTCCGCTTATGACTCGGCTGATATGGCGTTTTATGCCATAGCCTCGGATCCCGAGCAAATACAGCAGACGACAGGCTGGAAGAGCCGCCTGGGGCGGCTCTCGATCATCCCCGTTTAAAAGTCATAACTCACACTGGTGTAATAGAACGCACCCTGCGCCCCCTCAGGCGAAGTAATCGAATACTTCGGCACCCCGTACAACTGCGCACCTTTCAATTTCTCCGGATGGCTGTCGAACAGGTTGATCGCGCCTACCGAGACTTTCAGGCCCAGGTCGAAGCGATAGCTCAGGTCCAGATCCGTCACCCATTGCGGGCTGAAGGTCTGGTCCAGCGCGGGGTTGCTGGCGTTCAGGCTTTTCCATTCGCCATAACGCCGCTGGGTCACGGTCAGCCCCCAGTTTTCGTACAGCCAGTTGGCGCTGAAGGTCAGCTTGTTGTCCGGCGTGCCATGCTCGATCAGGCCTTGGGTGGCCCGTCCGACGATCTGCTCTCCGCTGATGCCGCCGACATCGCGCAGGTCGGTGATCCGCGTGCGGGTCTTGGCGAAGCCGGCGTTCAGGTCGAGCCGGCCATAGGCTGCCAGGTCCAGTTGGTATTGGCCGCTCAGCTCGACGCCGTCGGTGCGGGTGTCGGCGATGTTGGTGTAGAACGCCGCGCTTTGGATGTTGGCGTAGGGCGTACCGGCGAAGATCGGCCCGACCACGCTGGCCGGCAACTGGTCGGAGAGGGTGATGCGGTTGTCGATATCGATGCGGTAGGCGTCGATGCTCAGCGAAGCATTGCTCAATGGTCGCCAGACCAGGCCCAGGGAGTAGTTGGTCGACTCCTCAGGCTTCAGCGCCCGGCCACCGAGCAACGCCGCTTCCGGGCTGTCGGCGCGCAGGGTGCGCTGTTGCACCTCGACCCAGTTGCCGCTGCCCGGCGGCTGCTCCACCACCTGCACGCTGAACGACGATAAACCGCTCTGCACCAGCGACGGTGCGCGATAACCGCTGCTGATGCTGCCGCGTGCGGCGATCTGCGGGGTGAAGTCGTAGCGCAGGGAAAGCTTGCCGTTGGTGGTGTCGCCAAAGTCCGAATAATGCTCCGAGCGCACCGCCAGGCCGGCCTGGAATTTGTCGGTGATTTGCCCTTCGAGGTCGAGGTAGGCGCCGAATACCTTGCGCTCCAGCGAGGCGGCGTCGACGTTGGTGATCCCCGAGTAGTAGCCGGGGATCCGCCGCCCGGTGACCGGGTCCAGGGTGTTGAACAGCGCGCCGTTCTGCCAGCCCGCCGCCTCGCCGGCGCTCAGGGTGTAGTTTTCCTTGCGCCAGGCCAGGCCCGCGGAAACGGTCAGCGGCTTGGCCAGAAGGTCGGTGGGGAAGTCGCGGACCCAGTCGAGGGTCAGGTTGGTCTGCTCGTTCTCGCGCTCCCCGGTGTAGATGTTGTACGGGCTGTTGGCGCCCCAGCTAGGGTTGATCGCGTCGCGATCGGTGGACTTGAGCGTGTCGTTGCCGTAGTTGGCCGCCAGGTCGAACTTGCCCAGCAGATCGTCCTCGTAGCGCAGGCCGCCGGTGACCGCGTAGTCCTCCAGGGCATAGCGGGTGATCGGCAGGCGCCCGTCCGGGTAGCGCGACAGTGCGACGCTGCCGTAGTTGCTGCGCAGGGTGGTGGGCGGGTCGAAGAAGCCTTCGGCGTCGGTGTTCTTGTGCGAGTACGTGGCGAAGCCGTAGGCGGTCAGGCCGTCGCCGACGCCGATCTCGCTGTTGGCAACGAGGTTGTACTGGTCGCTGACCCCGCCCGAGCCCCAGTTCCAGGTGCGGTAGCGGTTGTTCTGCTCGCGGGGCGTATTAACGCTGGTGTCGCCAGGATAGAAGATGCGGTTGTCCGGACGGGTATCGCTGGCCGGGTCTTGGTTGCCGGCATCGAACGCCAGGGTGAGGAAGCCATCGTTGGGCAGGGCGAAGCCTTTCCAGCCACTGAGCTTGCGCTGCAGGCCGTCACCCTTGTCGTAGCCGCCGAAGCGGTAGCCGATGTTGCCGCCATCGTCGTTTTCCTTGAGGACGATGTTGATCACTCCGGCGATGGCATCGGAGCCGTACTGGGCGGCGGCGCCGTCACGCAGGATCTCGACCCGCGACACCGCGCTCAGCGGAATCAGGCTCAGGTCCACCGCCGCGGCGCCGCGGCCGTTGGCCAGGCTCTGGCGGGTGACGTTGGCGCTGCTGTGGCGGCGCTTGCCGTTGACCAATACCAGCACCTGGTCCGAGGCCAGGCCACGCAGCGAAGCGCCCTGGGCGATGGACCCGGCGAAGGCGCCCTGTGGCGATTGCGGGAAGCTGAAGGATGGCGACAGCGCGGTAAGGGCGCCGGACAGGTCCTTGGCCCCGGTTTCTTCGAGTTTTTCGGCGCTGAGCACATCGACCGGTGCCGCGCTTTCCAGGGCGGTAACGTCGCTGCGGCGGGTGCCGACCACCACCACGGTATCGAGTTTGTCGTCTTTGGCGGCGCTGCCACTGGCGGGCTCCTGGGCCTGGACGACGGGCACGGCAAGGCTGCCGATGGCCAGCGCGATGGCGCCGGTCAAGGGGGCGAGACGGTACATGGGACTACTCCTGTTACACGCAAGGGGGCCGGCGACCCTCCCGGGATCGCCGGTCAGCGAAGGGTCAGAAACGGCTGGTAACGCTCAGGCCGACGGTGCGCGGGTCGCCGTAGGTGATCACGTATTGCCCGGCGGTACCGTTGGGCCGGCCATGAACCTGGTAACGGCGGTCGGTGAGGTTGTTGACGAAGCCGGTGACGCTGAGTTTCTCGTCCGCGCTGAACCAGGTCAGGCGACTGTTGGCCAGGGTGTAGTGGGGCTGGTTGAGCGGCGCGTCGGCACTGCTCTGGCGGTCGGCGAGGAAGTATTCCTTGTCGCGGAAGCTGACATCGCCCCCGGCCACCAGCCTGCCGGGAATGTCCAGCGGCAGGGTGTAGTCGGCCCCGAGGGACACCACGTAGCGCGGCGAACGGACGAAGCTGTTGCCGCTGTAGTCGCCGGTGACCGCGCCGGTATTGGGGTTGGTGTTCTTGAAGTCGGTGTACTCGGTATCCAGGAACGACAGCGCGCCGCGCAGATGCAGGCGGTCGGTGGGCTGGCCTTCGATCTCCAGTTCCGCGCCCTTGACCTTGCCCTTGGCGCCGTTGGTGAGCGCCGTGGTCAGGATGCCGCTGTTGACCGTCAGCAGGTTCACCTGGATGTCCTGGTAGTCGTAATAGAAGACGTTGGCGTTGACCGTCAGGCGATGGTCGAACCACTCCGACTTCAAGCCCAGCTCATAGGCATCCAGTTCTTCCGGATCGACCGTGGTCAACTGCGCCAGGCTGGTAGACAGACCGGTGTTGAAGCCACCCGAGCGGAAGCCGTGGGCGTAGCGGAAGAACACCCGCAGGTTGTCGTTGATCCGGTATTCCGGGGTCAGGTCGTAGGTCCAAGCGTCCCAGCGCTTGCTTTCCTCGCGATTGCCGTTGCTGCCGGCGGCGGTCAACGGGATCAGCGGACCCGTCGCGGTAGCACGGGTCAGCTGGGTCAGGTCGAGATCGATATCCTTTTTCTCGGTGGTCCAGCGCAGGCCGCCGGTGACGGTCAGGTTGTCGGTGAAGTCATAGGCCAGGTTACCGAACAGCGCATAACTGTCGGTGCGGTGGGTGTAGTCGAGGTTGCGGTAATCCACGGTACCGCCGGTCTGGTTGGAGCCGGTGCCGTTCGGTGTCGGGCCCGGAATGATGCTGCGCACCGCGCTGTTGTCGAGGGTCTCGTGGAAGTAGTGGGTACCGAGCATCCAGCGCAGGGTTTCCTGCGGCGAAGAGGCGAGGCGGAACTCCTGGGAGTATTGGTCGTAGGTCGCATCGCTGTCGGTGGCCCCGTTGACCTCGTAGGGGGTGTAATCGGCGTCGGTCAGCGACTGGTTGCGGATATGGTCGTAGGCGGTGATCGAGGTCAGGGTGTAGTCGCCGAGGTTCCAGTTCAGGGTCAGCGACGTGCCGCTGTGGTCGAGCTTGTAGTCTTCGTTGGTGTTGAGCTCGATCTTGCGCCCGTGAGGGCGCTGGTAGCCGACATTGTAATAGCGCCCCAGGGGCAGCGAACCGCTGCTGCCGTCGCCCTTGAATTCACGGCCATGAATCTTCAGCAGGGCTTCGAGATCCTCGTTGACCTTGGCCAGGAACTGCACGCGCACGGCTTTCTTGTTGACGTCACCGTAGGTCTGGTCGTTGGTCAGGTTATGGGTGAAACCGTCGCGCTCCTCGGAATACAGCGAGACCCGCCCGGCCAGGCGGTCGTCCACCAGCGAACCGCCGATGGCGCCGTTGAGGATGCGTTCGTTCTTGCTGCCGAAGCCGATGGTGCCGTAGCCGTCGGTATCGAACGTCGGTTTCTTGGAAATCACATTGACCGCGCCGGCGGTGGTGTTCTTGCCGTACAGGGTGCCTTGCGGGCCACGCAGGATCTCGATGCGCTCCAGGTCGAACAGCGGCCCACCGCCGGCCACCGGGGCATTGAGGTACACGTCGTCGGCATAGATGCCCACCGGGTAGACCGTGGCCGCACCGGTATCGCCGGTGCCCAGGCCACGGATGTACCAGCGTGGGCGCCCGTCGCCGTCCGGATTCTTCGCCGAAGCGTTGGGTACGAACGTGGTGATATCGCCCATGGCGCGCACGCCGTCGGCCGTCAGGCTGGTGCCCTGGACCGCCGAGACCGCCACCGGAACCTCTTGCAGGGTTTCTTCCCGGTGCTGGGCGGTGACGGTTACGGTTTTCAGCGCCGGTGTGGTGCTGGTTTCATCGTCGGCATAGGCCAACGGGTATTGGCCCGCCAACAGAAGGCTAAGGCTGATTCCCTTGGTGATGGGATTGATCTGGAACATGCTGCTTCTCCCCGAGCGTTGCAGATGCAGGGGTAGAGCAGGGTTTATGCCATGTTTTCAACTCATTGATTCAATTGGATAAATCAGGATTTTTGCGGCGTCGTTGCTAGGCAGGCAGCAGGGCACTGGTGAATCTATGTTGCTACAGCAGCAATGGTTGCGAAGCTGGCCCATGGCGCACTTCCGACGGCTCGCTGGATAACCACCTGGCTCGGAAGTTTCTCAAGCTTTCCTGGAAACTTCCCTTCGTTTGTTTGAGGCTCGAAATTGATAAGTCAGATGTTTTACTGTGCGTGCCTGGAATATTTCTCGGGGCGAGGGTATGAGAAAAATCGACGGTAGCCATGGTGCACATGGCGCGTCCGGGTGCGGCTCTCCGGATTTCCTGGGCAGGGTTCGCTGGCCATTGGTTGTACTGCTATGCCTGGCCACGGGTTTCGCTCTGGTGGTGCTGTTCTGGAGCGGCGATACGCAACCGGATTCACCCTGGTTCTGGAGCCGCGTGCTGGCACTTCCGTTGATTATCTGGAGCTATCTGTATGGGCTGCGCCTGCTGGCGCATTGAAAACGCTGGTCGTGCCAACCTACCGGTGCGCCTCGAAACGCGACGCGGACCTTGTCGATACCGCGCCGCATCCACAGTCTATCCCTCCCGCTTCACCACCAGGGTCAGGATGTCATAACTCGCCACCAGCTCCCCAAGCTGGTTGGTCACCTCCACATCCCACGCCACCACCCCTTGCGGGATACCCTGCGGGCTCTTCTTGCCCTGGTCGATCTTGCGCTTGCAGGTGAGCCTGGCCTGGATCGTGTCGCCGATGCCCACCGGATTGATGAAGCGCAGGTTATCCAGTCCATAGTTGGCCAGGACCGGCCCGGGAGCCGGGCTGACGAACAAGCCGGCCGCCGCCGACAGCACGAAGTAGCCGTGGGCGATACGCTTGCCGAACTGCGATTCCCGTGCGGCGATCTCGTCGAAATGCATGTAGAAGTGATCCCCCGAAAGACAGCCGAAGTTCACCAGGTCTGCCTCGGTCACCGTCCGCCGATGGGTCAGCAACGACTCGCCGACGCGCAGGTCCTCGAAGTGGCGGCGGAACGGGTGCACGTCGGTTTCAATCACCTCGGCGCCACGCACGTACTCGCCGGTCACCGCCATCAGCATGCTCGGCGAGCCCTGTACCGCGGCCCGTTGCAGGTAGTGCTTCACGGCGCGCAGCCCGCCCAGTTCCTCGCCACCCCCAGCCCGACCCGGACCGCCGTGCTTGAGTTGCGGCAGCGGAGAACCATGGCCGGTGGATTCGGCAGCGGCTTCGGCATCCAGCACCAGCAGGCGGCCATGCCAGGCCGCCGCCACCGGCACGGCCCTGGCCGCCACTGTGCGGTCAGCGGTGATCAGGCTTGCCACCAGGCTGCCTTTGCCGCGGGCAGCCAGGTCCAGCGCTTCATCCAGGTCTTCATAGGTCATCAGGGTGCTGACCGGCCCGAACGCTTCGATATCGTGGGCGCCGCCTTCGGCATGGGCGTCCCGCGCCAGCAGCAGGGTGGGGGCGAAGAAGGCGCCGTTGGCGACGCCTTCACCGCGCGGTTCGAAACCATCACGGGCGCCGAACAGCAGGTCGCAGCTTTGCAGCAGTTGTTCGACCCGCTCGCCGACATCGGCCTGCTGTGCATGGGACGCCAATGCGCCCATGCGCACGCCTTCCACCGAAGGATCGCCCACCACCACCTTGCCCAGGCGATCCCGCAGGCGGGTCGCCACTGCGTCCAGATGCTTCGCCGGCACGATGGCCCGGCGAATCGCCGTGCATTTCTGCCCGGCCTTGGTGGTCATTTCCCGGGCGACTTCCTTGATATACAGCTCGAACTCTTCGCTGTCCGGGCTCACGTCCGGGCCGAGGATGGCGCAGTTCAGCGAGTCGGCCTCGGCGGTGAAGGGCACCGAGTTGCGGATCAGGTTGGGCGTGACCCGCAGTTTCGCCGCAGTGTCCGCCGAGCCGGTGAAGGTCACCAGGTCCTGGCCGTCCAGGCGCTCCAGCAGGTCGCCGGTGCTGCCGATCACCAGTTGCAGGGCGCCGGCCGGGAGCAGGCCGGACTCATCGATCAGGCGCACCACGGCTTCGGTCAGGTAGCTGGTGGCGGTGGCGGGCTTGACGATGCAGGGCATGCCGGCCAGGAAGGTCGGGGCAAATTTTTCCAGCATCCCCCAGATCGGGAAGTTGAAGGCATTGATATGCACCGCGACCCCGGCCCGTGGCACCAGGATGTGACTGCCGGCGAACCGGCCCTGCTTGCCCAGCGGGATCGCCGGCCCTTCATGGACCAGGTTGCCCGACGGCAACTCGCGGGCACCGATGCCGGCATAGGAGAACAGCGTGGCATTGCCGCCCTCGATATCGATCCAGCTGTCGGCACGGGTCGCGCCGCTGTGGTGGGACAGGGCATAGAGCTGCTCCTTGCGCTCGGCAAGGTACAGCGCCAGGGCCTTGAGCCGCGCTGCACGCTGCTGGAAATCCAGGGCCATCAGGCCGGTGCGGCCCTGCTGGCGCCCCCAGGCGAGGGCCTCGGCGAAGTCCGGACGTTCCTCATGGCTGTAGCCCAGTAAGTGGCCGTCGATGGCGCTGCGCAGGGGCTGGGCGCCGTGCTGGCCGATCCAGCGGCCGGCGATGAAGCTTTGCAAGGTAGGGGCAGCAGACATCGGTGTATCCTCCAATTCTTTCAGGAAGCGCTGTTACCACAGCGCCAGGGTGTAGCCGACGATCAGGCGGTTTTCGTCCAGGGCATTGGTCAGGCCGTTGCCGGAACGGAAGGTGACGTTGCGCCAACGCAGGCTGACGTTTTTCAGCGGGCCGCTCTGGATCACGTAGGCGATATCGGTGTCGCGTTCGCGCTCGCGGCCGTTGTCGATACCCGCCGCCTTGGCGTGGCGGCCGTCGGTATAGCGGGTCATGAAGCTCAGGCCGGGAATGCCCAGGGCGGCGAAGTCGTAGTCGTAGCGCGCCTGCCAGGAGTCCAGCCCGGCGCGGGTGAAGGTGTTGTAGGTGACCAGGTTGACGGTGTACGGGTCGCCGCCGTTAAGGAACGGGAAGGCACTGTCGCCGGACATCTGCTGGAAGGTGCCGCTGAATTTGTGTGCGCCCACGGCCAGGGTGAACATGCCGTTGAAGTTGCGGTTATCGATGCGTCCGGCGCGTTCGGCGCCGTCGCCGCGGCTGTCGAACCAGCGCAGGTCACTGCGCAGGCTCATGCCCTCGGCCAGCGGCAGGGTATGGACCAGGCCGACATACTGCTGGCGATAGATGTCTTCGAGCTTGGCGTAGTAGTAACTCACCGCCAGTTGCGGGCTGAAGGCGTAGCTGCCGCCAGCGAAATCGAAGTGATCGCTGCTGGCGGCGCCGTAGCCGATATCGTCGTTGCTCGAGGAGTCGCGCAGGTTGGCCTTGGTCAGGCGCCCGCCATTGAGGGTCAGACCGTCGATGTCCTGGCTGGTCAGCAGGCCGCCCTTGAAGGTCGAGGCCAGCAGGCGGGTGTCGTTGTAGGTGACCACCGGCAACAGCGGTTGCAGGGTACCCAGGCGCAGCACGCTTTTCGACAGGCGCACCTTGGCGGTCACGCCCAGCTCGCTGTAGTCGTCCACCGGTTCCAGGCTGTCGCGGCCATAGGGCAGCAGGCCGGTGCCACGGCGGTCGCGGCTGGAGTCCAGCTTGATGCCCAGTTGGCCCATGGCATCCACACCGAAACCAAGGGTGCCATCGGTAAAGCCGGACTCCAGTTTGGCGGTAAAGCCCTGCGCCCATTCCTCGGCCTTGGATTGCGGCGCGTTGTCCTGGCGGAAGTCGCGGTTTATGTAGTGGTTGCGCAGTTCGATCTTCGCGTGGCTGTCCTCGATGAAGCCGGCCAGGGCCGGGGTACAGGCGAGGGGCAGGGCGAGTCCGGCCAGAAGGCGAATGGGGTTCATTGTTGTTATTCCCGAGTCGTCGTTTGCGTGATTAGTGTTTGCTGGCGCTGGCGGCGCCGATGCCGGTCATGGAGCGGATGAACTGGGCCAGATAGCGGCCGCGTTCCTCGCTGGCCCGGGCCGAGCGGTCGGACACCGAGAAGGCCCAGGCGGCGAGGAAGGCCGCGCTCATGGAGAACAGCGCCGGGTTGGAGTAGGGGAACAGCGCCTTGTCGTGATGCAGAACGTTGACCCACACCACCGGGCTCAGCACCAGCAGGATCACCGCCGAAACCAGGCCGGCCAGGCTGCCGGCCACGGCGCCGCGGGTGGTCAGGCCCTTCCAGAACATGGACAGGAACAGCACCGGGAAATTGACCGAGGCCGCGATGGCCAGCACCAGACCGGACAGGAACGCGATGTTCTGCGACTCGAACATCAGGCCGAGGATGATCGCCAGCACGCCGATCACCAGGGTGGCAACACGGGAAACGCGGATCTCATCCTGTTCGCTCGCCTTGCCCTTGCGCACCACGCAGGCATAGAGGTCATGGGACACCGCCGAGGCGCCGGACAGCGCCAGGCCGGCGACTACCGCAAGGATGGTGGCGAAGGCCACGGCCGAGATAAAGCCAAGGAACAGGTTGCCGCCCACGGCCTGGGCCAGGTGCACGGCGATCATGTTGCCGCCGCCGATGATCGCGCCGCTGGCGTCACGGTAGGCAGGTTCAGTGCCGACCATGACGATGGCGCCGAAGCCGATGACGATCAGCAGCAGGTAGAAGTAGCCGATGAAACCGGTGGCGTAGAACACCGATTTACGGGCTTCCTTGGCATCGCTGACCGTGAAGAAGCGCATCAGGATATGCGGCAGGCCGGCGGTGCCGAACATCATGCCGAGGCCGAGGGAAATCGCATCCACCGGGTTCGACAGCAGCCCGCCCGGGGCCATGATCGCCGTGCCCTTGGCATGTACCGCCGCGGCGCTGGCGAACATCGCCTCGGTGCTGAAACCGAAGTGCTTGAGCACCATGAAGGCCATGAAGGTGGTGCCGGAAAGCAGCATGACGGCCTTGATGATCTGCACCCAGGTGGTGGCGAGCATGCCGCCGAAGGTGACGTAGAACACCATCAGCACGCCGACCAGGATCACCGCGTACAGGTAGCTGATGCCGAACAGCAGCTCGATCAGCTTGCCGGCGCCGACCATCTGCGCCACCAGGTACAGCAGGGCCACGGTCAGGGTGCCGAAGGCCGAGGTCAGGCGTACCGGGGTCTGTGCCAGGCGGTAGGAGACCACGTCGGCGAAGGTGTACTTGCCCAGGTTGCGCAGGCGCTCGGCGATCAGGAACAGGATGATCGGCCAGCCGGCCAGCACGCCCAGGGCGTAGAGCAGGCCGTCGTAGCCGTTGAGGAACATCATCGCCGAGATACCGAGGAAGGACGCGGCGCTGATCATGTCGCCGGCGATCGCCAGGCCGTTCTGCATCCCGCTCAGGCCGCCGCCGGCGGTATAGAAATCGCTGGCCGAGCGGGTGCGCAGGGCAGCCCAGCGGGTCACCCCGAGGGTGAAGACGGCGAACAGCAGGAACATGCCGATGGCGGTCCAGTTCATTGCGCGCACTCCTGCTTGACCTTGTCGTTGAGCGGATCGAGGACATTGTTGGCGCGGTATACGTAGATACCGGTGAGGGCGAAGGACAGCAGCACGATCAGCACGCCCACCAGCATGCCGACGCTGGTCACCCCGCCGCTGAGGGACTGGCCGAGGGTGCTGGGGGAAAAGGCCACGAGCAGGACGAAACCGTAGTAGATCACCAGCATGGCGGCGGTGAGGCTGCCATTGAGGCGGCGCTTGCGCCGCACCAGTTGCCGGAAATCGGGGTGGTTGCTGATGGATTCGATATCACTGGGGGTCATGGGTGCGCTCTCTTGATCTTGTTGTAGTTGTTGTGTCGTTCACGCTTGGGGGTATTGCTTTGTTCTTTCGGGCCTCATCGCTGCGGTTCGGCGGTCCGACAAGCCAGCTCCCACAGGGATCCCTGTGGGAGCTGGCGTTGCCAGCGATGAGGCCGGTACAGACGAAAAACCTTTAAAGCTGATCGAAATCCAGGACCACCCGCTCGCTCAGCGGATAGCTCTGGCACGACAGCACATACCCGGCCGCCACCTCGTAGTCTTCCAGGGCATGGTTGCTATCCATCTCCACTTCGCCCTCGATCACCTTGCACTTGCAGGTCGAGCAGACCCCGGCCTTGCACGAGTAGGGCAGTTCGGCGCCGATGGCATTGCCGGCATCCAGCACGCTTTGGCTATTGCGCGGCAGCTCGAAGGACAGCGCACGGCCGTCGCTGATCACGGTGACCTGGCTCATCGCCGAGTCCTGCTGCCGCGCCGCTTCCCGTGCCTGGCGCCGCTCGTCGCTGCCGGCGGCGGCAAACAGTTCGAAGTGAATCCTGTCCGCGGCCATGCCTCGTGCCTTCAGGGCGTCGCGCACGGTCTCGGTCATAGCCTGCGGACCGCAAATGAACGCCGCTTCCAGTTGCGGCACGTCGAGCCAGCGGCTGAACAGCTGCGCGCATTTGTCGGCATCGATGCGGCCGTTATAAAGGTCGATGTCCTGCTGCTCGCGGCTGAACACGAAGATCAGGTTGAGGCGTTGCAGGTAGCGGTTCTTCAGGTCTTCCAGCTGCTCGCGGAACAGCGCCGAGCCACTGGCGCGGTTGCCGTAGAGCAGGGTGAAGCGGCTGTTCGGTTCGGCTTCAAGGGTGGTCTTGACGATGGACAGGATCGGGGTGATGCCGCTGCCGGCCGCCACCGCCAGGTAGTGACCCTGACGCGCTGGATCCAGCGCGGTGTGAAAGCTGCCGGACGGCGGCATGACATCGATCACGTCACCGGCCGCCAGCACCTCGTTGGCGAAGGCGGAAAAGCGTCCGCCGACCACTTTCTTCACCGCCACCCGCAGTTCACCGTCGTTGACGCCGGTGCAGATCGAGTAGGAGCGGCGCACTTCTTCATCATCCAGGCGGGTGCGCAGCACCAGGTACTGGCCCTGGGTGAACCGGAAGGTCTCGCCCAGTTCACGCGGTACATCGAACAGGATCGATACGGCATCGCGTGTTTCGCTGCGCACTTGCTTGACGGTCAGGCTGTGGAACTGGCTCATGGGGAATCTCCAGCAAGCGCTCAAATGCACTTGAAATAATCGAAGGGCTCGCGGCAGTCGCAGCAGCGGTACAGGGCCTTGCACGCGGTGGAGCCGAACTCGCTGAGCACCTCGGTGTGGCTGCTGCCGCACTGCGGGCAGGCGATCACCTGAGGTTCGCCGAGCAGGCTGCGTTTGTTCGAACTGCCCAGTGGCGCGGCGATGCCGTAGGCGCGCAGGCGTTCACGGCCGCTGGCGCTGATCCAGTCGGTGGTCCAGGCCGGGCTGAGCTGACGCTTTAGCGCGGGCTCGGCGAAGCCGGCCTGTTCCAGCGCGGCGCGGATATCCTGCTCGATCACCTCGGTGGCCGGGCACCCGGAATAGGTCGGGGTCACGGTGACCTGCAGGTGGCCGTCGGCCCAGTCCAGAGCGCGCACGATGCCCAGGTCGACCACGCTGACCACCGGCACTTCCGGGTCCATGACCTGCTCCAGCACCGTCCACGCCTGGTGCAGGTCATCGGGCCGCGAGACGCGGGCGCCGCGGTCGCTGGCGATCAGCTCACCAGGTTGCATCGGGGTAGGCTCGCGGCAGGAACTGCATTTCCGCCAGCAGCAGGCCCAGGTGCTCGCTGTGCACGCCATGGCGACCGCTGAGGTAGAAGTGACTGGCCGCTGGCGGCACCGGTAGGGTGGCGCGCTCGAAGGTGGCTTCGACCTGCGTCTGCCAGTCCAGCGCGACCTGCTCCGGGTTGCCGATCACACCGCTGTGGAACAGGCGCTGCTCGAGCGCATCGGCCTCCACCAGCTCGACGGTATAGCGCCAGACCTGGGGCAGGGCGGCGAGCATGCGCTGGCGGCTCTCCTCGGTGCCGTCGCCCAGGCGCTCGACCCACTCGCTGGAGCGGCGCAGGTGATAGCTGACTTCCTTCAACGCCTTGCTGGCGATGGCCTGGAGACGCTCGTCGCTGGAACGGGCCAGGCCTTGCAGCACGGCGAAATGCCAGGCGTCGTAGAAGAACTGCTTGAGAATGGTCAGCGCATAGTCGCCGTTGGGTTGCTCCACCAGCAGCAGGTTGCGATAGGCGCGCTCGTCGCGGCGGAACACCAGGTGGTCGGCATCGCGGCCGTCAGCCCTCAGCTCGGCGGCATATTCCAGCCAGTTGCGCGCCTGGCCGACCAGGTCGAGGCCGACGTTCATCAGCGCCAGCTCTTCTTCCAGCGCCGGGGCGCGGCCGCACCACTGGCACAGGCGCTGGGCCTGGACCATGGCGCTGTCGCCCAGGCGCAGCAAATACTGGATCAGGTCGTCTGTCATGGGCGCCGTCATCACATATGCCCCACTTCAGGCGGCAGCTCGTAGAAGCTGGCGTGGCGATAGATCTTGTCTTCGGCAGGGGCGAACAGCGGATCCTTCTCGTCGGGCGACGAGGCAGTGATCAGCGCCGAGGGCACCACCCACAGGCTTACGCCCTCGTTGCGGCGGGTGTACAGCTCGCGGGCATTCTCGATGGCCATGGCGGCATCCGCGGCATGGACGCTACCGACATGCTTGTGGTTGAGGCCGTGCTTGCTGCGCACGAACACTTCGAACAGGGTCCATTCGGACATGGCGATTTCTCCTCGGACGGCGCTCAGGCGGCGTTTTTATTGGCTTTTTTCTTGGCGTGGGCGACAGCGGCAGCCCGTACCCAGGCACCGTCCTCGATGGCCTGGCGGCGGGTGGCGACGCGCTCCTGGTTGCACGGACCGTTGCCCTTGAGCACTTCGTAGAACTCGTCCCACTGGATCTGGCCGAAGTCGTAATGACCGCGCTCGGCGTTCCACTTCAGCTCGGGATCCGGGGCCGTGCAGCCGAGCAATTCCAGTTGCGGCACGGTCTGGTCGATGAAGCGCTGGCGCAGTTCGTCATTGCTCTGGCGCTTGATCTTCCAGGCCATGGACTGGGCGCTGTTGGGCGAGTGCTCGTCGCTCGGGCCGAACATCATCAGCGACGGCCACCACAGGCGGTTGATCGCGTCCTGGACCATGTCCTTCTGCGCCTGGTTGCCCTCGCGCATCATGGTCAGGAGGATTTCGTAGCCTTGGCGCTGGTGGAAGCTCTCTTCCTTGCAGATGCGGATCATCGCCCGGGAATAGGGGCCGTAGCTGGTGCGCTGGAGCACCACCTGGTTGACGATCGCAGCGCCATCCACCAGCCAGCCCACCGCACCGATGTCGGCCCAGCTCAGGGTCGGGTAGTTGAAAATGCTGGAATATTTTGCTTTTCCGCTATGTAGCTTTTCAATTTCTGTATCACGATCGGCGCCGAGGGTTTCCATGGCGCTATACAGGTACAAACCGTGGCCGGCCTCGTCCTGGATCTTCGCCATCAACTGCAGCTTGCGCTTGAGCGATGGGGCACGGGTTACCCAGTTGCCCTCCGGCAACATGCCGACGATCTCGGAGTGGGCGTGTTGGGAAATCTGCCGGATCAGCGTTTGCCGGTAGGCGTCCGGCATCCAGTTCTTCGCCTCGATCTTGATCTCGGCATCGATGCGCTCCTGGAAGGCGCGCTCCTGCTCGGACATCTCGTCGAGGGTCTTCAGGCGCTTGACGCCGGTTTCGACCAATTGTGCGTACATGTGTGTCTCCCGCCTTTTTGTCGTGGGGGGGCTTTGGGCGTGAGTACAGTTATAAGTGATACAAAACCAAATATCAAACACAAAAACACGTGTCGTAACTGGTTTGTGTATCGCATTGCGCGATGGCGGGTCGGGGGTTGCTAGATGTACCAATGGTATATACCTTTGGTACATCAATTCAGCCCTCGCAGGAGTACGTTCCATGCATGCCCTCATCGTGGTTGCCCATCCGGACACGCAGTCCCTGACCCATCGCGTCGCCGCCGAGCTGGCGGCAAATATCCCCGCGCCCCACGGCTTCGAGATCGCCGACCTGCATGCCGAAGGGTTCGATCCGCGCTTCAATCCGGACGACCTGGCGCTGTTCCGCAATCAGTCTCCGGTTCCGGCGGATGTGCTTGCCGAGCAGGCACGTATCGACCGCGCTGATGCGCTGGTGCTGGTGTTCCCGGTGTATTGGTGGTCGTTCCCGGGGCTGCTCAAGGGCTGGATCGACCGGGTGTTCAGTGGCGGCTGGGCCTATGACCAGGCCGAGCAGGGGCTGCTGCAGCGCCTGCCGGTCCACCTTGTGGCGATCGCCGGCGCCGGCCCGCAGACCTACGACAAGCACGGCTATTCGGTGGCCATGCATACCCAGATCGAACACGGGATCTTTGGCTATTGCGGTGCGCGGATGGCATCCTCGGTGCTTTTGACCCAGGCCGATGAAGATTTCCCCCAGGGGCATTTCGACACCGCACGGCGCCTGGGTCGCGAGTTGTTCGACAAGAGGACCTGAGGCATGAGTGATACCCGCAAGCGGCTGACCCGCGAGCAGCGTCTGGAGCAGTTGCTGGAGGTGGCCCGGCAGGTGATTGCCGAAGAGGGCAGCGATGCCCTGAGCCTGGGACGCCTGGCGGAAGCGGCGGGGATCACCAAGCCGACGGTGTATGACCACTTCGGCACCCGGGAAGGGCTGCTGACGGCGCTGTACCGGGATTTCGAGACACGCCAGAACCTGCTGATCGACGCGGCCATGGCCGCCGGCGAGGCCACGCTGGAAGGCAAGGCGCGGGCGATTGCCGACAGTTATGTCGATTGCGTGCTGGCCGAAGGCCGGGAAATCCCCGGGGTGCTGGCGGCGCTGGAGGGCTCGCCGGAATTGGCGCGCTTGAAGCGCGAATGCCAGCAAGACTTCCTGGGCAAATGCCGCGCGGTACTCGGGCCCTTTGCCGGGGCGCTGTCGAGCGCAGGGTTATGGGGCATGCTCGGGGCCGCCGACGCCCTGTCCGGGGCGGCGGTGGCCGGGGAGATCGGGCATGAGCAGGCGCGGGGGGAGTTGTTCGAGGTGATTGTCAGCCTGGTTTCGCGTAGCCAGGGGTAGGTCGCGTACCCCTGTGGGAGCGGGTTCACCCGCGATTGCGTCGGTGAGCTCACCATCGTCATCGCGGGTGAACCCGCTCCCACAGTGTCCGTGTACGGCTTTCGCGTGCTTCAGACCGCCTGCTTGCGCTTGTCATACACATGACAAGCCTTGCCCTCCGACCTTTTGATCGAATACGCCGGCTGCAACACGATCCGCGAGCTGATGCCGATGTGGGTCTTGATATGCCGGCTCAGCTCCGAACACACCTCCTTCTGCTGCGCCTCGCCCAGTTGCTGGTGCTCGCCACGCAGTTCGACATGGATGTCGATGCTGTCCAGGTTGCCGGTACGGTACAGGTGGATCTCGTAGCATTCGGCCAGTTGCTTGACCTTGAGCACCTGCTCCTCGACCTGGGTCGGGAACACGTTGACCCCGCGAATGATCAGCATGTCGTCGCTGCGCCCGGTGATCTTGTCGATACGCCGCATCGGCCGTGCGGTGCCCGGCAGCAAGCGGGTGAGGTCGCGGGTGCGGTAGCGCACCATCGGCAGCGCTTCCTTGCTCAGGGTGGTGAATACCAGTTCGCCCAGTTGCCCGTCGGGCAGCACCTCGCCGGTCACCGGGTCGATGATTTCCGGGTAGAAATGATCCTCCCAGACCGTCGGCCCGTCGCGGCTTTCCGCACATTCCATGGCCACGCCCGGCCCCATGATTTCCGAAAGCCCGTAGATATCCAGGGCGCTGATGCCCAGGCGCGCTTCGATCGAGGCGCGCAGCTCCGGGGTCCACGGTTCGGCGCCGAAGATGCCCAGGCGCAGGGCCAACGTGTGCGGGTCGATGCCCTGGCGTTCGATCTCGTCGGCCAGGTTGAGCATGTACGACGGCGTGACCATGATGATGTCCGGCTGGAAGTCGCGGATCAGTTGCACCTGCTTCTCGGTCTGGCCGCCGGACATCGGAATCACCGTGCAGCCCAGGCGCTCGGCGCCGTAGTGCGCGCCCAGGCCGCCGGTGAACAGGCCGTAGCCATAGGACACATGCACCTTGTCACCCTTGCGCCCGCCGGCGGCGCGGATCGAGCGCGCTACCAGGTCGGCCCAGGTGTCGATGTCCTTCTGTGTGTAGCCGACCACCGTCGGCTTGCCGGTGGTGCCGCTGGAGGCATGCAGGCGGACGATGTCGTGCTGGGGCACGGCGAACATGCCGAAGGGGTAGTTGTCGCGCAGGTCGTTCTTCACCGTGAAGGGGAACCTGGCCAGGTCGGCGAAATCCTTCAGGTCCGACGGATGCACGCCCAGCTCGTCGAAGCGCTGGCGGTACATCGGCACGTTCTGGTAGGCGTGGTCCAGGCTCCAGCGCAGACGCTCCAGCTGGTGGGCGCGGAGTTGGTCGATGCTGGCGGTTTCCATCGGGTCGAGCACGGAGGCGGGGGCAAGCTGCATGTTCATGGGTTCACTCTGCATGTTGTTCTTGTGAGTGCATGGCGCCCAGCATAACCCGGCGCCGGCGAGCGTTCTGTATTCAGTGGTCGAGTCGTTCGATGATCAGCGCCAGGCCCTGGCCAACGCCTATGCACAGGGTGCACAGGGCGTAGCGCCCCTGGCGCCGCTCCAGCTCGTGCAGCGCCGTGGTGACCAGGCGCGCGCCGCTCATGCCCAGCGGGTGACCGAGGGCGATGGCGCCGCCATTGGGGTTGACCCGCGGATCGTCGTCGGCCACCCCCAGCTCCCGCAGCACGGCCAGGCCCTGGGCAGCGAAGGCTTCGTTGAGTTCGATCACGTCCATGTCGGCCAGGGCCAGGCCGGTGAGTTCCAGTACCTTGCGCGTCGCCGGCACCGGGCCGATGCCCATGATCCGCGGCTCGACCCCGGCACTGGCCATGCCGATCACCCGGCCTCGGGCCGTAAGGCCATAACGCCTGGCGATTTCAGGACTGGCGAGGAGCAGGGCGCAGGCGCCGTCGTTGACCCCCGAGGCATTCCCGGCGGTGATGCTGCCGCCCTCGCGGAACGGCGTGCCAAGGCGCTGAAGTTGCTCCAGCGTGGTGTCGCCGCGCGGATGCTCGTCGTGCTCGACCAGCGTGTCCGGCCCCTTGCGCTGGGGAATCCGCACCGCAACGATTTCCTCGGCCAGACGCCTGCTGGCCTGGGCCGCCGCGGCGCGCTGCTGGCTGCGCAGGGCGAAGGCGTCCTGGTCGGCGCGACTGATAGCGAACTGCTCGGCAACGTTCTCGGCGGTCTCCGGCATGCTGTCGATGCCGTACTGGCGTTGCATCAGCGGGTTGACGAAGCGCCAGCCGATGGTGGTGTCGAACAGCTCGGCCTGGCGGGAAAAGGCGGTCTCGGCCTTGCCCATCACCAACGGCGCGCGGGACATCGATTCGACGCCGCCGGCCAGCACCAGCCCGGCTTCGCCGCAACGGATCGCCCGCGCTGCCGCGCCGACCGCTTCCAGCCCGGACGCGCAAAGGCGGTTAAGCGTGACACCGGGCACGCTGACCGGCAGCCCGGCCAGCAGCGAGGCCATGCGCGCCACATTGCGGTTGTCCTCGCCCGCCTGGTTGGCGCAGCCATAGAACACGTCATCGACCTGGCTCCAATCCACCTGGGGATGGCGTTCCATCAGGGCGCGCAGGGGAATGGCGCCGAGGTCGTCGGCACGCACAGTGCTCAGGGCGCCGGCATAACGGCCGATAGGCGTGCGTACGGCATCGATGATCAGGGCGTCGTTCATTTCAGGGTTTCCTCTGGCAGCACGGTGCCGCGTATCTGGTAGGACTTGCCACGAAACACGGCGATCAGCTTGCCGTGCTGGTTTTCGATGCGCACGTCGTAGACCCCGGTGCGCTTGCCCCGGCTCAGTTCGGTGCAGGTGGCGGTCAGGGTGTCGCCGGCAACGGCCGGGGCGACGTAGTCGATACTGCAACCCTGGGCCACGGTGGCGTCGTTGTGGCTGTTGCAGGCAAAGGCGAAGGCCGAGTCGGCCAGGGCGAACAGGAAGCCGCCATGACAGGTGCCATGGCCCTGGAGCATGTCGGCGCGCACGCTCATGCCCAGGGTGGCGCTGCCCGGCCCGCTGGCCAGCAGGCGCATGCCCAGGCCCTGGCTGGCGGCATCGCGGTCATACAGGGCCTGGGCGCAGCGGCTGGCCAGATCCAGACGGTCATTCATGAAAGGGCACTCCTTCGGCCAGTTGCCGACGCAGTTGCAGGGAAGGGCGGTAGCGTTCTTCGCCATAGGCGGCTTGCAGATGGTCAAGGACCCGGACCAGGGTGGCGGCACCCAGCTGGTCGGCCCAGGCCAGCGGCCCCTGCGGGTAATTGACCCCGGCGCGCATCGCCAGGTCGATATCCGCCGCCGAGGCCACGCCTTGCAGCAGGGCGTCGGCGGCTTCGTTGGCGAGCATGGCGACGGTGCGCAGTACGCACAGGGCCGGGCTGTCTCGCAGCGGGGTGGCGGCGATGCCAACTTTTTGCAGAAGCGCCACCACCTGGTCCAGCGCTTGGCGCGAGGTATCTGCCGAGCAACCGAGCGCGAGACGGGTACAGCTGCGGTAATCCAGCGCCAAGTCCAGCAGCACCAGTTGCTCCAGGCCTTCGTCGATACTGCGCTGGCTGGCGAGGCGACCGTCGCTCAAGGCGACCATGGCGTCACCAACGCGCAGCAGGCCACGCCCGGCGCGCCGGTGGATCTTCACCTGGTGTTCGGCCAGGCGCTCCAGCAATGGCTGCAATAGCCCGGCATCACCTTCGACGATCACCTCCGGCACGGCGGCCGTGCTATTCAGGCTGGCCGGCTGCGGTCGCAGCGCACCTTCGCGGTAATCGTAGAAACCACGTCCGCTCTTGCGCCCGAAATGCCCGGCGTCCACCAGTTCCTTCTGAATGAGCGAAGGCTGGAAGCGCATGTCCTGGTAATAGGCATCGAACACCGAGTTGGTCACCGCATAGTTGACGTCGTGCCCGATCAGGTCGGTCAGTTCGAAGGCGCCCATGGCGAAGCCACCTGCCTCGCGCAGCACGGCGTCGAGGCTGGCGCAGTCGGCAACGCCTTCCTGCAGCAGGCGAAGGCTCTCGGCATAGAAAGGCCGGGCCACGCGATTGACGATAAAACCTGGGGTCGAGCGCGCCAATACCGGCTTCTTGCCCCAGGCCTGGGCAGTGGCGAGGACCGTGGCGACGACATCGGCATCGCTGGCGAGCCCCTGGATCACTTCCACCAGTTGCATGACCGGGGCCGGGTTGAAGAAGTGCATGCCCACCAGCCGCTGCGGCCGCTGCATACCGGCGCCGAGGCGGGTGATGGAGATCGACGAGGTGTTGCTGGCAAGGATGCAGTCCGCAGTGCACAGCGCTTCCAGCCGCGCCAGCAGCGCTTGCTTGATTTCCAGGTTCTCGACGATGGCCTCGATCACCAGTCCGGCGTCCGCCAGTTGCTCCAGGCTGTCGGCCGGACGCAGGGCGGACAGGCAGGCATCCCGGGCCTGCACGCTCAGCTTGCCGTTGGCGACGCGCTTGCCCAGTTGTTTGCCGATGCCTTCGATGGCCTGGGCGGCAGCGCCCGGGCGATTGTCATGGAGCCAGACCCGGTGCCCGGCACTCGCGGCAACCTGGGCGATCCCCGCGCCCATGGCCCCGGCGCCGATCACCGCCACCGTCACGTTGTGGTCCAGTGCACTCATCGCCTCAATACCCCTTGAACGCCGGCGTGCGTTTTTCCACGAAGGCGGCCACGCCTTCGCGATAGTCCTCGCTGCGCCCGGCCAGGCGCTGCAGGTCGCGCTCCAGCATCAGTTGTTCCTCGAAGCTGTTGTCCAGGCTGGCATGCAGGCTGCGCTTGATCAGGCCCAGGCCGTAGGTGGGCTGGGTCGCCAGCTGGCGGGCGAGGGCGATGGCCTGATCGCGCAGTTCGGCGTCGTCCACCACCTTGTAGATAAGGCCCCATTCCAGCGCCTGCTCGGCCGACAAGCGTTCGCCCAGCAAGGTCAGGGCCTTGGCCCGGGCCATGCCGACCAGCCGCGGCAAGGCCCAGGTGCCGGCGGAATCCGGGATCAGGCCGATCTTGCAGAAGGCCTGGATAAAGCTGGCCGAACGCGCGGCGATGACCAGGTCGCAGGCCAGCGGGATATTCGCCCCGGCTCCGGCCGCCACGCCGTTGACCGCGCAGATCACCGGGATCGGCAGCTCGCGCAGGGTGCGGATCAGCGGATTGTAGAAACGCTCGATGGACAGGCCCAGGTCGGGCACCTCGGCGCCGGGGGCAACATTGCGCTCGCTCAGGTCCTGGCCGGCGCAGAAGCCGCGGCCTTCACCGGTCAGCAGGAGGACCCGAACCCCGGCATCGTTCTGCACGACCTTCAGCGCCTCGCGCACTTCCTGGTGCATCAGGGTGTTGAAGCTGTTCAGTTGCTCCGGGCGGTTGAGGCACAGGGTGGCGACCCCGGTCTCGATGGAAAACAGGATGTGCTGGAAGCTCATGAGGCTGTCCTCGGTGGCGAAAGGGGGCTTAGCGGCCGTGGAAGTCGGCGCGGCGTTTTTCCTGGAAGGCGCGGATGCCTTCGTTGCGGTCGGCGGTGCCGGCCAGCAGGGTGAAAGCGTGACGTTCGAAGCGCAGGCCGCTGGCCAGGTCGAGGTCCTGGGCCTTGAGCACGGCTTCCTTGGCCAGGCGTACCGCCAGCGGTGCCTTGTCGGCGATGTACCGAGCAATCTGCAGGGCGCGTTCGACGGTGAATTCCGGTTGGGTGATTTCGCTGACGAGGCCGGCCTCGAGGGCGCGCCGGGCGCTGATGGCCTCGCCGGTGAGGACCATCTGCATCGCCAGCGACTTGCCCACCGCGTGCAGCAGGCGCTGGGTGCCGCCTGCGCCGGGCATGATCCCCAGGTTGATCTCCGGCTGGCCGAAGCGCGCGTCGCTGCCGGCAATAAGGATATCGGCGTGCATGGCCAGCTCGCAGCCACCGCCGAGGGCGTAGCCGTTGACGGCGGCGATCAGTGGTTTGGCGAAGCGGGTGATCTGCTGCCAATGCTGCTGGCGCGGGTCGTCGAGCATGCCGACCAGGTCGCGCTCGGCCATTTCGTTGAGGTCGGCGCCTGCGGCGAAGGCCTTGCGGCTGCCGGTGATGACCACGGCGCGCACGGCTGGGTCCTCGGCGCAACGCTGCAGTTCTGCCGCCAGCTCACCCAGCAGTTCGGTGGTCAGGGCGTTCAGTGCTTGCGGACGATGCAGGGTGATCAGGGTTACCGCCTGATGCGCCTGCACCTCAAGGGTGTGCGGCATGACGTCGTTCCTCGCAAGGCTCGCCTGGCCCCGGGGCCGGCGTTTTTTATTGGACGGGCTGCTTGGCCCTTTCGCCAGAGTATAGGCATAATGCGATACAGAAAAACAACATTAATAATAAAAAACGTGTCTAATGGCTGGGTGCTCTTTTGAGGGTTCACCGTTATTGCTGGGTGAAACTGCTAACAAGGGTTTCTCCATGCGTGCCTGATGCGTATCGTTTTCGAGGAAATTTCTCATGGCTTGTTACAGTATCGATGGCCTGACCCCGGTGGTTCACCCCACCGCCTATGTGCATCCCTCGGCAGTGCTGATCGGCGATGTGATCGTCGGCCCGCAGTGCTATGTCGGGCCCCTGGCCGCATTGCGCGGCGACTTTGGACGTATCGTCCTGGAGGAGGGCGCCAACCTGCAGGACACCTGCGTGATGCACGGCTTCCCCGCCAGCGACACGGTGGTCGAGCGCAACGGCCATGTCGGCCACGGCGCGGTGCTGCACGGTTGCGTGGTCGGCGAGGACGCGCTGATCGGCATGAATGCGGTGATTCTCGACAATGCGCGGATCGCGCCGCGTTGTATCGTATCGGCCGGCGCCCTGGTCAAGGCGGGCTTCCAGTGCGAAGAGCAGTCCCTGGTGCTCGGCTCGCCAGCCAAGGTCACTCGTCGTCTCAGTGACGACGAGGTGGCCTGGAAGCAGACCGGTACCCGTGCCTACCAGCAACTGACCCGGCGCTGCCTGGAAACCCTGCACGAATGCGCGCCGCTGACCGAGGTCGAGGCCGGGCGCGGACGCTATCGTGACGACGCGGTGCGGCCGAAACTGCCCGGCGGTGCTTGAGCGTACCCGCGCGCCCGGAGCATGGTCATGCCGAGGGCGCGGGGGTATATTCCTTTCTTTTTCAAGCGGATCGCCTATGTCGTCGCTCACACCCCTGGACCACCTGATCGAGCGTTTCCAGCAACAAACCCCGATTCGCGCCAGCTCCCTGATCATCACCCTTTATGGCGACGCCATCGAACCTCGCGGCGGTACGGTGTGGCTCGGCAGCCTGATCCAGTTGCTGGAGCCCATGGGCATCAACGAACGCCTGATCCGCACCTCGATCTTCCGCCTGACCAAGGAAAACTGGCTGACCGCGGAAAAGGTCGGCCGACGCAGCTACTACAGCCTCACCGGCACCGGCCGGCGGCGTTTCGAAAAAGCCTTCAAGCGCGTCTATGCGGCCAACCCGCCGGCATGGGACGGTTCCTGGTGCCTGGCGGTACTGACCCAGTTGCCCCAGGACAAGCGCAAGCAGGTCCGCGAGGAACTCGAATGGCAGGGCTTCGGCGCCATCTCCCCGGGCGTGCTCGGCTGCCCGCGCTGCGACCGTGCCGATATCAACGCCACCCTGCAGGACCTCGGCGCCCAGGAAGAAACCATTCTCTTCGAAACCACCGCGCAGGATGTGCTGGCGTCCAAGGCCTTGCGCGCGCAGGTACGGGAAAGCTGGAAGATCGATGAACTGGCGAGTCACTACAGCGAGTTCATCCAGTTGTTCCGGCCGCTGTGGCAGGTGCTGAAGGACCAGGGCAGCCTTGATCCCAAGGCCTGTTTCCTGGCCCGGGTGCTGCTGATCCACGAATACCGCAAGCTGCTCCTGCGCGACCCGCAATTGCCGGACGAGCTGCTTCCAGGTGATTGGGAAGGCCGCGCCGCGCGCCAGTTGTGCCGCAACCTCTATCGGCTGATCCAGGGGCCGGCGGAACGGTGGCTGGAGGCCGCGATGGAGACGGCGGACGGGCCGTTGCCTGCGGTCAGCGAGGGGTTCTACAAGCGCTTTGGTGGTCTTGGCTAAGTTGCCACGACGCTACAGGGACTGTGCTGGCCTCCAAAGCACATAACGATCCTTCCCTGTCCGCTTGGCTTCATACAGCGCTGCATCCGCCCGCCCCAAGGCTTGGCCCAGGCTGTCCCCGGCGTCCATGCGGGTCAGGCCGATGCTCACTGTCACCGGATGTTCCCCTGGCGTTTCCCGGACCAGTGAGCACAGCGCCGCCAACCGCGCCTCGGTGGCGGCCTGGTCCAGACCCCACAGGTAGACCACGAACTCCTCGCCGCCCAGGCGCGCATAAACGAACTCGCCCATGCTCGCCCGGATAATGCCGGCGATGCGCTTGAGTACCACGTCGCCGCTGTCGTGGCCGAACTGGTCGTTGACCTTCTTGAAGTTGTCCACGTCGATCATCGCCAGGTAGCGCGCCGCACCCGGATTGTCGTCGTGCATATGCCGCTCGGCCTGGGCAACGAACGAGCGGCGGTTGGGGATCTCGGTGAGTACATCGATATAGGCCTGGTCCAGCAGCAGGCGCGACATGTGGAAATTCTGCAATTTGGCCTGGCGCTGGACGATGTAGCTGTAGAAGGTCAGGCCGGTGATGAAGGCGGCGTAGCTGATGATCATCAGGCCATGCAGGTCGAAGACCTCGTTGCCTTCGGCCTGGAACGGATTGAGCAGCAGCCAGGTGATCAATGCCGAGCAAAAGAACGACCAACGCCGTACCGGCAGCACGGACGTCGAGTAGAGGATGCTCGAAGCCGCCATGATCAGCCAGGCGGGCTGATGGGCTTCGGGCGTGCCGTCGACCACCATGCGTACGGCGAAGGCCATGAGGCTGACGAAGAACAGGTTGAGCCAGTTGAAATGCTCGGCCTGACGCACGAACAGCAGGATCACCGCGAGGATGGCCATGGCGCAGATCAACACCATTGAGCGCCAGGAAAAACCCTGGTGGCCGATAAAGCTCACCAGCAGGTCGAAGAGGATCCAGATGCCGATGCTCAGGCAGAACACCAGGATGCAGAAATGCCGCAGGCGCTCGAAGTCGTGCTGGCGGAATTCGGCGCGTACCGAGGGTGATGCGGAGCGATGGCGGACCTGGTTTTCTATGGTTTTGTACATGCTGCGTCCGTTACAGGTTCGAGAAGCGACACGGAACCCTGTGGGAGCGGGTTTACCCGCGATTACGGTAGCGAATTCACCGACGCAATCGCGGGTGAACCCGCTCCCACAGGGTTCCGTGTCGCTATTGAGAGCTGGGCAATACCTTCGCCCACGGCCGGTAGTTCAAGGCAAACACCGCCTGCTCATGACAGCCGTCCTGCAGCGCCGGCTGCTGCGGCACTGCACGAAACGGCTGCCCCTCGGTGCTGACCTGGCGAAACGCTTCGCGAATGATCCCTACCGTGCAGGGCAGCGCCCTGGCATAGCTGTCCCGTACCAGCGGCGGCAGGCGTCGGGTGCCGTTGCCGTCCTGCCACCAAAGCTTCAGGTTCAGCCCCGTCAAGCGTGCGAACCATTCGGCCTGCACCCCGGGCGCCAGCTTGCCGGTCGTGAATGCACTGAGGTGCAGCGGCGCATCGAGCTTGCGGTTGAAGGCCTGCAACTGAACGAAGAGCGCCTCCCGCCGATCGGCGGCCTGGAAATGCAGGTCATCCAGTTCCATCGGCAGGTACCAACCCGCCACCGACAGGCCCCACCGGCGCACCTCACGCTGCTGGGCGAGGGAATCGCCCAGTTGCGATTTCCAGTAGGCCGCCAGGCCGCCGGCATCCAGTTCGTTGATCCGGGTGTAATAAGCGCTGTCCAGGTACAACCCGACCACCAGCTCCAGCCCCTGGGCATGGGCCTCCTTAAGGCTCGCCGCAAGCCAGCCCCCGGCGCCGCCGAAGCGTTCGTCGCCATAGCGGGTCCATTGCACGATCAGGGTCTTGCCGCCATGGGCTACCGTGTCGTGCCATAGCTGGCGCCATTGCCCGGCGCTGAGCACGGCGTCGCGGCTCTGGGGTTGATAGATTACCCGCTGGTCGGCAGCGACCGGCAGGCAGACCAGCAGCAGGAAGAACAGGATACGGTGCATCAGAAGGTCAGCTCCACGCCCAGCAGCACGCCATTGGCGCGTTCGTACAGATTGCCGCCCAGGCCCTGCTGGTACTCGGTGCGTACCTTCAGCGAGCCACGGTAGGCGTTGTACCTGTCGTCATCGAACCACCATTGCCAGCGCAGGCCGATACCGACGCGCAGGTCCTGGCGCCAGTCGTTGTCCGGGTCCTGGCTGCCGAATTCGAGGAAGCCGTAGGGCATGACGGTTTGCGGCGAACGGGTGTCGAGCTTCCAGGTGTGGCCCTGCTGGTAGCGCGATAGCCACTGGTGATCGCCGGCCCGGGTCCACCAGGCGGCATCGAGGTACAGGAAGCGTTCGTTCCAGTCATCCTCGTCGACCCGCCAGTCGGCACGGTAGTCGCCCTGGTCGAAGAACGAGGCGGTGGCGCGCAGCAGCAGGTCGTTGCTGCTCGAGGCATGGCTGCGCAGGTCGCGCCAGTTGCGTCCGACCTTCGCCGGGCTGAACAGTTGGCCGAGGCTGAGGCTGTCGTAGTGGCTGTCGTCGATCTCGCGCTGGTGGTACAGCTCGCTGTACAGGTTGAGGTTGGCATTGCCCAGCGGCTTCCAGCGCAGGCCGATGCCGGTACCCATGCTTTGCGCGTAGTCACTGCGCCCGCTGCCGCCGAACAGGACCCGGCCATAGACCGAAAGGGTGCTGCCGTTGCGGCTCGGTTCGTCGCCCAGGGCGTGGTCCCACATGGCTACTTGTACGTTCTGCGATTGCGCGCGGCGCTGCGGATTGTCGCTCGCACGGAAGTTGTCGTTGGTCGAGGCGCCGGCCGGCGACCAGGTGCTGGCCAGGGTCACGGTGTCGCGTCGCGACAGGGTTTCGTGGGCGCGGCGCTGGCGGAATTTGCGTGCTTCCAGGCTGCCGTACTCGTCGTCGCCATCGACCAGGTCCTGTTCCACATCCAGCACCCGGCGCAGTTCCTGGCGTGCGGCGGCGCTGTCTTCGACCTCGTCGTAGCGCCAGGCCAGGGTTTCGCCGATACGGTAGTCCTCGGGGAAGCTGCGGGTGGCCTGTTCCAGGTAGGGGATGGACTGGCGGCGCACGGCCTTGTCGTCGCTGCCGGCCAGGCGCATGCCGTAGTCGGCGCGGTAGCGCGGCTGGTCCGGGGCCAGGCGCACGGCTTCGGCCAGCCAGGCGCTGCTCTGGGCCATATCGCCGGCTTTCTGCGCGGTGATCGAGGCGTCGTAGTAGTGCTCGGCACGCGGCTGGTGCTGCAGGGCCTGGCGGCGCCGCTCCAGGGACTGGGGCAGATCGCCGCGGCGTTCGGCGATGGTCGCACCCAGGGCCCAGTCATCGGCACCGGGGTGCGCGGCACGCCGCCAGTGCTGTTCGGCCCGTTCGGGGTTGCCGGCGTTCAGGGCGCTTTGCGCGGCGGTCAGGCGAGCGTTGTCGGTCCATTCGGCAGGCGCCAGGCTGTCGAAGATGCGCTGGGCGCCGGCTGCATCACCGCCCGCTTCGAGGGCATAGGCCAGGGGCAGGCGGCTGCCGCGATCGCCCAGGCGCTCGGCGGCCTGGTAGTAGACCACTGCTTCGCCAGGATGCTCAGGCATGGCGCAACGTCCCAGCGCCCGCAGTTGCCCCGGTTCCTTGGGGTCGGCAGGAATGGCTGCGCGCACCGCGTCGCACTGGCCGCTCTCGGCAAGGCGAGCCAGCACCAGGCCACGGCTGGCGGCATCGACCCGCGGGATCAGGGCGACGGCACGACGGCTGTCCAGAGGAACATCGGCCTGGCTGTAGAGCCCGGCCAGGCGTTGCAGCAGCGGGGCGGACAGGCGTCCCTGATGGCGGTCCCACGCCTGTTCCAGCAGCGACAGGGCCTCATGCTTGCGCCCGGCGTTCAGCATCAGATAGGTGGCCTGGTTCAGTGCGTCGAGGCTGCCAGTCTGGCGATAGAGGCTTTCCCATGCGGCGCTGGCATCACGGCCCTTGCCGCTGCCTTCCAGAAGTTGCGCGCGTTGCTGGAGAATCGCCGGGGTCTGTGGCTGGGCGGCCAGCCACTCCATGATCTGCCGGGTCTTGCCTTGCTCGCGCCAGACTTCCAGCAGGCGTTGCTGGCGCTGGCTGTCCCACGGCTGGGGCAGGCGCCGGCTTTGCAACAGATCATCGGCATGCAGGCGCTGGGCGAGGATCAGCCAGGTCTTCGGGTCATCCTCGGCGCGGCATTGACGCAACTGATCGAGGGCGTGCGGCGGATCGTTGCGCGATAGCCATTCGGCAGTTTCCAGGCACGGCTTGTCCAGGTCGTTGCTAAGCGCCCGAACCAGCGCGCCATCTTCGCTTTGCCGGGCCAGTTCCAGCAGTTGCTGGCGGTACTGCGGCCGCTCGCGGTCGGCCTGCGGCAGCGTTTGCAACCAGCGCCGGGCCTGTTGTTCATGGCCCTCGGCGAAGGCGCGGTCGACCATGGCCAGGCGGGTCCTGTGCGCGGCTTCCGCCGAGGGCGCCTTGTCCAGCAATTGCTGCAAGGGCGCTTCGTCGAGACGCTGCACGTAGGCGTTGGCCAGGCGCTGCCAGTCATCGGCCTGCAGTTGCCCCTTCGCTGCCAACGGCGCCAGTTGCGCTACGGTCTCGTTCCAGTCGCCGACCTGCTCGGCCCAGTTGGCCCGGGACTGGCGCAGGATATTGTCGTCGCCGGCCGGGCGCAGCTGGTTCAGCCAGTCGAGGGCCTTCTGCGGGCCGTAGTGCTTGCCCAGGCTCAGGCTGTAGGCCTGGCGCAGGCGGATGCGCGGGCTGATCTGGCTGTCGTTCATCCAGCCTTCGACCACCGAGGCTTCGGGCGGGTTTTCCTCGATCCGGATCAGGCGCAGCTCCAGCAACTGCTGGCTGTCCTTGCCTTGGGCGGCGGCCATCCGCTCGGCCTCGTCATAGCGTTTCTGGTGGGCCAGGGCCTGGATCAGCAGGCTGCGTGCCTCGTCGTTGTTCGGCACCTTGTCCAGCAGGTAGCGGGTGAGGCGCTCCACCTCCGCCCAGTTCTGGTTCTTCGCTTCGCGGTAGCTGCGGTCCATGTAGGGGAAGCTGCGGAAACGCTCGAAATCGCTCATCGGTGCGGCAACGCTGGCGCTGCAAGCCAGCAGGCAGGTCAGGAGCAAGGGCACGGGCTGCTTCATGCCACCTCCCGGACGATGCTGTACGCCGCTTGCTGCTCCGTCGCCTGTTCGGCCAGGGCTTCCTTGAGCACCTGTTCGGTGATGATGCCCCGTTCGATCAGGTAGTCGCCCAGGCTCACTTGCTCCGGGTCGAAGTCGATCATCACCTGGTTGAACAGGGTGGTCGGCACCATGCCGCGGGTTTGCAGGAGCGTGCCGAGCAGCACCTGGTGGCGGCTGACCCGTTCGATCAGCGCGGCATCGTCCTTGTGCCGTTCCAGGACCTGGAGCATCTGCCGGGTTTCCTCCTTCTGCCAGGGGCTGGGGTAGTGATAGCGCAGGCCCAGGGTGACCCGTCCCTGAGGCGCCAGGCGGCAGCTCACCGGGCGCTTCAGGTGGCGGGCGATGGCGCCCAGGGATACCTGGCTGACCGGGCTTTCACTGGCCAGGACCAGGGTCTGGCCGTGTTCCTCGACGGGCAGCACGCCGTAGTGCATGGCGATCTTGCGCGGCAGTTGGGCGATCAGGTGCGGATCGATATTGAACGGGTCCAGCGGGGCCCAGGGCAGGTCCAGCTGTTCGGCCAGGGTTTCCACCAGCTGTTCGCTGCTGATCAGCCCACGCACCAGCAGTTCGCGGCCAAGGCGGCGACGCTCCGGGGTGGTGATCGCAGCTTGCAGTTGGTCCTCGGTGATCAGCCCTTTGTCGATCAGGCGCCGGCCCAGCGGAGTACGCGCGGGCGCCGCGAGGGCAGGGAATTCATGGGTGGTCTTGTCCCAGGCAACCCGCCGCGAGTCGCCCATTTCCAGGACCTGGCGCAGGGCGCGGATATTGGCGAAGAAATTCACGAAGTTGCTCCACATCATCCGTGGTGCCGACAGCAGGCCCTCGAAAATCCCGTAGTAGCGGGTGACGAACCAGGCGCGCTGGAACAGGCGGTTGAGCAGGAGGAAACCGTTGAGCCAGAGCAGGGTGGTCAGCAACTGGCTGCCTTCGAGGATCGACGGGAAGCGCCAGGCTTCGGGGAACAACCAGGTGATCAGCCACATGCTCAGCAGTACCAGGAGCAGCAGGTTGACCAGGAAACTCAGCAGGTAGGCGAACAGGCCACGGCGGTCGCGCCACAGGAAGTAGTTGAGCGCGCCCTTGCGGCTCCAGCCGAGGTTGCTGGTGCCCTGGAAGACGATGCCGACGATCCAGCGCGATTTTTGCCGGATCGCGTGCTGCCAGTCCCGCGGGAAGTGCTCGCGCACGCAGATCACCTGGGCGAACGCCTTGCTCATGCCGGGCGCCCAGACCCGCTCCAGGGCCAGTTCTGGATCGCTGATGGAATAGCGGGCGAAGATGCACTTCATGCCTTTCTGCTTGAGGCGGAAGCCGATGTCGTAGTCCTCGGTGAGGCTCTGCACGTCGAAGGCGATGCCGTCGCCGTCTTCGAGCAGGGCGCCGATGGCGCGGCGGCTGAAGCAGGTGCCGACCCCGGCGCTGGGCACCTGGCCGGTCAGGGCCTCGCGCACGATCACGTCCTTGCCGTGGTTCTCGGCGAACTCGTCGACATAGTGCCCGGCAGTGAAGCCGCGCCACTCCGGGGCGAAGGGATAGACCGGGATCTGGATCATGTCCTTGGCCGGCAACAGGTAGTTGAACAGGCGCAGTTCCATGGGCGAGATCACGTCTTCGGCGTCATGCAGGATGAAACCGGCGAATTCGATGCGGGCGTCCCGTTCGAAGCGCAGGATGGCGTCGATCACGTTGTTCAGGCAATCGGCCTTGCTGGTCGGGCCGGGGCGGGCGCAGACCACCTTGTGCACGTTGGGATAGTGCAGGCACACGGCATCGACGTCGGCCTGGGTCTGCGGGTCGTTGGGGTAGGTGCCGACGAAGATCTGGTAGTTCTCGTAGTCCAGGGTCGAGGCCGCCAGGCGGGCCATTTCGCCGACCACGCCAACCTCGTTCCAGGCGGGAACCATGATCGCCAGGGGCTTTTCCTGCACCTCGAACAGGCGCTTTTCGTCGGCATGTTCGTGCTTGCCGTAGACCCTGAAGCTGCGTACCAGCTTGCGTACCCAATAGACGATATCGATGAACAGGTCATCCAGGCCGAGGATGAACATCAGCGTGGCGAGGATGATCGCCAGCCATTTCAGGCCGTAGAGGACATAGGTGAGGACATCGACCCAGAACAGGCTCATGAGTCGTGGCGCCCGTCGGCGTTTTCCTCGAGCCAGCGGCTCAGTCGTTCGGCGATGCGCTCGCTGGCACGGCCGTCTCCCACGGGGAAGAACACTTTGCTCATGCGTTGGTAGGTGTCCGGGTCATCGAGCAATTGCCGGGTTTCCTTGACGATGCGTTCGGTCTGGGTGCCGACCAGGATCACCGTGCCCCCTTCGAGCACGGCCGGGCGCTCGGTGACCTTGCGCAGCACCAGCACCGGCTTGCCCAGCGCCGGGGCCTCCTCCTGGACGCCGCCGGAGTCGGTAAGGATCAGGTAGGCGCGGTCCATCAGCCAGACGAAGTGCTGGTAGTCCTGCGGGGCGACGAGGTGGATATTCGGCTGGTTCGACAGCACCGAGTACACCGCCTTCTGGACCTGCGGGTTGAGGTGCACCGGGTAGACGAACTGCACGTCCGGATAGCGCAGGGCCAGTTCGGCCAGGGCCAGGCAGATGCGCTCGAAGCCGGGGCCGAAGTTTTCCCGGCGGTGGCCGGTGATCAGGATCAGGCGCTGGTCGTCGCGCAGCTTGCTCAGGGGCGAGTCCGGGGCCGGGTGCCATTGGCTGTGCTTGAGGTGATCGCGCATCCACAGTAGGGCGTCGATCACCGTGTTGCCGGTAACTTCAAGATGCTCAAGGGGCACGCCCTCACGCAGCAGGTTGTCACGCGCGTCCTTGGTGGGCGGGAAGTGCAGGTCGGCGATCACCCCGGTAAGGCGCCGGTTGGCCTCCTCCGGCCAGGGCTGGCGCAGGTTGCCGGTGCGCAGGCCGGCCTCGACATGGGCAATGGGGATCTGCCGGTTGAAGGCGGCCAGGGCGGCGATGAAGCTGGTGGTGGTGTCGCCGTGGACCAGCACGATGCGCGGCCGGATCCGCTCGTAGGCGGCATCGATATGCGCCAGCAATTGCTGGGACAGGCTGTTCAGGGTCTGGTTCTGGGTCATCACCTGCAGGTCTTCGTCGACATGCAGGCCGAAGTCGTTTAGCACCTGCTGGAGCATTTCGCGGTGCTGGCCGGTGGAGCAGATGCTCAGGTCGATATCCGGCCATTCACGCAGAACCCGGGCCAGCGGCGCCATCTTGATCGCTTCCGGGCGGGTGCCGAACACCATCATGACTTTGTAAGGCATTCCTTCGCTCATGGTCCGGTCCCTCTGAGGTTTCGAGTCATACGGGCGTGCATGGGTGCAGGATTTGATACAAGCAGGGGACTTGTGGGTTGTCCAATCCGGCAAGAGGGATATTGCGGGCCGTTGGCAATCTTTCGAATCAATCGTTGACTTGGCAGAACGCTTTCGCTAGCTTCGCTGGCATGAACACATTCCAGCACCTGCCCGCCCACAGCATTATTACCGCCATTATCCGATTGGCGGGCTAGCTGGCAGCTGCACCTAACCCGCCCTGGAGGCGGGTTTTTTCTTTCTCGACTCCCGGGCCCTTGCAAAAGACCAGGAGTCATCGATGACCAGTCTCACCGTAAGCCCCCCTAGCCTCGGCGCACCGAACCTGCTATCGGACTATGTGCGTCGCATCCTGTCCGCCCCGGTGTATGACCTGGCCATCGAAACCCCGTTGCAGCCAGCCCGGGCCCTGTCCGCGCAGCTGGGCAACCAGGTCCTGCTCAAGCGCGAGGACCTGCAACCGACCTTTTCCTTCAAGATCCGCGGCGCCTACACCCGTCTCAGCCGCCTGAGCCCCGAGCAGCGTGCCCGCGGCGTGATCACCGCATCCGCCGGCAACCATGCCCAGGGCGTCGCCCTGGCCGCCCGCGAGCTGGGTATCGTGGCGACCATCGTCATGCCCGAGACCACCCCGGCGCTGAAGGTCGAAGGCGTGCGCTCCCGTGGCGGCCATGTGGTGCTGCATGGCGATGCCTTTCCGCGCGCCCTGGCCCATGCCTTGCACCTGGCCCAGCGCGATGGCGCGACCTTCGTCCCGCCCTTCGACGACCAGGACGTGATCGCCGGGCAGGGCACCGTCGCCATGGAAATCCTGCGCCAGCAACCCGGCGCGCTGGATGCCATCTTCGTCCCGGTGGGCGGCGGTGGGCTGATCTCGGGGATCGCCGCCTACGTCAAATACCTGCGCCCCGAGGTCAAGGTGATCGGTGTCGAGCCGCAGGATTCCAACTGCCTGCAAGCCGCCCTGGCGGCCGGCGAGCGAGTGGTGCTGGCCCAGGTCGGGACCTTCGCCGATGGCGTGGCGGTGGCGCAGATCGGCGCCCACTGTTTCGATATCTGCCGGCATTACGTGGACGAAGTGATCACCGTCAGCAGCGACGAACTCTGTGCAGCGATCAAGGATATCTACGACGACACCCGCTCCATCACCGAGCCGTCGGGAGCGCTCGCCGTGGCCGGAATCAAGAAGTACGTGGCCGCCCGGGGCGTGCAGGGCCAGACCCTGGTGGCGATCGATTCCGGCGCCAATGTCAATTTCGACCGCCTGCGCCATGTCGCCGAGCGCGCCGAACTGGGCGAGCAGCGCGAGGCGGTGATCGCGGTGACCATCCCCGAGCGCCCGGGCAGCTTCCGCGCCTTCTGCCAGGCCCTGGGGCGGCGCCAGATCACCGAGTTCAACTACCGCTACCACCCGGGCAAGGAGGCGCGGCTGTTTGTCGGGGTCCAGACCCATCCGCTGACCGACCCGCGCGAGGCCTTGGTCGCCAGCCTGCGCGAGCAGGGCTACGAGGTGCTCGACCTGACCGACAACGAACTGGCCAAGCTGCATATCCGCCATACCGTCGGCGGCCATGCCGGGCCGGGCGCCGAGGAGCGCGTGCTGCGCTTCGAGTTCCCCGAGCGGCCGGGGGCGCTGCTGGGCTTCCTCGAGAGCCTTGGCAAGCGCTGGAACATCAGCCTGTTCCACTACCGCAACCATGGCGCCGCCGATGCCCGGGTGTTCGCCGCCCTCGAAGTGCCGGCGGACGAGCGTGCCGACCTGCCGGGCCTGCTCGATGCCATGGGGTATCGCTACTGGGACGAGACCGATAATCCGGCTTATCGCCTGTTCCTTGGCTGAGGTTGTCCTGGATCAACACCTGCCGCTCATTCCAGGCGGATGCTGAAAGCATCGAGATAGAGCCACTGAGGGATTAGCCATGAGCAGCACGTTTTTCATTCCGGCCGTGAATATCATGGGCATCGGCTGCCTTGACGAGGCGATGACGGCAATCGTCGGCTACGGCTTTCGCAAGGCGTTGATCGTCACCGACGCCGGCCTGGCCAAGGCCGGTGTCGCGCAGCGGATCGCCGAGCAACTGGCGGTGCGCGATATCGATTCGCGGGTGTTCGACGGCGCCAGGCCCAACCCGAGCATCGCCAACGTGGAGCAGGGCCTGGCGCTGCTGCAGCGGGAAAAATGCGACTTCGTCATCTCCCTGGGCGGTGGGTCGCCCCATGACTGCGCCAAGGGCATTGCCCTGTGCGCCACCAATGGCGGCAGGATTGCCGACTATGAGGGCGTCGATCGCTCGGCCAAACCGCAACTGCCGTTGGTGGCGATCAACACTACGGCCGGGACGGCCAGCGAGATGACCCGCTTCTGCATCATCACCGACGAAGCGCGGCACGTGAAAATGGCCATCGTCGACCGCAATGTCACGCCGATCCTCTCGGTCAACGACCCGGCGTTGATGGTCGCCATGCCCAAGGCCCTGACGGCCGCGACGGGCATGGACGCCCTGACCCACGCAGTGGAGGCCTATGTCTCGACGGCTGCCACGCCCATCACCGATGCCTGCGCGTTGAAAGCCATCGAGCTGATCAGCGGCAACCTGCGCCAGGCGGTGGCGAACGGCCAGGACCTGCCGGCACGGGAAGCCATGGCCTACGCCCAGTTTCTTGCCGGCATGGCCTTCAACAATGCGTCGCTCGGCTATGTGCACGCCATGGCGCACCAGTTGGGTGGTTTCTACGACTTGCCCCATGGCGTGTGCAACGCGGTGTTGCTGCCCCATGTGCAGCGCTTCAATGCCAAGGTTTCGGCGGCGCGCCTGCGGGATGTGGCCGCGGCGCTGGGCGTGGAGGTCGCTGAACTGAATGCGGAGCAGGGCGCGGCGGCGGCCATCGCGGCGATCGAGCAATTGAGCCGGGACATCGATATTCCACCGGGACTGGCTGTGCTCGGGGCCAAGGTCGAGGATGTGCCGATCCTGGCGAGCAATGCGCTGAAGGATGCCTGCGGCCTGACCAATCCGCGGCCGGCGAGCCAGGCGGAGATCGAGGCGGTGTTCAAGGCGGCGTTCTGATCGGAGGGCCTCATCGCCGGCAACGCCGGCTCCCACAATGTGCACGTGCACCGCGAAACCTGTGGGAGCTGGCTTGCCAGCGATGAGGTCCTCAGCAACACCCCAGGTACATTGCCTTGCCAGCCACAGGCTGCACCACTAACCTTGCCGGCTTTCCCCGCTATTTCGCCGAGCCGTCATGTCCCGCAGCACCTCCCGCACCACAGGTCGTCCCACCTTGGCCGAAGTCGCCCGGCTTTGCGGGGTGTCGCCGATCACCGTGTCCCGGGCCCTGCGCGGGGTGGCCACGGTAGCGCCGGAGCTGGTGGAGAAGGTCCGCGCCGCCGCTGCCCAGCTCGGCTATGTCGCCAACCCTGCCGCCCGCGCCCTGGCCTCGGCGCAGAGCCAGTCGGTGGCGGTGCTGATCCCGTCGTTGTCCAACCAGCTGTTCGTCGAGACCCTCGACGCGATCCACGATGTCCTGCGCCCGCGCGGGCTGGAAGTGATGATCGGCAACTTCCACTACGACGCCGCCGTGGAGGAAAACCTGCTGCGCAACTACCTTGCCCACCAACCTCGCGGCCTGCTGCTGACCGGCTTCGAGCGCAGCGAGGCGGCGCGGCGCATGCTCGCCGCCAGCCGCGTACCCTGCGTGCACATGATGGAACTGGGAGGCGAGGAGGGTGTGGTCTCGGTGGGCTTTTCCCAGCATGAAGCCGGGCGCGCCGTCGCGCGTCACCTGCTCGAGCGCGGGCGCCGCCGTCTCGGCTTTATCGCTGCGCAACTGGATGCCCGCGTCCTGCAACGCGCCGAAGGCTTCCGCCAGGCCCTGGGCGAAGCCGGGCTGTACGACCCGGCACTGGAACTGCTGGTCCCGCAGCCATCGTCCATCGGCCTGGGCGGCGAGCTGTTCGGCCAGTTGCTGGCCCGCCATGGCGACATCGACGGGATCTTCTTCTGCAACGACGACCTCGCCCACGGTGCGATCTTCCAGGCCCAGCGCCAGGGCATTCGCGTCCCGGAACAGGTGGCGATGGTCGGGTTCAACGACCTGCCGGCCTCGGCCCATATGGTCCCGCGCCTGACGTCGATCCGCACGCCGCTGGCCGCTGTCGGCCGGCACGCGGCCCAGGCCTTGCTCGATCTGCTCGACGGCAGAATCGGGCAAAATCCGATCCGGGACCTGGGTTTTGCCTTGATGATCCGCGAAAGCAGCTGAAAACTGCCGATAAATGGTGATGGCCAAGCGCTTGCACGGCGCTTGCGCCCATCTATGCTGAGCACAATTCCGCCAATGGAGTGTGCGTGACATGTTCGACTCCCATCGCAAATCGGATCTGGCAGAAATCGAGCGGTGTAATCGGGCGTTGGCCGAAGCCAACGCAAAACTGGCAGCGATCAGCCGTTCCATGGCCATGATCGAGTTCAGCCCCGATGGAGTAGTACTCGACGCAAACGAGCATTTTTGCAACGCCATGGGTTACAGCCTCGAGGAAATCCGCGGCCAGCATCACCGGATTTTCTGCGAGGAGGCCTACACCAAGACCGAAGAGTACCGCCAGTTGTGGCGCGACCTGGCCCAGGGCCAGGCACGTAGCGGTACCTTCCTGCGGCTCGATCGCAAGCGCCGGGAACTGTGGTTGGAGGCCAGCTATATGCCGGTGTTCGGCAGCAATGGCGTGGTCACCAGCATCATCAAGGTGGCCAGTGATATTACCGAGCGGGTGGTGCACGAGCACGAGGCGGACTGCCTGCTCGAGGCCATTGGCCGCTCGATGGCGGTGATCGAGTTTACCCCGGAAGGCCGGGTGATCACGGCCAACGACAACTTCCTGCGCACCATGCACTACCGCCTCGACGAGATCGTGGGCCAGCACCACAGCCTGTTCTGCCACAAGAGCGAAAGCGAATCGGCCCAGTACAAGGCCTTCTGGGCCTCGCTCAATCGAGGCGAGTACCACTCGCATCGCTTCGAGCGGATCAACAAACTGGGGCAGATGGTCTACCTGGAAGCTTCGTACAACCCGATCTTCGATACCAAGGGGCGGTTGTACAAGGTGGTCAAGTTCGCCAGCGATATCACCCATCAGGTCTGCACCCAGCAATCGGCCGCCGAGGCGGCCCACGCTACCTCGGTGCAGAACGACGCCTGCGCGCGCAAGGGATCGGAGGTCGTGCAGCAGACCGTGCATGTGATCGAAGAGATTTCCCATGACCTCAATGAAGCGGCACGCAGCATCGATGCGGTGAACCGCCAGTCGGAACTGATCGGGCAGATCGTCCTGACCATCCGCGGGATAGCCGACCAGACCAACCTGCTGGCCCTGAACGCGGCCATCGAAGCGGCGCGGGCCGGCGAGCACGGCCGCGGGTTTGCCGTGGTGGCCGAGGAAGTGCGCAACCTTGCGGCACGCACTAGCAAGGCCACGGTGGAGATCGTCGAGGTGGTGCGGCAGAACCACGACCTGTCGCTCAAGGCAGTGGCCAGCATGCAGTCCAGCCTGAGTCGAACGGGGCAGGGGGTGGACCTTGCGAATGAAGCAGGCGAGGTGATCCTGGAGATCCAGCAAGGGTCGCGGCATGTGGTGGATGCCATCAGCCAGATCAATTCGACGCTGCAACTGCACTAGCCTTCAGGGCCTCATCGCTGGCAAGCCAGCTCCCACAGGGGTTCTGTGGGAGCTGGCTTGCCAGCGATGAGGCCCTCAGCCCCACAACAGGGTTTTCAGACCGCAGCCGCCAGCTGCGCCACCACATGCTCCTTGCGAATCCGCGCCAGGGGTACGCTGACCAGTGCCAGGGTCAGCACCACCGTCACGGCGATCCCCCAGGCCGCCAGGGTAAAGCCCCCCAGTGAAATCAACCCGCCGGAAATCGCCGGCCCTACCGCCAGGCCCAGGCTCAGGAAGCTTCCCGCCGCCGCCACTACCCGGCCTTCGCGATCCAGCTCCGCCGCCAGCCCGGTGAGGTAGCTCAGGGCATAGAAGTAGGTGATGCAGATGGTCATGACCCCGGCGGTATACATCGTTTTCGAATGCTCGCCCAGGACGTAGCTGAGGCTGGTAGCCCCCGTCAGCAACACGGCGAGGATCACCGGCGTGCTCATGCCGAAACGCTTGCCGATCATCGCGGCCAGCAAGGGACCGACCAGTCCGACCACCGATTGCACCGAAAGCAGCACGCCCAGTTCGTCACCGCTGTAGCCGACCATGGTGCCGATGCGCTCGACGAACGCCCAGCCCATGGTGTCCCGTGCCTGGAACACGAACATCGCCAGCATCATGCACACCGCCGGCAGGCTGAGCAGGACATTGCCCTGGCCTGTGCGGCTGACCACCACGGTTTCGGCCAGGGTTGCACGCTGCGCCATGAACGGGATCGCCAGCAGCATCACCGCCATGGTCGCGGCCATCGCGTAGTACAGCCCGGGCAGGCCGAACGCCGCCATGACCTTGGCGTAGCCGAGCATCACCACGATCATCAGCAATACCGACAACACGTTCATGTGCCCGGCGATGCGATCCGGCTGTTTCGCACTGGATACCGCCGCGTTGCCGCAGGCCAGGGCCAGGCCGGCGCCGACTCCGGCAACGCAGCGCACCGCTGCCAGGGTGTAGAGGTCGACAATATGGGCGCTGACCAGGTTGGCCACGATTGCCAGCAGGGTGCCGGCGATCGCCAGCGTACGCCGGGGGGCGCGGCCCATGAACGGTGCCACCAGCAAGGAGGCCAGCATGGTGAAGCCGAACTCCGCCGACATCAGCAGCCCCGCCTGGGCCTCGTTGAGTTGCAGGTCGTGGATGATCGCGCTGATCAGGAACGGCAGGGCCCACAGGCCGAGCAGGCCGACACCGTAGGCCGACGCGGCGGCGGAGAACACCAGGCTCCAGCTCTCGGGCAGGAAGTTGCGTATTGTTTTCATTGTGGTTTTCCCGGATTTGCACGCAAAAAAGCGCGCCATTATCGGCGCGCTTGGGTTTTTTTCATTGCTGACTTTCGTCGACTGGCGTGCCGTCGTCGTATTGCGACAGCCAGGTCACCATGGCATCCCGGTAGCGGGTAAAGCCCTTGTAGTCCACCAGTTCCTGGTCCAGGTCGCGGATTACCCGGTGCATGCGCTTGGCCCATTGCGGGGCAAAGTCGGCCAGCTGTTGCAGGCTGACCAGGTAGGTGCGTACCGGGAACAGCACGGCGTTGCTGCGCGGCAAACGGTGCAGCGGTTGCAGTTCGATGCGCAGGTTGACCAATTCGCCGGCGTTTTGCGCAGTCACCGTGGTGCGGTCCGGTGCCCAGTCGGGCAGGGTTTCGGCAGAGGTTTCCAGGCGCGGGTTGACGGTGATGGACCAGTTGGTGCGCCGCACCGGGTGCCCCGGACGCAGGCGCAGGAGGAATTTCAGCGCACGCTGGAGAATGCCCATTTCATGCAGCTTCGGCACCGGGCCATGGAACTCCATGAAGCTCATGCCGAGGTTGAAGCGCAGCGAGTAGTCGGCGCGCTGGGTGGCCATGCCGGCGCCCATCACCAGGGTGTCGTCGCGCTCTTCGAGAAGAATGAATTCGCCCTGTGCCTGGCGGGTGATGTATTCCATCGGCTCCATTGGCAGGGTGCTGGCATCGCCGAAGATGAAGCTGTCGTCCAGGCCCAGCGGACGGTTGATCCAGCGCCACTGGCTGCCTTTCTTTTCCAGGCTGAAATGCTCCGGATAATCGCGGGAATACGATTCCATCAGCAGTTCGAGCAGGTCCCACTGGGCTTCCATCATGTGCGGCAGGGCGGCGTAATGCACACCCGGCTGGCTTTCAAGGATCTGCGCGCGGTGATGGCACTCGGAGATGTAGTGTTCGTCGATATCGAACTGGGCGCGCAGCGCGCCCTCGCCGAAGGGCACATGGGGCTCGACGTTCATCGAGTACATGTACTGGTCTTCCGGATAGGGGAAGGGCAGGCGCAGCACCGCTTCGCGGCTGTTGCGGTAGGTGAAGCCCCTGGCATCGAGGTCGGCGTAGCTTTCGATCGGCTTGAATACGGTCATTTGTTGTTGTCCTGTCTCAGAGGTCCACGACCAGGCGTGTGCAATTGGCGCGGGATACGCATGGCATGAATTTGCGCTTGCCCAGCTTGTCTTCCTCGCTGAGCCAGTCATCGCGGTGGTCCAGTTCACCGTCCACTTCCAGTACTTCGGTTTCGCAGTAGCCACAGGCGCCGCCGCGGCACAGGTAGGGCACCTTGTAGCCGGCCTGCTCGGCGGCTTCGAGCAGCGATTGCTCGGCCGGCACCTCGAGGGTCACGCCCTGGCGCGCCAGGGTGACGCTGAACGGCTGGCCACTGGAGCCTTGCTCGACGAAGCGCTCGTAGTGGATATGGCTGTCGGTCCAGCCAAGGGCGTGGGCGCCTTCGATGGTGTCGTCGATCATGCTGTCCGGGCCGCACACGTACACATGGCTGCCAAGGGGACGACCAAAGAGGATGCGCGGGATGTCCATGCGTTCATCCTCGCCCTGTACATAGAGGTGCACGCGGGTGCCGTAGCGCTCCTGCAACTCGCGCCCAAGGGCGATGTGCCCGGGGCCGCGCACGGCCAGGTGCAATTCGAAGCTGGCCTTTTTCAATTCCAGCTCTTCCAGTTGCGAGTAGACCGGGGTGATGCCTACGCCGCCGGCGATGAACAGGTGCTGGCGGCCGTGCTTGGCCAGCGGGAACAGGTTGGCCGGCTGCAGGATCTGCAACAGATCGCCTTCAGCGACCCGGTCGTGCAGGTAGCGCGAGCCACCACGGCCATCGGCGACGCGGCGCACCGCAATCTGGTAGGCGCTGGAGTCGTAGGGCGAGCTCATCAACGAGTAGGCGTTGCGGTGGGTCTTGTCGCCGTCCTCGAGGATCACCACCACATGGCTGCCGCCGGAGAAGGCCGGCAGGTGCTTGCCATCCGGGTCGACCAGGGTGAAGCGGGTGATTTCCGGGGTCATCGCCTCGATGCGGGCGACGCGCACGCTCAGGGTGCCGTTATGGGTGTTCATGTATCGAGCTCCTCGGCGGCGGGCAATTCGCCCGGGACCTCGCCGTCGGCCTTGATGCCCTGGAAGGCGGCCAGACGACGGGAATAGTGATCGCGCACCACCAGGTGCAACTGGCAGCCCGGGCAGACGAAGACGCGCTGGGTGACGTTCTCGGTGTAGGTGTCGCAATGCGCGCACCAGACCCGGCGGACCAGGGTGCCGCTGTGTTCGCGCAGCACTTCGTCGCGATTAAGGTCCACGGCGTTGGCCGCCTGCATGGCCGTACCGATGAAGCTTTCCGAGCCGCTGAGGTACAGGCGCGTGCCCATGCGTGCATCGCCGAGCCGCTCGCGCAGGGCATCGATCAGTTCCTGGTTGCTGGCGAACACCTCCAGCCCGGCGACCTCGGCCTGCTGCAAGGCCTGCAGATGGTTATGGCCGGAGAAGGATTCGACGGAGTAGAGCAGGGTGCTGTTGCCGCGCTGTTCGTTGGACATGTCGCCGATCAGGCGCAGCATGGCCGCGCCGCCGCTGCCCTGGCCCGCAATCAGATGGCGCAGGCCACCTGCCATGGGGTGCAGCCGGTCGTAGACCGGGCGGCTTTTGATGCCGGTGATTAGCATGGAGAGTCCTCTTATGCCATATTTCCTATGGTGTTATATGTTTTGTGTCGGCCGCCACAATCGGCGTTTTCATCGGTAATCAGTGCTTGAACATGACGTGGCGCACGCAGGTGTAGTCCTCCAGGCCATACATGGACATGTCCTTGCCATAGCCGGACTGCTTCATGCCGCCATGGGGCATTTCGCTGACCAGCATGAAATGGGTGTTGACCCAGGTGCAGCCATATTGCAGGCGCGCCGAAAGGCGGGTAGCGCGACCGATGTCCCGGGTCCACACTGACGAGGCCAGGCCGTAGTCGGAATCGTTGGCCCAGGCCAGGGCCTGTGCTTCGTCGTCGAACGGGGTAATGCTGACGACCGGGCCGAATACCTCGCGCTGGACGATCTCGTCGTCCTGCCGGGCATCTGCCAGCACGGTCGGTTCGAAGAAGAAACCCGGGCCATCGACCCGGTTGCCACCGGTGATTACGCGGATATGCGGCTGGGCCTTGGCCCGCGTGACGAAGCCCTCCACGCGCTGCAGATGATCGCGGGTGATCAATGGGCCGAGTTCGGTTTCCAGATCGTCCTGCAGGCCCATGCGCAGGCTGGCGACGGCCTCGCCCAGCTGATTGACGAAGCGCTCGTAGACACCGCGCTGTACATACAGGCGGCAGGCTGCGGTGCAGTCCTGGCCGGCGTTGTAGAACGCGAAGGCGCGGATGCCCTCGACCGCCGCATCGATATCGGCGTCGTCGAAGATCAGCACCGGGGCCTTGCCGCCCAGCTCCATATGGGTACGTTTGACGCTGCCGGCGGTGCTGGCAATGATCCGCGCGCCAGTGGCGACCGAGCCGGTGAGGGACACCATGCGCACCTTGGAATGATTGACCAGCGGTTCGCCTACGCTAGGGCCGCGACCGAACAGAATATTGACCACGCCCGCCGGGAACAGCCCGGCGATCAGCTCGGTCAGGGCCAGGGCGGTCAGCGGGGTCTGCTCGGAAGGCTTGAGCACCACGGTATTGCCAGCGGCCAGCGCGGGTGCCAGCTTCCAGGCGACCATCATCAGCGGGTAGTTCCACGGCGCGATGGAGGCGATAACGCCCAGCGGGTCGCGGCGGATCATCGACGTATGACCCGGCAGGTACTCGCCACCCGCCGAGCCCGACAGGCAACGGCTGGCACCGGCGAAATAGCGGAACACGTCGGCGATGGCCGGGATCTCGTCGTTCAGCGCAGCCTGGTAGGGCTTGCCACAGTTCAGCGACTCCAGCCGGGCCAGGTGTTCGGCATTGGCCTCGATCAGGTCCGCCAGCTTGAGGAGGAGGTGGGCGCGGTCTTTCGGCGGGGTCTGCGCCCAGCCGTCGAACGCCTGGTCGGCGGCTTGCACGGCGGCGTCCACCTGGGCGCTGCTGGCCTCGGGAATGTTTGCCAGCACTGCACCTTCGGACGGGTTGTACACGGCGTAGGGATCACCTTGGCCATCGACCAGTTGGCCGTTGATCAGGAGTCGGGTCTGCATTGCGTATTCCTGCTTGGAGTTATTGGTGAATACAGGCGCACAGGAGCAATGGCCTGTGCAAGGCTTAAACATATAAAACCATATCTTAAATTTGCTGCCTAGCCTCTCCGTGATTTTTTGCCTTGCCGCAAGGAAACGAGGCGCTAACACCTGGGCTGTGCTTCGCTATAAGATGCGAAACCGAATTTTTAACCGGGTGCCTTGGTGGTGCTCGAAAGGGAGAGGCAATGACTGCCCTGAATAGTGCCCGCAACACCGCGTTCATCCGCCTGCGCCAGGAGGGGCGCACCGATGAAGTGGCGCGGCGTCTGGTCGAGGCCATCGAACTTGGCCTGTTCGCCGAGGGCCAGCAATTGCCCAGCGAGTCGGAACTGGCCCTGCAGCTGGGCGTGGCCACGGTGACCCTGCGCGAGGCCTTGGTGGTGCTGCGCCAGCGTGGCCTGATCGAAACCCGTCGTGGTCGCAATGGCGGCAGCTTCGTCTGCGCCCCGGTGGAACTGCCCGAGGCGCTGCTTCTGCAAAGGCTGCGTGAAATGAGCGGGCCCGACCTGCGCGACCTCGGCGACGAGCAGACGGCGATCTCCGGCACGGCCGCGCGCCTGGCGGCCAGGCGCAGTTCGCCAGAGCAGCAGGCGCGCATCGGCCAGCATATAGAAACCCTGCGCCAGGCCGGCTCGCGTCTGGCCCGGCACCGTGCCGACGCACGCTTTCACATCGAGGTAGCGGCGGCTGCCCAATCCCTGCGCTTGACCCACGCAGAAATGCGCCTGCAGTCGGAAATCGGCGAACTGTTGTGGATGGAGGCGGCTGGCGGCGGCGATATCACCTTGGTGGAACAGGAACACCAGGCGATTCTCCAGGCCTTGGTCGCGGGTGACCCGGTGCTGGCCGGTGCCCTGGCCGAAGCCCACGTCACCCGGGGCATCAAGCGTTTGATAAGCCTGCGCCTGGAGCTGTTGGCGGCTGATCCGGACTGACTCCTTCTTCCCACCCCATGACCAGAACTGCCGGACCCTGTGTGAGGTAATGCCATGTTTGCCCCGAGCGATAACGCGTCCTTCTCGGCCTGCGCCCAGCAGCTGGACAGTACCCTGGGCACCATTTTCGGCCAGGTGCGCGAACTGGCCGAAGAAACCCGTACCCTGTGGCAGCGGGTCCTGGCCGAAGGTCGCCAGCCCGTGGCCCGGGACCTGGCGTCGCTGCGCCCGGCCATCGACAAGCAACTGTTCGCCACCGGGGCCTTTGGCTGTGGCGGTGGCGTGATCGTGGCCCCCAATGGCCTGGCCGACCGCGAGATGCACCTGGAGTGGTGGTACCTGGCCGATGGTGGCAAGACCTTGCCATTGCGTCCCAACTTCGACCGCCGCCGCGAGAATTACTACGACTACAACGCCATGCCGTGGTACAGCAAGCCGCGCGACACCGGGCGCAGCGTGGTGGAAGGGCCATACGTGGACCTCTACGGCACCAACATGTACGTGCTGACCTTCACCATGCCGATTTATGTCGAGGGCCGCTTCATTGGCGTGGCGGGGCTCGACCTTTCGCTGCATAACGTCGAGCGGCTCCTGGTGAAAAGCCTTATGCGCCTGGATCACGAGGCGGTGCTGGTATCCGCCGAGGGGCGGGTGATCGCCTCGAATACAGCGAACTGGATGGTCGGGGACCTGGTATCGACCCTGCTCAACGACATGCAACTGGGGGAGATTCGCCTGACCTTGTCGGAATCGGAGACCGGTTGGTCGCTGGTGCGCTTGCCAGGGTTGCGCTGAATTCTTCCAGCGTAGCGAGCGCAGCGTCAGGCGTTTCGTTCCAGCCGTGTCAGCAAGCGCTCCAGGCTCCCTTCCAGGGCGTGCTTCAAGTCCTGCAAGCGCGCGTCGTCGACTTCCTCGGCACATCCGCGCTCCAGTGCATCGCAGCGTTCCACCAGCCCTCGTGCCTTGAGCATTTTCATGCCTCCGCGAATCCGGTGCGCCAGGGCCTTCACCTGGGCAAGCGGAGCCTGCGGCCCCAAGGCCCGCAGCGAAGCCAGGTCCTGCTCGGTGCTTTTCGCCAACTGTTCCACCAGCCGGCGGATCATTTGCGGGTCGTTCTGCGTCAGATGCCGCAGCTCGTCCAGGTCGAAGCCGCTGTCATCCTCGGCCGTCGCCGACTCCAGCCCACTCAGATGGCTACGCAACGCGCCCAGTCCGATCGGCTTGAACAGGCAATCATCCATCCCCGAAGCCAGGCAGTGGTCCCGCTCTTCGGCCTGGGCATTTGCCGTCAGGCCCAGGATCAGGCAGCGCTGTCCCGGGCTTTCTTCCGTCCGCACCGCGCGGGCCAGTTGATGTCCATCCATCCCCGGCATGTTGCAGTCGGTAATCAGTACGTCGAAGTTGCCTTCCCGCCACATCTGCAAGGCCTGGGCGCCGTTGTCCGCCTGGCTGACCCGGTGGCCGAGCACGTCCAGTTGCTTGCCCAGCAGCATCAGGTTGGCCGGGTAATCATCCACTACCAGGATATTCAGCGACAGGGTGCTGACCGCGCTTTGCGTGGCCTTCGGCGCTGCGACTGCCCGCTCGCTGGCCCACGGCAGCAGCAGCGAGACCTCGGCCCGGGTCCCGTGCCCCGGCTCGCTGGACAGGCGCAGGGCGCCGCCCATCAATTCGCACAGGGTACGGCTGATCACCAGGCCCAGGCCGCTGCCCTGGCCCGCAGGCTGCCCGCCCGCCTGGACGAAAGGGCTGAACAGGCGGGCCTGGTCCGCCGCGCTGATGCCGATGCCGCTGTCTTCCACGACCAGGCGGACCCGTGCTTCATTTGCCTGGGATTCCAGCTCCAGGCCGACGCGCACTTCGCCGCGTTCGGTGAACTTCAGCGCATTGCTGATCAAATTCGCCAGGACCTGGCGCAGGCGCAGCGGATCCACCGCCAGCGGCCGCGTTGCCGGCGGCAGGTCGAGGCGCAGCTCCAGGCCCTTGAGACGGGCACTGCTCTCGAATACCCGCGCGGTGGCACGAACCAGTGCGCACAGGTCGGTCGGCTCCGGGGCGAGGGTCATGTGCCCGGATTCGATGCGGGCGATATCCAGCACGTCGCCGATAAGCTCCAGCAGGGCACTGGCCGAATCGAAGGCCACCTGCAGCGACGGCTGGTCGATGCGCCCTTGCCCGGCGTCCTTCAGGGCCAGCTCGAGCAGGCCGATCACCGCATTCATCGGCGTGCGGATTTCATGGCTCATGGTGGCGAGGAAGGTGCTCTTGGCATGATTGGCGCTGTCGGCCTGTTCCTTGGCCTGGCGCAGCTCGACGAGCAAGCCCTCGCTGATCTTCAACTGGCGCTGCAAGGCTTCTTCGGCAGCAGTGCGCTGGGCGACCAGGCGCCGCAGGTAGCGGTTCCACAGGACCACGGCGGCGATCGCCAGGCTGGCCGCCAGGAGAATCTGCAGGACCAGCCCGCGATAATTGCGCCAAGGGTTGTCGCTGACCAGCGCATTGGTGCGCCAGCGGTTGGCGAGCAGGGTCATTTCGTCCGGCTCGATGCTCAGCAGGGTCTTTTCCAGGATGGCGTGCAGTTCATTGTCGCCCCGGGCGGTGGCGAAGGCCGCGGTGGCCGGGCTGTCGTCCAGCAGTGCGGCAATGCGCAGGCGATCCTTGAACAGGCGGCTGATGAAATAGGCGGCGTTGATCTGCGAACTGATGGCCGCGTCGGCGCGACCCTGGGCCACGTATTCCATCAGGGCCAGCGGATCGTCGACTTCGACCAGTTCGATGGCGGGATGCTCGCGGCGCAGGGTGTCGGCGAACGGCGTGCCGCGGATCAGCGCCAGGCGCTTGCCCTGCAAGGCCTCGGCGGTGTCCGGGGCATCGGCGCGGATGGAGGTCACCAGGACCCGCGGCGTGGTCAGGTACGGCCGGGTGAACTGCAGGCCGCGGGCACGCTCGCCGCCATAGGGCAGGGCGCCGATCAGGTCGGCCTGGCCGCTCTCTACCAACTGGATCATCTGCGCCACGCTGGCGGCCTCGATGGTCTGGAAGCGCAGCCCGGTGCGCAGGCTGATCTGCTCCAGGAGATCGGCGGTGATCCCGCGGAACTGCTGCTTGTCGTCGAGGAAGGTCAAGGGCGCGAAGTACTTGTTGATCACCACCTTGAGGTCCGGATGCCGGCGGATCCAGTCCTGTTCCCCAGGTTGCAGTTGCAGCACCCCACGGTTGAGCAGCGGGCTGTTGAGGCCGCTGCTCCAGCGCCGCGCGACGTTGATCCGGTCGCTCTCCGACAGACTGGCCAGGGCCTGGTCGATGAGCCGCAGCAGGGTAACGTTGTCGTGTTCCAGGGCGAACCTGAACGACGAGCGCAGGGGCTTGACGTACCAGGCGATCTGCACGCTGTCGCGATAATGGTTGCCGATCAGGTAGTCGGAACTGATGGCGTCGCCGATGAAGGCGTCGGCATCGCCCTGGGTCAGGGCAGCCAATGCCGCCATGCTCGAGGCGTAGAGTTGCAGCCTGGCATCGGGATAGACCTGGCGGATGCGCTCCACCGGCAGGTAATGATCGACCATTGCCAGGCGCGCGCCGGCCAGCTTGTCGGCGGGGTTGCGCGGCTTGCCCAGCGGCGTGGCGACGATGGCCTGGTCATCGGCGTAGGGCTGGCTGAGCAACAGTTCGCTGTTGGCTTCCTCGAAGCCGTTGGCGCTGCCGAGCAGGTCGATCTCGCCGCGCTCCAGGGCGCGGATCGCGGCACTGCGGCTGGGGTAGTGCAGCACCTCCACGTCAACCTTCAACTGCTCGCCGAGCAGGCCGGCGTAGTCGGCGGTCAGGCCTTCGTAGTCGTGCTGGCTGACATTGATATCGAAGGGCGGATAGTCCGGTGCCGAGGTACCGAGGCGTAGCTGCTTCCTCTGCTCCAGCCACTGCCGGTCGGCAACGCCGAGCGTTGGTGGGGCACTGCTGCTCAGGGAGCGTCCGAGCAGTTCCCGCGGCACTGCCTCCTGCGCCGGCAGCGGCGGCGACAGCACCAGGCCCAAGGTCAGGACCAGCAGTGGCAGGATGTTCATCGGTCGTTCAGATCATCCCGCGGCGGTTCGCCAGGTCGAGCAGCTCGGCCAGGGAACGCACCTGGAGCTTGTCCATGATGCGGGTCTTGTAGGTGCTGATGGTCTTCGAGCTCAGGATCATGGCCTGGGCGATCTCGTTGTTGGTCGCGCCCTTGGCCAGTTGCCGCATCACTTCGAATTCGCGGTTGGAGAGGCGGTCCAGGCGGTCGTCCTCGGTTTGCGAGCGTGGGCCCAGGCTCAGCGCATCCGGCAGATAGGAGTAACCGCTGAGCACGGCCTTGAGCGCGCCGAGGAGGATGGACAGGTCTTCATCCTTGCGCACGAAGGCCGAGGCGCCGGCTTCGATGCAGCGTTTGGCGAACAGCCGCGGCGGCCGACCGGTGAAGACCATGATCCGCGGCGCCGGATCGAGGGCGCGCAGGCGTTCCAGTACGCTGAGGCCGTCCAGGCGGGGCAGGCCGAGGTCGAGCACGACGACGTCGGGGGCGAGCTCCTGGCTCAGGCTCACCGCACTGACCCCGTCGTGGGCTTCGCCGATCACGTCGTAGCCTTCGCGCTCCAGCAGCAGGCGGGCGGCAAAACGGATGGTGGGATGATCGTCGACGATCAGGATCTTGTGCATCGTGTAGGAAACTCCTGCATCAGGAATGGATTTTTCCCGAGTCACTCAGGAGGGAAAACCGCCGGTTCAGACGGGCCGCTCACGATACGTCGAATCAGGTTCGATGAGTACGAGGAGTATAGAAGCGTGGAAGAATTCAGCCTGCCTAGATGAAAATTCCTACAAAAAGCGCGAAGGGTCCTTCAGTAGGAAACGGCCCACGTAGGGCGAGGCATAGGATTTTGCCTGACTGTGCAGGGCAATCAGGCTGAAGGACGTGGCACATCCAGAGTAGGAAAACGCACCGTCAATGCCCGGCCAGCCGGCTACCGGGCATCAGGCGCAGGGTGTTGCTCACTTCGGCCTGGATCTTGTAGGCAGGTGCTTCCACGGCTTCGTAGTCACGGGTGTAACGCGCGGCGAAATCATCCACGCCCCATTGCTGGTATTGCTGCACGTGCTTGAGCTCGTGGGCCCAGAGCGCAACGTTGTCGCGGGCGTCCGCGGCGTTGCGAAAGACGATCACGTCCACCAGGGTGACGGCGGCGACATCCGGGTTCTGCAGAAAGGCGCTGGCGGCATCCAGTTGTTCGGGGTTGCCGACCTGATAGCGCGCTGCGTCGAGCACCTGGAAGTCATACCAGGGTTCGAGTTGTGCGCGGATGTTCAGCGGAATGGGTTCGACCCCGGCCGCCACCGCGGTGTCGCGTGACAACCTGAGCCAGTTGGCCAGGCCCGAGGAGGCCATGCGCGCGACATTGTCGAGCAGGGTGAACAGATCGCCGGTCGTGCCCTGCGGGGCCGTGGCGGCGGGTGCCGGGGCGACTGCGCCGAGGGCAAGACACAACAGCAGTGGACGGTACAGCGGAAACTTCAAGACAGGACTCCTGCCATTACGCTCGGGGGTGAGCAGTTTGACCGGGATTCGCCACGTTGGTTGAGCCACGCGGAAAAAATCCTCGAGGGCTTGAGGGCAGGCGGCGAGGCAGGCATCCTGCGCCCTTCGACCTGCCAGGAGCCATCATGGACGCCTCGACCCTTCTGCTTTACATCATCGCCGCCAGTGCGGTGATGATCACACCCGGGCCGGCCATGCTCCTGGCCTTGAACAATGGTGCCAGCCATGGCATGCGCGTGGCCGGCTTCGGCATGGCCGGGGCGATGCTCTCCGACCTGATCCTGATAGCCGCCGTGGGATGTGGCCTTGGCGCCTTGTTGCAGGCGTCGGAACAGTTGTTCAGCCTGGTCAAGTGGGTAGGCGCGGCGTACCTGCTGTACCTGGCGGTGGTGCTCTGGCGGGCGCCGGTGCGGGCGCTCGGGGTCAGTGGCGGCGCGGCGGCGGTCAGTGGCCGGTCGACCTTCGTCCGTGCGCTGATCGTCGGCCTGTCCAATCCCAAGGGCCTGCTGTTCTTTTCCGCGTTCCTGCCGCAATTCATCCGTCCGGAGCAGCCGGTGGTGCAGCAGTACCTGATCCTGGCGGTGATCACCGCATCCCTCGATTGCCTGATGATGGTGGTCTACGCCCTGGGCGGCCGGCATGCGGTACGGGCTTTCTCGGCGCGGGTCATGCAATGGATCAACCGGGGTTGTGCCGGGATGCTGGCGGTGCTGGCCGTGGGTTTGAGCCTGTACCGGCGCAACGATCTGCATTAAATCTATTCCATCGCCGCCCGCAGGAAATCCCGGCTGGCCGTCAACACGGCCCGCTGGGTCTGTTCTCCCGCCAGCATCCGCGCTATCACCAGCGCACCCACGCATTGACTGAGCATGGCCCAGGCCAGCGCTTCGTCGTTCAAGGTCACGGCCCAGGCCTGGTGCAGGGTGACCAGCCAGTGTTCCGCCTCTTCACGCACCGCGCTATCGGCGCGGGCGATCTCTGCGCCCAGGGTCGGGATCGGGCAGCCGCTTTGCGGATTGTGCACATGGGCCATGCTCAGGTATTGGTCGAGGCAGCGCTTGAGCAGGTCCGGCGTCAACTCGCCGCCTTGTGCACGCAGGTTGATCCTGCTGCCGGACAGCTCCTGGCGCACGATTTCGCTGAACAGGTCGTCCTTCGAAGGAAAGTGGTTGTAGAACGCTCCGCCGGTCAGGCCGATGGCCTTCATCAGCCCGGCCACGCCGGTGGTGGCGAAGCCGCCTTGCTTGGCGATGGCGCCGCTGCTCTGCACCAGCTTCTGCCGGGTCTGTTCCTTATGTTCGGTGGAATAGCGCACCTGGGCACCCTCGAATCGGTGGCTTGACGAAAGTCCGGATCATAGCATAGCGTTCGTTTACTAAACGATCATTCATCAATGAGGCAAGGCTCATGAAGGACAACAACAAGGTCGTACTGGTGATCGGTGCCGGCGACGCCACCGGCGGCGCGATCGCCAGGCGCTTTGCCCGGGAAGGCTATATCGCCTGTGTGACCCGGCGTAGCGCCGACAAGCTGCAACCCTTGCTGGACGAAATCCGTGCCGAGGGTGGCCAGGCCCACGGGTTCGGCTCCGATGCCCGCAAGGAAGAAGAGGTGGCCGCGCTGGTGGAGCAGATCGAAAGCAGCATCGGCCCGATCGAGGCCTTCGTCTTCAATATCGGCGCCAACGTGCCTTGCAGCATTCTTGAAGAGACGCCACGCAAGTACTTCAAGATCTGGGAAATGGCCTGCTTCGCCGGCTTCCTGACGGCCCAGGCGGTGGCGCGCCGCATGGTGGTGCGCGAGCGTGGCACCATCCTGTTCACCGGAGCCACGGCGGGATTGCGTGGCGCTGCCGGCTTTGCCGCTTTCGCCGGAGCCAAGCACGGCATTCGCGCCCTGGCCCAGAGCATGGCGCGGGAACTGGGGCCGCGGAACATCCATGTCGCCCATGTGGTGGTGGACGGCGCCATCGACACTGCCTTCATCCGCGACAGCTTCCCCGAGCTCTACGCGCTGAAGGACCAGGACGGCATCCTGGACCCGGGGCATATCGCCGACAACTACTGGCACCTGCATGCCCAGCCACGGGATGCCTGGACCTTCGAACTCGACCTGCGTCCGTGGATGGAACGCTGGTAATCGCCACCTTTGACAAGGACCCGAAGCATGAACAAGACCGTCGAATTCTTTTTCGATCTGGGCAGCCCGGCCAGTTACCTGGCCTGGACCCAACTGCCGGGGATCTGCGCCGAGCACGGGGCGCAGCTGGTGTTGCGGCCGATGTTGCTGGGTGGCGTGTTCCAGGCCACCGGCAACAGTTCGCCGGCGACGATCCCGGCCAAGGGGCGTTACTTTTTCAAGGACCTGCACCGGTATGCCCGGCGCTACGGTGTGCCGTTGAAGTTCAACGAGCACTTCCCGATCAACACCCTGGGCCTGATGCGTGCGGCGGTTGGCATGCAGTTGCGTCAGCCGCAGCGTTTCGAGCAATGGCTGGCTGTGATGTATCGGGCAATGTGGGCCGATGGGCGCAACCTTGGGGATCCGGCTGTGATCGCGCAGGTGCTGGAAGAAGCGGGTTTCGAGGCGTCCGGGTTCGAGGCGCTGACAAGCGATCCCGAGGTCAAGGCGGCGTTGAAGGCCGTCACTGAAGAGGCCGTGGGTCGCGGGGTATTCGGCGCACCGAGCTGCTTTGTCGGAGAGGAGCTGTTCTTTGGCCAGGATCGGTTGGAGTTCGTGGTGGAGGCGTTGAAGGCGTAAGTTTTCCGCGCGCTTGCCAGCGATGGCGTGGGTATCGCTGGCAAGCCAATCTTCAGGAACCTACGACAAACGGGCAGCCGCCTCGCGCAACATTGCCTCGGTGGCGTCCCAACCCAGGCAGCCATCGGTAATCGACACGCCGTACTTCAGCGGCGCCTTGCCCAGTGCCTGGCAGCCCTCGAACAGGTGGCTTTCGATCATCACCCCGACCAGCGAGCGATCACCCGCTACACGCTGGTCGATCACATCGCGCAGCACCGCCGGTTGCCTGAGGGGATCCTTGCCGCTGTTGGCATGGCTGCAATCGACCATGATCCGGGCCTCGACTCCGGCCTTGGCCAGCCCCTGGCGCGCCATGGCGACACTCGCGGCATCATGGTTGGGCCCCTTGTGCCCGCCGCGCAGGACCAGGTGGGTATCCGGGTTGCCGAGGGTTTCGACGATGGCCGGGTGGCCCTGGGCGTCCAGGCCGAAATGGCGGTGCGGGTGGGCCGCGCTGCGGATGGCGTCGCAGGCGATGCCGACACCGCCGTCGGTGCCGTTCTTGAAGCCCACCGGCAGGCCAAGGCCGCTGACCATCTCGCGGTGGATCTGCGATTCGGTGGTGCGGGCGCCGATCGCGGCCCAGCTCAGCACATCGTCGAAGTAGCCGGCGGCCATCGGTTGCAACAGTTCGGTGGCCACCGGCAGCCCGCGCTCGAGCATGCCCAGCATCAATTCGCGGGACAGGCGCAGGCCACCGTGCATATCGTCGCTGCCGTCCAGCTGCGGGTCGTAGGCCAGGCCTTTCCAGCCGACGGTGGTACGGGGTTTTTCCACGTAGGCACGCATCACCAGGAGCAGTTTGTCATCCAGCTGGCGGGCCAGCGCAGCCAGGCGGTCGGCGTATTCGAGGGCGGAGCGGGGATCGTGCAGGGAGCAGGGGCCGACCACCACGAGCAGGCGCGGGTCATGGCCGTCGAGTATCTGTTTGACTGCGTGGCGGTGCTGCTGGACCTGGGCCGCAAGGGCCGCGGACAGCGGCAGCTGTTGCTTGAGTTGCACGGGGCTGGGCAGACGCAGGCTCACGGAGGTGTTGGCTGCGGCGGGGGTGTTCAGTGGCAGTGCCTGGGTAGTCGCTTGCATGTTCGGTATTCCCTGGGCGGAAGGCGGGTTCGGTCCCGCGCCTTCGGCCCTATCGTTGTGTTCGACAGATACGTGTATGTGTGCTGATGCCACCCGAAACGGACCGGTCGGAGGCGGCTGGCTGGCCCGAACGGCAGTGGCTAAATCGCCAGGCAGAGCTTTGGTAGCGGTAGCAGGTGGTGTAGTTCATGTGTCGATTCCTCAGTGGTGTCTGGTGTGGACGGGCCGAAAAACAAAACCCCCGGAGGGCTGGGCCGTCCGGGGGTTCGAGAGTTCTCGTGTTCGGCGGCCCTGTTCGTGGGCGCCGGTGTGGGTATCAGCGGCGCCTGTGGCTAAACCAATACCCGAAATAAAACGCGGTTGGAGCGATGGAGCCACAGGCAGCCACGGACGCAACGGAACGCGCGAGGCGACCGGTGTGTTGTGCGTGGAGGTGAGTGGCGTGGTTCATGTGCTGCTCCAGTTGAATGCGACCGAGCTTACTTCAGCGCAACCGCGTGTATCAATGATTAATTCCGATCGTAACGATTAATTCGTTCAGCGGCGCAGGTAAGCCGTGAAGTCGATATCACCCGCGCTGAGGATCGCCTGCACCCGGTTGTGCACGTTGAGCTTGCGCAGGATTGCGGAAACGTGGGCCTTGACCGTGGTTTCGGCGATATCCAGGTTGTAGGCGATCTGCTTGTTCGATTCGCCCTTGGTCATGCGTTCCAGCACCAGCAGTTGCTTGCGGGTCAGGGCCTGGAGCAGCTCCGGAGCGAAACCCTGGGACTCGCTCTGGCTGCGGCGGCTGCCGCTTTTCTGGGTGCGGATGATGTCCGGCGGCAGGTACACGTTGCCGTTGAGGATCTGCTCGATGGCCTCGGTCATCTGCGAGCGTGGCGAGGACTTGGTGATAAAGCCCACCGCGCCATAGGTGATGGCCTGCAGGACGATCTGCTTGTCCTGTTCGGCAGAGACGATCACCACCGGAATGGTCGGCGCCTCGTTGCGCAGGTTGATCAGCCCGCCCAGGCCGTGCATGCCGGGCATGTTCAGGTCGAGCAGGATGAGGTCGAGATCGTCGTGCTCGCCGGTCAGCGCCAGGGCGCTGTCCAGGTCGGCGGTTTCCATTACCTCGCTGCCGGGGAAGCCATCGCTGATGACGTTATGAATGGCCTCGCGAAACAGCGGATGGTCGTCGGCGATCAGAATCTTGTACATGGCGTTTGCACCTTATTGTTTTGGTTTCGACCGCAAGGAAAACGTGATTCAGGGAAACGCTTCGGGCGTGGCGTTGACCACGGGCAGGCCGGCGTTTTCCCAGGCATCGAGGCCATCACGGTACCAGTACAACTGCGAGTAGCCCAGCGCCGCGGCGCGCTTGACCGCATTCCAGCTCAGCCAGCAGTCCGAGCGGCAGTAGAAGACGATGGCGCGCTGGCGATCGCCGTTGCTCAAGCGCTCGAGGTGGCGGCTGAAGTACCGGTTCCATTGGGCATCCAGCTCGCCGTCGCCGGTATTGGCCAGCCAGTGGCTGCCGGGCAGGTTGGCATGGGCTTCGCTGGCGATGAACTGGCCGTTGAGGAACGGGCGCTTGTACACGTCGATCAGCAGGGCTGGCGGTTGTTGCTCCAGCAGTGCCTGGACCCGGGCGGTGTCGACGGTGATGGCGGATTCGGCGGTGGCGGGCGTCGGGCTGCGATAAAGACCGCTACGGTAGCCGTCGGCAGAGAACAGCGCGGCATCGGCCAGGGCAGTGCTGGCGAAAAGGCAGGACAGGGCCAGGCAGGACAGGGCGGACAGGACACGGGGCGGCATGGTCGTCAGTCTCGTTTTTGTTATGCCGGTATTACAGGTCAGTGCCGAGGCTTTGTGAATGCGACCATCGACAGCAAAAGCGCTACCAAAGTAGTAGGCGAAGGGCTTGGGCAGGGCTCTAGCATGGGACCGTGGCGATAACGTAGCGATAACAACCAGAGAACACGCCGATGGACATCCTGCTGGTCGACGACCATCCGATGCTGCGCTTGGGCCTGAGTGCCGTGCTTGCCGAAGAACTGCCGGTGCGCGAGGCCGCCTCCGGTGAAGAAGCCTTGTTGCGTGTGCAGGAGCAGGTGCCGGGCCTGGTCCTGATGGATTTCGATCTACCCGGTATCAGCGGGCTGGAGACCACCCGGCGCTTGCGCCAGAGGCTGCCGCAGTTGCGCGTGCTGTTTTTCAGCGAACATACCGAGCTCGGGCTGGTGCGCCAGGCGCTGGATGCCGGGGCCTGTGGCTTCCTGTCCAAGTCGGTGGCGGCGGCAACCCTGCTCGAAGCCGTACGCCGGGTGCTGGCCGGGCATGCCTATATCGAGCAGGCCCTGGCGACCCAACTGGCGACCCAGCCGCACCGGGTCGAGGAAAAGAACGCCCGCCTGAGCGGCCTGACCCAGCGCGAAACCGAGATCTTCCTGATGCTGGCCAAGGGCACGTCGATGCGGATGATTGCCGAGCACCTGTGCCTGAGCGGAAAGACCGTGTCGAACTACCTGACACTGTTGAAGAGCAAGTTGCAGGTGAGTTCGCATGCGGAGCTGGTGCACCTGGCGATCGAGACGGGGTTGCTCAGGATCGCGGCCTGACTTGAGGGCCTCATCGCCGGCAACGCCGGCTCCCACAGGGGATTGAGAACACCGCAGAACCTTGTGGGAGCCGGCGTTGCCGGCGATGAGGCCGGTGTGAACACCATCAATCCCAGGTCTTGGGACAGCCTTCGCAACCTTCCATGTTGGCATCCTGGAAGTTCGCATAATGCTTGCGGGTACCCCGCAGGTCGGCCTTTTCCAGATTGCTTTCACCGAACTTGGCTTCCTGCAGGTTGGCGTCGGACAGGTTCGCCCCGAGCAGGTCGGCGCGGCTCAGCCAGGTCATTTCCAGGTCGGCGGCCTGCAGGTTGCTGTTGTGCAGCTTCGCCCCGGAAAGACGAGCGAATTCCAGGTAGGCGCCGCTCAGGTTGGCGTCATTGAATTTGGCCCCTTGGGCGAACATGCCCCAGGCCTGGGTGGCGATCAGGCTGGCGCCGGTGAGGTCGGCGATGCGCAGGTTGGCCTGCTGCAGGCTGGCACGGTTGAGGTTGGCGCCCTGCAACTGGGCCTTTTCCAGATTGGCCAGGTCGAGCCTGGCATGGCGCAGGTCGGCGCCCTTCAGGTTGGCGCCGGCCAGGTTCATCTTGCTCATGTCCTGGTTGTTCAGGTCGGCACCGGCGAGATTGGCATTCGGGCACTGGCTTTCCGGCTGGATCACGCAACCGTTGACGATCAGCGGCTGGTCGTCGCCATCGTCGGCGATCACGGCAAAGGCAGGGGTGATGGCGAGGGTCAGGAGTAGCGGGAGGTATTTCATGGGTAGCTCCTTCAAAGGGATGCACGCGTCCCCTGTGGGAGCGGGTTTACCCGCGATTGCGATGGTGAATCCACTGGAGTTATCGCGGGTGAACCCGCTCCCACAGGGGACGGGGTCGCTGTCAAAAGTACAGCGGGGGCTGTCAGGCCCCCGCTGGCGAGCTCAGATCAACGCTGCGCAGTCTTGGTATCCCAGCTTGGGATCTTGAACACCCAGAACGAACCGCCCTGTGCCACCGGCTTGGTCAGCTCGGCCATGTCGCCGCCCCACAGGGGCACCGCGCCGCCGTAGCCGACGGTCACGCCGATGTACTGCTCGCCATCCTGTTCCCAGGTGATGGGCGGGGAGACGATGCCGCTGCCGGTCTGGAATTTCCACAGTTCTTCGCCGGTCTTGGCGTTGAAGGCCTTGAAGTAGCCGTCACCGGTACCGGTGAAGACCAGGTTGCCCTTGGTCGCCAGCACACCGGCCCACAGCGGCAGGCGCTCCTTGTGTTCCCAGACCATCTTGCCGGTGGTCGGGTCCATGGCCCGCAGCGAGCCTACGTGGTCTTCGTACATGCGTTTGATGCGGAAGCCCATGCCCAGGTAGGCGGAGCCTTTCTTGTAGTTGACTTCCTCGGTCCAGTATTCCTCTTTCCACTGGTTGGACGGCACGTAGAACAGGCCGGTGTCCTGGCTGTAGGCCATCGGGTTCCAGTTCTTGCCACCCAGGAACGGCGGCGAGACTTCCACCGGCTTGCCCTTGGTTTCGCCCGGGGCAGGCTTGGGCGGACGCTGGCCTTCGTTCTCCACCGGACGCCCGGTCTTGAGGTCGATATGGCTGGCCCAGGTGATGTTGTCGGCGAACGGGAAGGCGTTCTTCAGCTTGCCGTTGGTGCGGTCCACCACATAGAAGAAACCGTTGCGGTCGGCGTGGGCGGTGGCCTTGTACTGCTTGCCGTCCTTGTCCTTGTAGTCGAACAGCACCAGTTCGTTGTTGCCGGAGAAGTCCCAGGCGTCGTTCGGGGTGTGCTGGTAGAACCACTTGACCTCGCCGGTGCTCGGATCGACGCCGACCTGGCCGGAGGTGTAGAGGCTGTCGTAGTCGTGCGGGTTGCCGTCTTTCGAGGTGCGCGCCCAGGTGTTCCATGGCCCCGGGTTACCGGCACCGACGATGATGGTGTTGGTTTCGGCATCGAAGCTCGCGCTTTGCCATGGTGCGCCGCCGCCGTGGCTCCAGGCTTCGACCTTGCCGGTCTCGGTGGTCGGATCATCCGGCCAGGACGGCGCCTTGACGTCGCCGGTCGGCGTGCTGTCCTTGCCGTTCAGTCGGCCCATGTGGCCTTCCACGAACGGACGCATCCACACCTCTTCGCCGGTTTCCGGGTCGCGGGCATAGAGCTGGCCTACAACGCCGAATTCGTCGCCGGAGCTGCCGTGGATCAGCAGGACCTTGCCGGTCTTCTGGTCCTTGATCAGGGTCGGGGCGCCGGTCATGGTGTAGCCGGCGGAGTGATCGCCGAACTTCTTGTTCCACACCACCTTGCCGGTGTCCTTGTTCAGGGCGATGACCCGGGCGTCGAGGGTGCCGAAGAAGATCTTGTCGCCGAAGATCGCCGCACCGCGGTTGACCACGTCGCAGCACGGACGAATGTTGTCCGGCAGGCGGTGGTTGTAGGTCCACAGGCGCTTGCCGGTCTTGGCGTCGAGGGCGAACACCCGCGAGTAGGATCCGGTGACGTAGACCACGCCGTCGTTGACGATCGCTTGCGACTCCTGTCCACGCTGCTTCTCGTCGCCGAAGGAGAACGACCAGGCCGGGGTCAGCTTGAACACGTTCTTGTCGTTGACCGCTGCCAGCGGGCTCCAGCGCTGGGCGTTGGTGCCCATGCCGTATTGCAGCACGTTGTTGGTGGTCTTGTGGTCGTCGGCGATGTCTTCCCAGGTCACCGGCTTGGCATGGGCAGGCGCCATGGCCAGGGTGCCGACCAGCAGCACGGCCTGCACGGCGAGGGACAAGGGGGCCAGCGAGAGGCGAGAGTGTGCGGCGGGTAACGATCTTATTGTCATCTTGGTGTTTCCCAATGGAGGTTTTGGCCTGCATAGACTGGAACGCCAGGGCCACCCCGGATACGGAAAAACTCCCGCCCTTGCCGGGAAAACTTCCCGGTCCGGACATGACTTGGCATTGCCCCACAAGCCCTACTACCAACGGACTAGGACGCGACCACCAAAGCAGCATGGGGACGCCTGCGGACGCTTCCTAAGATGGCTGGCAGAACCTTTCGCCAGAGAGGTTTTCGCGTGCAAATCGTGCAACCTGAAGTAGTCGAGGGCAAAACAATGACAACAGTTAAGAACGCCTGCCTGAGTGCCGTTTTCCTGGCCGGCCTGGTGAGTGCAGGGGCGGTCATGGCCCACGGCAACGTAGTGCCGACGGCGGTCAATACCGGCAACCTGGAAAAGCTCGGCGAAGAGTGGCGTACCGAGAACCCTTACCGTAACAGCCCGCAGCATGACGAGGCGGTCGCCATCGGTGCCTCGGCCTACAACCAGAACTGTGCGGCCTGCCATGGCCTGGAAGCCAAGTCCGGCGGCATCGCCCCCGACCTGCGCATGCTCGACGAAGGCGCCGCCGGGGACGAGTGGTTCGTCGAGCGGGTGCGCAACGGTTCGGTACGCGACGGCCGCGTCTACATGCCGAAGATGGCCGACTACCTGAGCCAGGAAGCGCTCTGGGCAGTCCGCACCTACCTGGACAGCGTGCACGTCACGGAGTGATGCCATGACCCGGGTGCCGTTGCTGCTGCTGGCGTTATGCCTGGGTGCCCCGGCCCATGCCCTGGATCCGGGGCCCGACCCGGTGCCCTCGGTGATGTGGGAGTTCTACCGCAAGCAATGGATTGGCGACGAGCCGTACCGCTTCGATCAGCGGGTCAAGGTCGTCGCACCGCCGTTCGCCGAGGACGCCCGGCAGGTACCGCTGCAGGTGGATGCCCGCGATGTGCCGGGCCGGGTCAGGCGCATGCTGGTCTGGGCCGAGCTTAACCCGCTGCCCAGGATCGTCGATTTTGCTCCGGGCCCGGACGTGCTGCCCTGGCTGGCGGTGCGGATCCGCATCGAACAGGCCACGCCGCTGCGTGCCGCCGTGCAGACCGAGGATGGCATCTGGCACGTCGGCTCGACCCTGATCGACGCTGCCGGTGGCGGCTGCACCGCGCCCAGCGTGGTGCGCAGCCAGCCGGGCTGGGAAGAACGGCTCGGCCAGGTGCTCGGTGGGCGCTATCCGCGCGAAGACTTCAGCCGCCTGCGCCTGTCGGTTGCGCACCCCATGGATAACGGCCTGATGGCCGGGATCCCGGAATTCTTCATCGAGCACGCCGAACTGTTCGACGCTGCGGGCCGGTCCCTGGCGACCCTCGAACTGTGGCCGGCCGTGAGCGAAAACCCCAGCCTGTCGTTCGACCTGCGCCGCCCGGGCCCGGTACGCCTGAGCCTGCGCGACAACAACGGCAATGCCTTCGACGCCGCCATCGAATGAGGTCCCGGATGCGAGCCTTGCTGTGCCTGTTGAGCCTCGTCAGCCTGCCGAGCCTGGCCGACCTGGATTACCGTCTCGAACCGCGCCGGATCGCTGACGACACCTGGGTGCTGGAGGGCAGCACCGAGAATTTTTCCCGTGACAATGGCGGCAACATCGTCAATACCGGGTTCATCGTCAGCGAGGCCGGGGTGGTGGTGATCGACAGCGGCCCTTCGCTGCGCTACGGCCAGGCCCTGCGCACGGCCATCGGCAAGGTCACCGACAAGCCGGTGGTGCAGGTGCTGATCACCCATCACCACCCTGACCACGCCCTGGGCAACCAGGCCTTCGCCGATGTGCCCATCGCCGCCTTGCCAGGCACCAACGCGCAGTTGGCGAAGGAGGGCGATGGCCTGGCGGAAAACATGTACCGCATGGTCGGCGACTGGATGCGCGGGACCCAGGTGCGGATGCCGGAACAGACGCTGGAGCCGGGGGTGAAACGCTTTGGTTCCCACCCACTGCGCTTGCTGGCGTTTACCGGCCATAGCGGTGCCGATCTGGCGGTGCTGGATGAGAAGACCGGGGTACTGTTTACCGGCGATCTTGTGTTCTACCAGCGTGCGCTGACCACGCCGCACAGCCCGGGGTTGCTGCAGTGGATGGAGGATCTCCAGCAGTTGCAGGGCCTGCCCTGGACGCTGCTGGTACCGGGACATGGCCCGGTCAGCCAGGATCGCCGGCCGTTCGAGCAGATGATGGACTACCTCGGTTGGCTGGACGATCTGCTGCGCGACAGTGCGGCCAACGGCCTGGAGATGAACGAAGTGATCGCCACGCCGATTCCGGAACGGTTCGCGGCGGTGAAATTGAGCAAGTACGAGTTGATCCGAAGCGTGACCCATCTGTATCCGCGCTATGAGCAGGACTCCATGGCAAGGGTGGAACAATAAAAGTGGATGCGCTGCATACCCTGTGGGAGCGGGTTTACCCGCGATTACGGTAGTGAGTCCACTGACGTAATCGCGGGTAAACCCGCTCCCACAGGGGCCGCGGCGCTCATCAGATCCCTGATCATCTCTATTACCACCTGGATCACCGGATCCCGCGCACTGTCCGCCCGCCAGCCCAGTTCCACGGAGTAACGCGGTAAATCGATCGGGCAGGGCAGGCAGATCAACCCGGACAACCGCGCCAGGGCCAGCGCCGCGTGGGTTGGCAGCGTGGCAATGCAATCGCTGCCGTGCAACAAGGCCGGCAATGCCGCGAAATGCGTGGTCGACGCCTCGACTCGCCGGTTCTGCCCAAGTGCCGCCAGCGCCTCGTCCACCACCCCGACATAGCCGCCGGACGACACCAGCACATGCCCGCGCCGAAGAAAGTCCTCCAGCCCCAGCTCACCCGGCAGTGCACTGAGACAGCTGTATCCACCGCTGCCCAGCACCTGACGTCCCAGTACCCGTGAAGCGATGGCCCCGGCGGTCAGCGCCAGGTCGATCTGCCGCCCCATCAACGCATCCGCGGCGAGCATGCTGTGGGTTTGCTTGAACAGCAGGCGCAGGCCAGGCGCCCGCTGCTTCGCCAGGTCGATCAGGGCCCGGCCGATGGCCAGTTCATGGTCGTCCGATAGCCCCAGGGCCACGGTACGGCCATGGAAGGCGGCCCCGGCACCGCTGACCAGCAACAGGCTCTGCCGGCATTTCTCCAGCGCTGCGCCGATGATCGGACGCAGTTCCTCGCTTTTCGCAGTGGGCCGCAACCCGCGTCCGGTGCGCTCGAACAGGTGATCGCCATACACCAGGCGCAGGCGGGCGAGGGCGGCACTCACGGCCGACTGGGTGATGCCCAGGCGAATCGCTGCCCGGCCTGCGCCGCCTTCCTCGTACAGGGCTTCGAAGACCTTCAGCAGGTTGAGGTCCAGCGAGCAGATATCGATTTGCTTCATATCAGATGGTGTGTGGACTGAATTGATTGATAACGCGGTGCTGGTGACTATGCCTCAATCTACCCACCACAAGCGAGACAGACCCATGCCAACTTCCATCGTTGCCGCTTTGCAGATCGGCTCGCGCCCCGAGGGCAAGACCGCCACCCTGGAGGCGATCCTGGCCTACGAGGAGCGCATCAAGGCGTCCGGCGCCGGCCTCGTGGTCATGCCGGAGGCGCTGCTGGGCGGCTATCCGAAAGGCGAGATCTTCGGCACCTACCTGGGCTATCGCCTGCCCGAAGGTCGCGAGGCTTTCCAGCGCTACTACGAAAACGCCATCGACGTTCCCGGCGCCGAAACCGACGAGCTGGCCGGCCTGGCCCAGCGCACCGGTGCGCACCTGGTGATCGGTGTGATCGAGCGATCCGGCAACACGCTGTTCTGCACTGCGCTGTTCTTCTCCCCGGAGGGCGGCCTGGTCAGCAAGCATCGCAAGCTGATGCCGACCGGTACCGAGCGCCTGATCTGGGGCCAGGGCGACGGTTCGACCCTGCCGGTGCTGGACACGCCGGTGGGCAAGGTTGGCGCGGCGATCTGCTGGGAAAACCATATGCCGCTGCTGCGCACGGCGATGTACGCCAAGGGCGTGCAGGTCTGGTGCGCACCGACGGTGGACGAGCGCGATGTCTGGCAGGCGTCGATGCGTCACATTGCCCACGAAGGCCGCCTGTTCCTGGTCAGCGCCTGTCAGGTCCAGCCGTCGCCGAATACCTTGGGTATCGAGGTGCCGCATTGGGACGCTGATCGCCCGCTGATCCAGGGCAACAGCGTGATCGTCGGGCCGCTTGGCGACGTGCTGGCGGGGCCTTTGCGCGGGGAAGAAGGCTTGCTGACGGCGCAGATCGACCTGGAGGAACTGGTGCGGGCACGTTATGACTTCGATGTGGTCGGGCATTACTCTCGACCGGATGTGTTTTCGCTGGTGGTGGACGAGCGGGCCAAGCGGACTGTGGAGTTTCGGCGCTAGGCAGGATCGGCCTCATCGCTGGCAACGCCAGCTCCCACAGGTATGGCGTACACCGCCGAAACTTGTGAGAGCCGGCGTTGCCGGCGATGAGCCAGCACAGGCGCCGCAGATCAGGGATCAGAATGCCGGCGCGTATCGATACTCACCACCACCGACATCCCCGGACGCAGATGTTGTGCTTCCGGCTGATCCTCATCCACGGTGATCCGCACCGGAATACGCTGGGCGATCTTGACGAAGTTGCCGGTCGCATTGTCGGCCTGCAGCAGGGCGAACTCCGAGCCGGTGGCCGGGGCGATCTGCTGCACATGGCCGTGCAGCTTGAGATGGTTCAGGGCATCGACGGTGAAGCTTGCCGGCTGGCCGATGCGCACATTGGCCATCTGGGTTTCCTTGAGGTTGGCGATGACCCATTTGACCTCCGGCACCAGCGCCATCAACTGTGCGCCGGAGTTGACGTAGGCGCCGAGGCGCGTGCCGATCTGCCCGAGCTGCCCATCGCGGGGCGCGGTGACCCGGGTGTTGTCCAGGTCGATGCGCGCCAGTTCCAGCGCAGCCTTGGCGTTTTCCACGGCTGCTTCCAGGGCCGCGCGGTTGACGATCACCGTCTCGCGGTCCTGGCGGGCGATTTCCAGGGCGGCCCGGGCCTGGGCCAGGCTGGCGACGGCGGCGGCATGGCTGGCGCGGCTGAGGTCCAGCTCGCGGCGCGACACCGAGCCGTCGCGGGCCAGTTCTTCGTTGCGGCGCAGGTCGGCCTGGTTGCGTGAGGCCTGGGCCGCAGCGTCGTCGATGGCCGCCTGGCGCTGGGCGATCACTGCTTCGGCGCTGTTGCGTTGCTGCAGGTTGTTGGCCAGTGCCGCCTGCTGCTGTTGCAACTGGGCCCTGGCCTGGGCCAGGCGCTGGGTGTAGATGCGGTCGTCGAGACGTACCAGCAGCTCGCCAGCCTTGACGAACTGGAAGTCGTGCACCGGTACTTCGACGACGTACCCCGCCAGTTGTGGACCGATGATGGTCACCTGGCCTCGCACCAAGGCGTTTTCCGTGCTCTCGATGGTGCTGCCGAAGGGTGGCAGGCGCCAGGCATACAGCACGACGAGAATCCCGACGACGGCCACGGCGGCGAAACTCAAGGTCGAGAGCAGGCGTACCCTGCGCGAGCGCTGCGGGCTGCCCGGTTCGCTGGGCGGAGCGAGGCCTTCCGGGGTTTCGGCGATGGCGGTGGTAGTGGTCGAGGGCGTTTCCTGGGTCATCGGCTCGGTGCGTCGCTTGAGGGGGTGGGGACCGCGGCCTGGCGTGCGAGATAGCGCAAGCGCAGGCTGCGGATGAAGATCCAGATCATGGTCAGCACGGCGATCGTGCCGATCAGCATGAATACATCGTTATAGGCCAGGATATTGGCCTCGCGGGTTGCCGCGCTGGCCAGCAGGCGCATGCCGGCCTCGTTGCGCAGGGCCGGATCGGCAATCACGCCCGCATAGCCGGCGCCACCACTCTGGATCCTGGCGTTGACCAGGGGTTCCAGGTAACCGAGGTTTTCCACCAGGTGACTGGAGTGGAATTTCTCCCGCAATGTCTGGAAGGTACCGAGCAGCGCCGCGCCGAGCAGGCCGCCGAGGTTGTTGCAGATACCGAACATCACCGAAAAGCTCACCAGGTTGCGCGGGTTGGCGCGTACATGGCCGATGCCCAGGGCCATGCTCGGGCCGAGGAAGAAGGTGCTGCCGAAGGCCAGCAGGAACTGGCTGAAGTACATCTGTGCCGGGCGGGTCAGGTTGCTCGACGAGCTGTCCATGAAGGCACCGGCTGCCATCGCCGCCAGGGAGACGAACAGCGGCAGCACCAGGTGCTGCGGGGTGATGGTCAAGGCGCTGGTAGCCAGCCCCGTCGCAGCGCCGAGCAGCATGATCCAGTACAACTGGCGCATCTGCTCGCTGCCCATGTTCAGCGCTTGCAGGAAGCCCACCGCCCCGGTGGACTGCTCCGAGGTCACCATGCGGATCAGCACCACGCACAGGGCCAGGCGCACGATGGCGCCGCTGCCCAGCCAGCGGGTCATCAGCAGCGGGTTGCTGCGGTTGTGCTCGATGGCGAGGCCGCTGCATACCAGGGCGATGGACGAGGCCAGGGCCACGCCGATCCAGGGCGCGTCCAGCCACCAGTCGATGCGGCCGAGGGAGAGTACTGCGCAGAGCAGCGCGGTGCCGCTGGCCATCAGCGAAAAGGTCAGGAAGTCCAGGGGCTCGAAGGTCTTGAAGCGGTCGCCGGGAGGGAGCTTGAGCATCAGCACGCAACCCAGTGCGGCCAGGGCCAGCCCCAGTTCGAACAGGTACAGGCCGCGCCATTCGGCGATCTGCAGCAGGTCTTCGGAAAACACCCGGGCCAGCGGTACGGCCAGTTGCGAGGCGCCAAGCCCGAGCACCATGGCCTTCAGGCGCCACTGCGCCGGGAACGCCTGGATCATGTAGTACAGGCCCAGCGAGCTGAGGGCCGCGCCGACCATGCCATGAGCGGCGCGCACGGCGATGGCCGAGTTGAGGTCGTTGACGAACAGATGGGCGAAGGTGACCAGGGCATAGAGCACCAGGAACACTTCGGTAAAGGCGCGCAGGCCGAATTCCTGGCGGAACTTGACCAGCAGCAGGTTCATCGACACGTTGGTCATGACGAACGCAGCGGGCAGCCAGGCCATCTCGGCACTGGTCGCGCCCAATGCGCCCTGGAGAAACGGCAGGTTGGCGGTGACCAGCGCGTTGCCCAGGCCGCCGGTGATCGCCACCAGCAGGCCCACCGCAGCAAAGGCCATGCGCTTGGCCGGGGCATGCAACGGCGTCGACGGGGAGCCGGGCAATGCAGGTTTTTCGTGGGGGAGCCACTGGCGGGGGGCGTATTTGTCCATTAAGCAGGGCGTTGGCCATGAGGATGTAGGAAAACTTTACGCGAGGTGCAATGGGAAGAGAATCATCAGGGACCCTACTGGCCTCATCGCCGGCAACGCCGGCTCCCACAGGGGGGAACACCACAGAACCTTGTGGGAGCCGGCGTTGCCGGCGATGAGGCCAGTAGGGTCCCCACGGAGCTTCCTGCTTGCATATTCCTCCAAGCTCATTGCCCGATCCCCGCCGGTTAATCTTCCTTCACTTGAATCCCCGGGCATCCCGAGTAGATTGGAAACCTCGCCCCGGAGGATTCCGCCCGTGAAACCCGAGCATGCCCATTCGCCCCAGGCCCGGCAGGGACGCTTTCACAACCTGACGCCACGTCCGGCCGACGCGCCGGCGCCGGACGCCAGGGTGCTGTGGAACCTGCTGTTCAACAAACCGCGCTTCACCGTGCCGCGGGTGGCATTGCCCGTGCAGCGCCTGACCCGCCAGGATCTGGAGCAGGCCGCCGACGGCAGCCTGTACCGCCTGGGACATTCGACCCTGCTGTTCAGGCTCGAAGGCCACTGGTGGCTGACCGATCCGGTGTTTTCCCGGCGGGCTTCGCCGTTCGCCTTCGCCGGACCCAAGCGCTTTCACGAACCGCCGATCAGCCTTGCCGAGCTGCCGCCGATCCGTGGGGTGATCCTCTCCCACGATCACTACGACCATCTCGACCGCGTCACCATCAAGGTCCTTGCACCCAAGGTGGAGGTGTTCGTCACGCCGTTGGGCGTCGGCGACCGCCTGCTGGCCTGGGGCGTGCCGGCGCACAAGGTGCGCCAGTTCGACTGGTGGCAAGGCATCGACGCCGGCGGCCTGCACCTGACCGCCACGCCGGCGCAGCATTTTTCCGGTCGCGGCCTGCGTGATGGCAACCGCACCCTGTGGTGCTCCTGGGTGATCGAAGCGCCCGGGTTCAAGGTGTTTTTCAGCGGCGACACTGGCTACTTCGACGGCTTCGGCGAGATCGGCCGACGTTTCGGCCCCTTCGACCTGACCCTGATGGAAACCGGCGCCTGGAACGAACACTGGCCCTACGTGCACATGCACCCTCGGCAGACGGTACAGGCCCATGTCGACCTGGGCGGTCGCTGGCTGCTGCCGATCCATAACGGCACCTTCGACCTCGCCATGCACGCCTGGTACGAGCCTTTCGAAACCGTGCTGGAACACGCGGCGCAGCAGGGCGTCAGCGTTGCGACGCCGGGCATGGGCGAGCGCTTCGACCTTCGCGCGCCGCAGGCCGGCAAGCGCTGGTGGCGCGAAGCGGTGGCCGAGGAAAAACGCGCCGAAGCCGGGGCGCGCCCACGGCGTTGCTGCCTGCACGGGGAGCGCTGACTGCCAAGACTTTCACGTTCAACGTGCAATAGAATGCGCGCCTGGCGAGCACATGACGCCCGCCAGCGATTGAACGCCCCTTCAGGTCCGAAGGGGCGTCACGCTTTCTGCTGAACTGAAAATAGGCCAGACATGCCAAGCGTTTCTCCAGAAGTACAAGCCAGGGAATGGCATTCCATGGTCGCGCAGTTCCCCGACGCGCTGACACACGCCTTGAAAGGGCTGGTCGAGACCCACAAGGTCACCCTCGCCGCACGTTTCTACGAACAGATGCTGGCCGACCCCAACGCCTCGCTGATCCTCTCCCATGAAGACGTCAAGAGCCGCCTGGGCAGCTCGATGCAGGCCTGGTTGGTGAAGGTCTATTCGGCCCGCGCCGGTGATGACTTCCTGCCGCTGGTGGCTTTGCAGAAGCAGGTGGGCGAGGTGCATGCACGAATCGACGTGCCGCTGCACCTGGTGCTCGGCGGTGCGCGCTATCTGAAAAAGCAGCTGTACCAACTGATTGCCGAGCAAGGCTGGGTCGCGCAGGAGCATGCGCAAATCCTGCGCCTGGCCAGCGAGACCATGGACCTGGCCATGGAAATCATGAGCCACGCCTACAGCCGCTCCCATGACCGCAACTCGCGCAACGAGGAAGGCTACCGGCTGTTCTCGGTATTGCAGAACATCACCACCGAGCGCGAGCGCCAGCGCGGCGCCTTGCTCGATTGGGAAAACAGCCTGATGTTCGACTTGGCGATGGGGGCCAGCGGGGCCAATCTGCCGCGCCTGGCCGCCGCGGATTTCGGCCTGTGGTTCCGCCATAAGGGCGCCTATGCGTTCCAGAACACCCGGGAAAGCGAGCAGATCCTGGCGATCATCCGTCATGTGGACGACGAGCTGCTTCCGCGTTTCCTCGCTGCCGCGGGCGACGAAGCGGCGCGCATGAGCCTGCTGCGGGAGATCCGTGACCGGACCAAGAGCCTGATGTTCAACCTCGATAGCCTGTTCAACAGTGCCAACGAGCTGGAAAGCGGCCGCGACGTGCTCACCCGCATGCTCAACCGCAAGTTCCTCCCGGTGGTGATCGGCAACGAGATCGCCATCGCGCAAAAGACCGGCCAGCGTTTTTCGGTGCTGTCGGTGGATATCGATCACTTCAAGTCGATCAATGATCGCTTCGGCCACGACGCCGGCGACCTGGTCCTGCAGCAGGCTGCGGAGATCCTCAGCAGCCACAGCCGCGCCGGGGACTACGTGTTCCGCATGGGCGGCGAGGAATTCCTGATGATCCTGGTCGACATCAACAATGCCAACGCGCTCAAGGTCGCGGAAAAGCTGCGGCACAAGATCGGCGCGGAAACCTTCAACCTGACCGAGGGCCGCAAGCACCGGCTCACCGTGAGCATTGGCGTGGCGACCTACAGTGGACACCCGGATTACCAGCATCTGTTGCGCCAGGCCGACCAGGCCATGTACCAGGCCAAGCAGGGCGGGCGGGACCGGGTGGTGTCCTACGACACCCTGGACGGCTGATTCAGAAGAAACTGCGCTGTGCCTTGAAGGTGATGGTGCTGTCGCAATAGGTGTTGATGCCCGAGTAGGCCTCGCAGCCACCACCGCTGAGGTCCGAATTGCTATAGATCAGGTCAAGGTCCATGCCCAGCCAGGGCCTTGAAAGCTGCAGCGACCAGTCGCTGAAACTCTGCACCTGGCTGCCATCGCCGATGGTGAAGGGTGTGCCCAACTGATGATGGGCGAGCTTAAGGGTGATTCCGGCATCCAGCAGCGGCACCCGGCCGAGATCGGCGAACAGGGTGCCGGTGCGGTTGTCGGGGTTGTTGCGCAGCGCGCCACCGAGGCGACTGCCGAAGATCGACAGGCCGCCATACAGCGCGTAGCTGTCGTTGCCGGAGACGTTGGGCAGGCTGTAGTGGATCAGCCCCACCTCGTAGCCAAGGCTGTCGTTGAAGCGCTGCCGGGTGCCCAGGTAGCTGTCCAGGCGCAAGGTGGTGTTTTCCGAGAGGCCCATGCTCGGCGCGTACTGGCCGAAGTACCAGCCGCTGGCGTGGCTGACGTCCAGCCCGCCATGGAAGGCGCCCAGGGGACCGGGCGATATCAGCCCCTGGGCCATGCTGCGGGAACTGGTGGTTCCCAGGCGGAAGTCGAAATCACCCAGCTGGCGCTGGATCTGCTGGGCCTGTGCGATCTGGCTGAAGGCCGTGGCGGCCAGCAGGAGTAAAAGCGGCCTGGTCATGGTCACTGCCCTGGAAAGCTTGTACTAGAGCCCCAGAGCTTACCGCCAGCGGGCGCGGGTTTAAACCCTGCTGGCCTTGCAATGCCAGCCTCCCGTAGAACAGCAGTGCGCTCGCCCAGCTCGCCAGCCAGACCACGATCCCCGCCCAGAAGGTATGCGACATATAGTGCCAGCCCTGCAGTACCCGGGTGGTGCCGTAGAGCGTGCCGATCAGCAGGATCGCCACCAGCAGCTTGCGCGCATGGGGCCAGCGGTGGCGCAGGGCGACGAAGTACAGCGCCAGCAGCGTGAAACCGCTGGAGGCATGGCCGCCCGGCCAGCAGCGGCCGGGGCCGGCCTTGTCGAACAGCGAAAAGTTGCTGAACCACTCCAGGTGCGGTTGATCGCCGCCATACAGGGTGGTTTCCACCGGGCAATACACGCCCGTATGGCTTTTCAGGTAATGGATAAGCGTGGTGCTCAGGGCGAAGGCCGTAACCACGTACAGCAGGTCGCGCCGGTGCTGTGCGGTAAACCGCAGCAGTGGAGCGATCCGCGCCTTGTCCAGCAGGCTGACTGCTCGTTGATGCCTGGCCAGCAGGGGCCATGAGAAAGACAGCAACATGCCCACGATAGCCGCCTCGCCGGTCCAGTCCGGAAGGATCCGCGGCCACTTGTGGGTGAGTTTTTCGAACAGTTGGCTGTGCTGCAGGATGTACTGCTGGGTGGCCGGGTCATAGAACAGGTCGTTGATCAGGCGATCCAGGCGGGTCAGGTCGAACAGCAGGAAGGTCGCGGCCGCCAGCAGCAGCGGCACGCCCAGGTTGACCAGGTAGAAGTCCTTTCGCGAAGCAGTCCGCATGCTTATTTCCCCGCGCTGGCGACGACTTTGCGCCATTCGTTGGCATTCATCTGGCCGAGAATCCGCGCCTTGCCGTCATTGTTCATCGACACGAACAGGGCGCTGGCGTATTCGCTGGAGCGCTCGCCACCGGGCACCTTGAGCTGGCGCTCGACGTGGTCGATGCAGCCACTGTGGGTGACCAGTACCAGGTTGACGCCGGGCCGTTTGCCTTGCAGGGCCGCATGGGTGAAATCGCGATCGCATTCACCGATCCAGTCACGACTGGCGACCTCCTTGCCGAAGATGAAGTGAGCCGTCTGCCGGGTGCGGTACTCGGGGCTGCTCAGCACTTCGGCGTCGCCCAGGCCAAGGCGTTGCAAGCCGTTGCCCACTTCGATCGCAGCCTGGCTGCCTTCTACGGTGATGCCGGTGGGGTCGCTCAGGCAGGGGTTGTCGGAACGGTCGCAGCGTTCGGCATGACGGATCAGCACGATCACCTTGCCCTTGGCCCATTCGGCATAAACCCCGCTATCGAGCATCTGCTGCTCACTACCCAGGCTCATGACATGTGTCCTCGAGAAAAGCCACGTGGCTGACGCGGCCAGAAGCAGAAGGGCGCACAGGCCCGGGACCAGCAGTTTTTTCGAAATCGGGAGACGTCGCTTGGGACGGGAGGGAAGAGCGGGATTATCGAAAACGCCTTGCAGCATGACTGTCACTCCGGGACAAGCACTACGGGAATGACGGCAATTTAGGCAACGGCGTGTCCGGGGCGGGTGAAGGAGATGTCAAAAAAGAGTTGTAACCAAGGTTTTCGGTTGCCCATGGTGCACTCGATAAGGGCTGCGCTGTCGCACAAAGAACAGCTTCAAAGCACGACGCGTACCTTGTGGGAGCGGGTTCACCCGCGATTACGTTAGTGAATTCACCATCGTAATCGCGGGTGAACCCGCTCCCACAAGGTACGTGCAAATCAAAGAATTATGTTTTGTCCTGCAGGAGCCGGCGATGTGTGGCGGCAGAACCCTACAGAACCTGCAGCATCCCCTCGACCCGCTGCCGTTCCCACTGGCTCATGAACTCCACGGGGTTGGTCCCGTAGGGATGTCCGGCATCGAAGATATAGGCGGCGCCTTCAGGGTTGTAGCAGCGCTCGCAATGCCCCAGGGCATCGCCATCGTTGTAAAGGGTGAAGACCCAGCCATCCACTTCCACCGTCAGCAGTCCATTGCGGACTTCGCTCCAGCCCTGTTCGCCGATTCGCCGCATGGGGCGGATGCCCTGGGCAATGTCGCGGAGAATCTGGTAGGCCTCACGGGGTGTCAGTGCTGGGGTCTTCAAGATTGGCGGGTATCTGGCGGAATTCGCGGGTGAGGGTACAGCAGCGGCCGACGGAATTCATCCGCCAGCCGCACGAATCAGCCGAAAGGCTAACTATTTGAAATCCCACTGCATCTGCGTGGCAATGCTGACCCCGCTGGAGGAGCGCACGCAGACATCCAGGTAGTCGGTGAACCGCGGGGGCAGGGCGATGCCTTCTTCGAGCAGGCGGCTGTTGTCGAACAGGTAGTTGAGGTCGGCGAAGCCGCTGTACAAGCGCAGCGCGCGCAGGACCAGGCGCGGGTTGGCCGGACCGATGCGGGCGGCGAAGTCGCCGGCCAGTTCCTTGAGGTCGTCCACGCCGATCTTGCGATAGCGCGCGCCCACGGGGCTGGCGCCATTGGCCGAGGCAAAGGCTTCGTCGATCTCGGCGAAGCTGCAGGCGGCATGATGACCGGCGGAAACGTGGTAGAGGTTATGCCGCAGTCGTGGCTTCAGGGCCAGGCCGATCAGGGCCTCGGCGCAGTAGTCCACCGGAATCACGTCGATCTGCTCGTCCAGCCCGCAGGTAAAGCTCTCGAGGGCGAAGCCCATGCGGAACACCCAGAAGATGCTGCCCGATGCCTGGCAGCCGAGGGTGCGATGACCAACCACGATGGATGGGCGTGCCACTACCAATGGCAGGCCTGGCAGATCCACGCTCATGCGCCTTTCGATCTCGGCCTTGGAGGCGGTGTAGTCCACCAATTGCTCGGCGCCGTCGGGAAAACTCCACGATTCGCTGATGGGCGAAGCCTGTTGCGGGCCGCAGCACATGGCCGTACCGACATGCAGGAAGCGCTTGAGGCGCTTGGAGCGGCTCATCACGTCGGCAAAGGCGAAGGTGCCTTCGACATTGACCGGCCAGATGCTCGGGTTCTTCGAGAAGGAGGCTACCGCAGCGCAATTGATGACCCGCTCGATCTGCATCAGGCGCGGGGTTTCCCGGGGCAGCCAGGCGGTGTCGAGAAAGTCGCCGCAGATGATTTGCTCGGCGTGCAGGAACTGCAGGGCACATTCGCCGACACCATGCTGGCGCAGATTGTCGCGCAGGCGTTCAAGGCCTTGGCCGCGGGTGTCGGCACGCACCAGGAACGACAGGTTGGCGCCATGGCCTTCGGCGAGCAGTTGCGCGGTCACCGCACCGCCGAGAAAACCGGTGGCGCCGGTCAGGAGAATGCGTTCTTCGATAGCGATAGGAGCGGCTTGCATGGTCTCAGGTGTCCTGCAAAGAGTGGGTTACCCATGTTTCAAGGCCTCATGCCGGAACTTCTGGATTAACCTGGGTTGTCGGTGTCTATACATTTTCAGGCGGCACGCGGTCGCTGTCCGCGCGGATGTTCATGCGCGCGGACCCGGGCTGTATGCCTTGCGGTATAGGCCTTGCAGCTCGATGGCAAGGCTGTGCCATGATCTCCGGGCACATCGAAGTTGGCAATTAAACAGAAGGGCAAAGCGGGTGAAATAAAGTTAATCAGGCCAGGGCAAAGTTGTACGCGACGGGAATTATTAAATTAATCTCATCGTGTAGATCATCACTGAATGACAATAAGAGATTGCGCATGAAGCGTTGTGTTTACCTGTTCGCTGTCCTGTTGACAGTTGCCCATGTGGCGGGCGCCGCTGACTTGCGCAGATTCGACCTGCCCGATGAGGCAGGGGCGCTGCATTACTATGCTTCGCGACCCGTCGGTGAGCGCAGCGTCCAGGCGGCGCTGGTGGTGCTCCATGGGCATCCGCGGGACGCCAGCCGCAGTTTCGCCGCCGGTCTGCAGGCGGCACGGATGGCCGGGCGGCTGGCGGACACCCTGGTGGTGGCGCCCTTGTACCAGGTGGAGGATGCGCGCCATTGCAGTTCGCCGGGCGAGCCTGCGGCGCAGCCCGGAGACGCACGCTGGACCTGTGGCAGCTGGCTGGCCGGAGAGCCATCGCTGGGAGCGCATCCGATCAGCGCCTTCGCTGCGCTGGATGCCCTGGTCATCGAGTTGGTCCGGCAATATCCCGGCTTGCGCAACGTCACCCTGGCCGGGTTCTCGGCCGGGGCACAGATGCTGCAGCACAGCGTGGCCTTTGCTGCCGAGCCCCCGGTCGGGGTCGGATTGCGCTACGTGATCGCCGACCCGGGGAGCTGGCTGTACTTCGATCCGGTGCGGCCAGTGGCGCAGGGCAGCGGGTTTGTCATGGAACTGCCGGCACAGGCGTGTGCCGGATACAACGCCTGGAAATATGGTACCGATGCCTTGCCCGCCTGGCTGCCCGCCGATACCGGGCAGGCCAGGGCGCGCTATGCCGCAGCGCGGGTGGATTACCTGGAAGGCGGCCTGGACAACAGTGCAGGGCAGGGCGCGTTCTATCCGGTGCTGGACAAATCCTGTGCTGCGATGCTCCAGGGCCCCTTCAGGTTGCAGCGGGGCCTGGGTTTCCTGGCCTATGAGCGGGCAGTGCTGAAGTTACAGCGCCGGATGCTGGTAGTGCCGGGTTGTGGACATCGGGTCGAGTGTGTCCTGCCGTCGGCCGAGGGGCGGTCGCTGTTGTTCGATTGACCTGGCGAATGCTCGGGCACGCGCCGTGGAGTACGAATGTACTCCTTAGCGTTCAACCAGGTTCCACCCACCTTTTCCGTCCAGCAGCAGATGATGGCTATGGAACACCGCCAAGGTCGCCCGGTGCCCCACGCTGACCAGGATGCTGTCCTTCATCCGCTCGCGCATCAGTTCGTACAGCCCATGTTCCAGCCCCTCGTCCATCGCCGAGGTGGACTCGTCGAGGAACAGGATCTTCGGTTGGTTCACCAGTACCCGGGCAAAGGCCAGGCGCTGTTGCTCGCCGATCGACAGGATCCGCCCCCAGTCACTGCTGACGTCCAGCTTGTCCGTCAGGTGCCCGAGATTGACCTCGCGCAGGGCCTGGACCAGACGCTTGTCATCGCCCGGCAGGTCCGGCGCCGGATAGGCCACCGCCGTGCGCAGCATCCCCAGCGGCAGGTATGGCCGCTGCGACAGGAACAGCGCCGATTCGCCACCCGGGCAACGTACCTCGCCCTCGGCATAGGGCCACAGCCCGGCAATGGCGCGCAGCAGGGTGGTCTTGCCGCAACCCGACGGCCCCTTGATCAGCAGCGATTGCCCGGGCGTCAGGCTCAGGTGGAAATCGCCCAGCAACGTCTGTCCATCCGGACGTGACACCTGCATGCCACGGATATCCAGCACCTGCGCATCCGCGATCCGCTCGACCCGCGGCAATTCCCGGGCCTGCTGGTTGGCATCCATGAAGCCGGTAAGGCGATCGAGGGTCGCGCGGTACTGGGCGAAGGTGTCGTAGGAAGAACGGAAGAACGACAGCGAATCCTGCACCTGGCCGAAGGCCTGGGAAGTCTGCATCACATCCCCCAGCTTGATCGCACCGCTGAAGAAGCGTGGCGCCTGGAGAATGAAGGGGAACACCACCGCGACCTGGCTCACGGCCAGGTTGAAACCGTCGAATTTCAGGCTCCGGTACACCAGCGCCCAGACGTTGAGGATCAAGGCCGAGAAACGCCCGAGCAAGGTGTCCCGTTCGATTCGCGAGCCCTGGTAAAAGGCCACGTTCTCCGCGTACTCACGCAGGCGCATCAGCGCGTAGCGGAAGTTCGCGGTGAGTTTTTCGTTGAGGAAGTTCAGGCGGATCAGCGGCTTGCCCAGCCTGAAGGCGATCCAGGTGGCTATCAGCACATAGAGGTATACGGCGAAGACCATGGCCCTGGGAATCTCCACCCCGGCCACCATCAGCGGTGCCGACAGCCCCCAGAGAATCGCGGTGAAGGCCACCAGCGACACCAGCGCACTGACTGCGCCAAGGCACAGGGTCACGGAGCCGGTGACGAAGGCATTCACGTCCAGTTCGATACGCTGGTCCGGGTTGTCGACCGGGTTTTCCAGGAACTGTCCGCGGTAATAGGCATCGCCGGCCATCCAGTCGCTGGTCAAGCGTTCGGTCAGCCAGGTGCGCCAGCGGATGCTGAAGGCCTGGGTCACGTAGTAGGTGAACAGGGCGCGCAGTACATGGATGGTCGCCAGCACCGCAAACACCCCCAGCAGGTACCAGAACGCCGCCTGGTCCAGGCCCTGGAGGGCACTGTAGAAACCGTTGTACCAGAAGGAAAACAGCACATTCAGGCGAACCGCGAACAGGGTCAGCAACAGCAGCAGGGCAAACGCGAGCAATGGCCGCCAACTGTGTTTCGGGCTCAGCCAGGGGCCGGCGATCTGCCAGAACTGCTGGCCCCAGCGGGTAAAGCGCACGGCCAGCCGCGCGCAGATGGCCAGGCTGAGCAGGGTGATCAGGGAGGTGAGGGCGAGCCAGCGCAGGCTCTCTTGCAGGGCTTGATGCCAGTCCATATCCATGGGCGGATTTCCGGGCGAGAAATGAGGTGAGCGTAGATGAGGAATGCCGTCGTCTGGGTGAAGGAATCTTTAATGGTTTTTTCCGGCGGCTTTGTGGTTTGCCGACGCGGCTCGACGTTGCATTATTCGGAGTGTTATAACGTAACGTTTTCACCGAGTCCCGAGCTGCATCATGAGCCGAATCCTGATCCGCAATGCCAACGTCGTGAACGAAGGCAGCACATTCTGCGCCGACATCCTGGTCGCCCATGGCCGCATCGAAAAGATCGCCGGGATCATCCACCAGCAGTGCGCCGCAGTGGAAATCGATGCCCGGGGCCAATGGTTGTTGCCCGGGATGATCGATGACCAGGTGCATTTCCGCGAACCCGGCGCGCCGCACAAGGGCAGCATTCACAGCGAGTCGCGGGCGGCGGTGGCCGGGGGCATCACCAGCTTCATGGATATGCCCAATACCCATCCGGCGACGTTGTCCCTGGAGGCCCTGGCGGACAAGAAACAGCGTGCGGCGCGCAGTTCGGTGGCCAATTTCGCCTTTCACTTCGGCGTCAGCAAGGACAACCTCGATGTGGTCGCCGCCCTCGATCCGCGCGAGGTGGCCGGGGTCAAGGTGTTCATGGGGGCGTCTACCGGCGACATGCTGGTGGATGACCCGGACGTGCTCGAGCGTCTGTTCGCCTGCGTTCCCACCATCCTCCTGGCCCACTGCGAACATACCCCGTCGATTCTCGCCAACGAGGCCGTTTTGCGCGAGTTGTACGGTGACGCCATCGGCCCACAGGTGCACCCGGTGATCCGTGACGCCGAAGCCTGCTACCGCTCCTCGTCGCTGGCGGTGGAACTGGCCAGGCGTTTCGACACCCGTCTGCACGTCCTGCACCTTACTTCCGCGCGCGAGCTGGCGCTGTTCGAGCCCGGTCCGCTGGCGGGCAAGCGCATCACCGCCGAGGTCTGCGCGCACCATCTGCTGTTCGACGAGCGTGACTACGCAAGCCTCGGCAACCTGATCAAATGCAACCCGGCGATCAAGGCCCGCACCGATCGTGATGCCCTGCGCCAGGCGCTGTTGTGCGATCGCCTCGACGTTATCGGCACCGACCATGCGCCGCACACCCTCGAAGAAAAATCCCGCCCCTATGCCCAGGCACCTTCCGGCCTGCCTCTGGTCCAGCACGCCTTGCCGGCGCTGCTGGAACTGGTCGCCGACGGCGTATTGCCGCTGACCCGGCTGGTGCAGAAGACCAGCCATGCGGTGGCCGGGTTGTTCGGCATCCAGGACCGCGGTTATGTCCGCGAGGGTTACTGGGCCGACCTGGTGCTGGTAGAGGCGCTGGCGCACGCCAGGCCGGTATCGCTCGATCCGCTGCTGTCCCACTGCCAATGGACACCGTTCCAGAACCACGCCTTCCGCCATCGCATCAGCACCACCCTGGTTTCCGGGCAACTGGCCTGGCACCAAGGGCGGCTGGTCGAGGGCTGCCAAGGACTACCGCTGAGTTTCAGGAAATGAACATGACCGAAGAAGAACTGCTGCAACAGCCTGAAGAGGCCTATATGAACGCCAGCCAACTGGCGTACTTCCACACTCTGCTGCTGAACGAACGGCAGGGCTTGCAGGAGCGGATCTCCGAGCAGTTCGAATCCCTCAAGAACCACGAGATCAACTCCGACCCGGCCGACATCGGCAGCACCGAGGAAGCCCGGCACTGGCAGTTGCGGGTGCTGGAGCGGGAAAAGAAGCTGCTGGACAAGATCGACGAAGCGCTGGAGCGCCTGGCTCGTGGCGAATATGGCTGGTGCGCGGAAACGGGTGAGCCGATCGGCCTGAAGCGCCTGCTGCTGCGCCCGACGGCGTCGTTGTCGGTGGAGGCCAAGGAACGGCAGGAGATGAAGGAGCGGCATAAGCAGAAGGTGCGGTGATCGAAGTGCCAGTGCGGGCCTCATCCCTGCATGGGTATCTACACCTTTGAGGTCAGAAGGCCTGTCAGTAGATCGCATCAGGGCTGACAGGTGCTTGTCATGACGTTTCCAGCGCCCTTGAGATCGAGCGCCGCCCGCGCGGCGCATCGCCGGCAACGCCGGCTCCCACTTGTTGCAACGTGCCATGGCCTGCGAAATCTGCGCTGCCAGCCTTTGGATGTTCGGCGATCTACCGCAGGAGATTGTTGGGTTCGACAGGGTATCGCGTCGTACAAGCAAGGCGATCACTATGGCCTGTCAGGCATAGGTACGTTGCAAAATGTGGGAGCCGGCGTTGCCGGCGATGCGCCGCGCGGGCGGCGCTCGATCTTGAGGACGCTGAAGATCTATCGGCATGCGCCTGGTGGTCATCATGCGCTCTCTCGACAGGCGACACGGGGTCGCCACCTAAAACGCCCCAGCGGCCATGCAATCAAACTTTTTCACTCGCGCGCGACTCTTCTGAAACACACCCCGTTGATCAGGAGATGGTCATGACCCACGACGATTCCAGGCAGTCCGACAAAACGCCGCAACCGCTGTCTTCGGAAAATGCACAAAAAGGCGCAACGTCGCCTGGCCCGGTGCTGCAGCAGCCGGACCCGCGTACCGAAGCGGTGGACAAACTCATCACCCCGGTTTCGATCAAGGAAAAGCAGGACGAGGCGCGGGAAATCGAGGAGCGGCTGGCCGAAGTCGAGAAGCGCGGACGGTCGTGAAATAGCCCTGGAGCACAGTTGTACTCCAGGGCGTCGGCCTCAGACCTCCCGCGCTCGTCGCGGCATCGCCAGCCGTTGCAGTGGCCCGACCATCTGCGCCGATCGGTTGCAGCAGGACGAGCAGGCCCACATGTAGCTGCCGGATGCGGCGGCGTTGGCGGGCGTGGCTTGCGGGCCGATGACCTGATATTCCACCGGATTCGCCACATTGCCCGCGCCGCCATACCAGAAGCAGATCTGGCTGACCAGCGAGCCGTTGAACTCCGCCTGGCTGCCGACCGCGCTGAATACCCGTGGCTCGGCACAGAAGCGCGATTGACCTGCAACCCGCAGGACCTCGGCGGCAGTGGCCTGGAACGCTGCATGGTCCAGTGCGGCGGCCGGCAAGGGCGTGGCAGGCACGATCAGGGCCGCGACCAGGTCGGCGATCCGCCCCAGGAAGGGATACATCGGCAGCCTTCTCAGGGTCGGGATGAAGTTATCGAAGGCCTGGGACACGGCGGCGACGTCACCCGGTTCGATCAAGCGCAGGCGCAGGGCCAAGGCCGCGGCCAGCATCACCTTCAGGCAGTCCTTTTGCGCGCCTGTGGCCTGGCCGCTGCTTCGTGCAGTGGCGGCCCGTGCCGCGAGGCTGGCGATCTGTGCGTGGTCGAGAAATTGCGCACGCAGGATATCGCCGTTGTTTCCCGTGGATGCCAGCCCGCGGTTGACGATGCGGTCCTGGGACGCCTGGATCGAGGCCTGGGCCCGCGGATTCAGTCCCGGGACAGTCGGGTCCGGCCGCGGGGGCAGCGCTCCGGGGCCATGGCCCAGTTCGTTGACCAGTGTCGTGAAATTGGCGATAGCCCCTTGTACATCGGCCAGGCGCACGAGCAAGGCGGGGTGTACCTGGGTATTGAAGCCGGCGCGGACCGTGCCCAGCAGGGCCGCCACATCGCGATGCTGGGGTTCGTAGAAGGAGTAGTCACGGCGGATCTGGGCAAAGGATGCCAAGGGCCCGAGTACCCGGCGCAACTGGCTGGTGGCGCCTTCCACATCGACGTTCAGCACCCCGGGCGCACCGGAGTTGGCGAACACATACAGGTCGCGGATCCCGTTATTGATCCGGGCGACTTCCACGGCATGGCTGTAAGGGCTGCCGACCAGGTGATCCTTGAGCGTCTCTGCGGCATATACGGTGTCGAGGTCCGGCAGTGGAAACGCGCCCATCCTTGCCGGGCTGGCGGCATAGGCGGCGATCACCCGATGGGCATAGTCCGAATCGATAGGCATGGGCTCTGATCTTCCGTGGTTGAGCAGCAGGGGCCGGGATATGGCCAGTTACTATTACGCGAATACGTGAAGCCTGTGTAGTGGGCGGTGAGCAAAACTGGCTTGTGCGCGAAGCTTTATCGCCTCAGGGATTGCCCGCAGTTTCCTGTACCTCGCCCAGCCCGTCCGTTGGCAACAGATCGAACTCGTGCAGCGCACCCTTGTGATAGGGGTCGCCGATCCAGCGCGGCGCCCTGATGAACTGCGTGCTGGCCACGCTCTTGGCCGGTTCGAAGCGGTCGTAGCTCAGGCCGGCCAGGTCCGACAGGGTGTGGATCAGGTGCGAGCTGCTGTAGGCGTTGTTGGCCATCGCCTGGAGATCGCGGGGATGGGCTGCCTGCCAGCTTGGCGAGGTCCAGAGGATGAACGGAATGGTGTACATCGGCCGGGTCGGGGCCGCTTCGTTGCGCCCGAGGCGATCATGGTCGCCCGAGCTGTAGACATCCTCGCCATGGTCGGAGAGGTACAGCAGGAAACCGTTGGGCGTGCTCGCCGAGTAGCGCTTGATCAAATCGGACACCACGAAGTCGTTGTACAGCACCGCATTGTCATACTCGTTGTAGGTGTCCACCTGGCTGCTGGACAACTGGGCCGGCACGCCCTGGCGGTCGTTGAACTTGCGGTACTCGGGCGGATAGCGGTACTCGTAGTCCATATGGGTGCCCAGCAGGTGGACGATGATGAACTTGTTCGGCGCCGGGTCCTGCAGGGCCTTTTCGAACGGAGCGAAGACCACATCGTCGTACTGCGCGGCGTTCTGGTTGCGCTGGTTGTTCAGGTACACCGGCTCGTCGGTCTGCTGGGAGAAGGTGGTGAGCATGGTGTTGCGCTTGCTCATGGTCTGCTGGTTGGTGATCCAGAAGGTCTTGTAGCCCGCCTGTTTCATCAGGTTGATCAACGACGGGTCGGTAAGGAAGCGATCCGGGTTCTGCTCGTCGCCGAAGGTCAGGATCTGCTGCATCACCTCGATGGTGTAGGGCCGCGGCGACACCACGTTGCGGAATACCGTCAGGCCCTTGTCGCTGGCCGCCAGGGCATCCAGGTTGGGCGTGGTGTCGCGGTTGTAGCCATACAGGTGCATATGCTGGCGAGTGGTGGACTCACCGAGCACCAGCACCAGGGTGCGGGGTTTGTCGCCACTGCTGTCCTGCAGCCCCTGTACCGGCGGCAAGGCGGCGTTCTGTTCCAGCAGCGCCTGCATGTTGTCCAGCTGCTGGCGGTACTGCCGGTAGCCGACCAGCAATTGCCAGGGCACGGCCGGCTCCATGCGCTGCTCGACCTTCTCCAGGGCATCGGCGAAGTTGCGCTGCTGGGTGACCATCTGCTTGTAGAACGGGTACACCAGGTTGCCCGCCAGCAACAGCACGACCAGCGGCAGCCGGCTGCCGAGCGGCAGGCTGAACGGACGGATGCGTTTCCACAGCCATACCGCCACCAGGGTATAGAGCAGCAGGGCGAACGCCAGCCAGATGGTGAAGTACTGGCTGAAGTATTCGCCGGCCTCCGCCGTGTTCGATTCGAACATGACGAAGATCACGCTCTGCGAGAATTCCTGGCGGTAGATCCCGTAATAGGTCAGGCCGACCAGCGACGCGGCCCACAGCACCACGCCGATCACCGCGCTGGTGCCGCGGGCCAGGCGCGGCATCAGCAGCAGCGGCACCAGCCACAGGCTGCTGAGGAAGAAGGCATCGCGCAAGCCGGCGAACCCGGTGGTGCCGCTGGCAAACAGCAGGACCTGGGTGATTCCCGAGAAATACCAGAAAAACAGCAAAGGCCAGAGCAGGCCGGACCATTTCAGTGGCGCTTTGGAAACAGGGGCAGGAGTAGCGGACACGGGTACCTCGTTGAACCTTTGGCTGTCGCCGGAATGAGCGGGTGGCTCACGCTATGCGGACGACAGTGAAAATTCCGTCAACGAAGTGGTTTTTTGTGTTGGATGCTGGCCCGGATGCCCGGGCCAGGAAGTGTATGGCCGGGGGCTCAGGGCTTGATGGCGATCTTCAGTACGCCATCGCGCTGATGGGCGAACAGGTCGTAGGCTTCGACGATATCGCCCAGTGCGTAGTGATGGGTGACCAGTGCCCCGAAATCCGCGCGATTGGAGGCGATCACGCTCATCAGCCGACGCATGCGCTCCTTGCCGCCCGGGCAGAGCGCGGTGTTGATGCGATGATCGCCCAGGCCGGCGGCGAACGCGCCCAGCGGAATCTTCACGTCGCTGGAATACACGCCCAGGCTGGACAGCGTACCGCCGGGCTTGAGCACCTTCATGGCCTGTTCGAAGGTGCTCGGCAGGCCCAGGCACTCGATGGACGAGTCGGCGCCGCGGCCGCGGGTCAGCTTCATCACCTCGTCGATCACATCGCACTGGTTGAAGTTCAGGGTGATATCGGCGCCCATGTTGCGGGAAATGCCCAGGCGGTGGTCGTTGCCGTCCACCGCGATGATGGTCGAGGCCCCGAGCAGGCGTGCGCCGGCGGTGGCACACAGGCCGATGGGGCCCTGGGCGAAGATCACCACGGTATCGCCGATGCGGATGTTGGCATTCTCCGCGCCCTTGAAGCCGGTGGACATGATGTCCGGGCACATCAGCACCTGTTCGTCGCTCAGCCCGTCGGGAATGGGCGCCAGGTTGCCCTCGGCGTCCGGCACCAGCACGTACTCGGCCTGGGTGCCGTCGATGAGGTTGCCGAAGCGCCAGCCGGCGGTGGCCTTGTAGCCATGGCATTCGCAGCGACCGGACTCCTGCAGGTAGCTGCCGTCCTGGGAGGCCACGCCATCCTGGGCGGCGTAGGAGTTGAAGTTGGGACAGATCGCCCCGGCGATCACCCGCTGGCCCTCCTTGTAACCCTTGACTGCGCTGCCCAGTTTCTCGATTACCCCGACCGGCTCATGACCCACGGTCAGGCCGCGGGCAATGGGGTATTCGCCCTTGAGGATATGCACGTCGGTGCCGCAGATGGTCGTGGTGGTGATGCGGATCAGCGCATCGGTAGGGCCGACCTGCGGTATGGGTTTGTCCGTCAGCTCGATCCGGCCGGGCTCTACGAAAACGGCTGCTTTCATGGTTGCCATGGGTCACCTCCTGGTTGAGGGATTGAGAAAAGTCCAGGACGGCGCAGATGGCAAGGCCGGGCGTGGCCTATCTGCCGAAGGGTTGTGGCAGGTCAAGGAATCGGCGTTCCTTGGCGGCTGCCACAGGATCCGCCTGGTTCAGAGCTGTACCAGGCGCAAGCGGCCTTCCAGCGGTACCACGGCGCCGTCCGGTGTAGGCAATGGCCGGCCCTGCAGGCCCATGCCTTCGCTGACGACCACTCCACCCGGCACCAGGCACAGGTTGGACGGCGTATCCAGGCCGCGGGCCAGCACGCTGACCTCACCGCTGCCCAGGTCGCAGTGCAGCAGCCGCCCGCTGAAGCGGGAAAAGCCGCCATGCAGCGCCTCGCCGTTCCAGGCGGCGGTCAGCGGTTGCTGCAGGCTCTCGCAGAGTTCCAGCACCAGCAGGTTGCCTTGCGTGTCCAGGGCCAGCCCGGTGGGCAGTTGCAGGCCATCGATCAGCACCTCGATCCTGCCGCTGTCCGGCCATACCCGGATCACCTGGCCGGCCCTGTCGGCGAAGTCCACGCCCTTGCGTTCGGGCGTGGCATGCAGCTCACCGGAGAACAGGCTGATCAGCACGGCGTCGGTCGCCGGCTCGTGGACCAGGGTGACCGGGACGGCTTCCTGGCCCTGGGCAAGGTCCGGCAGATGCACCAGCACCTGCTCTTGCTCTCCCGGCCGGAACGCCACCAGCTCGTTGGTATCGGGCTTGACCGCCAGCCAGCTGCGCAGGGTCGGGTGGTAGCACAGGGCATTGAGGTTGCCCTGGCTGTGGCACACCGGCTCCGGGGGGCTGTACTGCAGATCAAGCAATCTGGAACCGGCCACGTAGTCGGTCTGGCTGACCAGGCAGCGGCCCTCGCCGCAGGCGATATCGGACAGCCCCATGATTTCGTCGCGCAGCATGCGCGCCTGCATGTTCATGGCGCGGAAGCCCTCGGCCAGGGGCCGGGGCGGCAGCCAGGCGCCTGGTTTGCCGGCCTCGGCTGGCAGGCGGCTGATCCGCCCGGTGAAGGGGTCGCCCGGCTGGCCGCTGCCGGCTTCGACCAGCAGCAGGCTGCCGTCCTCGGCGAGATGGACGCCGCGGGGGTTAAGCAGGCCGCTGGCGACAAGGGTGGACGGGCGAAGGGTTTCGCGCAGGTGTTGCGCTATATGAATGGGCAATGGCATGGGTCATCCCTGCAATGCGGTGCCTCATCGAGGAAAAACGCCGGGCGACATCACGGTCACCCGGCGCAGCCTGTCAGTTGACGTTGAGTGTGTCGTAGTCGGCCATGCTCAGCTTGACCGGCGGGTAGTTGCGCTGCACCAGCTTCTGCGCCCAGAGCTCCAGCACCGAGCGACGACCTTGCGGCATGTCGCGGGTGATGGGCATGGCCAGGGTGCTTTCTTCCTGGTATGGCTTGCTGATCAGGCGTATCAGCTGGCCTATCGCGCCCTCGATCCGCTTCAGGTTATTGAGCGGCATGTATTTGTTCATGATCGGGTACAGGTAGTAGTAGATCTGGAAGATCTCCGGGTAGATAAAGCTGTCCCAGATCACCTGGGCCGCATCCTGTTGCTGGTAGACCTCGTTCCACTTGTCGACGAAGCGCTGCTTGAGGTCGTCCTCGCTGGGCAGGACCCGTATCGGCGCGAGGAAGTCCACATAGGCGCTCAGGTAGTCGAAGCTGAAGAGGATGTCGGCCGTGCCGTCCTCGTCGGGGTAGAAACGCAAGGTGGGAAAGCCCGGGGTCACCCCGGTGACGGTCACGGTGGCGATGCCGTTGGCGTCGGTGGTGATGCGCTTGTAGTCGTACTCCACCAGTTGGCTGTCGGGCTTGAGCCCGGCTTCGGGCTTGAGATAGCGGATCGCCGATGGCTCGCGGTTCTCGAAGCGCAGGCAGGCGCCCACGTTTACCCCGACACAGGTCTTGCGATAGTCCTGATAGAACACGGGCGTCCCAGGCGTGTCCGGCTCTTCGGTGACGAATGCCACCAGCCTGCGCCCCGCGCCTTCGGTTGCCTGGGTGGTGACCTCGGCCGAATCGGTGAACTGCGGAAGGTTCTCCTTGTTCTGCTCTTGCGAACCGTCGTCCGTATGGTCGTAGAACAGGACGAAATTCGGATTGTTGCGGGTACCGAGGTAGTAGCTGGAGGTTCCCAGCAGGTAGAGGTTGTTGTATTGCGCCACCAGCAGGTCGAGGTTCGCCGCGGGCTTGCCGTTCTTCTGCACCATGATCTTCAGCTCCTTGGTCTGGCCGACGTCAAGGAAACTGCCGCTTTCGATCACTTCGGCGGTCCAGGGCTGCTGGACCGACGTCGGCACCTGGTCGCCCTGTTTGCGCAGCGCCAGCGGATTGTCCCCGGTCAGCTGGGTCACCTGGGCTGGCGTAAGGGGCAGGTCGAGCAGGCCGGACTGGTGATCGAACGCGTCCTGTTGATACTTCGTGTAGTCGAACGAAAGCGGCGGCACGAGCGGAACGAAGGTGTCGCCCTGGGTGGTACCGATATCGAACGCGCCCAGGTCCAGTTTCAGCGGTTGTGGAATCAGCGGGTCGATGCCCGGCTTGGCGGGGCCCTGGATGAACGGGAAGCTGTTCATCAGGTCCAGCGACAGCCGGTTGTCATGGACCAGCGCCGAGATCACGCCCAGTTCTACCGCCTTGGGCTTCTGGTTGTAGGAGAGCGGAACCGCCACCGCGGTCTTCGCCACCAGGCGCTGGCCGTCGGGAGCCGTAGGGTACTCGCCGTCGTGCCACAGCCCCAGCACCCCCGAAGTGCAGCCATAGGCCGGGTTGAAGAAAATATCGATGGGGTTGTCGAGCGCCGCCTGGTACATCCGTTGCAGCTTCGCCGGGTCTTTTGACGCACTCACCGGTGGCTGGTCGTTGAACACGCCATTGTAGTCGTAGGCGGTCAGGTAGCTGCAGAAGCGGAACATAAGGCCTTGCACGCCTGGCTGGTCCAACTGGTCATGGAGGTTCTTCAGCAGTACCGAGTCGCCGAGCCGCCATTGCAGGTTGGCTTTCGGGAAGCAGGTTTGCCAGGTGGCGGTCACCGTGAGCAAACCTTTGAAGGCGGCCCAGTTGAAGTTGAGGAAGCGATCGAGCATGCGGTACTGCCGGGTGGCGGTCAGGCCGCAGGCAGCGTTGCCCAGCTCCAGGCGGTCGAAGTACAGCGCGGTGAAGGTGTTCTGCCAGGGGCTGACATCGACGAAGCGGGCTGGTGTCGGGGTGTCGCTGCCGAATGGGTTGCCGTACAGGTTGTAGGGCTGGTTTATCAGCGGGTCGTTGTCGATATAGCCGCCGCCGGGGCCTTCGCCACCGATGATGGTGGAGACGGTGTCCTTGTACGACACCGTGCCGCAGGCGTTGTCGCCGAAGAAGTTCCACTCGGCGGGCACGATTCCGTCCCCACCGGCATTCGGCGGCGCCTGGATGACCGCCTTCGGTGCGCTGGACAACTGCTGGTACTGGATCATCCAGGGAATCAGCTTCTCTGCGGCGTTTTCCGGGGTGATCTGGTACTGGCTGAGGAAGTCCCAGTTCATCTTCATGTTCACGGCGTCGTACAGCGGCAGCACGTCGTTGTTGTTGCCCGTGGGTGGGCTCCAGAACATGTGGCCCTTGAAGTAGATGCGGGGGAAGTTCAATACGCTCATGTCGTGCTCCTTAAGGACGCTGCCACTGGGCGCGCTTGAGCGACCAGACGTAATCGAGTTTGTTGTAGCCCTTGAACGCCGTCTCCGGCAAAGGCGCCGTGGGGTAGACGATGCCGTCCTTGCCATCCTGGCCGCTGAGCGTGAAGTTGAAGTAGCCGTCGTCCTTGGAATAGGCCGCCGTGCCGTGGCAGGCGGAGCACGAGGACTGGCTCTGGAACGCCGATTCCAGCTGCGAGTTGGCCAGCAGTTTCGGGTTGCTATCGATCTGGGTGCCGATCAGTTCGTAGCGCGACAGGTTGCCGTACCACTGCTGGAATTGGGCGTTGACAGGCACTGCCTCGGCGGTCGGCCCGGTGCTGTTGGTCATCGGCTTCGGCGGAATGGCGTTGGTGACTGTGTATTTGCTGTTGTTGACGTTCTCGAAGGTGGTCCAGACCCACTGGGGAACCAGCTTGTTGATTACGTGCAGGGCGCTGAGCGCGGCATAGCCGACCGTGTAGCTGCCGTCGTCGTTCTGGTAATAGGCCTGGGCGATGTAGTAGCCATCGTCCTCCAGCTGCTTCTGGTAGGTGGTATCGGTGCCGATCCATAACCAGCCCGCTTTTGCCTCCCAGGACGTGGCCGGGAAGTCCAGGTTGGCGGTCAGGGCACTCTGGCCGTTCGTGTTGTAGACGCCTTTCTGCACGATGTAGTCGAAGGTGGATTCGCTCATCAGCAGCTGGAAGCGCACCGGTTTGCCGCGTTGCGACGCCGGCACGGTCTTGCCATCCATTTCCAGCGGCAGGCCATCGACCTGCAGGATGGCATTGAGGTTGTGGAAGGCTCGCTGGGTGTTCATCCCCGGGATCCCGGCGGCCGCTTCCGTCACTGCCTGGGGCGGCGGCGCCAGCGTGTAGGCACCAGGATTGGCGCCATTGGCCAGGTACACCTGGTCCGACGGCTTTAGGGTTTCCCAGACCCGGTCCAGGCCATTGGCGGCAGGCTGGTTCAGGCAGTTGAACCAGTTCCAGCTGAGAGTTTCCTTGCTCGCTTTGAGCTGTGCCAGGGCCTGGGCCTGATTGCCGTTGAAGGTGAGGAAATTGCTGCAATCGAAGGGGTTGGTGTTATCAGCCTGGGCCAGTCCGGCCAGTGTACTGAGAACGGTTATTGAAATGGCTCGCCGCATATGTGCTCCTTGGCATTGGCCAGGTCGTTAAGGTTCTGCCCCAGGAAATGCCGAAGGAGCAGAGGTTTGACCGCCGTTGCCGCCATACTCCGCGGCAATGGCACGTCGCAATCGGTGATGAGCAACGGCCCGGCCTGCTCGCTGGCAGGCGGACGTCCATGACTGCCGCGGACCAGTCCGGTGTCCAGCGGGATCAGGTCCATGTAGTAGCGAAAGCCGAGCTTTTTCTGCAGCAGGCGGCGCGCCACTTTCAATTTGGGGAAGCGAATGGCCGGATCGACGAACAGCTCCACCGGGTCGTAGCCGGGCTTGCGGTGGATATCCACGGTGCGGGCGAAGTCCGGCGCCCGGGCGTCGTCGAACCAGTAGTAGTAATCGAACCAGCATCCCGGCGCGGCGACGGCCACCAATTCGCCGCTGCGCGGGTGGTCCAGTTGCCAGGTGCGCTGCTCATGTTTGTCCAGCACCTGCTCGATGCCGGGTTGACGCTCCAGCAGGGCCTTGACCCGGGCAATGTCCGCAGCCCGCCTGACATACACATGGGCGATCTGGTGATCGGCCACGGCAAAGGCGGCGCTGGCGCCCGGATCGAGCAATTCCCAGGTCAGCGACTGGCGCACCTGCAGCAGGCCTTCCTCGCGCAATACGCGGTTGATCGATACCGACCGCTCGACCGCTTCGATGCCGTACTCGGACAACAGCATCACCGCCGCGCCCTGGTCGCGGGCGAATTCCAGCAAGCGCCCGACCTCATGATCGATGGCCCGCACTTCGGCGCCGATCGACGGGTGCTCGGGGCCGACCTTCTGCAGGCTGTAGTCGAGGTGCGGCAGGTAGATCAGTTGCAGGTCGGGCCGGTTGAGCTGGAACTCCAGCAGGGCGCAATCGACGATCCAGCGACTCGATGCAATGCCCGCGGCCGGGCCCCAGAAACCGGGGAAAGGGAACTCGCCGATCTGCGCTTCGATGCGTTCGTGCAGCCCCGCCGGCGACGAGTACAGGCCGAAGATCTTGCGCCCGTCGGCCGGGTAATGCGGACGCGGAGTGATCGACGCATCGACATCGGCGTACATGTTGTACCACCAGAACAACTGGCTGCAGCGGAACCCGGGCAGCGCGCGCTTGAGGGTTTCCCAGACTTTCTCGCCCTGGATCAGCGCATTGGGCTGCAGCCAGAAGCGCACCTCGGCCTGCTCGCGAAAGTACCAGCCGTTGCCGACGATGCCGTGCTGTGACGGCGCTGCGCCGGTCAGGATCGAGGCCTGCACGGTGGAGGTCACCGCCGGGAAGGAGGGTTGCAGGCTGGCCATCCGTGCGGTTTTCAGCAGGGCGTTGATATGCGGCGTGTTGGCCCCTAGCAGCGCGGGCGTCAGACCGACCACATTGATCAGCAGCAGGGGTTTACGGGCAGGCATCGGCAAGTCCTTCATGCAGCGGTTGTTGCAGCAGGCGGCGTTGGCGCAGTTGGGCTTGAACCCAGTCCAGCTCGGCGCCGATACCGCGCAGTTGGGCCTGTTCGTCCGTGGGCCGCAGTTGCGCGGGCAGGACACCCCAGCTGTAGGTTTCCACTTCGAGTACCGGACGCAGGCCGGGGTGGGCCGCCAGGTAGTCGAAGGTCTGCCCCAGGGCGTGCTGGCTGCCGCGCAGTTCGGGCAGCAACAGCTGCTCGCTGAACAGCGGGACGTGAAAGTGAATGCGCAATTCCCGATAGCGGCCTGGATGGCTGGCGCACTCGTCGAGTGCGGCGGGCAGGTCGGCCCAGGCCACCAGCCGGCCGTCGTGGTCGCGGGCCTTGACCTGATGCAGGTAGGTGGCCTCGGAAAAACCGGCAAGGACGTCGTGCACCTGCCTGAAGTGCGGGGCGTCCTGGTCCGGCAGGCGGCAGATCATGGCGCTGGACAGCTGGATCTTGCCGATCGGCACGCCGGCCTGTTGCAGCCGTTGCAACGAGCGGTAGCAGTCTTCGAACATCACGGCCTGGTGGCAGACGTCGAAGCACAGCGCCAGATAGCCATGGTGCGGATCGCTGGACTGCCAGTGGCGGAAGAAGGCGATGGCCTGGTCGGTGTTCTCCAGCACGCAGTCAGGTTCCATTTCCAGGCAGAACACCACCTTTTTTCCCGTCTCCCCGTGCAAGCGGGCCAGGCCGGCGGTGAGCTGGCGCAGCTGGTTTTCGGCACGTTGCTGCAGCGCCGGGCTCCAGCCGGCGGCGTAGCCGAGGGGGACGGTGGAAATCACCCCCTCGGCACACCCGGCCGGCAGGGCGTGCGCCAGGATGCGCGCCAGGTTCAGGCTGTAGGCAAGGCGTTCGGGCATGGACCAGTCGGGAAGGTAGACGGCGGCCTTTACCGCACCCTTATGGAATTCACCGTAGGGAAAGCCATTGAGCGAGGTCAGGCGCAGGCCCGTTTCTTCCAGCAGGTCGAGGAACTGGCGGCGTGCCGCCTTTTCCTGCAACTGGCCGGCGGCGTGGGCGCAGATCCACAGGCCGCTGTCCTGATGGTCCAGTCCGCGCAGGCGGCGTACCGCCTGGAAGTGCCGGTCGATGGAAGCACGCAGCCCGGCCAGGTCCCGGGTCGCGTGCACGTTGCTGCAATAGCCGACCTGGCTGGGCGTCCAGCCCGTGGCGGCGCTCATTTGACCACCGGGTCCTGGCCGCGCAGGGCGGAGTTATCCTGCCAGGTCTTGCGCTGGTCGATGGGCAGCGGCGTGCTGACCAGCGTCTTGTCCAGCTGGCCGCTCTGGGCGAAGAAATCCACCGGGTTATGGAACAGCACCTGTTCCACCTGGGCCTCGCTGAAGCCCGCTTCGCGCATGGCCTGGCCGGTTTTCGGCACCTTCAGCGGATCGCTCACGCCCCAGTCGGCGGCGCTGTTGACGATCATCTTGTCGGTCCCGTATTGCTGGAGCAGCGCGACCATGCGCTGTTCGGACATCTTGGTGTTGGGGTAGACTGAATGGCCGCGCCAGCAGTCGCTGTCTAGCACCAGGGGCAGAGTCAGTTCGTTGAGGTGATCGATCACCACCAGGTGCTCCGGGATGCCAACTTCGCGGATCACCGCCAGGGTGCGCTTGGTGCCGCCGATCTTGTCGCGGTGCGGGGTATGCACCAGCACCGGCAGCTTGAACTGCCTGGCCAGGTCCAGCTGGAGGGCGAGGAAACGGTCCTCCTCGGGGGTGATGTCGTCGTAACCGATCTCGCCAACCGCCACCACGCCGTCCTTCACCAGGTAGCGCGGCAGGATGTTCACCACCTCCTGGGCCAGCTGCAGGTTGTTGGCTTCCTTGGGGTTGATGCCGATGGTGCAGAAGTGGTGGATGCCGAACATGCTGGCGCGGAAGCGCTCCCAGCCCACCAGGGTATCGAAGTAGTCGGCGAAGCTTCCGACGCTGGTCCGGGCCTGGCCCTGCCAGAAGGCCGGCTCGATCACTCCGGTGATGCCGGCGGCCGCCATGTTCTGGTAGTCGTCGGTGGTACGGCTGACCATGTGGATGTGTGGATCGAAATACTTGGGCATGCTGAATCCTCATCTACTGCGGGGAATGATCGGGTGTTCGATGGCGTAAATGCTGTTCAGGGCCCGGCGCAGTGCGCCTGCCACTCCGCCGGCAAGCGGCCTTGCCGGTGCAGGTCCGCCAGACGCTGGCGCTGGGCCGGTTCAAGCAATTGGAAGGCAATCAGCCGCGGCAGGCTGGCCGGCACGGCACGGTTGGCGGTCAGTTGCTCGTCCATCAGGTCGAGGGCGAGCTGGTTGAGTTCGGCGCCGCGGCGTTGCTCGATGCCGATCACCCGGCCAGCGTCGAGCCCCATGCCCAGGGCCTTGAGCAGCAATTGCTGGAACGCACGCTCGGGGTAATGGCGGGACGGGTAGGGGTTGTCGAGGGCGAGAGCAGCGAATACCCGCGGGTTGCTGGTGCGTCCGGCCAGCAGGGCCAGGTCCACGCAGGCGCCCTGGCTATCGAGCCAGTCCAGGGCCTTGAGCAGGGCGATTTTTTCCTCGTCGTCGCCCCACAGGAACAACTGCTGCAGCAAGGCTGGCCGGGCGTGCGCGGGATGGGCCCCGCTGACCTGGGCCAGCAGCAGCGCACGGGCCAGCTCGATCGAGTCCCGGCCCTCGACGCCGGGCACTGCCTGGCGGCGCAGATGACGCTTGCACTGGCTGCTCAGCATCGCCGCGCCGTTGGCGTCCGCGGTTTGCCCGAGGCGGTTGCGCGCTTGCAGCCACCATTGCTGCTCACTGATGTCGAGCAGCGCTGTCAGGGCCTGGTTCCATTCGGCCAGGCCGGTGTCGCGCAGGGTCACGTCCATGCTCATGTCGGTTTGATCCAGCGTTGCAGGCGAGGAAGCAGGAAGAACACCAGCACGCACAGCAGGCTGCCCACGGGCTGGTTGGCCACCGCCATCACCAGCGCGTCGAACAGCGGCAGTGCTGCCAGGCCTGCACCGATGAAGGCGCGGACCTTGAGGCGCCGAGGGTTGGCCAGGTGCAGCCAGTAGTGTCGGCCCAGCCAGCCGAGCCAAAGCAGCAACACGGGCCAGAACCACAGGGTTTCGGCGTACACCGCCAAGGCCAGCGGGCTGAGCATCAGCAGCAGGGGCAGGCGGCTGACCAAGCGGTTGCGGTGCTCCTGGCTGGCCAGGTAGGTCAGGCCGCTGATGTAGACACCCAGCAGGATCGCGCAGAGCCAGATGGGCTCGGGCAGTACCGCCAGGCTGGCTGCGGCGCACAGGTACAGTGCCGAGCGACAGGCGCCCATCAGCCAGACGCTGTGCACGTATTTCTTATGCAACAGGTTGTAGCCGAGGATGCAGCCGACCAGCAGGGTGACGCTGCCCAGCAACCAGCCAGGCTGTTCGATCAACCGGCTCAGGCCCAGTGCCGAAGTGCCGGCCAGGGCCAGCAGCAGCCACGAGGCGACGCGCACCTGCTGGCGGCTGACCAGGCCAAGGGTGATCGGGCGCGGGTTGTTGTGCTGTCGATCCCAATCCGCATCCAGCAGGTCGTTCAATAGCATGCCGGCCAGGTACAACAGCGACAGGGTCACCAGTAGCAGGATCCATACCAGCGCTGACGGTGGTGCCAGGGCGCCGGCGCTGCTGGCCAGGAGCGCAGCGGCCAGGCAATTGGTCCACACCGTGGGCAGGTTGGAGACCCTGCCGAGGGTCATCCAGGCCTTGAGGTTCGGTGCCTGGCTCATTGCGCATAGCCCTCGTGCAGGTGGAAGGGCGATGCACCAAGGACGGACAGCCGAAGCAAGGCCTGCTCCATGATGCGGTCGTCGATTTCATGCAGGTCGATGCAGCCACCGATGCGGTCGAGCATGGGGATCGACAGGCGCCCCCCCAGATGCTGGCGGAACTCTTCCAGCCCCAGCAGCACCAGGGAGCGCCCCTGCGCATCCTTCAAACCCAGTTCCGGCGGGCACAGGTCGAAACCCAGCCGTTGCAACAGGTTGATGATCCGTTCGCTATCGGCATCGCCGAGCAGGCCAAGGGCATTGGCGTACAGCGCGTCGAGGGCCATGCCCACGGCTACCGCTTCGCCATGGCGCAGGCGGTGCTGGCCGAGTTTTTCCAGTTTGTGCGCGGCCCAGTGGCCGTAGTCGAGCGGGCGGCCATTGCCACGTTCGAAGGGATCGCCGGCGCCAGTGATATGCGCCAGGTGCAGTTCGGCGCAGCGGCGAATGGCGTGGCGGCTGGCGGCAGGCTCGAAGCGGGCGAGCTCGTCTACCTGTTGCTCCATCCACTGGAAAAACGTCCCGTCCTTGATCAACGCCACCTTTACCGCTTCGGCCAGGCCGGCGAGCTGGTCGCGGCGGCCGAGGCTGGTGAGCAACTGGAAGTCGTTGATCACCGCATTGGCCGGGTAGAAGGCGCCCAGCAGGTTTTTCTGGCCGAAGGCATTGATGCCGTTCTTTACCCCGATACCGGCGTCGTTCTGCGCCAGCACCGTGGTCGGGATGCGGATCAGGCGAATGCCGCGGTGGAAGGTTGCGCAGGCATAGCCCACCGAATCCAGCAGGGCGCCACCGCCCATGGCCAGCACATAGCAATGACGGTCCAGGCCGTGGTGCAGCATGTCGGCGTACAGCTGTTGCACTACCTCGTCGGTCTTGCTCAGCTCGCCGGCGGCCACGCTGATCGGCGCGGCCTTCAGGTGCAGGTCGGCGCTGCGGGCGCTGAACCAGCTCGAGATCTGCCCCGCAAGCTGCGGGTTGCATTGCAGCAGTTGTTGGTCGGCAAAGATCAGCACGGTCACCCGGCCATGCTGCCCGGCGGTCAGCTGCTGGCGCAGGCAGTCATTGCCCGGGGCGAACAGGTGATCGGTGAACAGCACCGGGTAGTCGTAGCTGACGGTGAAACGCCCACGCAGCGCGTGCTCTTGGGCTTGCCCGCGCAGTTTCTTCGCCAGGCCATGACCGGCCATGAACAGCCCGGGCAGGACCATGCCGGCGCACAGGGTGACCAGCAGCGCATTTTGCTCTGCCAGGAAGCTGCCCACGGCGCTATATGCCAAGGCATACGCCAAGGCCAGGCCGGCATTGGCCAGGGTGGTGACCAGGACGAAGCGGCGCAGCGGGTAGCGCTGCATGCCGGCAGCCACTACCGAGGTTTCCGCCAGGACGGGGACGCCGCGCAGGCAGATCAACGACAGGGTGCCGAGCGTGCGGCCAAGCTGCCCCGGCTGACGACGATGCAGCCCCAGGCGACCCGCGAGCATGCGGAAATACCCGGCGCCGAGGGCATACCCCAGCCAGGCGCCGAGGCACAGGCCGAGGAAAATCACCAGGTAACCGCCGGTTTCGCCCAGCGCGGCCACGGCCAGCAACGCCACCACGCTTGATGGCACCGGCAGCACCACGTCGAGCGCCAGCAGGGCGATCAGCAGCAGGGCCAGGTTGGCTTTTTGCGCGGGCGTCTCGGGGAGGTACGTCTCGAGGTGGGTGAGGAAATCCAGGATCTGCTGTTCGAATGCCAGGAAGCTGGCGATCACCAGCCCCGAAAAGCAAATCACCGATACCCAGAAGGGGTCGGCATACACCCGTTTTGCGGGTGCACGACGCCAAGGAGCGCGCTTCATCAAGCATCCCTCTTGATAGTGTTGTAACTGATGTCCGTTTCAGTGTTTTGAGGCTGAGCGTCAGTGCTCGGAAGAAAAAAGGTCTCCGGGAGCGGGTGATATTGTTTTGATGGCTAATTTGACGGTTGTCACAAACTTAGCCGGTCGCCGGGCTTTTGCAAGGCGCCGGCTGAACGAATTGCCGACTTAGGTGTCGGCGGCTTTCGCAACGGTTGCCTCGGCATCCATCCGGGTGTTTTTCTTCCAGCCACGCAGGTTCATGGCGCACAGGCACACCTGCAACGCGATCAACGCCCAGGCCTGTGCCTGCCAGCCCCATAGGGCCCACAGCAGGTTGCTGGCGATAAAACAGCAAAAGCCGAGCTTGCGGCGTCCCGGGCGGCGCGAACCGATGCACCAGGCAGCCAGTACGGTCAGCGCCATGGCCGGCCAGTCCAGCAGGTCGATCCAGTATTCCATCCGATAAATCCCTCTGTGGTACCTTTCGATGTGTGACTGAATGGCCCGGAGCGCGGTTCAAGCAAATTTATGGAACCGCTCTGGGCTGCGCCTTGCCAACACTTCTGCGTGTCAAAGACTACAAGGAGGGCAACATGCCCAATGCAGAAGGCAAGATTCGATATGGCGTGGTGGCGGGCGGCTCGATTTCCCAGGGTGCGTTCATGCCCGGCGTCGGGCAGACCGACAACTCGGTAATGACTGCGCTGGTGACCGGCGATCCACAGAAGGCCACGAAGCTGGCCGACCGATACGGCCTAAAGGCATACGCCTACGAGGACTACGCCGCGTTGCTGGCCTCAGGCGAGGTCGATGCGCTGTACATCGCCACCCCGAACTTCCGCCATCGCGAGTTCGTGGTACCGGCCCTGGAGGCGGGGATCCACGTACTGCTGGAAAAGCCGATGGCTACCAGCGAAGAGGACTGCCAGGCGATGATCGCCGCCGCCAAACGCTCCGGGGCCAAGTTGATGATTGCCTATCGCCTGCATTGCGAGCCGGGCACCCTGGACATGATCGGTCGGGTCCGCGCCGGTGATTTCGGCGACCCGCGGCTGTTCACCTCTACCTTCACCCAGACGGTCAAGCCCACCAATCACCGGGCGCACAGCGGCTTCGGCGCCGGCCCGGTGCCAGACATGGGCCCCTATCCGCTGAACATGGTTCGCCAGTTGTTCAACGCCGAGCCGATCGAAGTGTCGGCCATCGGTGTCCATTCACCCGGCAGCGCCGTGGACACCTGGGATACGGTCACGGTCAGCCTGCGGTTTCCGGGGGAACGCCTGGCGCAGTTCACCCTGAGCTACTGCCTGCCCGACAGCGAGCGTTTCCAGTTGCTCGGCACCAAGGGTGAGATCGAAGCGTCGCCTTGCTTCGGTTATGGGGAGGGTGTAGCGATCAGTTACCGTGCCACCCTGGACGGCGAAGCCCGAGAGCAGGTGCACCCGGTGGTCGATCAATTCGCCGGCGAAACCGCGTATTTCTCCGATTGCATCCTGCAGGACCGGCAGCCGGAGCCCGATGGCGAAGAAGGATGGCGGGACGTGCGGGTGGTGATGGCGATCGAGAGGGCATTGCAAAGCGGGCAGCCGCAGCGCCTGGAGCCGCTGGAGTCGAGGCGCACTGCGCAGCGTGAGCAGCGTCGGGAATTCCCGCTGGCGCAGGTTCCGCCCTTCATCGATACCGAATCGCCTACGCAGTAGGGCTCAAGCCTGCGCGCCTGGCGGGGCGCGCAGGCATGTTGCATCAGGCCGCGCGCTGCTCGCCCTTGAGCAGCTTCTTTTGCATCTCCATGGCCTGGCCCAGTTCATCGAGCTTCGCCTTGCCCAGCAGCTTCTTCGCGGTCGGGAACAGCTCGCTTTCCTCTTCCTCGATATGGTGCTCGAGCAACTCCTTCATGACCTTGACCCGCCCGGCGAACTCCACCGTTCCGGGTTCGGTTTCCAGCAGGTCGGGAATCACCAGGGAGTCGACGGTACGGTGTTCTTCCTTGGCTTCGTAGTACATCTTCGCCTCTTCCTTGCCGCCGGCCTGCTTGATGGCCGGATAGAGGATTTCTTCTTCCAGCTGGGTATGGATCTGCAGTTCCTGCTCGATGCGGTGCAGCAGCTCGGCGCGTTTCTTGACGGCGCGCTCGGTAGTGGAGGACAGCTCCTCCAGCAGCTTTTTCACCAGTTCATGGTCCTTGGTCAGCAGCTCGATAGCGTTCATGGATTCACCTCTTCATGGGCTGGATAAACACGGTCTTGCACAGGGGTGGAGCCGGGTTCAAGCGAAAGGGTTCAATGCCGATGATGGCCGGCACGATCAACGTTGCGGCCCCTGGCCGCCGATGGCCAGTGCGGCGCGCAAGGCTGCCAGGTGGGTCAGGCCCTGGGGCAGGTTGCCGAGGAAATGGCCCAGCCCGGGATCGATCATTTCCGAGTAGATGCCCACGCCGTGGGCAAGGCCCGCGAGCGCATCGTGCAAGGCGGACCGGGCGCGCTCGTCCTGGCCGAGCAGGGCCCAGGCCTCGATCAGCCAGAAGGTGCAGGCCAGGAAGCACCCTTCCTCCTGTGCGGCCTGGCTGTAGCGATAGTGGAAAGCCCCGGCGCCGAGCTCTTCATGGACCGCGTCCAGGGTGCTGCGCAAGCGTTCCACCGACGGGTAGCCGAAGCGCACGGCCAGGGCCACGGATGCATCCAGGCGATCACTGTCCGGGTAGAACAGGTACGCCTGGCGCGCCTCGCTCCAGCAGTGCTTCTCGATCCACGCCCGGACCCGCTCGCGTTCGCGCTGCCAGCGTTCGCGGCAGGTGGTCGGCAGGTGCCCGCCATCAGCCAGTTCGATGGCCCGGCTCAGTGCCTGCCAGCAACTGATCTTCGAGGTGGTGTAGTGGCGGCTTTGCTGCAGCTCCCAGATCCCGGCGTCCGGCTGACGCCAGCGGTCCGCGCATTGGTCGGCCAGGCGCGAGAGGATCATGGCGCTGGAGGTGTCGAGGATGTTGCCGCTGTCGATAAAGCAGCGCGCGGTCTCGAAGATATCGCCGTACACCCCGTGCTGGAGCTGGTCGCGCGCGTCGTTGCCGACCACTGGCGGGGAGTTCTTGTAGCCGGGCAGGTCAACGGGCCGCACGCACTCGCCCAGGGCGCCATCGAGTGTGTAGAACACCCGCGGCCCGTGCTCGCCGAGGCGGCGCAACAACCAGGTGAAGGCCGCCTTGGCCTCCGGCTGTGCACCGATGCCGATGAAGGCTTCGATGGTGTAGCTGGCATCCCTGATCCAGGCGAAGCGGTAGTCGTAGTTCTTCAGGCCACCGATGCGCTCGGGCAACGACGTGGTCGCCGCCGCCATGATCGAACCGCTGGGCGAGGACAGCAGCAGTTTCAATGCCAGGGCATTGCGTACCACCGTGGACCTGTACGGTCCGTCGTAGTGCAGGGTGGTTGCCCATTGCCGCCATTCGCGGTCGGAGCCGTCGATACGCTGGTCGATCAGTTCCAATGCCGGTACCACCAACGGCTCGTTGTGCCCGGCGATCAGCGCGAGCACGGTTTTCTCGCCCTTCGAGACCCGGGCGCGGGCCCTGACGCCGAGATCGTCCTTGCGCTGGATGGCCAGCCGTTCGTCATGCAGGAACAGCCCGAGAATGTCGCCGGCATAGAACACGCAGCCATTGTCGTTCGACGCCAGGTAGGGGCTGACGGTGTCGGCCTGGGTGCCGAAATCGATGGCGACATCGAACTCGAGGCTGCCTTCCAGGCCTTCGATGCGCCGCGCCAGTTCGGCCCAGGGCAGGCGCCCGGCCGGGCCGCTGTTCAAGGATTCGACCAGGCGCGCGCGGCCGCTGGGGGTGATGAACAGGGTTTCCAGCACGTTGCTGTCGGGCAGGTAGCGCCGCTCGGTGCGAAAGGCTCCGCAGGGGGTGATCGCGAAATAGCCGCCAGTCCTGGGCGACAGCAGGCGGTCGAACAAGGGCGGCGAGTCCATGTGCGGCACGCACCACCAGTCGATGGAACCATCCAGTCCGATCAGCGCCACCGAGCGGCCATCGCCCAGCGCCGCATATTCCTCCAGCAGCAGCCAGCCGCCCTGGTCGCGTCGAGGTTCGCCGTGTTGGGTGTCAGGGGTCGAGTCTGTGGTCACGGTGCGGCCTCTTGAACGGTGGGGTCTGTTTCTGGGACAGGCCGGCGAAGCCGGGAGTTCGTCCGGAATCAGGCTGAACGCGCTGCCGCGCGCGGCGGTCAACCGCAGCATCGACGCACAAGGGAGCTGCAAGGGTGGATATCGCCACGCTATTGGAAGAACTGCTGGCCGCTCGTGGGCCCGGTGGCCAGGAGGACGAGGTGCGGGTGATCTGCCAGCGGATGCTGGAGCCGCTTTGCGATGAAACCCGCATCGACGAGGCCGGCAACTTGGTCGCAGTGATCCGTGCCGGGGGCGACGCTGACCCTGCCTCATCGATCAGGGTCATGGCGCATCTGAACGAGATCGCCATGATCGTCAAGAACGTCATGCCCGACGGCACCCTGCAAGTGCTGGCGCTGGGCGGCGCGCAGCCGATCAGCTTCGGGGTCTGCCCGGTGGATATCCTTGGCGACCGCCTGGTGTGTCCCGGAGTGCTGTCCTACGGGTCCATGCATAACAGCGGAAACAGTGCCAACGGGCGTGACGTGCTCAAGGGGGCGGTGCAGTGGAAGGATGTGCATGTCGTCACCCGCCAGACCAGGGCGCAGCTCGAAAGCGCCGGGGTTCGCCCTGGTACACGTGTGGTTTTCAGCCAGCACTGGCGCAAGCCTTTCCGCGTAGGGGACTGTATTGCAGCGCACTTTCTCGATGACCGCGCGCCGTTGGTCGCGGTCATCGAATGCGCCAGGCGCCTGGTCGAACGGCGCGAGCAACTGCAGCAGGATGTCTGGTTCGTGTTGACCACGATGGAGGAGGAATCCAATGCCGGTGCCATGTACGCCGCTTCATGGCTGCCGGGCAACACTACCCTCGCCGTCGAGGTCGGGCCTGTACTCGATGAGTACGGCACGCGCCTGTGCGCCGACCCGATCGTCAATACGGGTGACCAAAAGGGCTATTACAGCCGCAGCGTGGTACAGGGCTTGCTCGCGGCCTGCACGCGGGCAGGGTATGACCCACAGGCGGCGCTATTGGTAGATTTTGCCTCGGATGCCAGCGCGGTGCTGAGCAGCGGCATCGATGCCCGCGCGGGCTGCATCGCCATTCCTACGGAAAATACCCACGGTTTCGAGATGGTCGTGATGGACGGCATAACAGCCTGTGCGGCCAGTCTGGTGGAATACCTGATCCGGCCGCAGGCCGGTTGATCAGAGAATCGGCTTGCCGCCCGTCACCGCATAGCGCGAGCCCGAGATATAGCTGCCTTCGTCCGAGCCGAGCAGCACATAGATCGGCGCCACCTCGACGGGCTGGCCCGGACGGCCAAGCGGTGTTTGCGAGCCGAAGTTCTTCACCGCGTCTTCAGGCATGGTCGCCGGGATCAGCGGCGTCCAGATCGGACCCGGCGCGACGCTGTTGACGCGGATGCCCTTGCTGCCGAGCAACTGCGCAAGGCCTGCGGTGAAGTTGGCGATGGCGCCCTTGGTGGTGGCGTAGGCCAGCAGGGTCGGAGTCGGGTCGTCGGAATTGACCGAGCTGGTATTGATGATCGAGCTGCCGGCAGGCATGGACGGCAACGCGGCCTTGCAGATGCGGAACATGGCGGTGATGTTCACATCGAAGGTGCGCACCCATTCCTCGTCGTCGATGTCGTCCAGGCTTTCCCGGGTCATCTGGAACGCAGCATTGTTGACCAGGATGTCGATGCGGCCGAACCGGCCCACGGTCTTCTCGACGATATCCTGGCAGTGCGCCTTGCTCGCCAGGTCGCCAGGCAGCAACAGGCACTGGCGCCCGGCAGCCTCTACCCAGCGTGCGGTTTCCTGGGCATCTTCATGCTCGTCAAGATAGGCGATGGCCACATCCGCACCTTCGCGTGCGTAAGCGATCGCCACGGCGCGGCCAATGCCGCTGTCGCCGCCGGTGATCAGGGCGATCTTGTCCTGCAGGCGACCGCTGCCGGTATAGCTTTGTTCGCCGCAGTCGGGGTATGGCTCCATCTTGCGCTGCGAGCCGGGGACGTCCTGGGGTTGGGTGGGGAAAGGCGGGGTAGGGTAGTCGTGCATGGCGATTCTCCTTCGATCGATAAGGCTGATATGGATTCGAAAGACAGGGCCGTGCAGGGTTGAGGTGGATCCCTGGTCGGTGCGACGAGCGGTCCTGTGCCGCGATTCCACTGAATCTTTATGCCGTGCCTGGTTCTACCGCAGACGTTCAAATGCCACCGGGAGCATCGAGTGCCGCGCATCATCACCCCGTCCACCCCCGAACACGAGATCAACGAGCGCAATGCCATGATGTTCGGTTCGCCCAAGGAACGCCTGGATTTCTACCGCCGCGAGATTCAGTACGAAACCAGCATCCTGGCCAACCGCACCGACGCCTACCTCACCGCGCAATCGTTCCTGGTGATCGCCTTCGTGTCGTGCATGGGCAACCTGAATCCCGGCTGGGGTCCGAGCTTTACCCTGATGGTCGCGCCGTTCCTGGCATTGCTCGGCGTGTTGAGTTCACTCAATGCCTGGCCGGGCATCCATGCGGCGTTCAAGATCATCGAGCATTGGCAGCTCAAGCAAAGCCATCTGCTGCGCAGCGAGCCGATGATGGGCCTGGCCTATGACGAGTCGCCGCTGTTCAGCGAGGCGGAAACCTCGCGGGTCGGGCATCGCAAGTCGCTGCTGTTTTCCCTGCGCACGCCGTGGATCTTCCTGGTGTTCTGGATCGTGCTGGGCAGCTACTCGGTGTATATCCAGATGGCCTGAAGGAATACGGGGCCTTGCCGGCCCCGTATCGATCGATGCGGCTTCAGTACCTGCGACGCCTCAGCGTTGCCAGGGCAACGCCGCCCAGCAGCACCATCGCCCCGGCCAGCAGCAGGCCCGGCGCCTTGTGCAACTTCGGTGAAGCCTGTTCGACGGGCTCCCAGCCGTCCTCCGGTTCGACGAAGGCCGAAGCCTCCACCAGCGTCACCGGCAGCACGGCACCGTCTACCAGGGTCAGGGCAAGGTCGCGGATCTCCCCGGCGACCCGGTCCGGAAACACCGGCTCACCCTCGGGATCGAGGCTGTCGTAGATGAAGCGGGTGCCCTCCAGCCAGCCCACTGCCGTGAGCAGTTCAGGGCCGAGGTAGTACTTGCCATCGAGGAAAAACCCCGGGAACTGGTGGGCGCGTTCGATGCTTTCCACCTGGTAGCGTTCGCCGGCCTTCATGCCTGTTGCTGGATCGATCATGGTTGCGTTCTCCTTCATACGTAATCCGTGCCCAGGGTTCCGGCCGCCGCACCCGGCACCAGGATGACCTTGCGGCAGTCATCCTCCTTCTGGTCGAACATCTTGTAGCCCAGCGCCGCTTCTTCCAGGGCCAGTCGGTGGGTGACGATCATTTCCGGTTGCAGCCGCCCGGCCTCGATATGTTCGAGCAGCTCCGGCAGGTACTTTTGCACGTGGGTCTGGCCCATCTTGAAGGTCAGGCCCTTGTCGAACGCATCGCCGAACATGAAGCCGTGGATAAAGCCGGCGTAGACCCCGGGCACGCTGACCACGCCGCCGCGGCGCACCGCAGCGATGCACTGGCGCAGCGCCTTGCCGCTGCTGGTTTCGATCTTCAGCGCGGTGAGCACCGTTTCGGTGGTGCTGCCCTTGGCTTCGAAACCGACCGCATCGATCACCGCGTCCACCCCGCGCATGCCCGGGGTCTGGCGAATGATGCTATCGGCCGGGTCGTCGTCCTGCTCGAAGTTGATCGGGATCGCCCCGTAGGCTTCACGGGCGTAGGCCAGGCGATAGTCGTTGTCGTCGACGATGAAGATGGTCTGGGCGCCGAGCATGCGCGCGCAGGCTGCGCTCAGCAGGCCAACCGGGCCTGCACCGTAGATGGCCACCGACGAACCCTGACCGACGCCCCCGTTGATTACGGCCTGCCACGCGGTGGGCAGGATGTCGGAGAGGAACAGGACCTTGTCGTCGGCCAGGCTGGTCGGCACCTTGAACGGCCCGACGTTGCCCTTGGGCACCCGCACGTAATCGGCCTGCCCACCCGGAACCCCGCCATACAGGTGGCTGTAGCCGAACAGCGCTGCGCCTGGTGGAATGGCTTTTTTGTTGATGATGGCGCCACGTCCGGTGTTGGTGGTCTCGCAGGCGGCGAACAGGTCATGGTTGCAGAAGAAGCAACTGCCGCAGGCGATCACGAACGGGATCACCACCCGGTCGCCGACCTGCAGGTTGGTCACCGCGCTGCCGGTGTCCTCGACGATGCCCATGAACTCGTGGCCGAAGATGTCGCCATGCTCGGTTTCGGGGATCTTGCCGTGGTACAGGTGCAGGTCCGAGCCGCAGATCGCGGTGGCGGTAACCCGCAGGATAATATCGTCGGGCTCGTGTAGTTGCGGGTCCGGCACGGTATCCACTCTGACGTCGTTGGCGCCGTGATAGGTCAAAGCTCTCATGCGCTGTCACTCCCTTGGTGGTGGTACGGTCTATTCAGGGGAAGCCGGCAGGCGGGGCAAAGTTCACACGGATTGATCGGAGGTGCGCCGCAGCGGGCCGCGGCCTGTACAATCCGGCGTCTGTACGCTGCGAGATTCAGCATGTCCTTTATTCGTCCAATGCTGGTGTCCCTGGATGGCCCCAAGGGAACTGGCAAGACCACGCTACTGGAAGCCGTCACCCGGGTACTGAGGTGCGACGGCCGAAAGGTGATCCGCCTAAGCGAGCGAAACAACGATCCCCACCGGGCCGAAACCATGGCGCTGGTCAATCGGCTCGCCCGGCACCCCGACGCGGACCTGGAGCTGGAGGTATGCGAACGCCTTGCAGACAGCCGTGCCTGGATTTCCCGGCAGGTCCTGCCGGGGCAACCCGCAGGCAGCATCATCCTGATGGACCGCTGGTACCCGTCCGAGGCGGCATTCCGGCGCAGGGTGCCGTTTGCCGAGGTGTTGCGGATCAACCTGGAGCGCGGCGTACAGGTGCCGGACCTGGCGGTGGGCGTGCTGACCGATCCGCAGGTGTCCTGGGCAAGGGCAGCGTCGCGCACGCGAGGGCTGGGGAGCACCGTCATCCTCAGGCTGGAGGAGCATGTCGCCGCTACCCGGGCCTTCGAGCAGGCGGCGCTGCAGCAGGGATGGTACCTATGCCGCAACGAAGGGACGGTGGAGGAAGCGACCCTGGCGGTGGTGGCTGCGATACGCCGGATAGCACCACCGTCAAGGCTGCAAGACCACCCCTGATTAGAGCAGCGCCGCAAGCACCGTTTGTAGGCGTCCGAGGGTTTGGGCACCGCTGGGCTGCATGGGTTCGCGCAGCTCGTTGGCGATCAGACCCTGCACGCTGAGCGCTGCCTTGACCACGGCGGGATTGGCTTCGCAGAAGGCGGTCTGGATCCACGGCAACAGCCGATAGAACACTGCCCGGGCCGCGCTGACATCACCTTCGTCCATATGCCGCATCATCTGCACGTAGAGGTCTGCCCGGACATGTGCCGAGGCGGAGATGGCGCCGGCACCGCCCAAGGCGAGATGGGTGAAGATCTGCAGGTCTTCGCCGGCCAGCACCTGGGCATGACCATCGCCGATCAGGGCCAGGGTGGTTTCGATATCGCCACCGCAATCCTTCACCGCCACGATATTCGGGTGACGCACGATCCGGCGCAGTGTCTCCCGCTCGATGCGCACGCCGGTGCGATAGGGAATGTCATAGACCACCAGGGCAACGGACGCGGCATCGGCCACGGTCTGGAAGAACGACTCGATACCCTGCTGCGACGGTCGGATATAGCACGGCGCCGGGACCAGCAGCCCGGCGATCTGGCGCTGCTGGATTTTCTCCTGGAAGGCCAGGACCTCCTGCAGGTTGTAGCCCGACAGGCCCATGATCAGCTGATGCGGCTGGGCGACCTGCAGCACCGCATCCAGCACCGCAAGCTGTTCGCCCTTGTCCAGGGCGGCGGCTTCGCCAGTGGTGCCGCACACCACCAGGCCCCGTGTGCCTTCGGCGAGCAGCTTCTTCGCCAGGCCTTGAAGTGCCTCGAAATCGACCTCGCCGGAACGGAAGGGTGTAGCCAGTGCAACCCAGATACCGCGCAAATCAGACATGCATTACTCCTCGGGTAGACCGAACTGGGCGCCAGAGGAGAGAAGGGGAATCAAGCGGGGGAGACCTTGCGCTATCTGTCCTGTCAGCTCATCTGACGGGACAGCGCCCCGGTCAAATGAGCGGCTGTTTCTTGGATTTCTTGGCAACGGACAGGCATGCGCTGGCCGGGGCGTGGAGGCCCTGGGCAGTAGGCATGTCGTCGTTGTTCAAGATCATGGTGGTTCTGTGCTGGAGAAAATGTTTCCCGATAATGCGCAAGGTCCGGCCGCTTAGTCAACACCCGAGCGGGACAGTGTCTGAGAACCGCGTTATGGCCACTGAGCGCATGCCGGGAGATCTTCAGCGCCCTTGAGATCGAGCGCCGCCCGCGCGGCGCATCGCGGGTGAACCCGCTCCCACATTTGTTGCAACGTGCCATGGCCTGTGAGATCTCCGTTGCCAGCCTTTGGATGTTCGGCGATCTACTGCGGGGAGGCTGTTGGGCTCGACGCGGTATCGCGTCGTACAAGCAATGCGATCACTATGGCCTGTCAGGCATAGGTACGTTGCAACAAATGTGGGAGCCGGCGTTGCCGGCGATGCGCCGCGCGGGCGGCGCTCGGTCTCAAGGACGCCGGAAAAGCCATGACGAGCACCTGCCAGCCCTGATGCGATCTACTGACGGGCCTTCTTACCTCAGATGAAACATTCCAGCCCAGCCCGTGTCCTGCGCGCAAATATTTGATAGCCTCCTATCATTTCGGAGGATTCCCATGACAACCAACGCCCAGTCAAAGCTCGCAGCACGCTATGGCGCGCAGGACATCGCACCGCTCGATGCCTGGAACGAAACCCTCGACCAGTTGCTTGATCATCGCAGCGTCCGCTCTTTCACCGATCAACCTCTGCCTGAAGGCACCCTCGAGACGTTGGTCGCCGCGGCGCAGTCCGCCTCCACGTCATCCAATCTCCAGGTCTGGAGCGTTGTGGCGGTGCAGGATGCCGGCCGCAAAAAGCGTCTGTCCGAACTCGCCGGCAACCAGGCCTATATTCACCAGGCGCCGCTGTTCCTGGTCTGGCTTGCAGACCTGTCCCGTGTCTCGCGTATCGCGGAGCAGCAAGGGGTTGAACTGGAGGCATTGCCGTACCTGGAAAGCCTGCTGCTGGGCACCATCGACGCAGCGCTGGCGGCGCAGAACGCCGTGGTTGCCCTGGAGTCGCTTGGGCTCGGGAGTGTCTATATCGGCGGCATCCGCAATGACATCGAAGGCGTCGCCAGGGAACTGGGGCTGCCTCCTCAGGTTTATCCGGTCTTCGGCCTGTGCGTGGGCTATCCCTCCACTGAGCGCCCGGCCAAGGTAAAACCGCGCTTGCCACAGCAGGCGGTGCTGCATCACGAAACCTATACGACCACCGGTGAGGAGCAGGTGCTCTCGGAATACGATGCGCGCCTGGGTGCCTTCTATCAACGCGAGGGCATGAAGGCGTCGGGCTGGTCGGAGCAGGTGGTCAGCAGGCTGCGTAATGTTTCGAGCCTGCACGGGCGTGAGGCGCTTCTGGGTGAACTGGCGCGGATGGGGTTCGGGCTGCGCTAGCCAGGGCGCTCAACCCTTCAGCGATGGTGATCAGGTCGGCTGTGATGCCTCAGAGTTCACGTCCGAAAAGGTGGTCCAGGGAATAACGACCGGCGCCGCGAAAGGCGATGTAGAAGAAGAGCACCGCCATCAAGACCGGATACTCCATGCCACGATCGATCCAGGGCCAGTTGGGGCCGAGAATGTAAGCGATGGCGGCCATTTGAACCGCCATCGCCGCCGCCAGTGCACGGCTGCCGAGGCCCAGGGCCAGCAGTACACCGCCGACGCCTTCGAGCAGCGCTACCAACAGGGCGAAGACCTCAGGAAACGGCAGGTGCAGCACCGTCTCGATCAGCCGGATGGAGGCGGCCATGGGGTCGGCCATGGAACCATGGGACGTGCGCAGCAGCTTGGGTAAACCATGGCTCAGCATGACAATGCCCAGGCAGGCGCGAAGCGACGCATAGGCCAGTGGTTCGCCACGCTGATAGAACCCGGCCAGAGCGGGGAACAGCAATTTGGGCGAGGCATCGACGTTGCGGACGAAGGGCTTCATGGGGGCGGTTCCTTGGCGAGTGGTCGTAGCGGTGATGATTGGATGGTCCCGGTGGCCGGTTGGCAGAAGTGCCGGGCATTGCGGTCCTCGATCAGCTGTTGCTGCAGGCCTTGGATAGCGCGCGGTAGGTAATGGCTTCGACGTTCCCCCGCGAATCGAGGTAAGTCATCCTGGCTTCCACCACCTGACAGAGGACGGTGTCAGGTACTTCGCTGGTGAGCACCTTGGTGACGTCCAGCGGCATGCCATAGTGGTACGCGCGGACTTCCATGGGTTGTTGTGAGGTGACGGCAAGCGCGCTTGCCGAGGTCAGCAGCGCCAGGGTGGCGATGGCAAGACCGATACCACGGGATGCGCCTGTAACCAGGGCCGTTCTTTTGACTGCACTCATGCTTCGCCTCCCATCAAGTTCGGGGCTGGTTTGTCCACTGCACTGGAAGACATTCTGTTTGGGTGTCTGGGCTGGATAAATCCCGACAATCTGGTAAGACTGTTCAGTCATTCAAAACAATCGACACGGTCATGGACAAGCTGGACACCTTGCACCTGTTCATCCGCATCATCGAACAGGGCAGTTTCACCCGGGCCGCTAACGCCCTGGATATTCCCCGCGCCACGGCAACCCTGGCGATCAAGGAACTGGAAGCGCGCCTGGGTGCCCGGCTGCTCGAACGCACCACCCGGCAAGTTCGCCCCACACTCGACGGCCAGGCCTTCTACGACCGGTGCAAGCGCATACTGGGCGACCTGGAAGAAGCTGAATCGGCGCTCAGCACATCGGCGGCCAATCCGCGAGGGCTGCTGCGCCTGGACCTGCACGGCTCCCACGCGTCGCAGATCATCCTGCCGCATATCCAGGATTTCCATCGCCGATACCCGCAGATCAAGCTGGCGATCAGCTGCGGGGATCGCCTGGTAGACCTGGTGAGTGAAGGGATCGACTGCGTGGTGCGTGCCGGTAATCCGCGCGACTCCTCGCTGGTGATCAAGCGCCTGGCCTTGATGCCGGAAGTCGTCTGCGCCAGCCCGTCCTATCTGGAGCGCCATGGCATACCTGTTTCTCCGGAAGCGCTCTCGGAACATCAGGCGGTAGGTTTTTTCGCCAGCAATCACGACATCCGCTATCCGTTCAGTTTCCTGGTTGACGGACAAGTGCAGGACTATGAACCGGGGGGCTGGATCTCGGTTAACGACGCAGAGCTCTACCGCACCTGCGCCCTGAATGGATGCGGGCTGATTCAAGTGTCGCGCTTCCGTGTCGAGGAATACCTGGCCTCCGGGCAACTGGTGGAAGTATTGGCGGACTGGCCAAGCCCTGGGTTGCCCGTTTCGGTGCTTTATCCCTATCACCGTCAGTTGTCGCCGCGGGTCAAGGTGTTTGTGGATTGGGTGTCGGGACTCTATGTCGAGCGTTTTGGGCCGCTGGGTTGAGGCGTGGGGGTCGATTGCTTATAGATGAGCGGGAGAGGGTGGACCACGGGAGTCAGAGAGAAAGTCACCACCAGCGATGGTCTTAGCTTGATACCACCACTGAATGCTCTTTTAACCCCTTCACCCTCGCTGTCCTTGGGCATTCAGTGAGGGCATCTACATGATCGCTATAACGCGCCGCCTGGAACCAATGGATCGTATCGACGAACTGGGTGACGCATCGGTGCCATTCTGGTTCGACGTGCATGCGATGGTTTTTTCGAGCAACGCACCCACGTTGGAAGCAAAGCTGCACGATCACTTTGCATCAGGCCGGCTCAACAATATCAATGGGCGCAAGGAGTTCTTTCGTGCGGACATTGCCGAGATCGGAAAAACATTCGAGAGAATTATGACGCTGTCGTCGAGTTCACTCATGAGGCGCCGGCAGAGCTGTATCGTGAAAGCCTTCGAATGACCGCAAAGGCTAAAAGACACAGGGACGACATACCGTGATCTATCAATTAATCATTAACCAAAGGCTCATCGAGGTATTCCAGGCCAAGGTCGAGGCAGAATCCAACTCCCTATGAACACGAAGACATAACTCGTTAAGAAAGTGGAGGCCAGGAGCTGGGTTGCCCAATCAGCGGCTTAGGCAGGTTATGAGCACTCATGATATGGCATATTATTTAACATAATATACATTATACGAACCTTCATGCCTTCCAATCACCCCAACCCTGCACTACATTTCAAACCCTGAATCGATCCAGGATTGCCATCCATGCCGCACCACCCATCCGCCGAGCGCATCATCGATCTTTACGAGCGCCATGCCCGAACCTGGAGTCGTCTGCGTGGCGATCGATTGATCGAACGCAAATGGATCGAACGTTTTCATTCACTGCTGCCTCCGTGCTCGGCCATCCTCGACCTTGGCTGCGGTTCCGGCCAGCCCGTGGCGCGCTATCTGATCGAAGCCGGCCATGGGTTGACCGGCGTGGATTCTTCGAGGCAAATGATCGCCTTGTGCAGCGAGCGTTTTGCCGGGCATCGATGGATTCACGGGGATATGCGCAGCGTAGCGCTGAACCGCCAGTTTGCCGGCATCCTGGCCTGGAACAGCTTCTTTCATCTGGCGCACGAGGACCAGCGTCGGATGTTCCAGGTGTTCAAACGCCACGCGGCGCCCGGCGCATTGCTGATGTTCACCAGTGGCCCCAGCCATGGCGAGGCCCTTGGCGAACTCGAGGGCGAGACGCTGTATCACGCCAGCCTTGATCCGCAGGAGTACCGGGCATTGTTGAAAGCCCATGGTTTCGTGGAGCTGGATCATGTTGCAGAGGATCCGGAAAGTGGCGGCCTGACCGTCTGGCTGGTTCGTGCCCTGCCGGACTGATATTCATCCGGCTTATAACTAAACTAAATGAATATTTAATTGAGTTATATAAACGCTAGCCCTCAAGACCCACTCTCCACGCCTGTCTCGTCGAACCGCAACAACCGCCCGGCATTCCCCAGCACCAGCAAGGTACTTAGGTTGTGCAGCAACGCCGCGATCATCGCGCCTGCTGCGCCGAGCAGGCCAAAGGCCGCTGCCACCACTATCGCCAGGGTCCAGCCGAGGCCGATCACCACGTTCCACTGCAATGTGCGCCGACATTCCCTGCTCAAGCGCACGCAGGTGCCCAGCCGGCGCAGATCGCCGTTGATCAGTACGATATCCGCCGCTGCCAGGGCAATATCCGCCCCGCCCGCCCCCATTGCCACGCCCACTGCACCAGCCTTCAGTGCCAGCGAGTCGTTGATGCCGTCACCCACCACCATGGGCCGGAAGCCGGCCTGCAATTCGCGGTTGACGTGATGCAGCTTGTCCTCGGGCAGCGCCTGGGCGACTACCTGGGTAATACCGGCCTGCTGCGCAACCGCTTCGGCAACGCTTTGCCGGTCGCCGGTCAGCAGCAGTTGCCGGTGCAGGCCCAGCTCACGCAGTTGCGCCAGTGCTTGCGGGGCCTCCTGCCGTAGCGTGTCGGCGAGCAGCAGCCAGGCGATGAAGCGGCGCTCCAGGGCGAGGCCGGCGATAGGGCCGTCGTGTTCCGGAATCGGCGGAATGGCGATGCCCAGTTGCGCGAACAGTTCCGGGCGACCCAGTGCGGCCTCTCCCCGCTTCGTCCTGGCAACCACGCCGAAGCCCTGGCGTTCATGCACGTCGCTCAGCGTCGGCAATTGCTGGTGAGGCACCAGGCGCGCCAATGCGCGGCTCACCGGATGACTGCTCGCTGCCCCGAGGCCGGCGGCCAGCTCGATGATTTCACTGTCCGGGTGTTCGCTGCCCGCCGGGATGATGCGCTGCAGGTGCAGCGAGCCATGGGTCAGGGTGCCGGTCTTGTCGATCACCAGGGACGACAGGTCCGCCAGTTCTTCGAGGAACGCCGAGCCGCGAATCAGGATGCCGTGCCGCGCCGCCACGGCGATGCCGGCAATCGCCGTGGCCGGAGCCGACAGCACCAGCGCGCAGGGACAGGCCGCTACCAGCACCGCCAGCATGGCCTGGGCGTCGCTGGTGATGAACCAGGTAGCCGCGGCGATCAGCAATACCAGGAGCAGGTAGCGACCGGCATATCGCTCAAGCAACCGGGTGATCGGCGGTTTGGCCTGCTCGGCGCGCTGCATCAGGGCAATCACCTTGCCCAGGGTCGAGTCGCTGCCGACCCGGCTGATGCGCACTTTCAAGAACCCGTCGAGGTTGATCGCGCCACCGTGGATGTCCGCTCCTGGCCCGACTTCCTGGGGCAGTGCCTCACCGGTGATCGGCGAGTTATCGAGGCTGGCCTGGCCTTCCAGTACCTGCCCGTCGGCAGGCACCCGGTCACCGGCGCGTATTTCCACCAGGTCTCCCGGTACCAGGCTGGCGTTGTCGACTTCGCGCACCTGGCCACTGGCATCGAGCAGGCGCGCCTGGCTGCGTGTCAGGCGTCCCAGGGCTTCGATGGCCTCCTGCGAGCCCAGCATGCTGCGCTCTTCGAGCACGTGGCCGAGGATCATGATGATCGGCAACAGTGCCGCAGTGGCCAGGTCACCGGTGGCCCAGGCGCCGAGCATGGCCAGGGCGATCAATTGGTCGGTGATCCCGTGCAGGCTCGGGTGCAGCAGGCTATGCCAGGCCGAGCGCAATACCGGCACTGCCACCAGCAGCGAGGCTATGCCGAGCAATACATCGGCCACGCTGTCCTGCCCCGGAGCCAGCCAGCGCCAGAGCAGGCCCAGGCCAAGCAGGCCCAGGGCGATCATGGCCAGGCTCAGTTGCCGCGCGGCCTGGCGGCGCTCGTCCCCGGACAGCAGGCCGGTGCCCAGATGCAGGTGGCCATGGTGGTGATGGTCGCGGCCGTGATGGTGGTGATGGGCGCTCATTGGAGTCCTTTGATCAAGGTTTGGGACCGTCGAGGATCAGACGACCGCTATCCTGCGGATCGACCAGGGTCACCGAGCCTGCTCGGGAGAGGATCGCCGGAACCCGCTCGCGATAGAGGCGCAGCATCAGGCCCGGGTCGTCCTGCTGACCGAGGCCGACGATGGTCGCAGTCGCGGCCTGTGCGCGGGACAGGCGTTCCCGCGCTTCGGCTTCGGCCACCTGCACGGTGCGGTCGGCGTTCTGCGTGGCCTCCTGCAGGCGCCGGGCGGCGTCGGTGCGGGCGCCGGCCACTTCCTGCTCGGCCAACTGGCTGGCCGTCAGTACCGAGTTGAAGGCATTGACGGCTGGCTGGGGCAAGGCCGATTGCACATCGACCCGGACCACCTCGATGCCCAGGTCGGTGCCGGCGGCCTTGAGCGCCGCCAGGCTGCGGTTGATGCCGTGCTGCAGGTCGCCACGCAAACGCTCGCGGCGTTCGGCAAGCTGGCTGTCGGTGCCGACCAGTTCGGGGCGGGCGACCAGGATGGTGTCCATGTCTCGCGAGGCGCAGATCTGCACGGCGTTGCGCTCCACCAGGCGATCAAGCGCCGTCTCGACATGAGTGCCCTGCCGCGTAAAGGCATAGGGTTCGTTAACCTGATAGAACACCCGCACGTCCAGTTGCACGATGCCGGCGTCACCGGTCAGCAGATAGCCGGAGCCGGCCGTGGCATCGCCGGCCAGCTTCACATCGTGATCGGCCTTGACCGCCGCTTCCGAGCGCAGCAGCAGTTCGACCCGGCGCTCGGTGACGCGCCCAGCCGATGGCAGCATCAGTACCTGCTCGAACGGCCGTGGCCAGGCCAGCAGCAGCCCGGCATTCTGGATGCGCTGCTCGGCGCCCAGGCGCAGGACCACCGCACGGCTTTCCGGGCCGATCTCGCGGACATTGCCGAACAGCCAGCCCAGCGCCGCCAGCAAGGTCACCCCGTACACCGCGATGAAACCGATGCGTCCAGCCTGCAGCCAGGGCGCGGCGCTCCCCTGCCCTCGCTTGCTCATGGCCTCGCTCCTGCTGGCGGACCGTCCACCAGCACGCGGAACGGCGCGGCGTCGGTGCGCAGGACCAGGCGCGTGGCCGGATTGACCAGGTTGTCCAGGGTATCCAGCGAGCGCAGCAGGTTGTACAGCTCGGGCGCACCGGCGTAGGCCTTGCCATAGATCTGTGCGGCCTGGACCTGGGCGCGAGCCTGGATATCCGCAGCCTTGACGCTGGCGTCAGCTTCGATGATGCGTGCATCGCGTTCAGCGGCGGAGCGGATCTCGGCGGCCTTGCGCTTGCCTTCGGCGGTGCGCTCGGTGGCGATGGTTTCGCGCTCGGCACGCATCCGGTCAACCGTCGCTTCCAGCGTGACCTTGGGCAGGGTCAGGCGCTCGATGCCCACTTGCACCACCTTGACCCCATAGGTGTCGCGCAACTGGCCAGTGATCTGTTCGCCCAGGCGCTGCTCGAAGGCGTCGAGGCGCACCTTGCTCGCATCGACGTTGACCAGGTCGGCCAGTTCGAAGCCGCTGGCGCTGGTTTCCAGCGCCGAGCCGACCAACGTGCGGATCTGCCGCGCGGCTTCGTCGGGCTGGTTCTGCACCGCGCGCATGAAGCGCTTGACGCTTTGCGGCGTGGCCTCCACCTGCCAGGCGATATAGGCCTGGACAATGATGCGCAGGCCGTCCCGGGTGCCGACGTCCTGCAAGCCGCTCGAAGTGGTACGCAGGCGCAGGTCCACCGGCACGGTGTTCTCCAACGGCAGCGGCCAGCGCCAGGCCAGGCCGGGCTCGAGCAGAACGCGTGCGGGGTTGCCGAAACGGGTCACTACCGTGGCCTCGCCGGTGCGTACCTGCACCAGGCAAGCGGCGGCGAGCATGACCAAAGCCAGTGATCCCGCCACCAGCAGGCGGCGCCAGGTCGGCCCGGTGGCGGCTCGTTCATGCGCGTGGTCATGGGCATGATCCTGGCCGCAGCCATGGGCATGGGAGTGATCGGCGTGATCGTGGCTCAATGGGCACGCTCCTGGTCAGGTCGGGTTGCGGGTTTGCCTGTGCCCGGGCCCGCAGTGGGGTCCACGGGGAATGCATAGCTGCGCAGGTCCAGGGTCGGGGCCTGCGCAGCTCCGAGGCGGTGGTCGATGATCAGGCTGCTGGCCTTGCCCAGGCCCTTGGCCAGATGGTCCAGGTACTGTTCGAGGACAAAGGCCTGTCCTGCCTGCTGCCAGGCGCTGCGTTCGGCGCTGAAGCGCAGCTCGGCGATTCGCGCCCTGGCTTCGGTTTCATGGGCGCCGGAGGTGGCCTGGTGGTCAAGGCCGGTCGCCTTGGTCCGCGCCTGGCTGTTTTGTTCGGCGGCTTTGCCACGGTCACGGGCGATCAGGGCCTGGGCGGTGATCTGTGCAGCCTGGACGCCGTGGTAGGCATTGGCCGCGCCGGCCGGCGGATGGATCGCCTCCACCGAGGTGACGAGCACCTGCACGCCGCTGTCCAGGCGATCCAGATCCGCCTGGACAGCCGCGCCTATGTCCTGGCCAAGCGCCTGCCGCTCGGCGCCGAGCACGCCATCGAGGCTCCGGCTGGCAAAATCGCGAACCAGCACACGGTTGGCGATGGTGCGCAGGAGCATGGCGACGTCGGTGCTGTGATAGGTCGCGGCCAGCGCGGCACGGTCGTCCAGGCCGATGCGATAGATGAAGCGCACGTCCATATTGACGATCTGGAAGTTCTGCCGGCCGCCGCCGTCGCCCGCGATAACCTGGGCATTCTCGCTGATATGGCTAGCATCCCACAGACGGTTCGCCGCGGCGGGCGCCGGGCCTTCCGCATCGGCCAGCGGGTCGGCCAGTGCAGCGTCGCCGCTGGTCGCCAGTTCGTGGACCTGGCCATTGTCGACCACCAGGACCCTGCCCAGCGGCCAGGGCAAACCGAGATGCAGCCCGGGTTGCCACACCTCGACCGGGTTGCCGAAGCGCTCGTAGATGCCGCGATTGTCCATCGCGATCTGCGTCACTCCGGTCAACAGCCAGCCCACCATGGCGACCAAGGCCAGCACCGGCAACGCGGCACGGCGCATGAAGTCGAAGGCCCAGACCTGACGCAGGTCGATGCCGAAACGCTGGTGCAGCTCGTGACGCAGGAACGCCAGCGGGCGTGGCGGCCATTGCAACAGGCCGCACACCAGGCTGCGGGCCAGCAGGCGTGGTTCCTGCCCGGCGCGCCTGGGGCTAAATACGGAAAACAGCGCGCGCAGGATCAGTTCCATGGCCAGGGCGCCCGGCAACAGGCCGGTCAGCACCGCAAGGCGTACCGGCCACAGCCGCTCGCCGCCTGTAAACAGCAGGCAGGCGATCGATAGCACCTGCACGGCCACCAACCAGCGGATCTGTGCCGCCAGGTCCGCGGCTTCCGGCCACACGACCGGGTTTTCGCTGGCCAGATGACGCTCCGCCACCACCAAGGCAAACGCCGCCAGGGCCAGCACACCGCCCGCGAGCCAGTGCAGTTGACCCGCCGCGGCCGGCGCCGGGAGGTCGAGGCGCCAGGCACTGGCGACCATTACCAGCGCCAGTACCGCCAGGCCTGCAAGCCACAGCGCTTCGCTGCCCAGGCGCTGCAACTGGCGCCGTCCTGCCAGGCCAATGCGCAACAGGCCACGTTCCAGTGCACTGAGGGGCGGATCGTCGGGATTGTCCGAAGCGCTCCACAGGGCCAGGCGCACGGCCTGGTGACCGATGGCTTCGGCGCGCCATCTGGCCACGGCCCAGGCTGAACGTCCTGCTGCCGCCAACAGCACCAGGGCCGCCGCATTCATGGCCAGCACCACTACCCATTGGCTTGCCGGATCGAATACGCCAATAAACAGTGCGCCGAGCCACAGCAGCGCCGCAGTCAATGTCGAGCCCTGGACCAGGCGGGCCAGGCGAAGGGTATGCAGGGAGGCTTGTTGAAAGCGCGGTGTTTCCTCGAACTGCCCGTCCGTGCTGGCTGATTTGGCGCTCATGTGAATACGGGAACTCCGGGAAGGCTTATCGACCGGTTCTTGGGGCTGGGTGCGCGGGTTATGTTATAGCGGAGCTTGTGAAAAAGTCGTGTTAATGTAACTAAATGATTCAAGTTTCATCTTCAGTTCAGAGACTGCAAACGGCAAGCAACCATCCGCCCATGCCAAGGGTCAAAAAATAAACCGAACCTAAATCTGCCAAGGAAATCTCCGATGAGTTTGCCCAACGAACCCCTACGGACAAGGCAATTACTGCAAGGCGCACGACTGGGCGACGCAATCGCTGCCCACCTTGAAGGCCTCAAGCGCCTGCAAGCCCAGGTCAGTTATATGACCAGGGCAGCAGAACACGTGGACATGCAACTGAGCACGATCGAGAACGATCTCGAACAGGTTCGCGCGCAGCTTGGCGAAACACCCCTCACTTGAGCCCTGCGCGCAGGTTTTATGCGGTAAAGTTCGGCGCTTGCGCCAGGACGGCAGCACCGTGGCTGTCCAATCCTTCAATGGCAGGTCATCACGCGTCAGCAGAGCATTAGGAATGAACAAACCCGACGAGACGCTACAGGCCGAGACGCCCTACACTTCCCTGCCCAGTTTCCTGCCATTCCCCATCGTTGGCCTGGGGGCTTCCGCAGGCGGGCTGGCCGCGCTGCTGCATTTCTTCGAAGAAATGCCCAATGAAAGCGGCATGGCCTTCGTGGTGGTGATGCACCTTTCGGCTGAACACGAGAGCAGCGCCGACCGCATCCTGCAGAAGGTCACGCGCATGCCTGTGCAGCAGGTGACCAAGCCCACCCCGATCGAGCCCAACCACGTCTACCTGATCTCCCCTGCCATGCAGTTGGAAATGCTCGACGGCTACCTGCGCGTTACCGAGCGGCCCAGTGGCCAGCCGCGACATATCGCCATCGATGTGTTCTTCCGCACCATGGCCGACGCCCATCGGCATCGCAGCATCGGCATCGTCCTGTCTGGTGCCGGCAACGACGGCAGCGCCGGGCTGGTGAGGGTCAAGGAACAGGGTGGCGTGACCCTGGCCCAGTCCCTGGACGATGCCGAATACGAAAGCATGCCGCACAATGCCATCGCCACTGGTCAGGTGGACTTCGTCCTGCCGGTGGTGGACATGCCGCAAAAGCTGGTGGAACTGTGGGAAAACATGCGCAGCATCGAGTTGCCGCTGGGCGAAGAGATCGAGGCGCCGCTGCACAATCCCGAAACCGCCGAGGACGAGCGCGCCGCCGATGCCGCCCTGCGCGAGATCATCATCATCCTGCGCGCCCGCACCGGCCATGACTTCAAGCATTACAAGCGGGCCACCGTACTGCGCCGGATCGAGCGGCGCATGCAGGTCAACCGCCTGAGCGACCTGCCGGCCTATCGCGACTTCCTCAACGTCAATACCGAGGAAGCCCGCGCCCTGCTCGACGACATGCTGATCGGCGTGACCAACTTCTTCCGCGACCGCGAGGCTTTCGAAGCGCTGGAGCGTGAAATCATTCCGCGCCTGTTCGAGCTCACCGGCGAAACCGACCCCACGGTGCGGGCCTGGTCGGCAGGCTGTTCTTCCGGCGAGGAGGCCTACTCCATCGCCATGCTGCTGGCCGATCATCTCGACTTCAGCCATGCCAGCCACAAGTTCCAGGTGTTCGCCACCGACATCGATGAACATGCCATCGGCGTCGGCCGGGCCGGGGTCTATCCCGAGGCGGTGGTCACCGATATACCGCCGGCGCGCCTGCGCCAGCATTTTGCCAAGGAGCAGACCCACTTCAGGGTCAAGAAGGAAATCCGCGAGCGCGTGCTGTTCGCCCTGCACAACCTGCTGCGCGACCCACCTTTCTCCAAGCTGCACCTGATCAGTTGCCGCAACCTGCTCATCTACCTCGACCGGCAGGTCCAGGCGGACATCCTGCAGATGTTCCACTTCGCCCTGGCCCCGGGTGGCTACCTGTTCCTCGGCAGCTCGGAATCGGCGGACGTCTGCCTCGACCTGTTCACCCCCGTGGACAAGAAGAACCGGATCTACCGGGCCAAGGCCAGTTCCAGCCTGGGAAGACCGACCCCTGCCCTGCCCCTCAACGCCTTCACCGGGTTTTCCTTGCCCAATGTCGAGCGCAACCTGGAGCGGCGCAAGGTGTCCTTCGCCGAGGTCCACCAGCGCGTACTGGAGCAGTACGGCCCGCCCAGCGTGGTGGTCAACCAGGACTCGGACATCGTGCACATGTCCGATCGCGCCGGGCGCTTCCTGCGCTATGTCGGCGGCGAACCGTCGCACAATCTTCTGGTGCAGGTGCTGCCTGAACTGCGCCTGGAGCTGCGTACTGCGCTGTTCCAGGCCTTCCAGACCGGCAAGAGCATCGAGGCGCGGCGCGTGCAGCTCGAGCGCGAGGGGCGCAGTTACTACGTGAACATGGTGGCCCGGCCATTCCGCGACCTGGATGCCGACTTCGTCCTGGTACTGTTCGACGAGGTCGAGGAAACCATGAGTGCCGAAGTCAAGAGTATCCGCGACGACGGCAAGGACAGCGTGCTCTCCCAGCTTGAAGGCGAGCTGCACCGGACCAAGGAGCAATTGCAGGCCACCGTGGAGCAATCCGAGACCTCCACCGAAGAGCTGAAGGCTTCCAACGAAGAACTCCAGGCCATCAACGAAGAGCTGCGCTCCACCACCGAGGAGCTGGAAACCAGCAAGGAAGAGCTGCAGTCGATCAACGAAGAGCTGATCACGGTCAACCAGGAACTCAAGAGCAAGGTCGAGGAAACCGGCAAGATCAACGACGACCTGCAGAACCTGATCGCCTCCACCGATATCGCCACGGTGTTCGTCGATCGGCGCATGCGCATCAAGTCCTACACGCCGCGGGCCACCGAGATCTTCAGCATCATTCCCTCGGACACCGGCCGCTCGCTGCTCGACATCACCCATCGCCTCGACTACCCGGGCATGGCCGATGACGCAGTGGCCGCCTTCGAGTCGCTGCGCATCATCGAATGCGAGGTGCCAAGCACCGATGGTCGCTGGTATATCGCCCGTCTGCTGCCCTACCGCACCACCGAGGACCTGATCGACGGCGCCGTACTGACCTTCATCGATATCACCGAGCGGCGCCAGGCCGAGGAGCGCGTGCGCGAAGGCGAGGAACGCCTGCGCCTGGCGGCCGAAAGCACCCAGGACTTCATCATCCTGACCATGGATGCCCAGGGCCTGATCACCACCTGGAACCGCGGCGCCGAACGCACCTTCGGCTACAGCGAGGAAGACGTGCTGGGCCGCAGCGCCGAATTGATCTTCCTGCCCGAAGACCGGGAAAACGGCGTGCTCCAGGAAGAACTGCGCCTGGCCCGCAGGGATGGCCGTGCCGACGACGAGCGCTGGTTGCAGCGCAAGGACGGCAGTCGCTTCTTCTGCAGCGGCGTGACCACCGCCCTGCACAACGGCCAGCACGGCTTCGCCAAGATCGGCCGGGATGTCACCGACAAGAAGCGCCAGGAGTCCGAGCAGGTCTGGCAACTGCAGCAGAGCCGTAACACCAGCAAGCTCAAGGACGAGTTTTTCGCGGTCATGTCCCATGAGCTCAAGCACCCGCTCAACCTGATCCAGCTCAACGGCGAACTGATGACCCGCCTGCCCCTGGTGCGCGGCAATGCCGTGGCCGGGCGGGCGCTGGATACCATCCTTGGCGCGGTACGCAGCCAGGCGCGGATCATCGACGACCTGCTCGACCTGTCCCGGATCAATACCGGCAAGCTCAAGCTCAACCGCGGGCCGGTGCTGCTCCAGCAATTGCTCAGCGATATTGCCGCGGTGGCCAAGGACGACGCGGCCGAGGAACGTATCCTTATCGAACTGCAATTGCCCGAGGATGCCCAGGAACCCCTGGTGATCGACGCCGACCCGGTGCGTATCGAACAGATCATCTGGAACCTGCTGAACAACGCCCTGAAATTCACCGATGCCGGCGGTCGCATCTGCCTGCGCCTGGTAGATGAAGGCAGCCATGTGCGATTCGACGTGCAGGACACCGGCCAGGGTATCGCCGCCGAATCGTTGCCGCTGATCTTCGACCTCTTCGGCCAGGTGCCGGAGCACCGCCACGGGCAGAACCGTGGCGGCCTGGGCATCGGCCTGGCGCTGGTGCGCGAGCTGGTGGAGGCGCATCACGGCCGGGTCGAGGCCAGGTCTGCCGGGCTGGGACTGGGTGCGACCTTCAGCGTCTGGCTGCCGCACTACAGCCGTGACGAACAGCCAATGGTCGGCGAGCTCGACCTGACACCGGGCGATTTCAGCGGGCTCAAGGTACTGATCGTCGATGACTCCGAGGACATTCTTGAAATCATGAAAGCGCTGATGGAGCTGGAAGGCGCCGAGGTGACCCTGGCAAGCAACGGGCTCGAGGCGCTGGAGCGGCTGGACGGCGATAGCGTCTTCGATCTGGTGTTGTCCGACCTCGGCATGCCGGTGATGAACGGGCTGGAGCTCATAGGCCGGATACGCGCCGACTCACGCTTCAACGCGCTGCCCGTGGTTGCGCTGACCGGCTTCGGCGCCAGCCAGGACAAGGCCGAGGCGCTGACGGCAGGGTTCAATGCCCACGTCGACAAGCCGGTGGCGTTCGAGGTGTTGCAAGAGACGGTGCGGGCGGTGCTGGGGCGCTAGGGCGCTAGGCGCCGGACTCGGGGTCACTGGCCGGCACGCCCCTGGGTTCCTCCTGCTCGTCGCCAAGCGAGGGGTCGGCGTCCGGATCCGGTGCCTTGTCGTGCTCGTCGGGAATCTCGACCTGCGGTCTTGACGGTTCCAACTGGCCGGGTGGCATGTCGTGATCGGGCATGCGGGTTCTCCTGAGAAAAAGGGCCGCGAAGCGGCCCTTGGTAGCTTAAGGCTTGGTCGTTTCCGAATGGTCTTTAGGGGTGGTCGGAACGCCGCCTGGACCAGGCACCACCGGATCGGTCGCATCGCGGGTGGTCGCCCCCGAACCTACCGAACTGCCCCCATGGGCTGCAGCCAGTTGGCGGGCTTTTTCCAGGTGAGCCTTCAGGGTGGGCAGGGTCTCGGCGGCGAATGCCTTCAGTTCCGCGTCCTTGCCATCCTTCGCGTAGTCATCGAATAGCTTGATGGTCGCTTCATGGGCGTTGACCTGGTTGTTGGCATAGGCCTGGTCGAACGACTTGGCGCCGCGCAGTTCCAGGATCATGGCCTTGGCCTTGTCGATCAGGTCGGCGTCGCTCGACACTTCAAGCTTCTTGCTTGCGGCCAGGGACTTCAGCTTCTCGTTGGCCGCGCCGTGGTCCTTGAGCATCATCGCCGCAAAGGATTTCACATCCGCTGCGGTGCCTTTCTCCTGGGCCAGCTTGGCCGCTTCCACCTCGGCGACGCCCTTGGCCGAGGCGTCCTCGACGAAGTCATCGGCATCCTGGGCGGCATGCACCGCGCCCGCCAGGGTGAAAGCCAGGGCAAAGCCCGCGCTACGCAACAGTGTATTCATCGTTGAATCCTCGCTTCAGTTCCGGTTCTGGTGTTGCAACCTGTTTAGGTGTCGCTAACTGTTCTGAGCCGAAGGCTTGGCCCGAGGTTCATCTTTTTTGCCCGGGGGCTATGATGGTTGCCCTTTTTGCACACGCCACCGTCCCCCCCATGAAGAAACTGGACAACTACAAGACCATTGCCGACTGCATCGCCACCCTGCTGTTCCCCCACGCGGAGGTGATCGTTCACGATCTGGCCAGCCAGACGGTCGTGCATATCGCCAACAACTTCTCCAAGCGCCAGCTTGGCGACGATTCGGCGCTGGACGAACTGCCCGGTGACTTCGACCAGGCATCCAGCCTCGGCCCCTATGAAAAGCTCAACTGGAACGGCCAGAAAATCCGTTCCATCACCAGCGTGCTGCGCGATGAGGCAGGCAAGGCCGAGGCCTTGTTGTGCATCAACCTGAATTTCTCGGTGCTGGACCAGGCCCGCGAGGCACTGAACGCCTTTTTCCAGGTCAGTCGCCTGCTGCCCCAGCCGGAAGCGCTGTTCCGCGACGACTGGCAGGAGCGCATCAACACCTTTCTCCACGCCTGGCTCGCCGAGCGTCAGCTATCGCTGAGCCTCCTGGGGATGAAGGACAAGCGCGCGCTGGTCGAAGCCCTGTATGCCGAAGGGGCTTTCGAGGGGCGCAGCGCTGCCGACTACGTGGCCAGCGTTCTGGGCCTGGGGCGGGCGACGGTGTTCAAATGGGTCAAGCTTTTGCGTGAGAGTGCTCCTATAACTCATTGATTTTCAGGAGATTATGTGGGAGCGGGTTTACCCGCGATTGCAATGGTGAATTCACCATCGCAATCGCGGGTGAACCCGCTCCCACAGGGTACGCGTTGTTCTTTGAAAGAGACTTGTTGTCTACGGTGGACTTTAAGGCTATAAATGGCTTTACCCGGGTCCTACCAACCTGCTTCAAGAAAGCGAGACAACGTTATGAAGATCAAGGAATTTGGCGTCGAGATCTGGATGAACGCCTATGAGACCCAGTGCCGCTACAACCTGGCGGAGACCTGCGTCGACTCCATAACCATCGGCCAGTTGCTGGAGTTCGCCGGCAAGACCGGGACCATCCTCGGCGAATTGCTGCCGATGAAGATGACCTACGGCGCCATCGAAGGCTCTGAGCGCCTGCGCGACCTGATTGCCTCGCTCTACGACAATCAGCAACGGCACAACGTGATCGTTACCCACGGCGCCATCGGCGCCAACGCACTGGTCTATGAAACCCTGGTGGAGCCTGGCGACCATGTGGTGTCGGTCGCACCCACCTACCAGCAGCACTATTCGATTCCGCAGAGCTACGGTGCCGAGGTGTCGATCCTGCGCCTGCGCGAAGAAAACGCTTTCCTTCCCGATCCCGACGAGTTGCGCGGTATGGTCAGGGCCAATACCAGGGTCATCGCCCTGAACAACCCGAACAACCCGACCGGTTCGCTGATGGACCGGGCGCTGCTCGAAGAGGTCGTCGAGATCGCCCGCTCGGTGGACGCCTGGCTCCTGTGCGACGAGGTGTATCGCGGTACCGACCAGCATGGCGATGGTTTCACCGTATCGATCGCCGACCTGTACGAGAAAGGCATCAGTACCGCGAGCATGTCCAAGACCTACTCCCTGGCCGGGCTGCGCCTGGGCTGGATCGTCGCGCCGCAGGCGCTGATCCATGCCGTGTCGATCCATCGCGACTACAACACGATCAGCGTCGGCATGCTCGACGATCACTTCGCCTGCATCGCCCTGGAGAACCGCCGGTACATTCTCGATCGCGCCCACGCCATCACCCGGGAGAACCTGGCGCTGCTGGAGGCCTGGGTGGAGAACGAACCGCGGGTGTCCTGGGTCAAGCCCAGGGCCGGTACCACTGCCCTGCTCAAGATCGACGTGGACATGCCGTCACGAGCGTTCTGCGTGAAGCTGCTGGAGACCAAGGGGGTGATGTTCACACCGGGCAGTGCCCTGGATATCGAGGGGTATGTGCGCATTGGCTTTGCCAATGATCGGCAGGTGATGGAGCAAGGGTTGGCGCTGGTATCGGAGTTCCTCCGGGAGATCTGAGCCATCGGGTTCCAGGACCGCCAGGCGGCCCTGGAACCATCCGCCTCACGGCAACGGATTGCCCCCGGTCACCCCGAACACCTCCCCGGTGATATAGCTCGATTCCTGCGACGCCAGCAGCACGTACAAGGGGGCGCATTCGGCCGGCTGGCCGGGCCGTTTCATCGGCACCTGCTCGCCGAAATGCGGGATCTTTTCCGCAGGCTGGCCGCCGCTGGGCTGCAGCACCGTCCAGATCGGCCCAGGCGCTACCGCATTGACCCGGATACCGCGCTCGACCACCTGCTTGGCCAGGGCCTTGGTGAAGGCAACGATGGCCGCCTTGGTCGTCGCGTAGTCCAGCAGCGTCGCCGAAGGCTGGTAGGACTGGATCGAGGCGGTGTTGATGATGGTCGCCCCCGCCGGCATCAAGGGCACGGCCGCCTGGCAAAGCCAGAACAGTGCGTAGACATTGGTCTTCATGGTCGCGTCGAACTGCTCGCTGCTGACCTGCCCTACGTCCTTGCGCGCCACCTGCTTGCCGGCCACGTTGACCAGGATGTCCAGGCCGCCCAGTTGCTCATGGGCCTGGTCCACCAGGCTTTTGCAGAACTGCTCGTCCTTGAGGTCGCCGGGAATGGCGACGGCGCGACGGCCCTCCGCCTCGATCAGCTTGACCACTTCCCTCGCGTCGGCCTGTTCGACCGGCAGGTAATTGAGCGCGATATCCGCCCCCTCGCGGGCAAAGGCAATGGCCACCGCGCGACCGATGCCCGAGTCGGCACCGGTGATCAGCGCCCTGCGCCCGGCCAGGCGACCGAAGCCCTTGTAGGTCGCCTCGCCGTGGTCCGGTTCGGGATTCATCTTCGCATCCAGCCCTGGCGCCGGCTGCCCCTGGGCCGGAAACGGCGGCTGCGGGTATTGGGTCAGCGGGTTTTGCATGCTGAACTGATCGTGTTTTTTCGTCGACATCGGAACACCTCCACGGAACGGAAAACGTCAGGCTCGTGGAGGTGAGAGCGAATGCGGCCGGGGAAGGTTTGTCCGGGCCGGGATCAGTACCGACAGGCGGTCAGTCCGCGGCGTTGCGCCATTCGCGGATCTGTTCGATGGATGCCGTGACGCCGCCGCATACCACCACCAGCACGCGCCGATACCGGCGTAGCGCTTCGCTCGGGGCATAGGCCAGGGCCAGGGCGGCGCCACAGGCCGGTTCGACCAGCACGCGGTGATCGGAGAGGAAGCGTTCGCAGGCATCCAGCGCCTGAACGTCGCTGACCACGTGGCTGATCACGTTCATCTGCTGGCTGATCCGGAACGCCTCGTCGCACACTCGCTTGGCGCCAAGGCTGGTGGCCACGGAAGCGATGCTGTCGATGCTGACCAGTTCGCCCTTGTCCATGGCCGCCGCCAGGGATGCGGCGCCGCGGGTTTCCACCGCGAAAACCGGCACATCGGACCAACCATTGCGCCGCAATCCTTCACCGACGCCCGACAGCAGGCCGCCGCCGCCGACCGCCACGACCACGGCATCGGGCTTCATTCCGGCCTTTGCCACTTCATCCACCAGGCTGGCATGCCCCTGCCAGAGCAGCGGGTTGTCGAACGGATGGATGAAGGCATCATCGGCGCCCACCAGCGACAGCGCCAGTTCATTGGCCTCCTGCCACAGCTTGCCGTGGACGATCACCTCGGCGTTTTCCTGGCGGATCAACCGGCGCGCGCGTTCGGTGGTGGTTTGCGGTACGACCACGGTGACCGGCAAACCCAGGCAGCGCCCGGCGTAGGCCACGGCGATCCCGGCATTGCCGCCCGACGAGGAGACGAAGCGGCGCTTGCCCTGGCGGGCAAAATGCTCGCAGGCCAGGCCGATCCCGCGCAGCTTGAACGACCCGCAAGGCTGCAGGGCGTCCATTTTCAACCAGATCTGCTGCCCGTTCGCCAGGCTCAATGGCCGCGACTCCAGCAGCGGCGTATCGATATGCAAGCTCATTCGGCCACTCCCAGGTACAAGGTGCCGCGCATGTACAGCGCGCCCCGTCCACTGATGATGATCCGGCCGTTGCCCGGCAACTCGCAGTGCAACTGCCCCTGGCGTGCCCCGCCCTGGCGGGCGTTCAGGCGGGTCTTGCCCAGTCGCTGCGACCAGTAGGTCGCCAGCGAGGTATGGGCCGAGCCGGTTACCGGGTCTTCGTTGACCCCGACCTGCGGCCCGAACCAGCGCGAGACGAAATCGAATTCGCCCACGCCCGGCGCGGTCACGGCCACACCCCGTACGTCATGACGGCTCAGTGCCGCGAAGTCCGGTTGCAGTCCTTCGACCACCTCGGCGCTGGCCACCACGGCGATGTAGTCGTCGCTGCGGTGCAGTTCCAGAATCTCGCAGCCCAGGGCCTCGGCCAGCCCCTCCGGCAGTGGCGCCGGCTGCGGATCCTTGAGCGGGAAGTCCAGCGCCAGGCGCTCCCCGTCACGGCTGACGCGCAATTCGCCGCTGCGCGTGAAAAACCGCAGGGTCTGCTCGGTGGCGCCGAGTTCGTTGAAGAGCACCCAGGCCGAGGCCAGCGTGGCATGGCCGCACAGGTCCACTTCCGTACCCGGGGTGAACCAGCGCAGCCGGTAGCCCTCGCCCTCGGCGACGAAGTAGGCGGTCTCCGAGAGGTTGTTTTCCTCGGCGATGCGCTGCAGGGTCGCGTCGTCCAGCCAGTGCTGGAGCGGGCACACCGCGGCCGGGTTGCCGCCAAAGATGCCGTCGCTGAAGGCATCGACCTGATAGATCGGAAGTTGCATGGGATTCCTCATCCGTTGCGGATTTCTTCGAGATAGTTGTAGACCGTATAGCGGCTCACCCCGAGGGCTGCGGCGGCCTTCTCCACTGCGCCCTTGACGATGAACAGCCCGCCGTCGTGCATCTGCCGCACCGCTTCGAGCTTCTGCGCCTTGCCAAAGCGTACGCCGCGGGCACGGGCGTCCTGCAGGGCGCCGTCGATGATGCGGGTCATCAGCTGTTCCAGGTCAGGGGTTTGTGCCGGGGGCTGGGCAGGGTCCTCGGCGGTAGCCAGCAGTTGCTCCAGGCAGGCCTGCGCAGCGGCGATGCCGCTCAGATCGGTGTTGACGCACAGGCTGGCGAAGGGCTCGCCGGCAGCATCATGGAAAACCGCGGTGGCGCTGCGAAAGGCTTTGCCGTCGTGGCCCAGGGTCGGGTAATTGCCGATCACCACCGGCGCCTGGCTGCCCTTTTCCAGGGCGGCGTGGAGCACAGCGTCGAAACCGCGGTCATGGCGAGGTCCGGCAAGGATCGGACTGCCTACCTGGCGGCCGCTGAGATGACCATTGACGATGGCCAGCACCGAGTGTTCAGGGCGTGTCAGGTCGTGCAGGACCACCTCGGTATTACGGCCCAGTACGGTGCCAAGCATGCGCACCGTGGCGTGGAGGACGTTGAGGACCAATTGGCGTTCTGAGGGCATGGGGAAACTGTCCGTTGCAGGCGGACAGGGAAAATATCAACACCAAGTTGATATTTCAACAAAAGGCCAGTTTTTCAGGCTGCGATGTCGCCCAGAGAACAGTTCCAATGCATGACGCGTATCCTGTGGGAGCGGGTTTACCCGCGATTGCTGTAGTGAATTCAACATAGCAATCGCGGGTAAACCCGCTCCCACAGGGTCCTTGCAAATCAAAGAGTTATGTTTTGCTCTACCGACCTCTGTGGGGGACGGTGGGGCCTACTTTTCTGCCTCGACCACCTGGTTCAGCACCTTGCCGTCGATGGTCAGCGACGCCGTGTTGAACATGCCTGCGACATAGTCCTTGGCCGCCTGCTCCTGGCGCTGGGCACGCAGGGCATCGCGCAGTTGCGCGCGCATCTCGTCGAAGGTCGCGGTACGCGCCGGCATTTGTTCGGTGAGCTTGATGATATGCAGGCCCAACGAGCTTTGCAGCGGCTCGCTGACGCTGCCCACCTTCATTTTCGACACCGTGCCGCGCACTTCTGGCAACAACTGGTTCAAGGGTTGCAGGCCGGTATCGCCACCGCGGGTGTTGCTGCCGGCGTCCTGTGAGTAGGACCGTGCCAGTTCGGCGAAGTCGGCATCGCCGGCCTGGGCCCGCTTGGCCAGTGACTGGGCCTGCTTGCGCACCGATTCCAGGGCGTTTTCATCCGGCACGGCAAGGAAGATCTGGCTGACACGGTACAGCGCTGGCACCTGGAAGCCCGCCTTGCCGTTTTCGTAGGCCTGTTTCAGCTCCTCGTCGCTGGGATAGTCCTGTGGCACCGCAGTCACGCTGTTGAGGTAGCTACGCAGCACGATCTGCTCGGTCGCCGCGCGGGTCTGGGCCTGTACTTCCGGGCGCTTGGACCAGCCTTTGGCTTCGGCCTGCTGGTACAGGGCCTTTTCCGCGAGCCGGGCGCGAATCCAGGTTTCCAGGGCCGGCCGGTCGTTGCTCAGTTGCTGACGCGCTTGCACCGGCAATTGCGCGAACAATGCCTTGAGCTCCTCGGCGTCGATCTTCTGCTCACCAAGACTGGCCAACGCAGTGCCGCCCTGCCCCGCTTCAGGTACCGCGCGACTGGCCGCGACCGGATCGGTACCCGGGCGCAGCGCCAGCCCCACTGCCAATGCCAGGACGGCCAGGGCCCCGACCCCGGCCCAGAGCTTGCGGCTCACGACGCGCTGGCCGTTTCGGCGGCGGCCTGGGTGGCAGCAGCGTTGCGGCTGAAGTCACGCAGGTAGGTGACGAACTCCTGCAGCACGCGGTCCCACAGCAGCAACGAGCCCGCCAGATGCTGCGCACTGACGCCGTCGGCGACCACCACGTCCTGCTCCAGGACCAGGAATTCACCCTGGACCGACAGGCGCGAAAAGCGACGGGAATAGTTCCATTGGTTGGCCAGGTTTTCCGGCAGTTCGCCTTGTACGCGCAAGGCGCAGCTGAAGGTGAAGTCGAGGAACTCGCCCGTTTCCTTGCCCTGGTTGCCGAAGCGCACCGAGTAACCGATGCCCTGGCTGGCGGTCTGCAACTGCACGACCTGGTTCTGTTCGATGCGATTGACCCGGCACCCCGCGTCCTGCAGCAAGGTGGTCAGGGAATCGGCGGTGACGAACTGGATCAGGGTGGTTTCAGTCATGAATCAACTTCCTTGTGCGGTTAATGGTTTGAACTGCAAGGCAAAATTTGTAGCACATTGATAGTAGTCGGTATAGCGCGTACGCAAACCTTCCTGCGCCGATCCAGGCTGCCGTTCATCCATTTCGTGGTCCATCGCCCAGGCGCCTGAGCAATCCGTCCTCGGTCAGCAACGGCGCGAAATAGCGCCCCTGGCCCTGAAGGCAACCCATTTCCATCAGCAGCAGATGCTGTTCGGCGCTCTCCACGCCGGTCACCGTGATGCCGAGGCCCAGCCTGCTGGCCATGTTCAGAGCCGCCCTCAGGACTGCGCGATGGCGCGGGTGGTTTTCCAGCTCATGCATGAACCGGGCGGAGGTCCGGATCTCGTTGAACGGCAACTGGCACAGGCGCTGCAGCGAGCCGGCGCGGGTGCCGAACTCGCCCAGCACCAGTGCGCAACCGAGCAGGCGCAAGCGAACCAGGCCTTCGAGGTGAATCATCGAGGGTTCCGCCGGGCCATCGAACACCAGTTCGAAACCGATACCCTGCCCCATCGAGCGCTGGAACTGCATCAGCGACTTGATCCTGCGGGTCAGGCTGCGATTGTCCAGTTGCTTCAGGTGCAGGGCGAAGCACATGCGCAGTACCTGGCCGCGCGACATCAAGGCCCGTTGCAGCTCCAGCCCTTGTTCGAGCAACACCACCAGCAGATCGTCGAGCAGGCCGCAGTGCTCGACCATCGGCAGGAAGCGGTTTTGCGCCAGTGTGCCGAGGTTCGGATGCTGCCACTGGGCAATCACGTCGACGCCGCGAATCTCGCCGTTGCCCAGGTCACAGCGCGGCAGGTAGCAGGCGACGAATTCCTTGTACGACAGGCCGCGGCGAATATCCGCCTCGCTGATCGGCGCTGCCCGCTGCGGCGCCGGCAGCGACAGCACAACGGGCTGGCGGCCGAGGTCCAGGGCCTGGCGCATGCTGCCCAATTGCAGCGGCTTGCCGACATCGCCAAGAAAGGCCAGGCCCAGGCCGTTGACCAGTTGTGCCATGGCCCGACGTACTTCCGGGTGCAGGCCGCTGCTGACGATCACCCCGCCGATCAGCGCCGCCTGCGCTGCACGATGGATGAATTCAAGGCCGTCCATGCCCTCCATGCGCACATCGCAGACCACCAGGTCCACCCGACCGATGCGGTCAAGCAAGGCCAGGGCCTCGCTGCCGCCGCAGGCTTCGAAGATCTCCCGGCAACCCAGCTGGCCGAGGATCTTCACCGCGATGGCGCGCTGGAACGACTGGTTTTCAAGAATCAAGACACTCAATGACTTGGCAGGCACGTCCACTTTCCTCACAAAGGTCCCAGGCCTCACGGTGCTATCGCTTCGCTGCGGTTGAATCAGGCGACTTCCCTGCAGCAGCCGAAAAATCTCCTGTACTCGCTCATGCCTGGCACACCTGTTCCAGACGCTGGCCAAGGCTGGTCATGGCCAGGCGCAGGTCGTCCACCAATGGGTCGATAGGCTGCACCGGACGCTGGCCGTTGACCGCCTGCTCGATGTTCTCGCAGGCACGCAGCAGGCGGCGGGCCTTGATGATCCGTGCGCCGCCCTTGACCCGGTGCACCAGGTCGGCCAGCCCGCCGAGGTCGTCGGGGTGCAGCTGGAGCAGGCGGACAAGGTCGTCACGGTTGCTGACCAGCAGATCGCGCAGCAGGTCCTTGATCGCCTGGTCGTCACCGCCCGTAAGCTGGCGCAGGCCCGACAGGTCGTGGCCCGCTCCCAATCCACCCTCGGCGCCGGGTTCCACGGTTCGCCGGCCCCTGGCACAAGGTGCCAGCCTGGCGGCCAGTTCCGTGAGATCGAGAGGTTTGAACAGGCAATCGTCCATCCCCGCCAGCCGGCAGCGCAGGCGTTCCTCCGCCTGCGCATTGGCGGTACAGCCCAGCAGCAGCGCGGCCGGCCTGGCCTTGCGCCGCTGGTCCTGGCGAATCGCCCTGACCAGGGCGTAGCCGTTCATGCCGGGCATGTTGCAGTCGGTGATCAGCACGTCGAAGTGCTGGCGCAACCAGGTGCGCAAGCCTTCGTGGCCGTCGGCTGCGGTGGCCACGCGGTGACCGAGGTAGCTCAATTGCTGTTGCAGCAACAGGCGGTTGGGCGGGTAATCGTCCACCACCAGGATGTCCAGCGCGGCCATGTCGCCGGCCTCGGGCTGCGGCAGGCTGGCCAGCACCCCCGGGCAAGGGGTCAGGCGCGGCAGGTCGAGATGCAAGCGCGCCTGCGTGCCGACGCCGAGGGTGCTGCACAGCTGCATCTCGCCGCCCATCATGGCGCACAGCGCATGACTGATGCTCAGGCCCAGCCCCGATCCGCTGCGCGCGCCCTGCTGGTTGTTGCTGGCCTGGCGGAACGGACGCCCCAGTTGCTCCAGTTCGTCGGCCGGAATGCCGACCCCGGTATCCTCCACCGAGAGGTGCAGGCCAACCCGTTCGCCGCCGATATCCAGGGCCAGGCTCACGCAGACCTGGCCCTCGTCGGTGAACTTGATCGCATTGCTGATCAGGTTGGAGAGTATCTGCTTGAAACGCAGCGGATCGAGCAGTACCTGCACCGGACCCTGGCCGTCCATGTCCAGCTTCAATTGCAGGCGCTTTTGCCGGGCCTGGCCCTCGAACAGGCGTACCGTGCTTTCCACCTCGCGATACAGGTCGACCTGCTGCGGTGATAGGGTCAGATGGCCCGACTCGATCCGCGTGATGTCGAGAATGTCGCCGACCAGGTCACGCAAACCCCGTGCCGCGCCGGAAGCGACCTCCAGGGCCAGGCGGTCGAGAACACCGTCCTCGGACTTGCGCAGCGCCAGCTCCAGCATGCCCAGCAAGGCGTTGAGCGGATTGCGGATTTCGTGGCTCATGGTCGCCAGGAAGTTGGTCTTGGCCCGGTTGGCCGCCTCGGCGTCGTCCTTGGCCACCTGCAGTGCATCGTAGAGCTGCTGGCGCTCGGAGATATCGATCCAGCCTCCAATCAACCCGTTGACCTCGCCGTCGCTGCCGCGGTACGGCAGCATCCAGTGGTAGATGGTGATGCGCCGGCCGCCGAGCACCAGTTCGCGATCCTCGACCACCGCCTCGCCAAGGGCGATGACCTGGCGGTAGGCCTCGCGGCAATGCCGGGCCTGGGCGGCGCCGATCAACCATTCCGGGAGTGCCTGGTCGATTACCGCTTCGAAGGAAACGCCAAGGGCGTCCAGGTAGCTGACGTTGCAGGTGATCAAGCGGCCCTTGCGGTCGCGCACGTAGATCGGGTTGGGCGTGCCGTCGATCATGACCCGCATGAATTCCACCTGTTCGTTCAACGCCTTTTCCGCCGCCTGGCGCCTGCGCACCTGCCGGCGCAGGCCGCGGATCCAGTACACCGCGAGAAACAACAGGGCCGCGGCCATCAGGAAGGTCTGCAGGATCATGCCGCGGTACTTGCGCCAATAGGTGTCGGCGACGATCACCTCGTTGCGCCAGCGACTGGTCAGCTCGTCCATTTCCTGTGGGCTGATGCTCAGCAGTGCCTTGTTCAGGATCGACAGCAGCTGATGGTCATCGCGCCGGCCGGCGAAGGCGAAATGCAACGCCGGCACCGGCAGCGCGGCACTGATCTGCAACTGCCCGCGGTAAAAGCGGGCGATGCTGTAGCGCGCGCCTATCAGGCTCACCACCGCACCATGGGCTTCACCGCTGGCGACCCGCTCCAGGGCCTGCAGCGGGCCGTCGTTCCACAGCGGGCGAATACCCGGGTGCTGCTCGCGCAGGTAGTCCTCCAGCACGCTGCCCTCGACCAAGGCCAGGCGTTTGCCCTCCAGTTGGTCGAGGCTGTCCAGACGGGTCCCGTCACGGGTTACCAGGACCAGGCTGTTGCTCAGCCAGGAGCGGGTGAAACCCACCTGCTGCTGGCGGCGCTGGCTGAATGGCAGCGCCGCCAGCAGATCGACCTCGTTCGCCTCCAGGCGCCGGGCCATGTCGTAGAAACCACCGTTATCGACGATATCGAAGGCCAGCCCGCTGCGCTGGGTGATGAGGTCCAGCAGGTCGGCGGTGATACCGCGAAATGCGCCGTTGTCGTCGCGGTAACTGATTGGCAGGAACTGGTCGTCGATGGCCACCCTGACCCGTGGATTGCGCTGCAGCCAGTCCTGCTCGGCCAGGGTCAGGTCCAGTTGTTCGCGCTCGATGAACTCGCGGGTGCCGGCGTTCCAGCGTTGCAGGATGTCCAGGCGGGTCAGTTCGGGAATCTGTGCCAGGGCCAGGTTGACCAGATCCTTCAGGCGCCGGTTCGCGGGGTTCAGGGCAAAACCGTAATGGCCATCCTGAAAGGGATCGGCCGGCGTCAGCTGCAACTGGTTCAGGTAGCTCTTGTGCAACAGGTAGCGCGTGCCCAGGGCGTCGCCGAGAAACACATCGGCCTGACCGAAGGCCACGGCGCCGAGGGCGTTAAGCATCGATGGGTAGAAGGTTGGCAACGCCTGGGGGAACAGCTCGCGCACATGCGCCTCGGACAGATAGCCCTCGCGCAGGGCCAGGCGCACACCGGGTTTGCGCAGGTCCGGGGCTTGCGCGCTGTCACTGCGACTGGCCAGCATGGGCCGGTTCTCCGCATAAGGGCGTGACAGCAGCAAACCGCTGCGAGCTGCTTCGTCGGCATTGGCGGTGCCGAGCAGGTCGATTTCGCCGCGGTTGAGCGCATCCAGGGCGGCGCTTCGGCTGGCATAGCGGCGTACACCAATCTCGACGCCGAGCAATTCTCCCAGCAGGCCGGCATAGTCGGCGGTCAGACCCTCGTAGTCACGTCCGGTGGTGGTGATATCGAACGGCACCCGGTCCGGACGGCTGACCCCCAGCCACAGGGTGCGCCGCGCCCGGAGCCACTGCCGGTCATCATCCTTGAGGTGCAGGTGCAGGCCGTCACCGAGGCTGGAGCGGGCCAGCAGGCTCGGTGTTTCACCCCAGCCCAGGGCAGCGCCAAGCCATAGGCAGGGACCGAGCACGAGCAGCCACCTGAGGATGCGTTTTATCGGCCTGCGCCCGTCAGATAAGTTCATGACGCCTAGCCAGATCGGCCAGGTCGACCTGGGAATCGACCCGCAGCTTCTCCAGCAGGCGGGTCTTGTAGGTGCTGATGGTCTTGTTGCTGAGCAGCATGGCTTCACCGATCGCCTTGTTGCTCAGGCCACGGGCCAGTTGCTGGAGAATCAGCAACTCGCGATCGGTCAGGCGCTCGATGCGTTGCGACTCGGTGGCCTGGCAGTCGTAGCGGTTAACCGAGCTCAGGGACACCTCGGGAAAGTAGGTGTAGCCGGACATCACCGCCATCACCGCCTTGCGCAACTCGGTCAGGTCGTCATTCTTCGAGACGAAGCCCGAGGCTCCCAGGCGCATGCAGCGCAAGGAGAAGTAACCGGGGACCTGGGAGGTCAATACCAGCATCTTCATGGCCATGTTCGCCGCCTTGACCCGGGTGATGATCTCCAGCCCGTCCATACGTGGAATGGAGATATCGAGAATGGCGATATCCGGTTCGTGCTCACGGATCATGCGCAAGGCATCGACGCCGTTATCGGCCTCGGCGACGATGATGATGTTCTCCTGACGCAGCAGCATCCTCACGCTGGCGCGAATGAACGGATGATCGTCCACGATCATGGCTCTGTACATGAATCCCTCACTTTCTGGGTGACGTACCTGTCGGCGGGTAATACTGAATGGCAACCAGTCGCAATAGCATCAAAGTGCCACCACCTTATGGCCAGCAGTATCGGTTGCCGGACAGGCCTATGTGCATCGGACAATTCCCATCTGGTTGAGGGAAATTTCCGATAGCGCGCTTCAACCCTTGATTTCGACACGTCGCCGCTCTTCTCCCTCGATCAATTCGAAGCGGTACACCCGCCCCGGCGCCCGGGCGAACAGCCGGGATACGCCGGGGCGGATATGGTGCTTGGTGGCTACGGCACATTGCTTGCCGCTGCGATCACAATCATTGAAATGATCGAGCACCACGGTGGCGCTGCCCTGGTTGCTGACCCGGAACTGATCGTCCAGCTCGGCGATATCCGTGTCATAGCGGGTTTGCTGGGGACGGATGAACAGCAGCGACCCGTAGCCGGCCAGGATGTTGACCCCGGCCTTGAGTTCCTGCTCGTAGCGCTCGGCCTCTTCATCGCTGATGGCGAAGCCATCGCCGTGCTCGGGCAGCACCGGCACGAAGCGCAAGCGGAAGTAGCGCTCCTGCTCGCGTGCGCCGCGGTAGAGCAGGCGCACGGCCTGCATGCCTCCGGCCGGGACGATCAGGCGGGCCGGGCTGGCGATCAGCGGGCGTTCGGCCACGGGCAGGTGTTCATGGGAGATTTCCCGGGCGGGCCCCTGCCCGTCATGGATCACCTCGACCACGCTGACCTTGACGAAGGCGGTGGTGTCGCCCAGGTTGCGCACGCGCTTGAGCAAGGTGCTGGTACCGCCGTCGAGGTAGTCGTAGAGACCGCCGACATTGATCTGCGGGCCGGCCTGTACCGTCCCCGCCAGCAAGGCCAGGGCCAGAGTGAACAGCAGGTTTTTCATGAGCGCTCCTGAGCAAAACCTAGAAATCGGCATCGAACACCACCGTGACATCGCCCTCGTAGCGGGCGCCGGGATAGCGGGTCATCTCGCTGACCGCGCTCTTGTCCACCTGGAAATGCAGGCTGCCACCGCGGTTGATTGCCGGTTGCGTGGCGTCCATCTGGATTGCCGTGGCCTCCCCTACCGGCAACGGCAGGCGGCTGACCGGCTGGCCGTTATGCAGGATGACGCTGGGCAGGGTCAGCGCGACCTGCACCGGCACCTGGTGGTCGTTGGCGTCGTTGCGGATGGCGCACTGGCCGCCCAACGGGTACTCGCAGCGGGTGTGCACGGTGAACGGCCCCGACGACCAGATGCGCAGCGGCAGGTCGCGGTACAGGCGCTCGGGCAGGCGTTTATTGTTCAGCCATTGCGTCCAGCCGCCCGGTGGTTCAAGCACCACCCGCTCGGAGCCGGCCGGGAAATCGATGACGAAGGCGTGGACCACGTCCAGTTCGAAGTTGATGGTCAGGGTATTGCTATTGAGGTTGCTGACGTCGTTGCCGAAGTCGAAGTCGGCGCCCGGGCCCACCTGGTAGGTGACCTGCCCGCGGTACATGCCTTGCTTCATGCGCAGTGGCGACGGGGTCACCAGGCGATAGGCCACGCCGAAGTCACTCACCGACACGTTCCGCTCCATTCCAGGGCTTCCGGGGCTACCGACGGGATAGCAATAGTCCGGATTCCCGGGGTTTTTCACACTCCACAGGTAAGATGCCCAGGCCCCCGTTCCCAGGGTGTACAGATAATTGCAGCCGCCCCGTACATAAAGCGTGTACACCGGGCTGTTGCTGGTCGTTGCAACGTACTGGCTGATGGCGAAGATTTCGAACGTCAACTGGTACGCCTCCCCCGTCAGCTCATGGGTCACCGTCACCGTGCGGCGCCCTGGCACCCTGATGTAGAACAGGTCGCGGTGGTCCGGCGCGCTGTGAGTGGTCTTCTTGTCATAGGTAAGCGGGATCCCGACGGTTTCCACGCCGTTGCAGTAATGCGGCCAGCGCCCGCAGAACGCGGCCTGCGGCGTTGTATTGATGAATTCGTTGCCGCCGCCGTGATACTCCGCGGTGACGGTGACCTCCGCCGCCTGTGCGTGCAAGGCGAGCAGCAGCACGAGCAGGGCAAGGCCGATCAACAGGGTTCTGGTCATGATGGATTGCTTGCAAGGCATCAAGCGTCACCTCCCGGGTTGCGTGGGGCATTCGCTGCGAGGCTGTCGGGCGAGCAGACCTGGTCGCCAGCCAGCACGACGTCGTCCTGGCGCTGGGCGCCGGTGTCGAGGCGCAGCAGGCACAGGCGCTGGCCGCCCTGGCGGACTTCCAGGGTTGGCGTCGATTCGCTCATTTCAACGGCGAAGAAGCCATCCGCTTCGCTGACACTGCGGCTGGCATGGTTGATGACCATGGCGCCGCGCAGCGGCTGGCCATGGTGGTCGAGCAGGCGGCCCAGCACGGTCACCGTGCGCATGACCCGCAGCGTGCGGTAGTCGACACCGCCACGGTTGAGGTGATAGCTCAGTGAGGACGGCTGGATCACCGCCGTCGGTGCGCCTTCGCCTTCGAAGTCCAGTTGCACGCTGCCGGACTTGTAGGCACTCACCGGAATGACGTTGCGCCCCGGCCTCAGCAGGCTGGTGTGGCCGTCCAGGTCGTCGACCCGCAGCTTCAGCTCCGGGTAGTCCGATTCCACGTCGACGATCAGCCCCGCCTCGTAAGGCAGGTATTGGCCACTCAGGGCTGCCTTGCCGCCACCGATGGCCAGGGTGCTTTCCAGGTTGAGGCCGCCGCTCACTTGATTGTTGTAGGAGGAATTCTGCACATAGGCGTCGCCATGCAGCGCGCGGTTCTCGAACTGCGCATTGGCGGCCAGGCCGACACCGTAGCGGTCACCGTTGAGCGTTCCGCCGACGCTGCGCAAGGTGCTGCCGTCGATGTCCTGCTGGTAGGTCAGCGAAGTGTTCAGGTCACGCCCGCCATCGCGCGACGTGCGGGTGCCGACACTCCCGGAAATGCGCCGGCCGGGACCGCCCAGGCTCATGCTCAGGCTGAAGTTGACGCCACGGTTGCGCTGGTTGCCGCTGCTGGAGTTGCCCGGGCGGTCGAACAGCGCCACCCGCCAGTTGGCATCCGAGCCCATCACCTGGCCATGATGCGACCAGCCTAGGTCAAGGGCTACGCCGCTGTTGCCGTAGCCTCCGTCGCTGTGGCTCAGGCGCACGGTCGCGGTACTTTTGCGGGTGACGCGCTGGCTGACCGACAGGGATGACTGGCGCAGCTCGCGACTGCCTGTCTGGTCGCGGTCGCGCCCATAGTCCTCGCTGTTCTCATAGCTATCCAGGCGGCGCTGTCGCGGGTATTCGAGCCAGGACCGGTTGTGGCTGAGGACCACGCTGCCCGACGCGTGGTGCCACACACCTTGCAGGTCGTAGCCATTGCCGCGCTGGTCGGTGTGGAACACATTGCCGAACACCTTGAGGCGGTCAAGCGCATCCCAGTCCAGCGAGGTGCCATACTGCATCTGTCCATCGATGCGCTGGGCCGAAGCCCCGGCCACCAGGCGCGGGTGCAGCAGGTAGTTGGTGATGACACCGGCGGCCAGGCCGCCGTAGTCCTCGTCGTCCCAGTTGCTGAGCAGTTCGCTCTGCTTGCCCAGGTACAGGTTGTAGCGCCAGGGCGAGGCGTTGTTGCTCCAGTTGTTGGGCTTGTAGATGAATTCCTCGTTGCGCGAAGTGACCTGGCCATCCTCGACCAGACGCACTTCCACCTCGTAGATGCCCCCCGGCAGCACGCGCGTATCGATGGCCTGCAACCCGGGCTGTACAGGCTGGCTGTTGATCAACTGGCCATTGCGGTAGATCTCGACGATGCCGGGACGGTTGGGGGTGACATAGATGGGCGTGGCGCTGGCCTTGCCGTTGTCGATCGCCAGGCTGTCGCTGCTGCCGTACATCAGGCCCAGGGTGGTGTCCGGACTGTTGCCGAGCAGGCGCGGTTGGCGACTCATGGCCTGGGCGCCGGGGGTGAAATAGCCGAGCCGGAAGAAGTTGTCCTGGTGCACGCGTTCGGCGAACAGTTCGTCCACCCGGTGCCGGGTTTGCGGCCGGTCTTCGTTGCTGCGGTCGACCTGGGCCTCGGCCACCGTGGTCCAGTTGCCGACACTGCCCTGCCCGCGCAGGGCGTAGCGGCCGACGGTTTCCTGGCCGTCGCGGCTGAGGTTGAGCTGGTTGCGCAGGATCACGCCCTGGCTGCCCTGTTCGGGCAAGACGTGCCAGGCCGCCTGCTGGTCGCGTTCGGCATTGCGGGTCAGGATCGACAGCTGCGAATTGACCAGGCTGTAGTGCACTGCCACCAGGTCCTGGGGGCAGGCCTTGATGCAATTGCCCAATGCCTGCCCGGCCTGCAGTACCTCGCCCCAGCGCTGGCGCACGGTTTCCGGTTCGCGGCTTTCGTGGGTTTCGGTGAATTCCAGCAGTTGAACCCGTTCGTCACGGCTCAGTACCACCATGGCTTCGCCGAGCAGGCGACCGTCAAGGTCGATGCGCACGGCAAGGGGTACATCGAAAAAGTGTTCGTCGAATTCCTTCGGCAATCCTTCGGCCTGTCGCAGGATGCCAAGCTGACTGGTATTCCCCGTCTCTTCCCTGGCGCTGACGTCGGTCAGCCAGACGGCGGCCATGCAGCAGCCCACCGCCATTCGTATGGATGTCGCAAGAGACATGTGTGATTGCTCGTCGCGGATGGAAGCATGACCGATCACCCCCGGCCCGACATGGGGAGCGCCGGACCGGGGACGATCGGAAAGGGAGGGACTGGCCCGGGTTTACTCGGCGGTGGTCTCGAACATCATGTTCACCACGCCCAGGTAGTTGCCCGGGACATAGCCGCCGGTACCTGCAGCCTTGGCAGCTACCTCGAAACCGACGATGGCGCCGGGCGCGGCCAGTTCCTTGCTGATCACCTCGGCGGAGGTGAGGGTCAGGGACTTGCCGGCGACGCTGACGTCCAGGCCGATGGTGTCGGCGCCACTGGTGATGGTCGCCGGGTTGGTCAGGTAGGCCGAGATCGGTCCGGTGGTGCTGCGTACCTGGAGCTGCTTGCGAATCGGTTGCAGGGTTTGCTGGAAGGAGTTCCAGGCCATGTCCTGCGGCTCGTTCATCCAGTTGCCGCCTACCGGCTCGACGTAGAAGCTTTCGGTCGGGATGCTCGCGGTCACGGTGACCTGTTTCTCGATCGGGTCGGCGGCCAGGGCGGTACCAGCCGCCATCATCAATGCCAGTGGGAGTGCGAGAACGCTGTATTTCATGACCAATTTCCTTGTTGGGTGGCAAATTTTCCGATCGCCCGGCGAGAGCGCCGGACGGGGCGAATTATTTGCTATCAAGGGAAATGGCTTACATCAGACGTATCCCAGCGAGACGAGGAAATTTCCCACCGTCTTCCGTTGAAAGGCGGTGAGGGACTACCCCAGAGTGGATAGGACAAGCAGAGACGATTGCGTAGGAGCTGGTTTACCTGCGCCTACACTGACCGCGTTGGCAGGAAGATGCTGAAGCGCGCCCCGCCCAGTGCGGACTGCCCTACCGTCAACAGCCCCCCCTGGCTCTCGATCACCCGCCTGCTGATCGCCAGGCCCAGGCCAAAGCCGCCAGTGGCCCGGTCGCGGCTGCGATCCAGGCGATAGAACGGCTGGAAGATTCGCTCGCGTTCCTGCTCGGGTATGCCGATGCCGTCATCCTCCACGCTGATCAGGCAGTTGCCCTGTCCGTCCAGGCTCAGGTCCAGCAACAGGCGCCGGTGGCAGTAGCGCATGGCATTGCGGATCAGGTTCTGCACCGCCCGCGCAGTCATCCGCGGGTCGAGGGCGAAGCGCTGGTCGCCGCCGCGCACTTCCCAGCAGATATCCCGGCTGTCCAGCTCTTCGGCAAAGCTGCCGAGCACGCTGTCGACGAACTCCAGCAGCGACACTTCCACCCGCTCGACGCTCTGCCCGGGCGTTTGCAGGCGGCTATAGGACAGCAGTTCGAGCACCAGCTCATCGAGTTCGCGGACGTGCCCGACCAGTTGCATCAGGCGCTTGCGGCTGGCTGCCGGCAGTTCGTCGTACAGCAGTACCAGGCCGAAATCCAGGCGGGTCAGCGGCGTGCGCAACTCGTGGGACACTGCGTTGAGCAGCTCGCGCTGCTGGGTGAGCAATTGCTCAAGATCATGGGCCATGGTGTCGAACACTGCGGCCAACGCGCCGATATTCGAGCGCGGCGAAATCAGCGTGCGTTCGGAGAGCTGGCCCTGGCCAAGCAACTGCGCCGTGGCCTTGAGCCGCTGCAGGTCGCGCCAGTGCGGCCATAGCCAGAGCAACAGGCAGCCAAGCAGCGCGGCGCCGATCAGCACAGTGATGCCCCAGGACAGCAGGTTGATGTCCAATGGGTCCGGCGGATTGCGCAGGGCCACCAGCCATTCGCCGCCAAGCGGGGCGATGGCGGTCTCGTAGTAGCCCCAGTCGCCCAGGCGCACTACGTTGTTGCCGGCATCGAGACGCTCGCGTTCCGCCTCGCTCAGGCCCATTTGTTCGCGGGTGCGCAGTTCGATCGCCAGCGGTGCGAAATCCGCCGCCAGCGCTTGCGCCACCCGCGGCCATTGGTTTTCCGGGACCTGGCGAAACTGCTTGACGATCAAGCTCTGCACGCCCCGGGCCTGGTCGAGGTTGTAGGCGACGTAACGCTCGTTGAACAGGTGCAGGATGGCGTCGGGGATCAGGAAAATGCCGCCGGCGTAGGCAACGATGGTCAACAGGTACAGGCGAATCAGGATCTTGAGCATGGCAGGGCCTCAGACTTCCCATTCCACACGGCTGAACAGGTACCCCTTGCCCCACACCGTCTTGATCTTGCGCGCTTCGCCGGCGTTGTCATCGAACTTGCGCCGCAGCTTGGAGATCGCCACGTCCACCGAACGGTCGGTACCGTTGAACTCGATCCCTCGCAGGTGCTGGAGGATGTGGTCGCGGCTGAGCACCGTTCCAGCATTGCGGGCCAGCACCACCAGCAGATTGAACTCGCCACTGGACAGCTCCACCGGCAGGCCGCGCCAGGTCACGGTGCGTTCGGCCAGGTCGATGCACAAGGCGCCGACCAGGATGCGATCGCTTTCCAGATGAGGCTCGGCAATGCTGCTGCGGCGCAGCAGGGTACGCACCCGGGCCAATAGCACCCGCGGTTCGCAGGGCTTGGTCACGTAGTCGTCGGCGCCCATCTCCAGGCCCAGGACCTGGTCGTGGCTGTCGTCGCGGGCGGTCAGCATGAGGATCGGCAAGGTCTGCGACTCGCCGCGCAACAGCCTGCAGACCTGCAGGCCATCGAGGCCCGGGAGCATCAGGTCGAGAATCACCAGGTCGGGCTTGTCCCGGCGCACCTGCTCCAGCACCAGGTCACCGCGGGCGATGACGCTCACGGTGAACGCATTGCGTTGCAGGTAGCTGGCGATCAGTTCGGACAGGGCGCAGTCGTCTTCGACCAGTAGGATAGTGGGCATGGTTCGGATTGTTCGGTGGGCGTGGAAAGTCGGCAGGATATAGAAGCGGCAAAGGTAAGAAGTTATTTCTTCACACTTTTTAACAGACGTTCTACAGAGCTTCACAGCCCGGGGCCGCGTGCCTGCGTACCATGCGACGGTCATTTATGGAAGATCCCTATGTTTCCTTCAAGCCCCGCCCGTCTGCGCCTTTTTCCCTTGGCTGGTGCCTTTCTCCTGCTTGCTGCCTGTGGCGCCGAACAGGCCGCCGAAGACGCGCAGATGCCCGCCCCCAACGTTTCGGTGGAAACCGTGCAGGTTCAGGCGCTGGCCATCAGCAGCGAACTGTCCGGTCGTATCCAGGCGCCGCGCATTGCCGAGGTGCGGGCGCGGGTGGCCGGTGTGGTGCTCAAGCGCGAGTACCGTGAAGGCAGCGATGTGAAGCAGGGCGATGTGCTGTTCCGTATCGACCCGGCCCCCTTCCAGGCCGACTACGACAGCGCCCGCGCGACCCTGGCCAGGGCCGAGGCCAATCGCTACCAGGCCAGGTTGCAGGACCAGCGCTACGCGGAGCTGATTGCCATCGATGCGATCAGCCGCCAGGACCGCGACAACGCCCGCGCCGCAGCGATGCAGGCGGAGGCCGACGTGGCCGCGGCCAAGGCCGCAGTGGAACGGGCCAGGCTCAATCTAGGTTATGCGACGGTCACCGCACCGATCTCCGGCCGCATTGGTCGCGCGCTGGTAACCGAGGGCGCGCTGGTGGGCCAGAACGAAAGCACCGCGCTGGCGACCATCCAGCAACTCGACCCGATCCATGCCGACGTCACCCAGTCGACCCGCGAAATCAACGCTCTGCGCCGTTCGTTGCGGGCCGGCCAATTGCAGCAGGTCGGCCAGGAGGAGGCCAAGGTCACCCTGATCCAGGACGACGGCACGCCCTACCCGCTCCCCGGCAAACTGCTGTTCTCGGATATCGCCGTGGACCCGGGGACGGGTCAGATCACCTTGCGCAGCGAGTTCCCCAACCCCGATCTCGACCTGCTGCCGGGCAGCTTTGTCCGCGTGCGCGTCGAGCAGGCCGTGCAGCCCCAGGGCATCAGCGTGCCGCAACAGGCGATCCTGCGCGACAGCGCCGGCCAGCCACGCGTGCTGGTGGTCGACGACGAACACCGCATCGTCGAGCGTGCGGTGGTTTTGGGCGCTGCGCAGAACAATCGCTGGATCGTCAGTGACGGCCTGAGCCCGGGCGAACGGGTGGTCACCGAAGGCCTGCAGCACGTCAAGGCCGGTGACCAGGTGCAAGTCACCCCCGCCGCTTCCGCCCACCAGCCCATCGTCCAGAATTCCGGCCAGTGAGGGCCTGATCCATGCCACGGTTTTTCATCGAACGCCCGGTATTCGCCTGGGTGGTCGCCCTGTTCATCCTCCTCGCCGGCGCCCTGGCCCTGCCCAAACTGCCAGTGGCCCAGTACCCCAACGTCGCGCCGCCGCAGGTGGAAATCTATGCGGTGTATCCCGGCGCATCGGCACAAACCATGGACGACAGCGTGGTCAGCCTGATCGAGCAGGAGCTCAACGGCGCCGATCACCTGCTGTATTTCCAGTCCCAGAGCAGCCTGGGCAGCGCTACCATCACCGCCACCTTCGAGCCCGGGACCAACCCGGAGCTGGCCCAGGTGGATGTGCAGAACCGCCTGAAGATCGTCGAGTCGCGCCTGCCCCGGGCCGTGACCCAACAAGGCCTGCAGGTGGAAAAGGTGTCCACCGGTTTTCTCCTGCTGGTGACCCTCAGTTCAGAGGATGCACGGCTCGACGAGACGGCCCTGAGCGACTTTCTCGCGCGCAACGTGATGAACGAGATCCGCCGCCTGCCTGGCGTAGGCAAGGCGCAACTGTATGGCTCCGAGCGGGCCATGCGCATCTGGATCGACCCGCGCAAGCTGATCGCCTTCAATCTTACGCCCGAGGACGTCAACGCTGCCGTTGCCGCGCAGAACGCCCAGGTGGCACCGGGCAGCATCGGCGACCTGCCCGGTCGGCCAGGCCAGGAAATCACCGCCAACGTGCTGGTCAAGGGGCAGTTGTCGAACCCCGAGGAGTTCGCCGCCATCGTCCTGCGCGCCAATCCGGACGGCTCCAGCGTGACCGTCGGCGATGTCGCCCGGGTCGAGATCGGTGCCCAGGAATACCAGTTCGGCACCCGCCTCAACGGCAAGGCGGCCACTGCGTTCAGCGTGCAACTGGCGCCGGGAGCCAACGCCATGCAGACCGCGACTTTGGTGCGCGAGAAGATGGACGAGCTGTCGCGCTACTTCCCGCCAGGTGCGAAATACGACATACCCTACGACACCTCGCCCTTCGTCAAGGTCTCCATTACCCAGGTGATCCACACCCTGGGTGAAGCCATGGTCCTGGTGTTCCTGGTGATGCTGCTGTTCCTGCAGAACATCCGCTACACCCTGATCCCGACCCTGGTGGTGCCGGTGGCATTGATGGGCACCTTCGCCGCCATGCTCGTCCTGGGGTTCTCGATCAACGTGCTGACCCTGTTCGGCATGGTCCTGGCCATCGGCATCCTGGTGGACGATGCCATCGTGGTGGTGGAAAACGTCGAGCGAATCATGATGGAGGAAGGCCTGCCGCCGAAGGAGGCGACGCGCAAGGCGATGGGGCAGATCAGCGGTGCCATCGTCGGCATTACCGTGGTGCTGGTGGCGGTATTCCTGCCGATGGCCTTCATGAGCGGATCGGTAGGCGTGATCTACCAGCAGTTTTCCATGTCCATGGCGGTGTCGATCCTGTTCTCGGCCTTCCTCGCCCTCAGCCTGACCCCGGCCCTCTGCGCCACCTTGCTCGAGCCGGTGGCCAAGGGCGAACAGCATGCGCGCCGCGGCCTGTATGGCTGGTTCAACCGGCGTTTCGAGGCCATGAGCGACGGTTACCAGCGCTGGGTGGTGCAGGCCATCGCCCGTAGCGGCCGCTACCTGCTGGTCTACGCCCTGCTGTTCGCCGCGCTGGTGTTCAGCTTCGGCCAGTTGCCGTCGTCGTTCCTGCCGACCGAGGACCAGGGCTACACCATCACCGACGTGCAGTTGCCGCCAGGCGCCAGCCGCGAGCGTACCGAGCAGGTGGCCGCGCAGATCGAGGAGCACAACGCTGCCGAACCCGGAGTGGGCGATACCACGGTAATTCTCGGTTTCAGCTTTTCCGGCAACGGGCAGAATGCGGCGCTGGTGTTCACCACGTTGAAGGACTGGTCGGAACGGGCCGCCGATGACGCTGCAGCGGCCATCGCCGAGCGCGCCACCATCGCCTTCAGCCAGTTCAAGAATGCCATCGCCTACTCGGTGCTGCCGCCGCCGGTGGACGGCCTGGGCACCTCGACCGGTTTCGAGTTTCGCCTGCAGGACCGCGGTGGCCTGGGCTATGCCCGGCTGATGGCGGCGCGCGATCAGTTGCTGGCCGCTGCGGAAAAAAGCCCGGTGTTGGTCAACGTGCGCGAGAGCGCCCTCGCGGAAAGCCCGCAGGTGCAACTGGAGATCGACCGCAAGCAGGCCAATGCGCTGGGCGTGTCCTTCGCCGATATCGGCACGGTGCTGAATACCGCCGTGGGCTCCAGCTACGTCAACGACTTCCCCAACCAGGGCCGCATGCAGCGGGTGGTGGTTCAGGCCGAGGGCGACAGCCGCAGCCAGGTCGAGGACCTGCTGCAGATCCACGTACGCAACAGCAGCGGCAAGATGGTTCCGCTGGCAGCCTTCGCCAAGGCAAGCTGGGTATCCGGGCCGGTGCAACTGACCCGCTACAACGGCTATCCGGCGATTGCCGTGAGTGGCGAACCGGCGCCAGGCTACAGTTCGGGCCAGGCCATGGCCGAGATCGAGCGACTGGTGGGCGGGCTGCCGCTGGGCTTCGGCCTGGAGTGGACCGGATTGTCCTTGCAGGAACGCTTGTCGGGTAGCCAGGCGCCATTGTTGATGGCCCTGTCGCTGCTGGTGGTGTTCCTCTGCCTGGCGGCCCTCTATGAAAGCTGGTCGATCCCGACCTCGGTGCTGCTGGTGGTACCGCTGGGAATCCTCGGCGCGGTGCTGGCCGTGACCCTGCGCGGCTTGCCCAACGACGTGTTTTTCAAGGTCGGCCTGATCACCCTGATCGGTCTGTCGGCGAAGAACGCCATCCTGATCATCGAATTCGCCAAGAGCCTGGTGGATGAAGGGTATGACCTGGTGGACGCGACGGTCCGGGCGGCACGCCTGCGCTTGCGGCCGATCGTGATGACCTCGCTGGCCTTCATCCTCGGGGTGGTGCCGCTGGCCCTCGCGACCGGAGCCAGTTCGGCCAGCCAGCAGGCGATCGGCACCGGCGTGGTCGGCGGCATGCTCAGCGCGACCCTGGCGGTGGTGTTCGTACCGGTGTTCTTCGTCGTGGTAATGCGGGTGACGGGGTATCAGAAGAAGAAAGCCGGGACTGAGGTGCCTGCGGGCGAAGTGAACTGTTGAAGATGTACCGGCCTCCCACAGGTACATCGCGGAACCTGTGGGAGCTGCGGTTCGGCGCCCCGACTTGCCAGCGATGAGGCCCTCAAGAACGACACAGTTGAAACCTGCCTGCCGCCCATGGGATGGTGCCACCCTCGTCCAGCAGGAAATCCCGCTCATGACCCTTCTCCCTCCCTGCTCCATCCTCATCCTCGCCGGCGGCCGCGGCCAGCGCATGGGCGGGCGGGACAAGGGGTTGCTGGAGTGGCGCGGCGAGCCGCTGGTTGCCCATCTGCACCGTACCCTGCGCCCGCTGACCGACGACCTGATCATCTCCTGCAACCGCAATCTCGACCGCTACCGCCCCTATGCCGATACCCTGGTGCAGGATGCCGAAGGCGATTTCCCCGGCCCCTTCGCCGGTGTCCTGGCGGGCCTCGCGGTGGCACGGCATGACTGGTTGCTGGTGCTGGCCTGTGATGCACCGAAGGTCGATCGGCCCTTGCTGGAGTCGCTGTTGAAGCTGGCAACCGATGCGTATACGCCGGTAATGGTCCGCCAGAACGGCCACTGGCAACCCATGTTCAGCCTGCTCCCGCGCGCACTTGCACCCACACTTTCAGCCGCCTGGGAAAGTGGCGAACGCAGTCTGTCGTGGGTGTTGCGCGGCGGGCCTTTGCTGGCACTGGACTGTGCCGGGGACGATCCCCGACTGGCCAACTTCAATACGCCGGATTGCCTGGACGACGCCGCTTCAGCGCAATCGTGAGCGGATCTGTCGGCAGGTGTCGAGCATCTGCTGCATGTTGCCGGGCTCCAGGCCAAGCTTGCCGTTCATGCAATCGAGCAGTTGCGCGGCTTCGAGCTTGAGCGCCCTGCCCTTTTCGGTCAGCAGTACCTTGCGTCGACGGCGGTCGCCTGGGTCCAGGTAGACCGTGATGAAGCCGGCGTCGCTCAAGCGACGGATGATCGGCGTCAGGGTGCCAAGGTCGAACAGGGTCACCGCACTCAGGGAACTGATGGACATGTCGTCCTCGCCCCACAGCCCGATCAGCACCAGCAATTGCGGGTAGGTCACGCCATGCCGGCGCAGCGGCTCGCCATAATCGCGAACCATGGCATTGGCCGTGGAGTACAGGGTGAAGCACAGCATTCTGTCGAAATCGAAGGTAGGTTCTTCCATAGGCGTCTCTCGTGCGGTGTTCATGCAGCCACCGCGGCTTGCTCGTAGCGTGCCCGGTTCCGCAGCAGAACCAGATCCACTGGCCTGCGACCCGTGCCGGGCATGGTTGTGGTGAGTGTTGTCCGCTTCCCGCGCGCCAGCATCAGGCAGGCGTGGCACTCGCCCGGGAACAGCCGGTGCAGGGTCGTGGTCGGGAAATGGGGATACGGGCTGTTCATCCTTGATGTCCGGTGGCGATACGACCCGGGATACCGGGGTGCATCCGATGCCGCGCGATGCTGTCCTTCGATGGCGCGGACAATGGCAGGCGGCCCGGGACCTTGTCAGTGACTTCGCGGGCCAGATTAATGCGCAACGAGTCCATTACCGAAACACCCTTCATGGGTCGCCTCATTGGTTTGTGTAAAAAGTAAAGACGCAGTTGGTCGGAAATGTCTTGAAATGTGAACTGGATCCGATTTTTCCCAAGATTGCCCCATCCGAACGAATATAGCCAGTTGCCATTGCGGCGAATAAATGACGTCAAGAAACGGCGAAAGCCCGTCTGGGACGGGCTTTCGGGGTCATAGGGAATGGCTCGGTGCGTTCAGCCCAGGCTATGCCAACTGCGCTTGTCCTTGGCCAGCAGATCGTCCGCTGCCGCCGGGCCATCTTCTCCGGCAGCGTAACTGTGCACCTCGCCAGCGTCTTTCCAGGCGTCGAGGAAGGGTAGCACTGCGCGCCAGCCGTTCTCGATATTGTCGGCACGCTGGAACAGGGTCTGGTCGCCGGTCAGGCAGTCGTAGATCAGGGTTTCGTAACCGGTGGCCGGCTGCATCCTGAAGAAGTCCTTGTAGGCGAAACCCAGGGCGATGGTTTCCATTTCCAGGGCCGGCCCGGGACGCTTGGCTTGCAGGTCGAACCACATGCCTTCGTTGGGCTGGATCTGGATCTTCAGGTAGTTGGGCTTGGGCCGTTCGGCATCGCTGTCGCGAAATTGCGAATACGGTGCAGGCTTGAAACAGATGGCGATCTCGGTGTCGCGCACGCTCATGCGCTTGCCGGTACGCAGGTAGAACGGCACGCCGACCCAGCGCCAGTTGTCGATCATCACTTTCAGCGCGACGTAGGTTTCGGTCTGGCTGTCCGCCGCTACCCTCGGCTCCTGCCTGTAGCCCTTGAGCTTCCTGCGCCCTTGCTTGCCCTCGGTGTATTGGCCGCGGACCGAGTTCTTCAAGGCCATGGCCTTCGACCAGGGACGGATCGCGCCGATGACCTTGGCCTTTTCGCTGCGCACCGCGTCGGCACCGAAGGCGGCCGGCGGCTCCATGGCCACCATCGCCAGCAACTGGAACAGGTGATTGGGCACCATGTCGCGCAAGGCACCGGTGTGGTCGTAGAACGCGCCGCGCTCCTCGACACCGACGGTTTCCGCCGCCGTGATCTGTACATGATCGATGTAATGGTTGTTCCAGAATGCCTCGAACAGACCGTTGGAAAAACGGCTGACCAGGATGTTCTGCACCGTCTCCTTGCCCAGGTAGTGATCGATCCGGTAGATCTGCTTTTCGCTCATCACGCGCAGCAGGCTGGCGTTGAGCATCTCGGCGCTGGCGAGGTCGGAGCCGAACGGCTTTTCGATCACCACCCGGCGAAAACCCTCGGTTTCGCTGAGCAAGCCGGCGTCGCCGAGACGTTGCACCACATCGGTAAAAAACCGCGGCGCCGTGGCCAGGTAGAAGATCGCATTGCCGTTGCGCGACTTGCCGATCTGCTTGCCAATGGCCTGGTAGGTGGCCGCCTCGAGAAAATCCCCGGTCAGGTAGTCGATGCGCTTGGCCAGGCGCGCCCAGCGCTTCGGGTCGAAGCATTGCGCGCCTTCGCCGGAGCCCTTGTCGCGCTCGCGCATGAAGCCCTCCAGGCGCTGGACGAATTCGCTGGCGCTGGCCGGGTTGTGATCGACCCCGACGATGCGCAGGTTGTTGTCCAGCAGGCCGTCGCGACTCAGGTTGTACAAGGCCGGCATCAACAGGCGCTTGACCAGGTCGCCGCTGGCGCCGAACAGGAACAGGGTGCAGGGTGGCGCGGTTTCGACGTTGTACTGGTTCATTCAGGACGCTCGACATGGCCGCCGAAACCGAAGCGCATGGCTGACAACAGCTTGTCGCCATAGGTGCCCTGCTGTTGGCGCGAGCGGAAACGGGCAAACAGTGCACTGCTCAGCACCGGCACCGGAACCGCCTGTTCGACCGCTGCATCGATGGTCCAGCGGCCCTCGCCACTGTCGGCCACGGCGCCGCTGTAGTGCTCCAGGTGCGGGTCGGCCGCCAATGCGTCGGCGGTCAGGTCCAGCAGCCATGAGGTGACCACGCTGCCACGCCGCCAGACCTCGGCGATCTGCGCCAGGTCCAGCTCGTAGCGCTGGTCTGGGGGCAATGCCTCGCTGGCCTTGCCCCGCAGAATGTCGAAACCTTCGGCGTAGGCCTGCATCAGGCCGTATTCGATGCCATTGTGGATCATCTTGACGAAGTGCCCGGAACCGGCCGGGCCGGCATGGATATAGCCCTGCTCGGCGCGACCCGGTTCGCCGCTGCGACCGCGGGTGCGAGGAATGCTGCCGATTCCCGGGGCCAGGCTGGCGAACAGCGGATCGAGGCGTTCGACCACTGCCTGCTCGCCGCCGATCATCATGCAATAGCCTCGCTCCAGGCCCCACACGCCACCCGAGGTGCCCACGTCGATGTAGTGCAGGTGGCGTTTTTTCAAATCGCTGGCGCGGCGTATATCGTCCTTGTAGAAGCTGTTGCCACCATCGATCAGGACGTCGCCGGCGTCCAGCAGGTCGGCCAGTTGCGCCAGGGTCTGCTCGGTCGGCTCGCCGGCGGGCAGCATCACCCAGATCGCCCTGGGCCTGGCCAGATGGCCGACCAGGGCTGGAAGATCATTCGCGCCCTGTGCGCCCTCGACCGCCAGCGCGTCGATCGCCGCCGGGTTGCGGTCGTTCACCACCACCTGGTGACCGTTGCGCATCAGCCGCCTTGCAATGTTGCCGCCCATGCGGCCCAGTCCCACGATTCCCAGTTGCATGTGCCGATGCTCCAGTCCGAGGAAGAAGTCCTCAAGGTTAGTCCAGCATGGGCAGCGATGGTTTCACGACGAACGGCGAGACAGCGGCCAATAAAAAAGTTCCCTTGGCGAAAAAAAGAATTCAGAATCCCGCCCCGTCAAGCGTCTACGCTTCAGTTGTGTGACAAGCCATTAGTGAGGTGCCCTATGCAAACCCTGATCTCGGCAGCCCCGCCCCAGACGCTCTACGTCTCGATCCGCCGTGACGAACTGCAGCGCCTGAAGCAGGAGCGTGACGCCCTCCAGGAACAGGTCGCGCAACTGAACCTGCTGCTGCAGCAAGCCCGGCTGGGCGACCACGCGCTGACCCGCTGACTCAGCCCAGCAGCACACTACACCAGTAGATCACCCCCAGCGCCGCCAGCAGCAACAGCATCCACGCTGACAAGCGCGACACCCACGCCCTGTAGCGTTGCGCCAGGGCGTGACGCATCAGGCCGATGTACAGGGCCAGTATCCCCAGGTCGACAAGCAGCCACAGCAAGGCCAGAAGGCCGACGCTGGTGCCGAACGAGCCGGTCACCGGGATGAACTGGGGAAACAGGGCAACGAAGAACAGGATGTCCTTGGGGTTGGAGATCCCGATCAGAAAACCCTGCCACCATCCATTGGCCTTCCGGTCAGGGCTTGTCTCTCCCTCCCCGCCATCGCGCAAGCCACTGAACCCCAGCCAGCCGATGAACAGGCACCCAGCCAGGGCGCCCCACTGCAACAGGTGCGGGCTCAACGCCAGGGCCCCGGCCAGCACGCCCGCTGCCGCCGCCACCAGCACCAGCGACGCCGCATTGGCGCCGAGCGCCGTACGGATTGCACTGGCGGTGCCGCTACGACTGGCCGCATCCACGACCAGCAGCACGACCGGCCCAGGTGTCGCGATCAACAGGACAATGGTGCCCAGATAGGCAATCAGCAAGGTGGTGTTCATGTCATCTCCCGGATTCTTTGATCGCGGGCATTCTGGTTAGCCGACGGCTCCTTGAAAAACGCAAAATGCGCAGGCCTACTATGACTCCAGCTCATAGTGGACTCTGTTCAGTGGCCGATCGCCTGCCTCCCCTCTACGCCCTGCGCGCCTTCGAAGTCGCGGCCCGCTCCTGCTCCTTTACCCGTGCCGCCGACGAGCTGGCCCTGACCCAGAGCGCAATCAGTCGGCATATTCGTAGCCTGGAAAGCCATCTCGGCTGCCGCCTGTTCGAACGCCATGGGCCGCGCCTGCGCCTTACCGATGTCGGGGAGCGCCTGGCCAGGCAGCTCAAGGCCGGCTTCGGCCTGATCGAGCAAGCTTGTCAGCCGTTTCGCGAGGGTGGCCGGCAGTTACGCCTCAAAGCGCCCTCGACCCTGACCATGCACTGGCTGCTGGACTGCCTGGCGCTTTTTCGCCAGGAACCGGAGCCGGTCGGTGTGCAGCTCGCCAGTGTGTGGATGGATCAGGACAGCGTGGACTTTTCCAGCGAGCCCTACGACTGCGCGGTATTGCTGGGAAACGGGCATTTCGGCGAACGGGTGAAATGCCGCTTGCTGTTCGAGGAGTGGCTGATTCCCATCTGTTCACCCGCCCTGCTGGGGAACCGGGCGTGGGACGCCGCGCACCTGGGCGAGTCGCCGCTGGTGCATCCCTCGGCAGATCGACGTGACTGGCAACGCTGGCTGCAGGGCGCCGGCCTGGGTGCACAGGTGCAACTCGATCGTGGTATCTGCTTCGATACCCTGGACCAGGGCATGGGGGCGGCGATGGCCGGGCATGGCGTATCGATCGGGGATCTGGCGCTCGTTGGCCGGCATGTACGCGACGGGCGCCTGGCGCTGCCGTTCAAGCAGGCGGTGGCGACCGGGGACGGCTATTACCTGGTGTGGCCGCAAGGCAGTGCCTGGGAAACCGCAGTGCAGCGGCTGGGGGACTTTCTGCTGGAGCACCGCCCGCAGTCGGCATCGGTACAAGAACCCGGGTAACATGCCCTCATGCAAATCGACCTCTTCACCCCAGCGCCAGCAAGCGCACCGCAATGGCTCGGCCAGCAGGTCGCCCTATTGCCAGGCTTCGCCCTTGACCGGGTCGAGCTACTGCTGCCCGCCTTGCGCCAGATCGTCCTCGCCGCCCCCTTTCGCAACATGATCACGCCCGGCGGCCGGACCATCGCCGTGCGCGTAACCAACTGCGGCGAACTGGGCTGGATCAGCGATCAGCGGGGCTACCGCTACAGCCCTGTAGACCCGCTCAGCGGCCAGCCCTGGCCGGCGCTGCCACCCGTATTCAGCGACCTGGCCCGGGCCGCTGCGCAGGCAGCCGGCTTTGCCGATTTCATCCCGGACGCGTGCCTGATCAACAGCTACCTGCCAGGCAATCGCCTGACCCTGCACCAGGACCGCAACGAGCGGGACTTCAGCCAGCCGATCGTTTCGGTATCCCTCGGCCTGCCCGCCACCTTCCTGCTCGGCGGCCATGAACGGGCCGAGCGCACGCAGAAAGTCGGCCTGCAGCATGGCGACGTGCTGGTCTGGGGCGGCGAAGACCGCCTGCGCTTCCATGGAATCCTGCCACTGAAGGACGGCGCTCACCCGGTGCTGGGGGCGCGCCGGATCAACTTCACCCTGCGCAAGGCCGGTTGATGACCATCCGCCCGGCCCGTCCCGACGATGCCGTGGTGCTTCCCGCCATAGAGCGCTCGGCGGCACAGTCGTTCGCTGCGATCGCCCACCTCGCCTGGCTGGCCAGGCATGAGGTGCTTGGCGTCGAGCAGCACCTGGCCTTTATCGCCAACGGCCTGCACTGGGTGGCGGTGGATGATGAGGATCGCCCCGAGGGTTTCCTGTGTGCGAGCGCGCAGGGGCACGCGCTTCATATCGAGGAACTCTCGGTTGCCCGAAGCAGCCAGGGGCGAGGCTTGGGGCGTGAGCTGATCATGCACGTCCAGGACCAGGCCGCCGCCGCAGGCTTCCGGGCCTTGACCCTGACGACCTTTGCCGACGTGCCCTGGAATGCGCCCTTCTATGCCCGGTTGGGCTTCGAACGCGTGGACGCACATCACGCCAGCGACTTTCTTCGCCAGCAGTTGCAGCATGAGCACGCGCTCGGGCTGCCGGGGCGTTGCGCCATGGTCAAGCGCCTGTAGCCGTTATGCCTGGGTCGATTGCTGCTGCGCCGCACGCAGTGCTTCGATGCCGGCTTGCAGGTCCTTCACCTGGCTGACCAATTGCAGCCGTTCGGCGTCGACCTGTACCAGTTGCACCGCCTGATCCTGCATCTGCCGCTGCAATTCGTCCCGGGCTCCCTGGGACTGGGCCAGGTTGGCGCTCAGGGTGCGGGTTTCGAGCACGTGCTGTTCGCACTGGTCCTTGAGCTGCTGGACTTCGCGCTGGATATGGCGCGCCTCCACCAGCAAGCGTTCGTTGTCGCGGTTGAGTCGGGTGGTTTCGTCCTGCTTGACGATCAGGGTCTGCTGCAACTGACGCAGCTCGACCTGCAACTGCTGCACCTGGGCTTCGTGGCGGCGCTGGTCCTGCTCGCGTTGTTCGCGACTGGCGCTTCGGTAATGTTCAAGGGCATCACGCGCATGCTGATGCTTGTCTTCCAACGAAGCGATCTGTTCGTCCTTGTCGGCCAGGCGCACGTTCAGCTCGCCCACCGCCTGGCTCAGCGTGGCATTGCGCGTGTGCTCGCTCTGCAAGGTGCTGCGCGTGGTCGCCAGTTCGGCGGACTCGGCCGCCAGCGCCGCACCCTGGATCTGCAACTGCTGCTGCGCCGCAGCCAGTGCCTGCTGGCTTTCCTGCAACTGCGCCTTGAGCGCTGTGGTTTCCACATCGAAAGACTTCTGCGCCTCATCGATCTTCGCATCGCTTTCTTCTTTCAGTTGCTCGGCCAGCTGGCGCACCAGAGCGCTGATGGACTCGCTCAGGTCCGGCACGCTGGTGGTGGCCGGCGGCTTCTGAATGTCCAGTTCCTTCAGGTACCGATGAATGGTGGTTTTCGAACCGGTATTTCCCAGTTCAATGCGCACCGCATCGATGCTCGGGTGCTCACCCCGGGCAAGGATCGCCTGACGAGCCTTGTGCACTACCGCCTTGTTGATACCACCACGCGCCATGTTGCAATTTCCTGCGATTTCATAATGTGGTACGTATGGTGTACTTACATACTGAATTAGTCAATTTGGAAGAGCTTAATTTTTAAAATAAAACATCAAATAATCACGACTTATCAGATGTCAGGATGTTTTTGGTCGTGCCGAAGCGCGCAAAGGGGTGTACCTGCGTGTCCTGCAGCCCGTCCGGCGAGATGCGCTGTTTTTACAAGCGTCCACGCGCACCGCTGCACAACACTCGCGGCTCCCACTGCTCTGGAGCCGCGAAATGCGCTTTATCTACGCCCCGCTGTTTTTCTTCGTGTTCATCTGCGCCGCCGTGATCATCGTCACCATGAGCGGCGGCTTCGTCTGGCTGCTACCGCTGCTGCTGGTGGCGATCGGCATCAGCGCCTTCTGCGAATGGCGCTGGCCTTACCGCGACCGATGGAACCGCGACCATGGCGACCGCCTGCGCGACGTGCTCCATGCCAGCGTCAATGAATCCTTGAATGTCCTCAGCATCGCGGCGATTCCGCTGATCGCTCCCTGGCTCCCCGGTCTCGGCATCTGGCCCACGCATTGGCCGCTGGGCCTGCAATTGCTGTTGGCGATCCCGATCGCCGATCTCGGCATCACCCTGGTCCATTACGCCAGCCATCGTTCGGCGCTGTTATGGCGGCTGCATGCGGTGCATCACAGTGTCACCCGCATGTATGGCTTCAATGGCCTGATGAAACATCCGCTGCACCAGTTGCTGGAGGCCCTGGGCGGCACCCTGCCCCTGCTGCTCTGCGGCATGCCCCAGGACGTCACTGCATTGCTGGCGTTCAGCATTGCCATCCAGTTGCTGTTGCAGCACAGCAACGTGGACATGCGCCTGGGCGTGTTGCGTCATGTATTCGCCTGGGCGCCGCTGCATCGCCTGCATCATCTGAAATACGGCCATCATGGCGATGTGAATTTCGCCCTGTTCTTTGCGTTCTGGGATCGGCTGCTGGGGACGGCACTCTACCTGCCGGACTATGAGCTGGCGGACGACGACCTGGGCATCGGAGATCAGCCGGATTACCCGTCGGGCTACGCTGCACAGTTGCGTCAGCCGTTCAGCGCCACCCAGGCCAGCCATCCGCCGGCCGTGTTGCCAGCGGGCCTGCGCGATGCGCTAGCCGATTACGCGGAGCTTTAAATGACGCAGGTTGCGATCAGCGCGAATACCGAAGTGCTGGCGAATGCTGCGGGAAAGATGGGCGGAGTCGGCGAAACCGGCGGTAGCCCCGGCATCGGTCAGGCTGTAGCCCGACAGCGCGAGTTGCAGGGCGAAGCGCAGGCGTTGCCAGAGCACCAGGCGACGTACCGACAAACCCAGTTCGCCGGTGAACAGGCGTTCCAGCTGGCTGAGGGACAGCGCCGCTTCCCGGGCGATCTCGGCGGCTGGCAACGCATCGGCATCAAGTTGGCGGATACGCAGCAGGGCCTTGGCCAGGCGCGGCTGCAAGGGGCGGCGTGGCAAGGTGGCTAGTGCTGCGATCAGACGTTTGGCGTCCGGCCCGGTTTGCCTACAGAGCTGACGCAATCCGGGCAGGTCGAAGGCCAGTGGCTCGGCGTAAAGGGTCAGGGTTGGCTGGCCGGTCGCAATGATTGCATGGGGCTGGCCCGATGTGATGGACAGCACCGGGCCGCGCGCAGGGACACCGTCGATCAGGGCCTCGACTTCGCAACTGCTGGCGATCAGCAGTTGGTGCGGGTAGTGGGCGTGGACGCCGGTCTCGCCTGCGCTGCCGGCGATCAGGCAGTAGTCGGTGGCCAGCCAGAGCTCGCCTTGCCAGGATTGGGACATTTGGGCTCCAGGGGTGGCTTGGTGGGCAGAGTAGCACTGGAGGTTGTGCATTGGCTTTCAGGACCTCATCGCTGGCAAGCCAGCTCCCAAAGGTTCTGGGAGGTGGCTTGCCAGCGATGAGCATGGGTATCTACATATCTTTTGAGGTGAGAGGGCCTGTCAGTAGATCGCATCAGGGCTGACAGGTGCTTGTCATGACTTTTTTGGCGCCCTTGAGATCGAGCGCCGCCCACGCGGCGCATCGCGGGTGAACCCGCTCCCACATTTGTTGCAACGTGCCATGGCCTGTCAGATCTCCGTTGTTCGCCTTTGGATGTCCGGCGATCTATCGTGGGGAAGCTGTTGGGCTCGGCGCGATATCGCGTCGTACGAACAAGGCGGTCAACCATAGCCTGACAGGCATAGGCACGTTGCAACAAATGTGGGAGCGGGTTCACCCGCGATGCGCCGCGCGGGCGGCGCTCGATCTAGAGGGCGCTGAAGATCTACCGGCATGCATCTGGTGGCCATGACGCGGTTCTCTGACAGGCACCTCGCCACCGCCACTGCTCAGAAAAGATGTGTAGATACCCATGCAGCGATGAGGCCATCCGCCCCACCCCACCTCCCCATGTCACGCACAGTCAAACCCGCTGACACGCAGGCTCAAGACTTGCCTACCGATCGTTAGCAACACTTCCCTCCATTGCTCCGCACGCCAGACCGGCGGCGCAGAGCCCTTCACCTGTCCTCGCCGACAACCAGAACAACACCCGCCGTACACGAGATCGTGCCATGACTACGAAAATCGACTTCATCTACCTTTCCGAGCAGGACATGATCCGCGCCGGCGTTACCGATATGCCGGCCTGCGTCGACACCATGGAGGAAATGTTCGGGCTGCTGTACCGGGGCGATTACCGTATGGCCGGGCCGAACAACGATTCCCACGGGGCGATGATCACCTTCCCGGAGCATTCGCCCTTCCCGGCCATGCCCAAGCCCACCGCCGACCGGCGCATGATGGCCATGCCCGCCTACCTCGGCGGCAATTTCCGCACCTCCGGCTGCAAATGGTATGGCTCGAACATCGCCAACCGCGAAAAAGGCCTGCCCCGTTCGATCCTGATGTTCACCCTCAACGATGCCGACAGCGGCGCGCCCCTGGCCTACATGTCGGCCAACCTGCTCTCGGCCTACCGCACCGGGGCGATCCCGGGCGTCGGCGCACGCCACCTGGCGCGCAAGGATTCCAGGGTCATCGGCCTGCTCGGCCCCGGCGTGATGGGCAAGACCACCGTCGCCGCGTTCATGGCCGCCTGCCCGCAGGTGGACACCATCAAGATCAAGGGCCGCGGCCAGCGCAGCCTCGACAGCTTCATTACCTGGGTCGAGCAGACCTACCCGCAGATCACCAGCATTCGCATCGTCGACAGCCTGGAAGAGGTGGTGCGCGATTCCGACCTGGTCACCTACTGCAGCACCGGCGAAGTCGGCGACCCGAGCACGTACCCGCTGGTCCGCCGCGAGTGGGTCAAGCCCGGCGCTTTCCTGGCCATGCCGGCGCCGTGCAGCATCGATGCCGGCATGGAGCGGGACGACATCCGCAAGGTGGTGGACAACACCGGCCTGTACGAGGCCTGGTTCGAGGAACTGCCCAAGCCTGCACACAACCATGTGCCGCTGGTGGGCGTGCGCTTCATGGACATGATCGCCGAGGGCTCGCTGCAGGCCGGGCAGGTGGAAGACATCGGCAAGATCGTCGTCGGCGACGCCCCGGGCCGCCTGAATGACGAGGAAATCATCCTGATGTCGGTGGGCGGCATGCCGGTCGAGGACCTGGCCTGGGGCACCGTGGTGTACCGCAAGGCCATGGAGCTTGGCATTGGCGTGAAGCTCAACCTGTGGGACGAGCCGGTCCTGCGCTGATCCCCCTTCCCTGATAACGAGGATTTCCCCATGACCCGCATCATCAAAGTCAAAAGCGGCTCCATCTTCGAGGAAAAGGCCAGCTACTCGCGGCTGGTTGCCGTCGATAACTGGATCCATGTGTCCAATACCGCCGGGCGCAACCCGGACACCAAGCTGATTCCGGAAGACGTGATCGAGCAGGCCGAACAGGTCTTCGACAATATCGAGCGGGCCCTGGCCGCGGTCGATGCGACCCTTGCCGACGTGGTCTGCTCGCGCGTGTTCATCCAGGACCCGGCCGACGTGCCCAGGGTCATGGACTACATCGGTACCCGGTTCCGCGGTATCGACCCGGCCTGCACCGCAACCTGCCCACCGCTGGGCTCCACGGTCTACAAGGTGGAGCTGGAGGTCACCGCCTATCGCGGCGCCTCGCAAGCCGAAGTCGTGCAGATCAATCTCGGCCAGTAACGTCCTTTATAGAGCCTCGCCCATGTCGCCCAGCATCGACCCCGTACAAACCAGCCAGCAACTGCCCGCCGCCACCGGCGTGGTGATCATCGGTGCCGGCATTATCGGCCTGACCGCCGCCCTGACCCTCGCCGAGCGCGGGATCCCGGTTGTGGTCGTGGAAAAAGGCCGGATCGCCGGCGAGCAGTCGTCGCGCAACCTCGGCTGGGTGCGCAAGACCAGCCGCCATGCCGATGACATTCCGCTGGCCCTGGCCGCAGACCGCCTGTGGGCACGGATGCCGGAACGGGTCGGTGCCGACGTCGGCTACCGCCAGGCCGGCATCATGTTCATCGCGCGCAACGAGGCGCAGATGGCCATGCATGCCAACTGGCTGAAGACCGTCGAGCACCTGGATCTCGACAGCCGCCTGCTCGGCAGTCGGGAAATCGCCGAGATGGTGCCTGGCGGCAAGGGTAACTGGGCCGGCGGGATCTTCACCGCGTCCGACGCCCGCGCCGAGCCGACGCTGGCCTCCAGCGCCATCGCCAGGGCGGCGATGGCCAAGGGCGCGGTCATCGTCGAGCACTGTGCGGTGCGCAGCCTGGTCACCTCGGCCGGCAGGGTCAGTGGTGTGCTGACCGAGCGCGGCGAAATCCGTTGCGACCAGGTTTTGCTGGCCGGTGGCCTGTGGTCGCGGCGTTTTCTCGGCAACCACGGGGTAGACCTGCCGACCTTGCCGTTGACCTGCTCGGTGCTGCGTACCGAACCCATGGAAGGCCCCACCGGGATCGCCGTCGGCGCCCCGGACTTCTCCTTCCGCAAGCACAAGGACGGCGGGTTCATCATCACCCAACGCGGCAAGCTGGACGCCTTCCTCACCCTCGACCACCTGCTGCTGGGCCGGCGCTACCTGCCACAGCTCAAGGCCCAGCGGGATTTCCTGAAGATTTCCCTGGGCAAGTATTTCCTCGATGACCTGAAGGTGGCCCGACGCTGGAAAGCTGGCGAGGTCAGCCCTTTCGAACAGGTCCGGGTGCAGGATCCAGCGGCCAATGAAACGCTCAATGGCGATGCCCTGCGCAACCTGCGCGCCGCCTGGCCGGTGTTCGAACAGGCGCGGGTCGCCCAGAGCTGGGCCGGTACCATCGATGTCACCCCGGATTCGAATCCGGTGATCAGCCCGGTCACGGCCATTCCCGGCCTGACCCTGGCCACCGGTTTCTCAGGCCATGGTTTCGGTACTTCGCCCGCTGCGGGCCATCTGGCGGCCGACCTGGTGTCCGGGAATACCCCGATCATCGATCCGGCGCCCTACCGCTTCGAGCGCCTGGCCTGAGTGTCCACGCCGTGCCCTAGGGAATAGCGCTAGGGCCCTGGCGTAAGGGGCTGAATCGAATCACTCATTTGAAACATTCATTCATCAATAAGGGGTAACCTTGGGGAACGATGTCTAACTGACATCATCGAAGAAAGGCGCCAGCGCATCGGTCCGTCACGACAAGGTCCGACGCTGCGTGACCGGGCGGTCGCCCGGTGACTGCCAGCTTTTTCCCAAGGAGTACCCATGCAGTTCAGGCAAATGAAAATCGGCAAACGGGCCGCCAGCATGTTCACCCTGCTCGGCCTGTTGGTTCTGGCCCTCGGCCTGGTGTCGTTGTACGAGACCCGGCAGATGGACAAGGCCTCTTCGGAGATCCGCGAAACCTGGCTGCCCTCGGTGGTCGCCATGGGCCAGGTCGGCACCGACCTGAACCGTATCCGCGCCATCACCATGCGCAGCCTGCTCGAAGACCAGCCCGAGATCCGCGCGGCAACCCTCCAGCGCGCCGAGCAGCTCAACCAGGCCTTGCAAAAGCCGCTGGACGACTATGAAAAGACCATTTTCGAAGCCAGGGATCGCACGCTGTTCGATACCTTCATGAGCGCCCGCGAGCGCTACAACGGCATCCAGGCCAGTGTCACCGATGCGGTGATCAACAACCGCATGGACAATGCCCGGCAGTTGATCAACGGCCCCTTGGCCGACGCCACCGACGCCATGCAAGGCAGCCTGCGCGAACTGGTCAAATACAACGTCGACGGCGCCGATCAGGCAGCACAACGCAGCGCCGATGCCGCCGAGGAATCCTTCCTGCTGATCACCCTGGTCCTGGTGGTGATCATGCTGGCCCTGGCGGCGATTGCCACCTTGCTGACGCGCAGCATCGTCGTGCCATTGGCCGACGCCGTGGCCGTGGCCGAACGGGTCGCGACCGGCGACCTGACCAAGGACATCCAGGTCGTGGGCAAGGACGAGCCGGCGCTGCTGCTGGGTGCCCTGGGCCGCATGCAAACCAGCCTGCGCTCGACCCTGGCACGCATCAGCGCCTCATCCGACCAACTCGCGTCGGCCTCGGAAGAGCTGCATTCGGTTACCGAGGACACCAGCCGTGGCCTGCATCAACAGAGCGCGGAAATCGAACAGGCCGCCACTGCGGTCAACCAGATGACCGCCGCCGTGGAGGAAGTGGCCAACAATGCGGTGAGCACCGCCGATGCGTCCAAGGGCGCCGACCAGACCACCCGCGACGGGCGCGACCAGGTCAACCAGGCCTTGCAGTCGATCCGCGCACTGGTCAGCGAAGTGACCAGCACGGCGGGCGACATCGAACAACTGGCGGCCAGCGCCAATGAAATCAGCCGGGTGCTGGATGTGATCGGTTCCATTGCCGGGCAAACCAATCTGCTCGCCCTCAACGCCGCCATCGAGGCTGCCCGCGCCGGCGAAGCAGGCCGCGGCTTCGCCGTGGTCGCGGATGAGGTACGGGCGTTGGCGCACCGCACCCAGGAGTCCACCGGCGAGATCGAACAGATGATCGCCGACATCCAAAGCGGCACCGAACGTGCGGTCGGTGCCATGCGCAGCAGCCAGGGACGAGCCAGTGGCACCCTGGACATCGCCCAGGCCGCCGGCGAGGCGCTGGAACTGATCGCCGAGGCCATCGCCTCGATCAACCAGCGCAACCTGGTGATCGCCAGCGCGTCAGAGGAACAGGCCCAGGTGGCCCGGGAAGTGGACCGCAACCTGGTCAATATCCGCGACCTGTCGATGCAAACCTCGGCCGGGGCCAACCAGACCAGCGCCGCAGCACAGGACCTGTCGCGGCTGGCGGTGGAGCTGAACGCGATGGTGGCGCAGTTCAAGGTCTGAAGGTTGACATCCAACCCTGTGGGAGCTGGCAAGCCCCCCACAGGGTTCCTCGGTGCATTCACTATCCGATTTCGGCAAACCCTCCTTCCGGTAACCGGCGACGGAGCAAAACTTGCTTCATCAGCACTTTCCCGCAAAACGGTTACCGAAATGCCCAGCAGCGTTCTGCACCACCAGACCCTGGATATCGAGGAGCACGCCAAGCGCCTGGCCGGTTGGCAGTTGCGCTATGACCAGCTCACCCCCGGGCGTTTCGCCGGCCAACTGAGCGAGCTGCGCCTGGACGGAATGCAACTGGTCCGCGACCGGGCCAACCAGGCCATGGTCAAGAACGGCGCGACCTGGCCCGGAGCGATCAGTTTCAGCATGCCCCTCGAAGCCCACTCCGGGGATTTCCACTGCGCCGGCCATGCCATCAGCGGCCAGAACCTGCTGGTGGCGCGCGGCCAGAACCTGCCCGAACTGCGTGCCCCGGCCGGGCTCGACCTGCTCAGCGTCAGCATCGACGAAACGCTGCTTGAACAGACGCTGCACCAGCAACGGCACAGCTTCGACCTGGAGGCCCTGCCACGCTGCTACCGCCTGCAGGAAGGTGGCAGCCAGACGGGCCTTATCGAGCTGCTCCAGGGGCTGTTCGCCGAAAACGCCCTGCAGGCGTCATTGCTGGGGCACCAGGCCATCCGCGACGGCATCCGCGATACCGTGCTGATGCACCTGCTCGACCTCGTCGACCAGGACGCTGTCCAGCCCCTGCCGCCGAGCGCCCGCAAGCGCATGGTCGACCGCGCCCGCGAGGTGCTGCTGGCCACCCCGGACAACCCACCCTCCATCGTCGAACTGTGCAACCGTATCGGCGCCAGCCGGCGCAAGCTGCAGTATTGCTTCCAGGAAACCCTCGGCATCAACCCCCTCGCCTACCTGCGCACCCTGCGCCTCAATGCCGTGCACCGCGCCCTGCTCGAAGACCACCCTGCACCGGTACAGGACGTCGCTGCCCATTGGGGTTTCTGGCACCTGAGCCGCTTCGCCAGCGACTATCGCCAGTTGTTCGGCGAGCTGCCTTCGGAAACCCGCCGGCGCAACCGCGGTTGTGCCGATTCCGGATAACCCGCCAGCGGTCCCCGGCCCCAGCATCGAGGCACAACAACGCCAACGACCGGGGATCATCATGTTCACCAGACCAACCACAGCGCTGCTCGCGCTGTGCCTTAGCAGCAGCGCCATGGCCGTGGAAAACGGTTCGCCCACCACACCCAATGGTGTCTACGACTTCGGCGCCGGCTTCACGCCACCACCCACTCCGACAGGCACCTTCGGCCTGCGTACCGCCTTCTACTCCGCCAATCGCCTGAAGGATGGCGACGGCCACAAGGCACCCGTGGACTTCTCCATCGACGTGCTGTCGATCGGGGCCTTCTACGGACGCATGACCGAGCATGAACTGTTCGGCGCCCGCTACGGCTTCGCAGCCGTAATGCCGTTCTTCAGCATGAGCGCCTCGCTGGACGTACCGACGCCTTTCGGTACCTTGTCCCGGGACGCCCGGGTGTTCCGCCAGGCCGACGCCCAGTTGATTCCGCTGATCCTGCAATGGACCCCGGCGCCGAACCTGGGCATCAACGCGCAACTGCAGATCCAGGCGCCGACGGGCGACTACGACAAGGATCGCTTGGTCTCCCCGGGCCTTAACCACTGGACCTTCTCGCCGATCCTCAATGCCACCTGGATCAGCCCGACCGGCCTGGAGCTGTCGTCGAGCTTCGAGGTGGACATCAACACCCGCAACCACGCGACCGACTACCGCAACGGCGTCGAGTACCGTCATGAGTTCGCTGTCGGTCAGCACGTCGGCCCCTGGACCCTGGGCATCGGCGGCTACTACTACCGCCAGTTGAGCGACGACGATGCGCCAAATCTCACCGGTGGCAACCGCGCCCGGGTGCTGGCCGTGGGGCCGGCAATCGGGTGGTTCAAGCCGGGGATGCCGCCGGTCTGGTTGCATGCCTACAAGGAATTCGACGCGGTCAACCGCGCCGAGGGCTACACCGTCGCCCTGCGCTTCGCCCACAGTTTCTGAGGATCTGACCATGCATGCACACATCCCCCGGGTGGGCCGCGAAGGCACCGTACTGGTACTCGGCAGCAGCCTGACGATCATGGGCGCGGTGATGGTCGCGCCGATCCTGCCACGGCTGGCGGCCGAATTCGGGCCGGTCACGGCCCATGCCGAAGCCCTGGTTCCGCTGGCGGTCACCGGCCCGGCGCTGGCCATCGCCCTGTGCGCGCCTTTGGCCGGCTGGATTGCCGACCGGGTCGGGCGCAAAGCCCTGTTGATCGTCGCCACCGTGCTCTATGCATTGTTCGGCGTCTTGCCGGCGCTGCTTGATGACCTGCCTTCCATCGTCGCCAGCCGCCTGCTGTTCGGGTGTGCCGAGGCGGCGATCATGACCTGCTGCGCCGCCTTGATCGCCGATTACTGGAAGGGTGAACAGCGCCTGCGCCTGATCAACTACCAGGTGGTCAGCATCGGCCTGGTCGGCGCGCTGTTCTTCGTGATCGGGGGCGCGGCGGGCGAGCATGGCTGGCGCACGCCCTTCTATCTCTACCTGCTGCCGCTGCTGCTGGTCCCGGCGATGCTGCGCTGGTTGTGGGAGCCGCAGCGACAGCTGCACGCCGGGCCGGACGATCCGGCGCGCAGCGCCATCCCCAGCATAGCCCTGGGCTACCTGCTGATCTTTTTCGGCATGGCGCTGAACTTCATCGTACCGGTGCAGGCACCAGCCTTGCTGGTGAGCATCGGCGTCAACTCCAGCACCCTGATCGGCCTGGCTGCCGGGCTGGGGCTGCTGGCCAGCCTGGCCGGTTCGCTGCTGTGGCCGCTGGTGCGCAGCTACCTGGGCATTCGCGGCGGCAATGCCCTGCTACTCGTCCTGCTGGCCGCCGGTCTTTGGTGGCTGGGCGCTGCACGCAATTACGCCGACGTGCTCTGGGCCGTGCTGATCCACGGGATCGGCGCTGGCCTGCTGGTGCCCAATGCCATGGCGCCGGTAATGAACGCCCTCAGCGCCCGGGCGCGGGGCCGCGGCCTCGGCGGCTTCACCGCCTGCCTTTATCTGGGCCAGTTCGCCAGTCCGCTGCTGGTCATGGCCCTCGGTGCCGATCTGCGCAGCGCCATTCACTGGCTGGCCTTCGCCAGCCTTGCCGGCGCCCTGGCCTGGGGCCTTGGCGCAACCCTGACCCGCTCCGGCGCTTCTTCAACTGCCCAATGATCCGGATATCACCATGCACGACATTCAAGCCCTGATGGACCAACACGACGCCACCGGCCTGGCCGGTCTGATCCATGATCGAGAGATCAGCCGCGAGGAACTGCTGGAGGCTGCCATAGCCCGCCTCGAACAGGTCGAACCGCAACTCAACGCTGTCGCCGAAAGGCTCTATGACAGCGCCCGCTGCGCAGCCCCCGCGGACGGAGCGTTCTCCGGCGTGCCGACCCTGGTCAAGGACCTGTTCTCGCCCCTGCGCGAGGCGCGGATGAGCAACGGCTCCCTGGCGCTGGGCGAAGCGCGCCCGGGTCTCGACGATGCGCTGGTCGGCCGCCTGCGCGAGGCCGGTTGCCAGTTTATCGGGACCAGCACCTCGCCAGAGTTCGGCACGTCCTACACCACCGAATCGACCCGTTTCGGCGCCACCCGCAATCCGTGGGATACCCGGCGCAGCGCCGGCGGCTCCAGTGGCGGTGCGGCAGCGCTGGTCGCGGCGCGGGTGGTGCCCTTCGCCCATGGCAACGATGGCGGCGGCTCGTTGCGCGTGCCGGCCTCCTGCTGCGGCGTGTTCGGGCTCAAGCCCAGTCGCGGGCGCATGCCCAGCGGTCCGCTGGTGGGTGAAGGCTGGGCCGGGATGGGCACACCCCATGCGATCACCCTGTCGGTGCGCGACAGCGCCGCCTTGCTGGATATCACCGCCGGCGCGGATCTCGGCGCGCCTTATGCCGCGCCCTGGCAGGACATGCCTTTCGTCGACTCCCTGCACCAGCCGTTGCGGCCATTGCGCATTGCCCTGGTGGAGCACCTGGCGCCCTGGACCAGCAGCCCGCAAGCCCTGGCGGCGGTACGGCATGCCGCGCGCTTGTGCGAATCACTCGGCCATCGGGTCGAACCGGCGCGGTTGCCGGTGCAGCCCCTGGCGTTTCTCGACCAGGTGTTCGATGTGATCGGGGCCAGTACCCGCAGCTACATAGACCTGCTGGGTGAACTGCGCGGTCGGCCCGTGGCGCTGGAAGAACTGGAGCCGCGAACGCGGATCATCCTGCGGGAAAAAGGCGGGATCAGTGGTGCGCAGTATTCGGCGGCGGTGGCAGGGATTCATGCGCTGGGGCGGCAGCTTGCCGGCTTTCTGCAGGACTACGACCTGATCCTGACGCCGACCTTGACCCGCGAGCCGCCGCTGATCGGCAGTCTCGACCGCTTCGACGACAGCCTCGATCTCGCCACCTTGATCGATGACTTCCACAGCTATTCGCCGTTCACCGCGCTGTTCAATGCCAGCGGCCAGCCGGCGATGTCGGTGCCGCTGTACTGGACGCCGGAAGGATTGCCGATCGGGGCGCATTTCGCCGGACGCTTTGCCGAGGAAGGGACATTGCTGGCCCTGGCTGCGCAGTTGGAGCGGGTGCAGCCTTGGGTCGGGCGGGTTCCGGAGGTGAATGCGTGTAAAGGCTGATGGCCTCATCGCTGCAAATACTATGGCCAACACAAAACCAGTGGGAGCCGGCGTTGCCGGCGATGAGGCCTTGGAAAACACCACAAGATCCGGCTTAATGCCCACCTCCTCACCCGGGCAAACCCATGCTTTCCAGCTGGCGCATCCACATCCTCCTGCTCGCAGGCTTCGCAGTGCTGTTCAACCTGCTGGCCATGCCGCTCGACCGTGCCCTGCGCCCTGCCAGCCCGATCGATGAGTCGCTGATCCTCGGCAGCTTCTGCACCCTCCACGGCGTACAGAGCCTGCCCAACTCCCTGCTGGCCGAGCTCAAGGCCCAGTTTCCCGACCTCGGCGAGCAATCGTCCGGCAAAGTGCAAAGCGGTGATTGCTGCTGCGGCCATGCCGGCCAGTCCGCCTTGCCGGGCGACTATTTCAGGCATCTGTTCCCGCGCTACTGGCCTGAACGCCTGCTGCTCGGCCAGAACCCTCCGTTGCCCCTGCCCCGGGAGCAATGGCCAAGACTCAACCCCCGCGCCTCCCCCGCTTTCCTTGCCGTGATCTGACATCGCCCGCGCCCGGACGGCGCGTGCCTCTCGAATCCGTACAGGAAGCTTTTGCATGTTTCGCCTGACTTCCCTGGCACTGCTGATCGGCAGTGCCTCGACCTGCGCCCTTGCCCAGGACGCCAGCCTGACCCTGCCTGCCAGCACCATTTCCGCCGAGGGCGAGGTGCCCGCCGAAGGTACCCGCCTCGACCTCGACAAGCCCGCTGAAGCCGGTTCGCGCCTGAACCTGACACCACGGGAGAATCCTGCCTCGGTCGCCGTCGCCGATCGCGCCACCATGGAGCGCATCGGCGCGCGCACCTTCCAGGACGCGGCCAATGCCCTGCCCGGTGTGAACGCTTCGGCGCCGCCCGGCTGGGGCGGCTATGTGTCCTATCGCGGCTTCAACGGTGCGCAGATCGCCCAGTTGTTCAACGGCATCAATCTGCAATACGGCGCCGCCGCGCGCCCCGTGGGCGCGTGGATCTATGACCGCGTCGAACTGCTCGGCGGCCCTTCGTCCTTCCTTAACGGCAGCGGCGCGGTGGGCGGCAGCCTGAACATGGTGACCAGGCTGGCCGACCGGAGTGAAAACCGCGTCGAAGGCCGTGTCAGCTACGGCCGCTACGACACTCTGGAAACCGCCATCGGCATCAACCAGGCGCTCAACGAAGGCGACGGCCCGCGCCACTACGCCCGCCTCGACTACAGCCGCACGGGCAGCAACGGCTACATCGACCGCCAGGAAAACAATGCGGGCAACCTGGCCTTCTCCCTGCTCAGCGACTTCAACGAGCGCCTGTCCCACACCCTGGCCATCGAGTACCTGGAAGAACAGGAAGACAGCCCCTACTGGGGCTCGCCGGTGCTGCGCCCGCTGAGCGGCGAGCTGCATATCGACCGGCATGATCGCTTCGCCAACTACAACGTCGAGGACGGCCGCTACGAGCAGCGTACCCGCTGGCTGCGTTCCATCACCGAGTACCGTTTCGATGACGCGACCCGGCTGCGCAACACCTTCTACCACTACAACGGCCAGCGCGATTACCGCAACCTCGAGGTCTACCGCTACACCACCGATAACAGCGCGGTACTGCGTTCCGGAGGCTATCGCCAGCGGCACGACCAGGAGGTCAATGGCAACCGCCTGGAACTGACCCGCCAGGACCAGCTATTCGGCCTGCCCAGCGACTGGGCCTTTGGCCTGGATTACAACCGCAACCAGCAGACCAACTACCCGCTGTCCATCGGTGGCACCTTCGACACGGTGACGCCGGGCAACTTCCAGCCCGGACATTTCCTCGATATCCCCGGCATGGCTGCGCCCCGGCGCAAGGGCCGCAGCACCTGGACCGACACCCGTTCGGCCTTTGTCGAGAACCGCACCCGCCTTAGCGAACGCCTGGCCTTGGTCAGCGCCCTGCGCTACGACCACCTGGACTTCGAAGTGCGCGACCATGTCGTCGGCACTGGCCTGGAGCGGCGCTGGGATGCCCTGACCGGCCGCCTCGGCCTGGTCTATGACCTGAGCGAAAGCCTCAGCCTTTACAGCCAGTTCAGCACTTCGGCCGAACCACCGGGCGGCACCCTGACCAGCGCGTCCATCGCCCAGGTCCGTGACATGGACCTGAGCAGCGGCCGGCAGATCGAGGCGGGCAGCAAGTTCGACTTTCTCGACGGTCGCGGCAGCGCCACGGCGGCGGTGTATCGCATCGTGCGCAAGAATATCCCGGTGCCCTCCTCGACACAGGCCAACGTCACCGAACAGGCCGGGCAACAGACCTCCACCGGGGTCGAACTGGCGGCTTCGTTCAAGATCACCCCGCAACTGCTGGCGGCGGGCAACTTCGCCTGGGTGCGAGCGGAGTACGACGAGTTCAACGAGAGCGTGGCTGGCGTGGTGTATTCACGGGAAGGCAAGACGCCGGTAAATATCCCCGAGCGCACCGCCAACCTGTGGCTGACCTGGGATTTCGCCCCGGGCTGGCAGGTAGGGGCCGATGCGCGCTATGTGGCGTCGGTGTATGCCGACACGGCGAACACCCTGTGGGTACCGTCCTACACCCTGTACGGGTTGTCCATGAGCCACGACCTGGACCGGCACACCAAAGTCAGCGCACGCCTGCGCAACCTGACCGACGAGGTGTATGCGCGGTTTATCCACCAGAGCAATACCCAGTACTACCTGGGTGAACCGAGAAGCCTTGAGATGGCGGTGGACTGGCGATTCTGAGTAGAGGGATGCAGAGCGCGGGACGGTTTTCCGGGGATCTGTCAGGACCGACAAAGGTGAAAAAGCTGGCTACAGTCATTTTGATATCACTCAGTCGTCCTGCGGATTCACGGAGGAACCATGCACGTAAAGCATCTGATGGCCTTGATCACCCTGGGTGCGGCCCTTGCGGGCTGCACGTCCACGGAACGGGTCATGACCCCCTACGAAGAAAAACTCGCCGTCGATAGCTCGAACGCGGTCAAATTCCACAGCATGCTGTACTTCCCCTCCGGCACTTCCCTGCAGTACCCAGGGTATGTGGTGGCGCTGGAGAAAAGCCCCCAGGCGATCATCGGCGGCCCCAAGGCCAATCCGGGGGCGGCCTTCCTCCACGCCGACGCCTCTTACTTCAAGGGCGAGGACGGCAGCTACAACACCACTCGCGAACATATCGAGCGCTTCCAGAACAAGGACTGGAAGGCCATGTTCGTCTCGCACATCCTGAAAAACGCGGTCGTGGAGTACAAGAGCGTGGAAGCTGCGAGCTACTTCGCCAAAAGCCACTGCTTCGTCTACAACGCCTACGCCGCCAAGCCCCTCGCCGACGTGCGCAATGACTACGACCTGAGGAAGATCAGTGACTGGAACGCCTGTCCAACAGCGATCAACCTCGAGGAAAAACCGCTGGCCACCCTTAACCAGTTGTACGCCTACGGTGGGGTCGCCCTCGATGCTCTGCAAAAGAACCTGACCCGGGACCTGCATGGCGACCGCTACACCCATGTGGTCATCGTAGTGATGGGCTGGAACACCGCACAGGACGAGGCCATACGCAACATCAACGACATCACCGGCAACCTGATGGCCGCGGCCGAAGAAGCGCGCGGCGCGCAAATCAACGAACTGGCCACCAGCCCGAAAGCGCAGACCGTTGCCATGAGCCGTTTTCGGCCTCTGGTGATCGGTGTGACCTGGCCCTCGTTCTGGAGCAATTCGTTGAGCAATTTCTTCAGCTACGGAAACAAGGCGAACGACGCCGACGAAATCGGGCTGTCCTGGCTCAACAAGTTGATCAACCAGACCGTACCCAACGCCCTCGACGCGTCCGGGAGCCAGGCCCGGGTCGTCGCCATCGGCCACAGCTTCGGTGCCCGGGCCATGACCCGGGCCTTGTTCAGCTCGCCCGCACTGGATCCCGGTTCGGATGGCCCCAAAAGCCGTGTCGACCTGGCGATCGGTCTGCAAGGCGCCGTCAGCATCAATCGCTTCATGCCGGGAAAAGGTATCGAGGGCGCGCCGTACCGCGACTTCGCAAAACTCGGCAAGACCCATATTGCCCTGACCGCGTCGCAATATGACGGCGCTGCCGGAGGCCGGGTGTTCTGGTACGACCCGTCCGGCTCGATCAAGTCCTGGCACCTGGCCTGCGACGGCCGCGATGCCCAGATGGCCGCGACCTTCGACTGCCTTACCGCCAGCGATACCTCGGCATCGCCCGGAGGTGGCTTCAGCCTTTGCAAGGCCGGCGACGACCGCTGCAGCACGACGCCGGTCAGCCAGGGCAAGGTCAGCTATATCGACGCCTCGAACGGGATTACCCAGTTCAACTCGCCCGGCTCCGGCGGCGGTGCGCACAGCGATATCTATCGCTTGCCCATGGGCAGGCTGTTATGGCGGCTCGTGGAAGAGTACGCTCTGGCGCCATGAACAAGATCGACCATTACCTCCAGGCCGCCGTGCGCGACAACACGCGGCGCAGCTACCGCGCCGCCGTCGAGCATTTCGAGGTGACCTGGGGCGGCTTCCTGCCGGCCACGGCAGACAGCATCGCCCGCTACCTGGCTGATTTTGCCGCGGAGCATTCGCTCAACACCCTGCGCCAACGCCTGGCGGCGCTGGGGCAATGGCATGTCAGCCAGGGTTTTCCCGACCCGACCAAGGCGCCGCTGGTACGACAGATGCTCAAGGGCATCCGTGCCATGCACCCGGTGCAGGAGCGCCAGGCCACGGCACTGACCCTGGAGCATCTGCAGCGCACCATCGGCCATCTTGAACAGCAGGCGCTGGTTGCCCAGCGCGAGCACTGCCTGCCCGACCTGCTGCGCGCGCGGCGTGATGCGGCGCTGCTGCTGATCGGTTTCTGGCGCGGGTTTCGTGGCGACGAGCTGGCGCGGCTGCGGGTCGAGCACATCCAGGCCCTGGCCGGCGGCGGCATGCAGCTGTACCTGCCACAGAGCAAGGGCGACCGCCAGGGGCGCGGCGTTACCCATCGGATGCCGGCATTGAAGCGTCTTTGCCCGGTACAGGCGTATCTGGAGTGGATCACGGTAGCCGGGATCGCCCGCGGACCGGTGTTCCGCAAGCTGGACCGCTGGGGCAATCTTGGTGAGGAGGCGTTGAACAGCGGAAGCCTGATTGCCCTGCTGCGCCGGATTTTCGCCGGCGCCGGATTGCCGGCCGAGACCTATAGTGCCCACTCGCTGCGACGCGGCTTTGCCACCTGGGCCAGCAGCAACGGCTGGGACACCAAGGCACTGATGAGCCATGTGGGCTGGCGGGATGTAAAGTCGGCGCTGCGCTATGTAGACGCCAGCGCTTCGTTCGGGGAGCTGGCGTTGCCGGTATCCTCTGAGCCAAAACAGATCAATTGAACCTGCCGGCCTCATCGCTGGCAAGCCAGCTCCCACAAGATCCAGCGGTGCACGCAAATCCCTGTGGGAGCCGGCGTTGCCGGCGATGAAGGCGCCCACGGGTTCAGCAGTGTCTCGCTATCTGCCACAAACGCACGATATCGCCGGCCCGTTCCGCCAGTAATTGCGCGGCATTGCCACACGCCTGCTGCAGGGTCATCGGCCCGTTGGCAATGGCGAAGGCGGCATCGATGCCATGGCCGTACAACGCTTGGTAACCCTCACCCAGCGTCCCGGCCAGCACCACCACCGGCACGCCATGGCGCTTGGCGATCCGCGCGACGCCGAACGGCGTCTTTCCGCGCAGGGTCTGGGCATCGAACCGGCCTTCGCCGGTAATCACCAGGTCAGCGCCCTGCACCGCCGCCTCCAGACCGGCCAGTTCGGCCACCACTTCGATTCCCGGACGGAACTGCGCATCGAAAAACGCCTTGGCCGCGAAACCCATGCCGCCGGCAGCCCCGCACCCGGGGAAGTCACGCACATCACGGCCCAGCAATTGCGCACAATGATCGGCGAAATGCCCCAGGGCGTGGTCCAGCAGCTGCACCTGCTCGGGATTGGCGCCCTTTTGCGGGCCGAAGATCGCCGAGGCACCGTTGCTGCCGCACAGCGGGTTGTCGACATCGGCTGCGACTTCAAGGCGTACCCCGGCCAGGCGTGGATCGAGCTGGCTGGCATCGATACGGCCGACATTGCACAGCGCCAGGCCGCCTTCTTCCAGTTCCGCACCCTGGGCGTCGTAGGTGCGCAAGCCAAGGGCACGCAGCATGCCACTGCCGGCATCGTTCGTAGCACTGCCGCCGATGGCCAGGATGATCCGCTCGGCACCGGCGTCCAGCGCTGCGCCGATCAATTGACCGGTGCCGTAGGTGCTCGTGCGGCAGGCATCGCGCGTGCTCGGTTCGAGCAGTTGCAGACCGCTGGCCTGGGCCATCTCGATGATCGCGGTACGGGACTCGGCGAGCCAGCCCCAGTGGGCAGCGACTTCCCGGCCCAGCGGCCCGCGCACGTTCAGGCGGCGTTGCTCACCGTGGCAGGCCGCGACGATGGCTTCCATGGTGCCCTCACCGCCGTCGGCCATGGGGCAGCAGACCACCTCGGCCTGCGGCAATACCCCGGCAATGCCCTGGGCAATGGCCGCGGCAACCCCCTCGGCGCTGAGGCTGTCCTTGAACGAGTCGGGGGCGATGACGATCTTCATGTGGGGCTCCTGTTGCAGATGCCTGCATGCTGCCAGTTGTCAGGCTGGCTCGCTTCTGTCGCCTGCACAAGTCGGGGTGTGGGTTGTTTGGTCAGTTGGACAAGAAATGGTTTAGGCCCCCCCCTGTGGGAGCGGGTTCACCCGCGATTGCGATGGCGGGCGCACCGCCGTCATCGCGGGTGAACCCGCTCCCACAGGGTCCGTGCAAACAGCCTATTCGGCAGGCAACAACTGCAACCCCAGGTACAGGCTCAACATCCCCTCCAGCCTCAACGGATCCACCCCGCTCAACTCACCGATCCGTTCCAGCCGGTACCTCAGGCTGTTGCGATGGATGCCCAGCGCCTCGGCACACGCCTGGCTCTGTCCGTCATGGCTGCACCAGGCGCGTAGGGTGGCCAGCAGTTGCCCGCTGACATCCTTGGCACGAATGCGCTGCAAGGGCTCGAGCAACTCGTCCAGGGCCTCATCCTGGCGATGACGCCAAAGCAGGGCCGGCAGGCGATAGCGGCTCAGGCTCAGCAACTGTTCACCGGGCAGCACCTCTCGCCCGTAGGCCAGCAGGTCGCGCACCCGGCGATAGCCCCGGCGCAGCTTTTCTACGCTGTCCGCAACCCCGCCCAGCGCCAGGCGCTGCACCTGCCAGCCCTGGATGCGCAAGCGCTCCAGCAGCCTGGCTTCGTCCAGCGCCAGTCCGGCAGGGCGACACCAGAGCAGCGAATGACGCGCCGGGCTGACGCACCAGCTGTCCGGGTAGCGCTGCATCAACCACACCGCCAGGGCTTCCGCGCCCTGCCCTTCATCCAGTTCGAACAGGCACGGCACCCGCGGCAGTTGTGGCTTGAGGCCCAACTGCCGGGCTTCATCCACCAGGCGCGGGGCATCGCCACTGCCGCCCAGCAGCAGGGCCAGCAGGTCGTCGCAGCGCTGCCGCCGCCATTGCTGCTCCACCTGGAGGTGACGCTGGGCCAGGAGCATTTCCGCGGTCATCCGTACCAGTTCGGCATAGGTGCGCAGTTGCGCAGGCTCCCCGGTGATGCCGAGCACGCCGATCAGCCGGCCATCGAGCATCAACGGCAGGTTGACGCCGGGCTGCACGCCCTTCAGGCACTTGGCCGCTTCACTGTCGATCTCGACGATGCGCTCGTTGGCCAGCACCAGTTGCGCGCCTTCGTGGCGGGTGTTGATGCGCTGGGCCTCGCCGCTGCCTAGAATCAAGCCCTGGCTGTCCATGACGTTGACGTTCCAGGGAAGGATGGCCATCGCCCGGTCGACGATATCCTGCGCCAGGTCATGGTCCAGTTCGAACATTGGGGGTTCCTTGCAGGTCCACAGGTTGGTCGGCGGCACAGCCAGGCGCCGCGAATGCTGTGCAAAAGCACAAAGACAGGCATCCCGCGCTCGTCGAGACTTTTCACCAGCGCCCGCCTCGACGCGGGATGCCGCACAACCATAACAACAGAGAGAGAACCATGTCATCCAGCCCTGCCCCTGACCAAGGCCACGGCATCGACCGCGACGCGCTGTACCGGCGCATCACGCTGCGGTTGATCCCGTTCATTTTCGTCTGCTACCTGTTCAACTATCTCGACCGGGTCAACGTCGGCTTCGCCAAGTTGCAGATGCTCGACGCGCTGAACTTCAGCGAGACCATCTACGGCCTCGGCGCCGGGATCTTCTTCATCGGCTACGTGCTCTGCGGCCTGCCCAGCAACCTGGCGCTGAACAAATTCGGCCCGCGGCGCTGGATCGCGCTGATGATGATCACCTGGGGCACGCTCTCCACCTGCCTGCTGTTCGTCACCACGCCGACCCAGTTCTACGTGCTGCGCCTGTTCACCGGTGCCGCCGAGGCCGGCTTCTTCCCCGGAATCGTGCTGTATCTCTCGCAGTGGTTCCCCGGCCAGCGGCGCGGGCGGATCATGGCGCTGTTCATGTCGGCGATCCCGGTGTCGGGGTTGCTTGGCGGGCCCTTCTCCGGCTGGATCCTCAACCACTTCGCGGCCGGGCAAGGCGGCCTGGCCGGCTGGCAGTGGATGTTCCTGATCCAGGGCTTGCCGACGGTGGTGCTGGGCTGCCTGGCCGTGTTCCTGCTCAGCGACAGCTTTGCCAAGGCCGGCTGGCTCAGCGCAGCCGAGCGCCAGGCGGTGGCCGATGACCTTGCCGCCGATGCCGCCGGCAAGCCGAAGACCGTCAGCGACAGCCTGCTTTCGGTGCTGACCAACCCGCTGATCTGGACCTTCGGTTTCGTGTATTTCTGCATCCAGAGCGGCGTGTATGCGATCAACTTCTGGCTGCCCTCGATCATCAAGAACCTCGGTTTCAGCGACGCCCTGCTGATCGGCTGGCTGAGCGCCATTCCTTACCTGCTGGCGGGCGTGTTCATGCTGCTGGTGGGCCGCTCGGCAGACCTGCGCAACGAACGGCGCTGGCACTTGGTGGTACCGATGCTGATGGGCGCCCTCGGCCTGCTGATCGCGGTGAACTTCGCCCATAGCCCGGTGATCGCCATTCTCGGCCTGAGCATCGCGACCATGGGCGCACTGACCGGACTGCCGATGTTCTGGCCGATGCCGACCGCGCTGCTGACTGCCGGAACCGCGGTGGCTGGCCTGGCGATCATCAACTCGGTCGGGCAGATGGCCGGCTTCCTCAGCCCCTACCTGGTGGGCTTCATCAAGGACCAGACCGGCTCGACCGATGCCGCGCTGTATTCGCTGGCGGGGTTGATCGTGTTTGGTAGCCTGGTGGCGTTGCGGGTTTCGCGGCAGCGTTGAGTCATCAAGCCTGTTGGGGGCTGGGCGGGCCTCATCGCTGGCAAGCCAGCTCCCACAGGGTTCAGCGGTGACACCACAAATTTGCAGTCAGCCTTTCCCACCTGTACAAAAGTCCCTTCCACCTGACGCGAAGGGATTTCCGACCATGATCTACCGTCCACTGGGCCGCAGCGGCCTGCAAGTCTCCGCCCTGACCCTGGGCAGCATGATGTTCGGCGAGCAGACCAGTACCGAAGAATCGCTGCGCATCATCGACAAGGCCTGGGACCAGGGCATCAACTTCATCGACACCGCCGACGTCTACAACGGCGGGCGCTCGGAAGAGATCGTCGGCGAAGGCATCGCCGCCCACCGTCATGACTGGATCCTCGCGACCAAGGTCGGCTACGGCCCGGCGGACGGGGTGCCGAACCGCAGTGGTCTGTCGCGCAAGCACATCTTCAATGCCATCGAAGCCAGCCTGACCCGCCTGGGTACCGACTACATCGACATCTATTACCTGCACCGCGAAGACCACGCCACCCCGCTGGACGTCACCGTCTCGGCCATCGGCGAGCTGCTGCGCCAAGGCAAGATCCGCCATTGGGGCGTGTCCAACTTCCGCGGCTGGCGCATCGCCGAAATCTGCAACCTGGCCGAGCGCCTCGGCGTGCCGAAGCCGGTGGTCAGCCAGCCGCTGTACAACATCGTCAACCGCCAGGCCGAACCGGAACAATTGACGGCTGCGGCGTACCACGGCCTCGGCGTGGTGCCCTTCAGCCCCTTGGCCCGCGGGGTACTCAGCGGCAAGTACGCACCCAACGTCGAACCCGAGGCCGGCAGCCGCGCAGCGCGCCAGGACAAGCGCATCCTCGAGGTGGAATGGCGTGCCGAGTCCCTGGCCATCGCCCAGAAGATCCACGCCTATACCGAAGCCAAGGGCGTGGGCATGGTCGAGTTCGCCATCGCCTGGGTGCTGAACAACCAGTCGGTCAGCTCGGCCATCGTCGGCCCGCGCACCGAGGCGCAATGGGACACCTACGGCGGCGCGTTGCAGGTGAAGATCAGCGCCGAGGACGAAGCCTTCATCGATTCGCTGGTCACCCCGGGCCATGCCTCGACCCCGGGCTTCAACGATGTCGCCCACTTTGTCAGCGGGCGTGCAGCACGCTGAGTTCGTTACCGAGCAGGTGGCTGATGGCGGCCTTGAGCTTCATCGGCCGCACCGGCTTGTGCATCAGGGTATGGCCCAGCTCGCGCACCTGCTGCTTCAATTCGTTGCTGTAGTTGGCGGTGATCATCAGCGCCGGCAGGGGTGAGACCCGCCGCGCGTTGATCGCCGCCACCGCGTCCAGGCCATTGCGATCGTTGTCCAGGTGATAGTCGACGATCAGCAACCCGGTTTCCTGCGCGGGCAACTGTCCGGCCAGTTCCTCTTCGTTCAGCGCGGTATTGACCCGGCAGCCCCACTGCTCCAGCAAGGTCCGCATGCCGGCGCAGATCGCTGCATCGTTATCCAGCACCCAGATCCGCGCCCCTTCCAGACGCTCCAGCGACGGCAGCGGCTCCGGCACCGTGACCAGGGCCTGCGGCGGCTGGCGGCTGAGCGGCACCTCGATGGCGAATACCGAGCCCTTGCCCGGCGTCGAGCGCAACTGGATGCGATGGCCCAGAATCCCGGCGATCTTCTCGACGATGGCCAGGCCCAGCCCCAGGCCCCGGTCCTGGTCGGGGCGCTGGGAGTCGCCGCGCTTGAATTCCTGGAAGATTTCCTCGCGCTTGTCCGGGGCGATGCCGATGCCGGTGTCCCAGACTTCGATCCACAGGCGCCCCGCCCGGCGCCGGCAGCCCAGCAGCAGGCGCCCGCTCGGCGTGTAGCGAATGGCATTGCTCAGCAGGTTGCGCAGGATCCGCGCCAGCAGTTGCATATCGCTGCGCACCCGCAGGCGGGTCGGCACGTAGTCCAGGCGCAGGCCCTCGCTGGCGGCGGTGGCGGAATATTCAGCGGCCAGGTTGTCGAGCAGGTCGCTGACGGCGAAGGTGGCGATATCGGCCTTGATCACCCCGGCGTCCAGCTTGGAGATATCCACCAGGGTGCCGAGCAGGCTTTCTACATCGTCGAGCGCATTGCTGACGTTGCGCACCAGCGCCGGGCTGCCGCTCTGCTCCTGCAAGGCGCTGGTGAACAGGCGTGCGGCGTTCAGCGGCTGCAGCAGGTCATGGCTGACGGCGGCAAGGAACTTGGTTTTCGACAGGTTGGCCTGCTCGGCTTCCTGCTTGGCATCGCGCAGCCGCGACTCGGCGCGGCGACGCTCCTCGATCTCGCGCAGCAACTGCTGGTTGAGCTGGGTCAGCTCGGCGGTGCGCTCGCGCACCCGCAGCTCCAGGTGCTGGTAGGCCTGGTGCAGCGCCTCGGCGGTCCGCCGGCGCTCGGTGATATCGCGGATCATCACGAAGATCCCCACCACCTCGCCGCTGGGCAGGCGATTGGGCACATAGGAGCGCAACATGTAGCGCTCCTGGCCATGGGCGTTGGTTTCGGCGAACTCGAAGGTCACGGCCTCGCCGGCCAGGGCCTGGGCGATATAGCTTTCCAGACGCTGGTAATGCTCGGCGCTGTGCACGTCGCGCAGGCGCTGGCCGAGCATCGCCTCGTGGGGCCAGCAATACCATTGTTCGTAGACCTTGTTGGTGAACTCGTAGACCAGGTCGGCGTTCAGGTAGGCGATCAGCGCCGGCACCTGGTCGGTGATCAGGCGTATCCAGCGCTCACTCTCGCTCAGGGCTTCGGCATGCTGATAGCGCTCGGTGATATCGGTGAAGGTATTGACGAAGCCACCGGTGGGCAGCGGGTGCGTGCGGATCTCCAGCATGCGCCCGTCATACAGGCGTTGCTCCAGCTCCCGCAGCGGCCGACCGTTGGCATCGCGGCTGGCGGGGGTCAGCAGGTCCAGCTCGCTGTCACCGATGACATCGGCGAACTGCCGGTGTGCGGCAATCGGCGCCAGGCCGCTGAGTTCGAGAAAACGCCGGTTCCACAGCTCAAGCACGCCATCGGCATTGACCATGGCAACGCCTTGGGACAGGTTGTCCACGGCACGTTGCAGCAAGTGCGACTTCTGCGCCACGGCCTGCTCGCGGCGCTGGGTTTCGCTGTGCTTGACCTCGGTGATATCGGTCAGCAGCACCACGCGCCCGCCGCCCTGGGTCGGGCGTTCGGACACCTGCAGCCAGCGGCCGTCACGCAGCCGGTAAAGCAGGTTTTCGTCGTTGATGCTGCGCGGCTCCTCGGTGAACAACCCGGTACGCAGCATCAAGCGGCGCACCTCGGAAAGGTGCATGCCGCTGATGATGCGGATCCGGCTATTTGCCCAGAGCGCCTTGAAGCGCTGGTTGAACAAGACGATGCGCAGGTCGGCGTCGAACAGCACGAAGGCGTCGGAGATGCTCTCGATCGCATCCACCAGGTATTGATGAGCGGTTTCCGCGCGGTGGCGGGCGTCGCTGAGCAGGTGATTGCTTGCCTTCAGCTCGGCCATGGCCTGGTTCAGCGCGTCGGTGCGCTCGCGCACCTGCTCGGCCAGCACCACCGAGTGCTGGAACGCCGCATAGGAATCGTCGGGGCGCGCCGCACCGGACTCCAGGCGCTCGATCAGCGCTGCATTGATGCGGCCGAGCTTGTGGTTTTCATGGCGCAGTTGCGCGATCAGCGCCTGGGCTTCAGTCGAATCGGCGGGCACGGGAACGTCCGATGGCAACGCCGGTGAAGGTCTGGTTGATGTGCATGCCATTGAACTGTTCCCCATAGGTGTTGAACCCCACCACCGCATGCCGGCGCAGGATCGCTTCGACCTGGGCTTTTTCCGGCTGGCCTTCCAGCTCCAGGCGGCGCAGGAAACAGTCGCAGCCGATGGTCAGGACCAGCGTGCCAAGCCGCTCGCAAAGGCCGTCGAACACCGCGTTCAAATTCGGAACCAGCGGCCCCGGGTGCATGGCGGTGAGGACGATGCCGTTTTCCACGGCGCAATAGAAACTCAGGCTCAGGTCGTCGTGGACCTGCTGGATCGCCCGCACGTAGTAGCGCTCGTTGATGCGCACCGCCAGCGGATGGGCAGCGAAGGTGCGCTGGTCGATCTGCGCCACCGGCACGCCGAGCAACTGTGCATAGGCCAGGGCGGCGGGCTCGGCATTGAGCTCGTAGACCCGGCGCAGGGCGCGGTCGGCGCGGGTTACCACGAGCTTTTCCTCGCGGGGCTGGATGTGATGGGTGGTGAACACCTCGAAGTCCAGCCAGGTGTTGACCAGCAGCACCACCGCCGCGCCGCTGTGGAAGGCGCCGTCGTAGTAGACGTGGGTATGGTCCAGGTAGTTGTCGTCGCCGGCCGAGCCGCCGAAATGGGGAATATCGCCGAGGGCAGCGTTAAGCGCGGCAAGCAGCATTTCCTCGCGGCTCGACAGGCCATCGAGCAGGGTCAGGGCGAAGCTGTGGCCCTTGATCGGCGCCAGGGTGTTGCCGCGGCATTCGTTGACCAAGCGTTCGACGCAGCGCTGGGCGTCGATCAGGGTGAAATCGTGGATCGGCGCGATCAATTCGGCGGCGATGGAGAAGTGCCGGTGATCGAAACCCAGGGCGGTGATGCAGCCGCGACCGTAGCCTTCCGGGGTGATTTCCCCGGCGCTGGTGCAGCCGGCCAGGCGGATCCCGCCGAGGCTCTGCTGCAGGGCCTCGGCCAGGGCTGGAAGGTCGTATTCGGCGGAGCAGAAGAACAGCACGAAGCCCAGGTGCGGGTGCATCAATTGCCGGGCGAGGTCCTGGGCGGCCTCTTCGGCGATCACGGCGCGGGATACGGCACTGAGAACGCCTTCGGCGTTGGACTGCGGCATGGCAGCCTCCAGCGTTTTAATGGATGTATGGCGCAATTCTAGGGGCCGGCGGGAGGGGCTCGAATGCTACTTGGGTAGTGGGTGGTGGTGGCATTGGTTGTAGATTGTGAATGTGTGGTGTTGCTGATGGCCCTATCGCTGGCAAGCCAGCTCCCACAAGGACCGCGTGCACCGCTGAACCTGTGGGAGCTGGCTTGCCAGCGATAGGGCCCGAGAGGCCACCGCAAGACAGGGCTCTTGAGCCGGCAGGATGCGCCTTGCCGACCGAAAGGCCCCGCCCCGCGATGGTGGGGTTCACCAGGTGAGCACGGCACCCAGGGCCAGGGTGTCGGTGTCCTCGTTCTGCGCGTCGCCGTGATGGCCGTCGATCTCGAACTGGTTGTACTCGGCTACCAGCTTGAGGTTGTCGTTGATGTCGTGGAACAGCGCGATGCCGCGGGTTTCATAGTCCGCGCCGGTGTTCACCGCGCCGTTGCCGTCGTCCTTGGTCTTGCCATACGACAGCGCCAGGCGGTTCTTGCCGAACTTGTACGAGCCCTGCACCAGGTAGCCCTTGCTATCCACTTCGCGCAGGGTCGCTTCGCCGGCATTGTTGGTGAAGAACGGGTTGATGCCCTTGGCGGTGAAACCCGAGCCGGTCAGGGAGAACGCGCCCATTTTTGCCTGCACGCCATAGCCCAGGCCCTTGGAGGTGACGCTGTCGACGTTGTGGTCGGTATTGTCGGAGGTCTGGTAGCTGCCGTTGATCCAGCTATAGATCTGCGCGCCGCCAAGGTCGAACTGGTAGGTGATCTCGCTCTCGGTACGCGGGTTCTTCTGGTAGGCCTTGCCCACCGCGCTGTCGTCGTTGGTGTCCACCGGGTCGAGGACGCCCACGGCGATGCGCAGGCCGTCCATCACCGGGGTGCGGTAGGTGATCTGCGCCGACGGGAACGGGTACGGATAACCGCTGCCGATGTTGCCGAACGACACCCCGCCGCCATCCACCAGGCCCAGGGTGTCGCTGACCTGCCCGTAGCCGGCCAGCAGCTCGTCGAGCAGGATGTTGGAGCGGGCGAACAGGCCGAAGTCCTTGCCGATCAGCACTTCGCCCCATTCGGGATTGGCTACGGTGCCGTAGAACTGGCGCACGTCGATGGCGGTATCGGTGCCGTTCTGCTCGCTATCGTTGATGGTGACCCAGAACGAGGCGCGGCCGCCGAGCTTGAGGTTGCCCATCTGCTTGGTCATGTTGAAGCCGAGGGTGTTGGGCAGAAAGCCCATCTTGATCCGCGATTGACGGCGGTCGTACTGCTCGCCGGCGCGGTCGATATCGCTGTTGACGTAGAAGGCGTTAACGTAGCCATCGGTGGAGAAAGTCGTTTCATCCTTGTCGTACAGCATGATTTCCGCCTGGGCCAGCGGGGCGAGCCCGACGCTGGCGAGGCCGGCCAACAGCGGCAGGAAACGGGCATTGGCATTCTTATTGTTGTGCATGACGCTCTCCGCGAACGGTGGGGACGGTTGTCGGAGCCGATTATCGAAAGCCCGGACGCCCTGCCCTACGCTGCCTTGGACGCGGATTCGCGGTGCTTTGGCCGCGGCCATGGGCCGGGCGGTCGAGGGAACTAAGCCCCTGTGCGGGCGGGTCACAAGGCTAAAGTGTCGAGTGCGGGGCCCAAGGTCGGGGTTGCCCATGCAAATTTGCAGATTGGCCTTGCAGTTTTGTCGATTGAGCTTGGCAAATTTGCACTGCTACGATCCGGGCGATCCTTGGCCAATACTCCACGCCTCGATAATTCATGTGGAAAATCAATAACAAAGCAGGGAGACAGCGATGACTGCGCCAGTTTCGACTACCGACAATTTCCAAGCGCAAACCGCTCAGGTCCTTTCCGAAGTCCGCAACCATATCGGCCACTTGACCCTCAACCGCCCCGCCGGCCTCAACGCCCTCACCTTGCAGATGGTCCGCGACCTGCGCCGGCACCTGGAGGCTTGGGCGGCGGATGCCGATATCCATGCCGTGGTCCTGCGCGGCGAAGGCCCCAAGGGCTTCTGCGCCGGCGGCGATATCCGCTCGCTGTACGACAGCTACAAAAGCGGTGCCACCCTGCACCATGATTTCTTCGTCGAGGAGTACGACCTCGACCTGTTCATCCATCACTACCGCAAGCCCATCGTCTGCCTGATGGACGGTTTTACCCTGGGTGGCGGCATGGGCCTGGCCCAGGGCGCCGAGCTACGGGTGGTCACCGAGCGCAGCCGCCTGGCCATGCCGGAGGTGGGCATCGGTTATTTCCCGGATGTCGGCGGCAGCTACTTCCTCTCGCGGGTGCCGGGTGAGCTGGGCACCTACCTGGGCGTGACCGGCGTGCAGATCCAGGCCGCCGACGCGCTGTATTGCGGGCTGGCCGACTGGTACCTGGAGAGCGACAAACTGGACGATCTGGACCGGGCTCTCGATCGGTTGAGCTGGGGTGAATACCCACTGAAGGACCTGCAAGGCGCCCTCGCCCGCCTCGGTAGCCAGACCCTGGCCAATCCGCCACTGGCCGAGCTGCGCCCGGCTATCGACCACTTCTTCGCCCTGCCGGATATCGCCGGCATCCTCGAGCAATTGCGCACGGTGAACGTCGCCGGCAGCCATGAATGGGCGCTGAAAACCGCCGACCTGATGGACAGCCGCTCGCCGCTGGGCATGGCGGTCACCCTTGAGTTGCTGCGCCGCGGGCGTGGCCTGTCCCTGGAGGACTGCTTCAGGATGGAGCTGCACCTGGACCAGCAGTGGTTCGAGCATGGCGACCTGATGGAGGGCGTGCGCGCCCTGCTTATCGACAAGGACAAACAGCCGCGCTGGAACCCACCGACCGTAGCAGGCCTGGACCGCCAGCGCGTCGACCAATTCTTCGAAGGCCTCTGAGAGCCGGAGCACCGCTATGCAAGACCTGGAACTGACTGAAGAACAGAGCATGATCCGCGACATGGCCCGCGACTTCGCCCGCAACGAAATCGCGCCCCATGCCCAGGCCTGGGAAAAGGCCGGCTGGATCGACAACGAGGTGGTGCGCAAGATGGGCGAGCTGGGCCTGCTCGGCATGGTCGCGCCGGAAGAATGGGGCGGCAGCTACACCGACTACGTGGCCTATGCCCTGGCCGTGGAAGAAATCGCCGCCGGTGACGGTGCCACCGGGGCGATGATGAGCATTCACAACTCGGTGGGCTGTGGCCCGCTGCTGGCCTACGGCAATGCTGAACAGCAACAGGCCTGGCTGCCGCGCCTGGCCAGCGGCGAAGTGATCGGCTGCTTTTGCCTGACCGAACCGCAGGCCGGCTCCGAAGCGCACAACCTGCGCACCCGTGCCGAACTGCAGGACGGCCACTGGGTGATCAATGGTGCCAAGCAGTTCGTCAGCAACGCCCGCCGCGCCGGCCTGGCCATCGTCTTCGCCGTCACCGATCCGGAACTGGGCAAGAAAGGCCTGTCGGCGTTCCTGGTACCGACCGACAACCCCGGTTTCGTGGTCGATCGCAGCGAGCACAAGATGGGCATCAAGGCGTCCGACACCTGCGCCGTGACCCTGAACGATTGCCGGATCCCCGAGGCCAACCTGCTGGGCGAGCGCGGCAAGGGCCTGGCCATCGCCCTGTCCAACCTCGAGGGCGGGCGCATCGGTATCGCCGCCCAGGCGCTGGGCATCGCCCGTGCGGCGTTCGAAGCGGCGCTGGTGTACTCCCGCGAGCGCATCCAGTTCGGCAAGCCGATCAACGAACACCAGAGCATCGCCAACCTGCTGGCGGACATGCAGGTGCAGATCAATGCCGCACGCCTGCTGATCCTCCACGCCGCACGCCTGCGCACGGTCGGCAAACCGTGCCTGAGCGAGGCCTCGCAAGCCAAGCTGTTCGCCTCGGAAATGGCCGAGCGGGTGTGCTCCATGGCGATCCAGGTGCATGGTGGGTACGGGTATCTGGAGGATTACCCGGTGGAGAAGTACTACCGGGATGCGCGGATCACGCAGATCTACGAAGGCTCCAGCGAGATCCAGCGCATGTTGATTGCCCGGGAATTGAGGAATTATCCGTTGTAAGTGCGGCTCCCACAGGTTCAGGTCGCTGCGAACCCTGTGGGAGCTGGCTTGCCAGCGATGAGGCCTCCAGCTACCCCACCTTCCTGGCCGTGCACCGCTCAGTCGGCATCGCGGCCGGTGAACGTCACCCGCGCGGTTCCCTTCGGCGGGGCGATGACACCGTAAACGTTCTGGGTACCGTGGCAGATGACCCGCACATGGGTCGCCTGGAAGGACTGCGGTACGTTGAAGTGGAAGCGGTTTAATTCATTAGTGTTCAAACGGGTGCCGTGAAGCACGAAGTACAGACGTTCGTTCCTGGCATTACTGATCCACGCATAGCATCGAGCGGCGTCAACCTCCGCAGCGCTGGCAGCCGGATGAATAACCCCGTAGGCGCAATGCAGGGCTGGGTAAGCGATTCCGGCCCGCTGCAGGTCGGGATCGTAGAAGCCAACCAGCGTAGTGGCTGGCACACCGATCTGCTGCGGGCGGCCAGCGACATGCTCGGGAAAGTCTTCATACGGCTCCCAGGCCCTGCCATCCGAGACGAAGTTCAGCACATCGCCCTTGTTCAGTTGCAGGGTGGTGCCGTTTAAATGAAGCGTGGTCTCGTAGGTTGCCTGGTGAATGATGCGCACGCCTTTCCCTCGATTGGCGGTTTCCGGAATGGGCAGGAAGATCTCTGCAGCCCAATGCCCGTCGAAAATATCCACTTCCACCCGCTGGAAACTTCTCAGCAATGGCATAAGCCCGCCCTGACCCGCCTCTTCGGGGGCGGCGCGATACAACTCGCCCCACTCGACCATGCTTTTGCGGCCTTCATCCCACTTCATATAGCCAGTCGAGGATGTCTTGCTGAACACCGCCTTGCCCTCGATGAAGCCCTGCGCGATCTTCAGGCTGTATGGGGTGAGCATGGTGTAGCGGTTGGTGTCAGGGTACAGCGGGTAACCTTCCGCCATGGTGTCCTTGCCGAAGGAATGGCCATGGAAGGGCTGTTCACACCGGCCACTTTGGCACGTCGGCACGCCGGTTATGGCTTTTTCGAAATTGGGCAGGAAGACATTCCTGTCGCTGTCCCAGCCCCAGGTTGAATTCGGTGAAAAGGCGGCGCGGTGGATGGACCCATCGAAGCCGCCGGGGTAGTGATTGATGCCGAAGTTATGCCCCAGTTCATGGCTGAACTCGTTCCCGTCGCAACCATACAGCGTCACGATGCTGCCTCCACCGGAAAGACCGTGCACTACACGGCCATTGCTGTAGTTGCCCACCGAGCTGTGCGCCGTCAGCTGCGCCACTACCCAATGTCGGTTGAGCCCGTCCTCGCCACTGCCGGGTGAGCTGTGCACGCCAACGGCCGCGTTATTGATTCCCAGGGAGATCAGCTCCTTGCCGATGCGTTGGCGCAGATCACCGCCATGCACCTCGCCCTTTTCCGCGGAGTGGTCGGTGTAGTGGGTGCCGTCGGCCATTTCAATGACCTCGCAGTGCACCGGCTCGTACTGGTTGACGATCAGGCGAGAGCACGGAATGGTCTGGTAGTACTGGCGTTGCAGCTCATCGGTGAAATCATCGATGAACACGCGTTGGTTGGGAGTGAGCATGCCGATATCGATGGTGTTGAGCAGCAGCTCGCCAGCGGCGCCGACATCCGGGGAATAGCTGCCTTCACGTCCCAATGCCTTGAAATCGAGCCTTAGACCCGGCATCACGAAGCGATAAGGTAGGAAGACGGACCAGTACCAACTGCTATAGACGATCCTGGCATACTCGTCATCGCTGGAGCGCTCGGTGACGGGCGGCACATATTCGGGCTTCCCCATCTGGAGTTCCTGATCACCGACCCACACTTGCACGCGGTCAACATAGAGGCCATCGAGGTTCGTCGGTTTGAACAACACCAAGGTATGGCGGTTCGCCACAAGCCGGGGTTTGAATTCGTCGGGAATCGGCTCGTTGGGCTGGGGCAGCGTCGAAGCCTGGGCGAAGACCACCGCCCCCTCGAGGTTGCCTCCGGTCAGGTTGTTTCGCGCTACGGCCTGGTTGAAATACAGCGGGGGCTTGACGGTAGACATGTTGATACGCCTCCTGGGCGGATAGGACGTCGAACGTGGCCAATCACAGTCAAAAAACCTCCCGGCCGGATCAGTCCCGGCCAGTGAACGTCACCCGCGCAATCCCCTCGGGCGGGTCTATCCCCCGCGAGGCGTTCTGGATGTCGGCGCAGTAGACCACGATGTAGATGGCCTTGAACGCCTGCGGAATGTTCAGGTGCAGGCGGTTGAGTTCGCCCGGGTTGACCCGGCTGTTGCGCAACGGGAAGTACAATCGTTCGTCTTGCGCGTTGGTCACCATGGCGTAGGCATGCAACTTCAGGGAGATCTCCTCGGGAACGCCGGGATAGGTCATGCCCCAGGCACAATGCAGCGCCGGATAGATAATGCCGGCGCGCCCCAGCTCCGGATCGTAGTAGCCGAGCACGGTGGTGACCGGAACCCCCACCTGCTCCGGCTGGCCGGCGACGTTCACGGAGAAGTCCTCGACCCGGGTCCAGGTGCCGTCCATTTCGTAGTTCAGGAAATCGCCCTTTTTCACGGTGACGCGGGTGCCATTGACATGCAGCACGCTGTCGGCCGCCGCCGTGCTCAGGATGCGCACGCCCCGCAGCCTGTCGGCCGTCGCGGGCAGGTGGATGTCGGCGGCCCAGTGCCCCTCGCCCAGGTCCACCTCGATCCGTTTGAACCGTTTGAGCAGCTCGGTCATCGAGGCCAGGTCCAGTTCATCCACCCCGGCGCGGTGCAGTTCGCCCCACGGCAACATGGCCTTCTGCTGTTCGTCCCATTTCAAATGGCCGGTGGCCGAACGGGTACTGAAGATCGCATTGTTCTCCAGGTAGCCCTGGATGGTCTTGAGGCTCCAGGGAGTGAACTGGGTGTAGTGGTTGACCGAGGGATAGTGGGCAAAGCCATCGGACATGGAATCGCGGCCGAACTGATGCCCATGGAACGGCGGCTCGCAGGTTCCGCCCTCGCAGGTATCCTCACCGCTGCGTTCCTTGAGGAAGTTGGGCATGAACACGTTGTTGTCGCTGTCCCAGCCCCAGGCCGAGTTGGTGCCCCGGGCTGCGCGATGCACCGAACCGGCGAAGCCGCCGGGATGATGGGACAGGCCATAGTGATGGCCGAATTCATGGCTCAGTTCGTTGCTGGCGATGTATTGCAGCGTCACCATCCCGCCACCGCCCGAGCCACCATGGATCACCACGCCGTTGCGGTAATTGCCGACCGAGGTGTGCGCCGTCAGCAAGGCGATCACCATATGCTTGTTCAGGCCGTTCTCGCCGCTGCCGGGCGAGGAATGAATGCCCTGGCTGGCATTGTTGATGCCCAGGCACACCAGTTCCTTGCCGATGCGCTGGCGCAGGTCTCCAGCGTGCCAGGTGCCTTCATCCTGCGAGCGCTCCAGGTACAAGGTGCCATCGGCCATTTCGATGAACTGGAAGTGCATCGGCTCGTACTGGTTGACGATCAGGCGGCTGCACGGAAGGGTCTGGAAGTACTCGCGATGCAGTTGGGTGATGAACTCGTCGGTAAACTTGCGCCGGTTGGGGGTCAGCATGCCGATATCGATGGTGTTGACCAGCATTTCGCCTGGCGCGCCGACATCGGCGTCGGCGAAGGTCCCCGAGAGGGCCCCGGCCCTGAACACCAGGTCCATGCCGGCCATCACCTGCTGCCAGGGCAGGATCGCGCTCCAGAAGTTCTCGCCGTAGACGATGCGGCCATATTCCGCATCGCTGTCGCGCTCGGCGATCGGCGGCAATTGCTCCGGCGGCGCCATGGCCAGGGTGAAGTCGCCGACACTCAGCTGGATACCCTCGGCAGCGTCAATGGCACTGATGGGTTTGAACATCACCAGGGTATCGCGCAGGCCGGTCAGGCGCGGCTGCACATCGCCGGCAATCGGCGAACTGCGCGACGGCAGCACCGAGACCTGGGCGAACAGGACACTGCCCTTGAGCTCGCCGACCAGGTCGTTGCCCAGGTCGCGGTCGTTGAAATACAGCGGGGATTGGCTGCTGGACATGGTGACGGGCCTCGTGGCGGAATGACATGGCTGTACGAGGCCCATTCGAACACCGGTGGGAAAAGCCAACAACTGACAGAAATATCAGGTGCCCACCCGGATTTGTCACACCAAAGTGAAGATCATCCGGCTTGTCAGCCCCTGGCTTTCGGAACCGACCAGCTCGAACTTCCCGGGACGGGCCTGCGGCGTCACTTCGATGACATGCTTGAGCATGGCTATCCCGTCGTAGGGCAACGGCAGGTCGACCGACCATTGCCAATACGCCGGCTCGTTGTACGGCAAGCGTGCGTCGTTCTCGTCGTAGAAGGACACCAGGGCAACCACGTAGATCGATTTGTCCGTGGGAATACTGATCGGCTCGCCCGCCGGCGGGGTTTTCCATTCAGCGCGAACCGCAGGCAGCAGGTCGGTGCGCAGGTTATGCATCACCACCTCGCCCACTGCGACTTCCTGGAAGTTGTGCACCACATGGATGTTCACCGTCACGGGCCAGGTACCGCGCCAGGTGTCGAGGAAACGGTGGTCAACCTCGATCCTGCCGCTCTGCGTCTCTTCGTTCTCGCTGATGAACAACCCCGTGAACGGGCCTTGCTCGCCGTTGATCTTGACGACATAGCGCACCAGGCCCACTGCTGGCTCGGCCGGCGCATAGGTGATGTGCACGGTCGGCGCTCCGATGGTAGCCGGGGCATAGAGATGCTTGTGACTGACGATCAGCTCGAAGTCGGCAGCAGAGCCGGCCCGCGGGGCGGAAACCACCGGTGCTGCTTGCTCCAGTGTCAGGGTCATCATCAACTGCAACCCATAGGCGCTATGGAGCATGGCCTGGACCTTGCCGGCCTGCGCAGCGGGGGTGATCTGCAACACGTGACCGTGGGGGACGACTCCCGTGGGCTGTCCGTAAAGCTGAACGAACCAGTCCAGCTCTTCAACCGGCAGGACAACACCCATACGGTCGTAGAAGGTCGGCATTATCACGACCCAGGCATCGTCGCCGCTCGGGATCTCGATCCGCTCCGCTGGGTGGATGTTTCCCTCCATCCGGGCCGGGGCGATCTTGCGGGTGTCATGAAGGGATAGCGTTGCCTCGTCCAGCAAGGTGCCATCATGCAGCGCCAGCAGTTTCAATTGCACGGGCCAGGTGCCCTTGTAATGTTCGATAAATCTCCTGTCCACGAGCAAATGGCCGGTGCCCTGTTCCGGCAAGAGGTTCAGTTGCATGCCTTCGGGGATGCCTGGCTGGCCGTTGAGCGTCAGCTGGAAGCTCAGCTCCTTCGGTGCCTCCTGCGGCACCATGCTGACCTGGATGCGCGCAGTAGTAGCGCGCAGCGGCGGGTAAAGGTCACTGGAAGAGAATTCCAGGTCGATAAGCCTGGCGGTGCTGCCAAGCGGAATCCGGTTCATAGCGATCTCCTGAGGATGGTGCCAGCGGGATGAACGATCCGATTGCAGCAACATTCACCTGGAGCCACAACTGACAGAAATATCAGGTGCCCCCAGGCAAATACCGCGCACTTACATCAAGGTCAGTACCTTGGCCCGGTTCACGCCATTGGCAACGACGATCGTCGGTGCCGGCTCAGCCACCTGCGACAACGCGTCCTTGCCCGGCCGGTTGGCCCAGAAGCGGTCCCAGCATGTCTGGGTATCTACACATCGTTTCCCGAAGACCAGTGGCGACCCTGTGTCGCTTGTCAAGAGACCGCATGATGACCACCAAGCGCAAGCCGACAAATCTTCAGCGTTCTCCAGATCGAGCGCCGCCCGCGCGGCGCATCGCCGGCAACACCGGCTCCCACCCATGGCCCGTGAATCTGCGCTGCCAGCCTTTGGATGTTCGGCGATCTACTGCGGGGAGACTGTTGGGTTCGACAGGGTATCGCGTCGTACAAGCAAGGCGATCACCATGGCCTGTCAGGCATAGGTACGTTGCAACAAATGTGGGAGCCGGCGTTGCCGGCGATGCGCCGCGCGGGCGGCGCTCGATCTCAAGGGCGCTGGAAACGTCATGGCAAGCACCTGTCAGCCCTGATGCGATCTACTGACAGGCCTCTCACATTAAAAGATGTGTAGATACCCATGCCTAGCACAGGGGACTGTTCGATCGCAGTTGCCTGTAGTTCCTGCAGTTCGGTTGAGTCGCGGTTTTCCCGCACTATCGGTAATATCCCGCGCCAACGAATACAGGCCCCTCCATGAACGGCGTCCCGGTTCCTGCCAGCCGGACGCCGCTCGACACTGCGAGCCTCATTCCCCGATACAGGAAATCACCATGGCACGCCTGGCCGCACTTACCGTTGCAAGCGCCCTCTCCCTCCTCAGCATCGACACGGCGCTGGCCGTGGATGCCAGCGCGGGGACCTTCACCATTACCCAGAGTTGCGAGGCCTTCCAGTCTTTCAAGAACCGCACCAACCCCGGTGGGCTGTCCGTGCAGCCTGGCCAGGCGTTGCCCATCGCCGAGGTCAATCGCGAGCAGTACCAATGGGTGCGGGTCAATGTCGGCAGCGGTAGCAAGGACCTGCGCTGGGTCGCCGCCGAGTGCGGCCGGGTCGAGGGCTTGCACATCGCCCAGCCCGGCGCGCGTGCCTGCAGCGTTGCCGACCAGTACGACAGCCACGTGCTGGCGATAACCTGGCAGCCGGGCTTTTGCGAGCACGACCGCAGCGGGCCGGGCAAACCGGAATGCCAGGCCATGCGCGAAGGCGAGCTGAAGGTCGATCATTTCACCCTGCACGGCCTGTGGCCGAACAAGCAGGCCTGTGGCATCGACTACGGCAGTTGCGCCGGCCCGGCGCTGGACCTGGACCAGGCCACGGTGGACTACATCAAGCCGTGGATGCCCAACTTCCACTACGACACCCGGTTCGGCAACCACGAATGGAAGAAACACGGCGTCTGCCAGACCGCCATGGACGATGACCAGTACTTCAGGCTCGCGGTGGACCTGGTGAAATCCTTCAACGATTCGTCGGCCGGCGCCTATGTCCGCGAGAACGCCGGCGGCTCGGTGTCCAGGGAACAGTTCCAGGCAAAGCTGGCGGATGATTATGGCAACAAGGCCGCCGCCAACAACTTCCAGCTGATCTGTACCGGGGAGTACCTGGAAGAGGTCCGCGTCGCACTGCCCAGAGACTTCAAGGGCGAACGCAGTTTAAAAGGCGTGCTCGGCCAGGACTTCCTCGCCGAGCGCAGGAGCGACCGCAACGAGTGTCGTGGCGAGCGGATCCGGATCGAGGCCAGTGGGATGGCGAAGTGATTTCCTGCGCAAGGACCTGGCAGGCGTCGACGAAGGGGGCACCGGGCCCCCTTCGTGGCGTTCACCCCTGCTATTTGAGCAGGTCCTCCCGGCCCAGCATCGGCAATGCCACCAGCGACCTTATTTCCGTTTCGCTGACCATCGGTGGTATGAACTTCTGACCCAGCACATTCGGGCCCGTATAGAAATCCATGGTGTATCCAAACAAATCGAACAATTCCTCATCGAATTGCCGAACCGTGCCCTTGTACAGTTTCCGGGTGGTGGAAGTGATCTGCTGTTTGAACCCGCCGCTCAAGAACAGTCCCCCCGCAGCCTCCGTACCGTTGTTGAGGTAGGCCGCCTTGAACGCATCGAACTTACCCGTAGCCTTTGCCTCGTCCACATGCTGGACCAACTGGGTCAGCGCCTTGGCCCGTGCTTGCTGGGCGAACCGCAGTTCACTGGGCACCGTGGGCCACTTCGCCGGAACCTTGGACAGCGGCCCGCCCCGAGTACGGAACCAGTTGCGCGGAAGCCCCTTCAGACCGTGCAGGCCCATGGAGATCCCGGCCGCCGCGCTGGCGATACCGAAGGCCTGTCCCCAGGCTTCCAGCGTCCTGGAGAGTTGGGGATCACTTTCCGCAATGATGATCGAGGCCACGTCGAAGGCGAAGGAAATCGCTGCCAGGGCGGTGGTCGCGACCGCCAGCAGCATCGAGGTGCCAGCAGTGAACGGAGCCAGCAGCACCCCCACCGCACCTGCCACGATACGGAATGCCGTGCTCTGGATGGCTGGCGCATTGTTCCAGCGCGAATACTGGGCGACCACTGCTCGGCCACTGGGGTCTGCGTTGTTGACCGGATCGGCATTGCCGAACACATAGCCTCCGGCACCACCGATACCGAACGGGCTGTTGCTGTCGCGAGAGAGGAACCGGCCAAGCGCCGGGTCGTACAGGCGATAGCCATTGCCCGGGTGGTATAGCCCCAGACTGTTCAACGGTTCGCCCTTGAAGCCCAGCCAGTTGGTTGCTTTCGTGCCGGAATAACGCTGGCCGTAGGGCTCGTAGCGGAAATAGGTGATGGCCTTGGTTGTCAGGTCGACGCTGGCGAATACCGTACCGTTGGCATCGCGCAATTCGAAGGAACGGCTTTCGTTGCTGTCGGTGATGGCATCCTGCAGCAGGCAGGCTCGGCTTTCGTTGCGCACGATGAGCGAACGCTTCTTGAAGCTGGCTCCTGTTGTGCTGTCCGTCTGCACCAGCGCATAAACGCAATCACCCCGATAGTGGTAGGTGTCCGTCATGTTGCCGATAGTGCCGCCGCGTACCCGGCCTTCCTTGTCATAGCTGAAGGTGTACTTGGTCTTGTCGCCATCGGCGGAATAGGTGTTGACCTGACCGTTGCCGTGGTAGCTCAGCCTGCGGGTGCCCCCCCCGATGCAAAGCAGGTCGTCACCGTCACCGAGCAGGAGGTCAACAGCTACGAGTACGACAAGTCCCTGAGCCAGTTGCTGGAACTCGCGATCGTGGTGATGACCTGCACGTCACGCCCGGTAACGTTCCAGAACTTGTTGAGATAGGAACTGCCCGGGATCTCCAGCCTGGTATCGGCCTTGATCCCGGCCTGAATCAGTTGCATCCGGGCATTGACCTGCTTGCACAGGTCCATCACCCAGGTGTACTGGCCTAGCCGACCTGGCAGCGGCACGAAGGTAGTCTGTTCCAGTACGCTCTGCGTCGCCTTGTCGAGCACGCTGACCGTGATCCGTTCGCCCTCGGCAAGATCACGGCCAGACCAGACACTACCCAGGTCCACCCAATTATTCGCCATCGCGCAAGCTCCTCGGATGAGCGTCGCAGGACGGTTGCGGAAGGCATCGTCGGGCCGACGCGGAAACCACAAGAAAGGGAGAGATGCGCTTTACGCTAGAGCGGGCCGGGCCGGGCCGGCTCACAACTGACAGAAATATCAGGTGGGTGGTTATCCAGTGGTTCTTTCGGAAGCTGGCCCTGGGCAGGATTTATAGAGTCCGGCGCGGACTCGTAGGAGCGAGGCTTGCTCGCGAAGGACCGCGCAGCGGTCCCGGATTTGCGGCGACAACACAATTTTGGGACCGCTGCGCGGTCCTTCGCGGGCGAGCCTCGCTCCTACAGAAGCAGCGCGCGTGGGCGCGTGGTATCAGGCCGCCGAGCCGCTGGTGCGACACTGCGCCGCACCCCGCACCACCTGTCGGCCCGCCCCCGAAACCCATTAGAATTGCGCGCCCCTTTTTCGCCTCATCGCATCGAGCAGCGACAACCCCAACAAAAACCAGCAGCCCCGGCCCGCAACGGTCCGGCTGACATGCGCGCGCGTCCCGAGGGTGTCTGTCCGCTGTTCAATCGATTTTCGAGGTACCTATGTCTCCGCGTTTGCTGGCGATGGCGCTGGCACCCCTGCTCGGGCTGTTCATCATGGCCCTGGGCAACGGCTTCCTGTCTTCCCTGACCACGCTGCGCCTGGATGAGGCCGGCGAGTCGGCCACCCTGATCGGCATGGTGTCGTCCGCCTACTTCATCGGCCTGACCCTCGGCGCCGTGTTCAATGACCGCCTGATCCTGCGCATCGGCCATATCCGTGCCTACAGCAGCTTCGCTTCGCTGATCGCCGTGACCATCCTGCTGCAAGGCCTGTTCGTCGATACCTGGGGCTGGATGGTGCTGCGCCTGATCAACGGCTGGGCCACGGTCGGGGTGTTCCTGGTGATCGAGAGCTGGCTGCTGATGGCCGGCGATACCAAGGTGCGCGGGCGTCTGCTGGCGCTGTACATGATCGCCTTCTACGGCGCCGGCGTATTGAGCCAGGCCGGCCTGGGCGCCCTGAGCGGCTGGGGCGACACGGCACCGTTCATGGTCGCCGGCATGCTGGCTTCGCTGTCGGTGCTGCCGATCGTGATCCTGCCGCGGGTTTCGCCGATCCTCGAACATGTCGAACCGCTCAAACCGCGCCAGTTGCTAAGCGTCACCCCGACCGGGCTGGTCGGTTGCTTCGGCTCGGGCGTGACGATCGCCGCGGTCTACACCCTACTGCCGCTGTACCTGCAACGCAGCGGCCTGGACGTGGGCGAAGTCGGCCGGATGATGGCCTGGGTGATTCTCGGCGCCATGCTCCTGCAATATCCGGTGGGCCGCTGGTCCGACCGCAAGGACCGTCAGGACGTGCTGATCGCCCTTGCCGCGCTGTGCGTGGTGCTGTCGGTGGTGATCGTGCTGCTGCCGTCCAATTCGGTATTGTTGCCGGCCATGCTGTTCCTGCTCGGCGGCGGAGTGTTCGCGGTCTACCCGGTATCGGTCAGCCATGCCGCCGACCGCGCCCCGGTGGAAGCCTTGGTGCCGATGATCCAGGGCATGCTGCTGATCAACTCGCTGGGCTCGGCCTTGAGTCCGCTGGCGATCTCGCCGGTGATGAACAGCTACGGCGCGGCCGGGCTGTTCTGGGCTTTCGCCGCGGTCAACCTGGCGATGGTCGGCTTCTTCGTACTGCGTCGCGGCAAGCGGCCGGTGCCGGCCAACCCCGCGCCGTTCGTGCCTTCGGCCACCTTCTCGCCGACCGGCGCGGAACTGCGGGTTACCGACGACCTGCGCCACGCCGCCCAGGAGCACCCGCCGGTGCCCGAGTGCGACAACGCCCATTCGCCGCCCGTGCCCCGCGCCGGGGTGGAGTGACGCACCGCGCGGCCGTCTGCCCCGCCCTGGTCAGGGCGTGGTCTTCGGCCGCGGTACCAGCCAGCCGAGAATCACGCCTTTCTTCGGCGCCGCCTCGATCAGTGGCCTGGCGTCGTACCAGCGCACACGATCGAGGGCATCCTGCTTGTCGCCCCAACTGTTGCGCAGGCGCAAGCCGTAGCGGCACTCTCCCGAGGCTTCGCACAGCCTGGCGTAGCCATAGATCACGTAGGAATGGGCGAAGTCCTTGCTGCAGCCCTTGGCTCCGGTCTTTTTGAGCGCGCATTCCACTTCGAGGATCAACGGCGAACCGCCATCGATGGCCTTTTTGATCACGGCCAGGGCGCCGGCATAGGTGTGGGGCTTTTTCTCGCTGTCGGGGTATTCCACCAGCTTCATGTTGCGCTCGAACAGCACATGGTTGGGCAGGCGCTTGCAGCGGTCCGGGATCACCACCCGCAACAGGAATTCACCGAATTTCCTGCCATTGAGGCCCTTGGCCAGTTGCGGGTTATCGACCGAGGGCACGATCTGGCGCAGTTCGGCCAGGACCGTCTCGGGAATGTCGGCGGTAGTGGCGAACTTGCCGTTGTACTTGCGGTAGAACGCTTGCAACTGCCCGAGCAGTTCGCGCTGTGCCGCCACCGAGGCCTCGCTGATGCTGCCGTCTTCCACATAGCGGCTGCCCAGGAACGCACGTTCATCGATGCAGGCCTGGTCGATGGCCGAACCCCGGATTACCGCGGTATTGAACAATGCCAGGATCGCGCTGCCGCCTTCGGTCAGTTCCTCGGGTTTGTTGAAGCTGTAGCCGCCTTCGCCGTAGACCGGCATTTCCTGGCCCCAGACCGCCACGCCCAGCGGTGACACCAGGCGATTGGGCTCCACCGCGGTGCAGCTTTCCTTGTAGGCCTGGCAGTTGTGGTAGTTGAACACCGTAGCGGCAGAATGCCCGTAGCAGAAACCGAAGCCCTGCTGGCTGGTGGGCGCGGGCATGTTCTCCAGGACCTTGATGTCCTTGTCCGAGACGGTCCATTGCTCGTCGAAATAAAGGTCGGCACGCACGTATTGGTACTTTTCTTCGGCATGGACGAAGACCGGCAGCAGGCACAGGACGATCGGCAGGAGGCGCTTCACGGCAGGAGTCCCCGGGAGGAGGCTATCAAGCGAAGCGTACAAGCAGGTATGTCGTTACGCCACTAGTTGATGTGCCTGCCTTGCAATATCAGGTCAAACCGGCCCCCAGGCGGTCATCAACGGGCCCTCGATACCGCCCAGAGGATCGGCCTCCGGCAGCGGCACCCGGGCGATGCGCGCTTGCGAACCGGCATGCCCGGCGCTGCCGGGGCGCTGGATGTCGTAGTCTTCCTGCCCGCGCGGGTAGGCGCCGACCACCAGGAAGTCCTTGCTGCACTCGACGCAACGGTGGCCGGTGCCGGCTGGCAGCACCAGCACGTCCCCCGGTTCCAGGCTCAGGGTCTGCCCCGACTCGCCGCCCAGGGTGACCCGCGCCCTGCCCTGCACCACGGCCAGCGCTTCATGGGCCGTGGAATGGTAATGGTGATAGTCGAAAATGCCATCGCGCCAAAGCGGACTCCAGTGGTTATCGCGGAACAGGGCCTCGAAGGCGGCGGCTGCATCGCTGCCCGGCCTGGGGCGCAGGTGGTAGCGCAACACCGGCAGGTGGCTGTTGGGCGTGGCGCCGTCGTCATGGAAGTACAGTTGCTGGACCTTGGGCAGTGCGCCGGGCAGGTCATCGAAAGCGTGCATGGTTCACCTCTTCTTGCGCGCGCCCAGTTCGATCCAGGTTGGCGCGTGGTCGCTGGCCTTGGGCTCGTTGCGCACCCAGGCATCGACCCCGGCGTTCTTCAGGTAGGGCGCCAGGGATGGATTGAGCAGCAGATGGTCGATGCGCAGGCCGGCGTTCTTTTCCCAGTGCTGGCGGAAGTAATCCCAGAAGGTGTAGATGCGCTCCTCGGGATAGACGTGGCGCAGCGAATCGACCCAGCCCTGCTCCAGCAGGCGCTGGTAGCAGGCGCGGCTTTGCGGTTGCAGCAAGGCGTCCTTGAGCCAGGAACGCGGGTTGTAGATATCCTGGTCGGTCGGCACCACGTTGAAATCGCCGGCCAGCACCACCGGGTGTTCGCTGTCGTGCAGCGCCCGTGCATGCTCGATCAGGCATTCGAACCAGGCCAGCTTGTAGTCGAACTTCGGGCCTGGCTGGGGATTGCCATTGGGCAGGTACAGGCAGGCGACGATCACGCCATTGGCGGCGGCTTCCAGGTAGCGGCTCTGGGCATCGTGTTCCATGCCCGGCAGCCCGCGGCGGATCTCCAGCGGCTCGGCGTCGCGGGCGAGGATGGCCACGCCGTTCCATGAAGGCTGCCCCAGGAACAGGCTGCCATAGCCGGCTTCGGCGATTTGCTGGGTGGGGAAGTCGGCGGCCTTGAGCTCCTGCAGGCAGACGATGTCGGGTTTCTCGCGCTCCAGCCAGGCCAGCAGATGGGCCTGGCGTGCGCGGATGCCGTTGATGTTGAAGGTGGCGATCTTCAGCGCTTTCATGCGTCGGGGTCCGCCAGCCGGCTGTCCAGCGCATCTTCAAGCGCGCGGGCATGCCCGCTGTTGGCCAGCGCCTTGAGCGCCATGTACTCGTCCCAGTCCACCACTCCGCTGCTGAGCAGTTCCTCGGCGCCCTGCAACAGGCTGGTGTGCCAGGCGTCGGGTGAGTCAAGGCGGTAGCCGTCGTCCATCAGCATGTCGTGCCAGGCCTGGAGTTCCGGGCGATGGGGTTTGTCATTCATGGCGATGTCCTGGTTCGGTATCTGTTGGTTTGAGCCCGGGCGGGCGGCGGGCGTTCAGAAAAAACAAACTTTTCCCGCTGCCCGTGCCTCAACACCCAGGAGGCGGCAAGTCGCCGCCATGACCTGAACAGGAGGAGCTCACTCATGGCTCAGCAACTGCAAGGCAAGAACATCCTGGTAATCACCTCGAACGCCGGGGTCGAACGGGACGAACTGCTCAAACCGCTCGAAGAGCTGCGCAGCCAGGGCGCGACCCTGGTCCACGGCTCGATCGAGGGCGGTACGGTGCAGACCTTCCTGCATGACACCGAGAAGGACCGCACCGTCGAATCCGATGCCCGGCTCAAGGACATGCACGAAGCCGACTTCCACGCCCTGGTGATCCCGGGCGGAACGGTCAATGCCGATACCCTGCGTACCGACGAGGATGCCCGCCGCCTGATCAAGGAATTCAGCCTGGCCGGCAAGGTGGTCGCGGCGATCTGCCATGGCCCCTGGGCGTTGATCGATGCCGGCGTCGCCGAAGGCAAGACGCTGACTTCCTACCCCAGCCTGAAGATCGACCTGGCCAATGCCGGGGCCGAATGGGTCGATAAGGAAGTTCAGAAATGCGGGGCCAAGGACTGGACCCTGATCACCTCGCGCAAGCCGGATGACATTCCGGCGTTCAACCGGGCGATCGGCGAGGCGCTGGTGGCCTGACGGCTCGAGTGCCTGGACGGGCCTCATCGCCGGCAACGCCGGCTCCCACAGGTTTTGTGTGCACCGCGAACCTTGTGGGAGCCGGCGTTGCCGGCGATGAGGCCCTCAAGGCTGTCAGTGATCCATCTCGTCCTTGACGATCTTGCCGCTGTGCGGGTCGACCTTGAATTCGTATTTCATGCCATCGGCCTTGACCCCCTCGCCTTCCCAATAGCCGTCATCGGCTTCGATCTTGGTGATCTGGGTGTAGCCGGCCGCCTTGAGGGTGGTTTGCGCCTGGTCCTGGGTGACTTTCCAGTCCGCGCCGGGCTGGTCGGCAAAGGCCGGCGCGGCCAGCGCGCCGACCAGGGCCAGGCCGGCGAACATCGAGGTCAGTGGTTTCATGGGGCATCTCCTTGTTTTGCATGAAAGGTCTGTGGTGGACCCGTACGCCGATACCAAGGTTCAGCCGGATTCGCCGCAAGCGACGGCACGGCTTACACTGTGCGGCCGTTTTACTCGTCAAACCCAGGGGTTATCCATGGCCAAACACGACATCACCTACATTCCCGACCCGGACCCGGAGTCGATTTCCTCCGATGTGACCGGCTTCAACGGCATCCTGATGTCCACGCAAATCCCCACCCGCGCCGACGGCAGCCTGGAACTGGGCGATATCACCGCGCAAAGCGAATGCACGCTGCAGGCGCTGAAAGTGGCGCTGGAAAAGGCCGGCAGTTCGATGGACCGCGTCCTGCACCTGACCATCTACCTCACCGACATGGCCGAACGCGCGGCGTTCAACGAGGTATACCAGCGTTTCTTCAAGCAGCCCTGGCCGGTGCGTGCCGCGGTGGGCGTGGCGCAACTGGCGGTGGAAGGCATGAAGGTGGAAGTCACGGCGATGGCAGCGAAGGCCTGATTTTCCCTGCTCTACACAAAACCTGTGGGAGCGGGTTCACCCGCGATGGCTATGGTGTATCCACTATCGTAATCGCGGGTGAACCCGCTCCCACAGGGGACGTGTGCGACAGCGTTGTCCGTCCCGCCTGGCAGCATTCGGATGCCCCCCGGCCAATTCGCCGCTACAATGCGCGCCTTGACCGTGAAGCAGCCCGAAAAAAACATCATGTCCTTGCCCAAGCATCACCTGGAATTGCTCAGCCCCGCCCGCGATGTCGCCATCGCCCGCGAGGCCATCCTGCATGGCGCCGACGCCGTGTACATCGGCGGCCCGAGCTTCGGCGCGCGGCATAACGCCTGCAACGACGTCAGCGATATCGCCGAGCTGGTGACGTTCGCCCGTCGCTATCACGCGCGCATCTTCACTACCATCAACACCATCCTCCACGACAACGAGCTGGAGCCGGCGCGCAAGCTGATCCACCAGCTCTACGATGCCGGCGTGGATGCGCTGATCGTCCAGGACCTGGGGGTGATGGAGCTGGATATCCCGCCGATCGAACTGCACGCCAGTACCCAGACCGATATCCGCACCCTGGCCCGGGCAAAGTTCCTCGACCAGGCCGGTTTTTCCCAGCTGGTACTGGCCCGCGAGCTGAACCTCAAGGAAATCCGCGCCATCGCCGACGAAACCGACGCGGCGATCGAGTTCTTCATCCACGGCGCGCTGTGCGTGGCCTTCTCCGGCCAGTGCAACATCTCCCACGCCCAGACCGGGCGCAGTGCCAACCGTGGCGACTGCTCCCAGGCCTGCCGCCTGCCCTACACCCTCAAGGATGAAAAAGGCGGCGTGATCGCCTATGAAAAGCACCTGCTGTCGATGAAGGACAACAACCAGAGCGCCAACCTGCGCGCGCTGGTCGATGCCGGGGTGCGTTCGTTCAAGATCGAAGGCCGCTACAAGGACATGGGCTATGTGAAGAACATCACCGCCTACTACCGCCAGCGCCTCGACGAGATCCTCGAGGAGCGCCCGGACCTGGCCCGCGCCTCCAGCGGCCGTACCGCGCACTTCTTCGTGCCGGATCCGGACAAGACCTTCCACCGCGGCAGCACCGACTATTTCGTCAGCGAACGCAAGATCGATATCGGAGCCTTCGACTCGCCGACCTTCACCGGCCTGCTGGTGGGCAATGTCGAGAAGGTCGGCAAGCGCGACCTGAGCGTGGTCACCCATGAGCCACTGTCCAACGGCGACGGGCTGAACGTGCTGGTCAAGCGCGAGGTGGTGGGCTTCCGCGCCAACATCGCCGAGCTCAAGGGCGAGTTCGAGGAAGACGGCGAGAAGCGCTACCGCTATCGCGTCGAGCCCAACGAGATGCCCGAGGGCCTGCACAAGCTGCGCCCGAACCATCCGCTGAGCCGCAACCTCGACCACAACTGGCAGCAGGCCCTGCTCAAGACCTCGGCGGAACGCCGGGTCGGCCTGTCCTGGGTGGCCCGCCTGCGCGAGGACGCCCTGGAACTGACCGCCACCAGCGAGGAAGGCGTCAGTGCCACTGCCCGCCTGGCCGGTCCGTTCGGCGCCGCCAACAAGCCTGAACAAGCCCTGGAACAACTGCACGACCTGCTGGGGCAACTGGGTACCACCCAGTACCACGCCGACGCCGTGGAACTGGATGCGCCGCACGCCTTCTTCATCCCCAACTCGCAGCTCAAGGCCCTGCGCCGCGAAGTGATCGAGGCCCTGACCGAAGCGCGCATCGCCGCTCATCCTCGTGGTGGGCGCAAGGCGGAAACCACGCCGCCACCGGTCTACCCCGAGTCGCACCTGTCGTTCCTGGCCAACGTCTACAACGAGAAGGCCCGGGCGTTCTATCACCGCCATGGCGTCGAGCTGATCGATGCCGCGTACGAAGCCCACGAAGAGCCGGGCGAAGTGCCGGTGATGATCACCAAGCACTGCCTGCGCTTCTCGTTCAACCTGTGCCCCAAACAGGCCAAGGGCGTGACCGGCGTGCGCACCAAGGTGGCGCCGATGCAACTGATCCATGGCGATGAAGTGCTGACCCTGAAGTTCGACTGCAAGCCGTGCGAGATGCACGTGATCGGCAAGATGAAGGGCCACATTCTCGACCTGCCGCAGCCGGGCAGCGCCATCGTCGGGCATATCAGCGCCGAAGACCTGATGAAGACCATTCCCCGCGGGCCGCACTGAGGCCCCACCTGGCATTCGTTTTGCGTCGAAATCGTCCTCCTAGACGATCAATTCCCCTGTGGGAGCGGGTTCACCCGCGATTGCTATGGTGACTTCACTACCGTAATCGCGGGTAAACCCGCTCCCACAGTGATCGCATTCCGCCATTTATCTCCACCTTCGATCCGACCACCAACCGGTAGCTCTTTGCGCAACCTGTAGGAAATATTGCTATCATCCGTAAGCTTTTTCCTACGCGACTCAGGGCCCGCCTGAGCGCCATGTCAGGGAAAAACCCAAAAAACGGCATTCAACTTTTATCGACACAGGCCGATGCAGGAACGCAGGCCGTGCCAGAGCGGCTCAGGATCAAGTCAAAATTTCGGCGCTTTATTTTCGTTGCTCCAGCAATCGGAAACACCGGCGTAGAAAAAACAAATTATTGACACCGTCATTTTGATATCACACCCTTGCCTCCTTGGAAGACTTTTGATCTGCCCCTTCTGTAGTCCAGATAGCCGTTGGCTGGAAGTACATATATGAGTCAAGCAGACGATATTGGAAATCTGTTCCTACGCTTTGGGGCCAGCGCCGACAGCTACCGGGAAATCAACACCGAGTTCGAGTACCTCGAACCGCTGCCCGGCAGGACCGAGCCGGCGCCGCTTGCGCCCGCTGTGGTGAAACCCGCCCTGGTCGAGGTCAAGCGCCTGGCCCTGGCGCCTGCCGTTCCCGTGTCATCCAACCCTGCTCCGGCACATTCGCCGTCGAGCCTGGAGGCACCGGCCGGGTCTTTGCGCGAGCGTCTGCTGGAGATCGCCCGCGAACGCCGCCAGGCCGCCGAAGAGAGCAACCGTCGCGCCCTGGACAAGGCCATGCGGGTGCAACCTGCGTCGCGCCCGCAGGCCCGAGTGCTGGCAGTGGTGTCAGCCAAGGGCGGGGTCGGCAAGACGACATTGACCACTGCCCTGGCCAGGCTGCTCAAGCGCCCGGCCGGTCGTACCCTGGTGCTCGACCTCGATCCGCAAAATGCCGTGCTCAGCCACTTCGGCCTGCCGCGCAGCACGCCGGGGCTGAACCAGGCACGCCTGCAGGCCCTGGACTGGAGCCAGATCTGCGTTCCTTGCGACGCCGGGATCGAGTGCCTGCCGTTCGGCCCCAGCAATGCCGCGGACCTGCGCGCCTTCGAAAACCTCCTGGCCAGCAACCCCGAGTGGCTGGTCCAGGAACTGTCCACCCTCGACCTGGGCAAGGACGACCTGCTGCTGATCGACACCGCCACCGGTGCTTCGCCGTGGCTGCACCAGGTGCTGGCCATCGCCGACCAGGTGGTCGCCTTGACCCTCGCCGACGCAGCTTCGTACCTGGTGCTGGACAAGTTGCAATCCTGGCTGTCGCCACTGCGCCCCGAGCACTGCGCGTTCCTGGTCAACCAGGTCGATGCCCGCAGCGCCCTGAGCCTGGACATGAGCGAAGTGCTGCGCCAGCAACTGGGCAGCCAATGCCTGGCCGCCATCCCGTTCGACCCTCAGGTTGGCGAGGCCCTGGCTTTCGAATACGACCTTTTCCAGCAACCGGCCGATAGCCCCGCCTGCCAGGCGCTGCGCAACGTTGCCGGCCAGTTGTCCCACCGCCTCGAGCAGATTCGCGAAGAAAACAGCGCCTCATGACCGCCCAACTCACATCGACGCCGGAGTTGCCGACGTCCAGGAGAGCGCGGGCGCTTGCCTGGGTCGCCCGGATGGAACAGCTGCCGTCCCCACTGAAACTCGGCCTGAAGATCGCTGCGGCAGTGCTCGGCCTGCTCCTGCTTGCCGCCGTGGTCACCGCGCCCCTGGACCTGGAGCGCCAGTTCGCCTTCGCCGGCCTGTGCCTGGTCTGCCTGCTGGTGCTGCGCAAGGTACCCGGACGCCTGCCGGTGATGGCGATGATCGCCCTGTCGCTGCTGGCGACCCTGCGCTACGTCTATTGGCGCCTGACCGATACCCTCGGATTCGACAACTGGCTGGACATGTTCTTCGGCTATGGCCTGGTGGCCGCCGAAACCTATGCCCTGATCATCCTCGCCTTCGGCTACATGCAGACCGCCTGGCCGCTCAAGCGCAAGCCGAAGCTGCTCGACGTGCCGCCACAGGAATGGCCGGTGGTGGACGTGTTCGTGCCGACCTACAACGAAGAGCTGAGCATCGTGAAGCTCACCGTACTGGCCGCCCAGGCCATGGACTGGCCGCGGGACAAGCTGCGCATCCATGTGCTCGACGACGGTCGCCGCGAGGAGTTCCGCGAGTTCTCCCGGCAGATCGGGGTCAACTACATCGTTCGCGACAACAACCGCCACGCCAAGGCCGGTAACCTCAACGAAGCGCTGAAGGTCACCGACGGCGAATTCGTGGCGATCTTCGATGCCGACCACGTGCCGACCCGCTCCTTCCTCCAGGTCACCATGGGCTGGTTCCTCAAGGACCCGAAGCTGTCGCTGCTGCAGACCCCGCACTTCTTCTTTTCTCCAGACCCGTTCGAGAAGAACCTCGACACCTTCCGTTCGGTACCCAACGAAGGCGAGCTGTTCTACGGCCTGATCCAGGACGGCAACGACCTGTGGAACGCCACGTTCTTCTGCGGCTCCTGCGCCGTGATCCGCCGTACCCACCTGATGGAAGTCGGCGGGGTGGCGGTCGAGACCGTGACCGAGGACGCCCATACCGCCCTCAAGCTCAACCGCAAGGGCTACAACACGGCCTACCTGGCGATCCCCCAGGCGGCGGGGCTGGCCACCGAAAGCCTGTCGCGGCACATCAACCAGCGCATCCGCTGGGCCCGGGGCATGGCGCAGATCTTCCGCACCGACAACCCGTTCATGGGCAAGGGCCTCAATTTCGGCCAGCGGGTCTGCTACGCCAACGCCATGGCGCACTTCTTCTACGGCCTGCCGCGCCTGGTGTTCCTCACCGCGCCGCTGGCCTACCTGATCTTCGGCGCGAAGATCTTCCACGCCTCGGCGCTGATGATCACCGCCTACGTGCTGCCCCATATCATCCACGCCAGCCTCACCAACTCGCGGATCCAGGGGCGCTTCCGCCACTCGTTCTGGAACGAGGTGTACGAGTCGGTACTGGCCTGGTACATCATGCGCCCGGTGCTGGTGGCCCTGATCAACCCGAAGATCGGCGGCTTCAACGTTACCGACAAGGGCGGGATCATCGAGAAGGACTACTTCGACTGGAAGCTGGCCCGGCCCTATATCGTGCTGCTGACGCTGAACCTGATCGGCATGGTCTGCGGCATCGTCCAGTTGATCGTCGGCGACCCGGACGCGGCGGTGACCATCGTCATCAACCTGGGCTGGACCCTGTACAACGTGATCATGACCAGCGCCGCCGTGGCGGTGGCCAGTGAAAGCCGCCAGGTGCGCACCGAGCCGCGGGTGCATGCCGAGCTGCCGGTACGCCTGGCCCTGCCGGACGGCCGCCAGATCGACACCAGCACCCTGGACTTCTCGCAGAGCGGTGTCGGCGTGAAGCTGCCGCGCGACCTCGCCCTGGAGAAAGACATGGAGGTCCAGGTCACCCTGCACCGCGGCGGCCAGGCCTGTGTGCTACCGGCACGGGTGATGTTCTCGCGCAACGGCATGGCCGGCATGCGCTTCAAGGAACTGAGCCTGCGCCAGCAAAGCGACATGGTCCGCCTGACGTTCTCCCGCGCCGACACCTGGGCCTCGACCTGGGGCGGGGCCAAGACCGACACCCCGCTGCACGCCCTGCGCGACGTCGGCAAGGTCGGCCTGCGCGGCATGTACGACCTGGGGCAGGCCACCCTGGCGGCGCTCCACCATCGCCGCTATTTCCGCAAGAACCCGACTTCTACCTCCGAACCTGCAGTGGAAACCCAATGACCTTCCAGGCTCCCGACGCCCGCCCCGTGAACCCGTTGCGCCGCCCCGCCCTGCTCGCCTGCGCCCTGCTGCTGGCCGGCGCGGCCCAGGCCGAGGACCTTGCGGCCAGCGCATCGACGCCGGCAGCGCCGGAGGCGGCACTCAGCCCGGCAGGCACCTCGCCCGGCTACCGCATGACCTTCAAGGACCTGGGCAAGGACTACACCATGAGCCTGCGGGGCATCGAGTCCGCCGACACGGTGAACTTCGACATGCGCGCCGACGAGGTGGTCACCGGCGCCCAGCTGACCCTGCAGTACACCTATTCGCCGGCCCTGCTCAGCGACCTGTCGCAGATCAACATCATGGTCAACGACGAAGTCGCCGCCAGCCTGGCGCTGCCCAAGGAAAGCGCCGGCACCCTGCAAAAGCAGACGGTGGACATCCCGCCCTACCTGATCACCGAGTTCAACCGCCTCAGCGTGCAGTTGATCGGCCACTACACCATGCAATGCGAAGACCCGCAGCATTCCAGCCTGTGGGCCAAGGTCGGCCCCGACAGCCAGTTGAGCATCCAGGTGTCCCAGGTCGAACTGCCCAACGACCTGGCCAACCTGCCGCTGCCGCTGTTCGACCGTCGCGATCGCCGCGCCCTGGCCCTGCCGTTCGTGTTCGCCGCAGCGCCCGACAACACCACCCTGGAGGCCGCCGGCGCCGTCTCGTCCTGGCTGGGAGCGCTGGCGAGCTACCGTGGCGCGCGCTTCTCGACCCAAGTACAGGGCCTGCCCGCCAGCGGCAACGGCATCGTCCTGGTCAACAGCAGCGACGCCTCGCACCTGGCCGGCCTCGACCTGCCGGCGGTGGACGGCCCGACCCTGTCCATCGTCGCCAACCCCAACGACCGCTTCGGCAAGCTGCTGGTGATCGCCGGTCGCGACAGTGCCGAGATCAAGCAGGCGGCCAGCGCACTGGTGCTCGGCAGTCGCAGCTTCTCCGGGCAGCGCGTGAAGATCGAGGCCGTCGACCTGCTGCCGCGCCAGCCCTACGACGCACCCAACTGGCTGCCCAGCGACCGCCCGGTGCGCCTTGGCGAACTGCTGGAGCCGCGCCTGCTCAATGTTTCCGGCTACGCCCCGGGCATGATCACCGTGCCCCTGCGCCTGCCGCCGGACCTGTTCAACTGGCGTGAAGACGGCGCCCGCCTGGACCTGAAATACCGCTACACGCCCCAGCAGACCTCGAACAATTCGTCGCTGATGGTGAGCTTCAACGACCGTTTCATCCGCTCCATGCCCCTGCCGTCGATCCAGAGCATGGGCGCCGGCGAAAGCCTGCTGGCAATGCTGAAGAAGGACGACAGCCTGGTACGCGAAGCGAGCATGCTGCTGCCGCTGGATTCAGTGGCGCTGCAATCGCGCCTGCAGTTCCGCTACCAGTTCGACTACGTCAAGCAAGGCGAATGCGGCGACATCATCATCGACAACATGCGCGGCGCCATCGACCCCGACTCGACCCTTGACCTGAGCGGCTACGACCACTTCATCGCCATGCCCAACCTCGGCGTCTTCAAGGACAGCGGTTTCCCCTTCACGCGCATGGCCGACCTGTCGCAGACCGCCGTGATCCTCCCGGACAACGCCGGCCCGGCCGACTGGGACGCCTACCTGACCGTACTCGGGCGCTTCGGCGACTCCACCGGCTACCCCGCGACCGCCGTGCGTGTTGCCCAGGCCGATGACATCGCGCAGTTCGCCGACAAGGACCTGCTGGTGCTGTCTTCGGCGCACAACCAGCCGCTGCTCACGCAATGGGCCGAGCATCTGCCAAGCCGTGCCGAAGACGCCAAGCGCTACGTGGAGTTCTCCGACCTGCCGCTGCGCCTGCGCCAATGGCTCAGCCCCGACCCGGCCGCCAACCTGCGCAAGGCCCGCGGCGCCCTGACCTTCAGCGGCGAAGACAGCGCATCCTACGTCAGCGGTTTCGAATCGCCGCTGCAGAAGGGTCGCAGCGTGGTCCTGCTGTCCAGCCCGCGTCCGGACAAGCTCGGCGAAATCACCGACGCACTGATTGGCGGCGAGCACTACACCCAGGCCCTGCAAGGCAGCCTGGCGGTGATCAAGGGCAAGAACATCCAGTCGCTGGTGGCCGAGGAGGACTACTACGTCGGCCACCTGGGCCCGTTCAGGTACATCCAGTGGGTACTGTCTCGGCATGTTCTGCTGCTGTTGGTGCTGACCGTGGTCGGCGTGTCGCTGGTCAGTTGCGCCGCCTACTTCTCGCTGCGGGCCATTGCCCGGCGCCGGCTCAAGGACCAGTAAGCCATGGGCAGCCCTTGGAAAACCCTGCTCGCAACGGCGCTCGCGGCCTGGCTGCTGCCTGCCGGCGCACAGGCCGCGGAGCAGTGCGGCGTCAGCGAATGGCCGTTGTGGCACCGCTTCGTCGAGCATTTCATCCAGCCCGACGGCCGGGTGCTGGACGCCAGTACCCCGCAGTTGCACAGCTCGTCCGAAGGCCAGTCCTACGGCATGTTCTTCGCCCTGGTGGCGAATGACCGCGATGCCTTCGACAAGCTGTGGGCATGGGCGAAAAACAACCTGGCCGGCAGCGACATCGGCGCCAACCTGCCTGGCTGGTGGTGGGGCAAGGACGACAAGGGCCAGTGGCGCCTGCTCGACAGCAACTCGGCCTCCGACGCCGACCTGTGGTTCGCCTACGCCTTGAGCGAAGCGGCGCGCCTGTGGAAGGACGAACGCTATAGCGAAGACGCCAGGCTGTTGCTGGCCAATATCAAGGCCCGGGAAGTCGCCGACCTGCCCGGCCTGGGCAAGATGCTCCTGCCCGGTCCGTTCGGCTTTGCCCAGCCCGATCATCTCTGGCACCTCAACCCGAGCTACCTGCCGGTACCGGTGCTGCGCCGCCTGGCCGGGGTCGATCCACAAGGGCCGTGGAACGAAATCGCCCGCAGCACCGGCAGCCTGATGCAGCGCGCCGCCCGGCACGGCTTCGTCGCCGACTGGGTCGGCTATCGCGGTACCGGGCCCACCTCCGGGCTGTTCATCATCGACCCGCTCAAGGGCGACCTGGGCAGCTATGACGCAATCCGCACCTACCTCTGGGCCGGGCTGACGCCCAACAGCGATCCCCTGGCCAAGCCGATCCTCGACAGCCTCGACGGCATGTCGCGGATCGTCGCCACCCAGGGCACGCCACCGGAGAAGGTCGAGGTGCACGCCAACAGCACTAGCAATGCCGGCAATTTCGGTTTCTCCGCCGCGCTGCTGCCCTACCTCAAGGCCCGCCAACAACCCTGGCTGGAGCAAGGGCAACGGGCCCGTGTCGATGCCGAACTGGCCCAAAGCCTTACCCCGCAGGCCGTGCAGGCCAGCCAACCACCCTATTACTCCGTGGTCCTCAGCCTGTTCGCCCTTGGCTACATGGATGAGCACTACCGCTTCCTCGCCGACGGGAAGCTGCAACCTCTCTGGGAGACTTCATGCGCTCGCGCCGCCAAACCCTAGCCGTCGGCCTGCTTGCCGCACTGTCCTGCTCCGCCGCCCACGCCGAACTCAGCGCCAACGGCAAGGCCCTGCTCGAACAGGGCCAGTACTGGCAGGCGCGCAAGGACAAGGCACGGGCTTCCGAAGCCTGGCGCAAGCTGCTGCTGATCGATCCGCAGCAATCCGATGCCATCTACAACCTCGGCCTCATCGAGCTGGACAGCGATCGCCCGGCCAACGCCAAGCGCTATCTGGAGCAATTGCAGGCGGCCCATCCCGGCTCGCAACAGGCCCTGCTGCTGGACCAGGAAATCCGCCTGCACGGTGCCGCCACCGGCGAGCACCTGAACCAGGCGCGTATCGCGGTGGAATCCGGCGAAGCGGAAAAGGCCGTAGAAACCTACCGCGGACTGTTCGGCGGCCAGCCGCCCCAGGGTGACCTGGCCCTCGAATACTACGGCACCCTCGGCTACACCAAGGGTGGTTTGCCGGAGGCCCGTCAAGGGTTGGAGCGCCTCATCGCGCAGGGCGGCGACAATCGCCGGGCCAGGCTGATCCTGGCCAAGCTGCTGCTCGGCAACGAAAGTACCCGCGCCGACGGCCTGCGCCGCCTGGCTTCGTTCCGCGATGATCCGGTGATCGGCAGCCAGGCCGTGGAAGCCTGGCGCCAGGGGCTGTCGTGGCTGGGCGGGAGCAAGGCCGACATGGCCTTGTTCGAGGAGTACCTGAAGGCGTATCCGGACGACGAGGAAATCCGCGAGCAGATGCGTACCGGCCAGCGTCGGGCGCAGTCCGGCTATCAGCAGAATCCCCATCTGGCCCGGGGCTTCAAAGCCCTCGAAAGCGAAGACCTGACAGCCGCCGAGCAGTCGTTCCAGGCGCGCCTGCGCGAAGCGCCACAGGACGCCGATGCCCTCGGCGGCCTGGGGCTGGTGCGCCAGCGCCAGGGTCGCCTGGCAGATGCCGATGCCCTGCTGCGCCAGGCGATCAAGCAAGGCAATGCCAGCCGCTGGCAGAGTGCACTGCTCGCCAACCAGTACTGGGTGCTGCTGGACCAGGCCGCACAGGCGCGTGACGCCGGCAATCCGGACAAGGCCCGGGAACTGCTGCAACGGGCCATCGCCAGCAATCCGCGGGAAGTCCAGGGCCATCTCAACCTGGCCGACCTGCAGGCGTCCCAGGGCCAGTTCCAACTGGCCGAGACCACCTACCGCCATGCCCTGAGCCTGGATGCCGGCCAGGCCGACGCCCTCGCCGGCCTGATCGCCATCCTGGCGCAAAACGGCAAGCTGGCCGAAGCACAGCGCCTGATCGACAACCTCGGCGATGCCCAGCGCCAACGCGTGGACATGAGCAGGCTGCGTGCCGCCATCGCCGTCGGCCAGGCCAAGGACGCCGAAGCCCGGGGCGATCTGGCCGCCGCGCGCAAGGCCCTGGAGGACGCGGTGCGCAACGACCCGCAGAACCCCTGGACGCGCTCGGATCTGGCCGAGATCTATCTGAAGACCGACGCCGCGAACAAGGCCCGGCAGACCATGGACGAACTGGTCCAGGCCAACCCGGGCAAGCCCGAGGCGCTGTATGCCGGTGCGCTGTTCGCCAGCCGCCAGGAACAGTGGGCCAAGGCCCGCCAGTTGCTCGAACGCATCCCCGCCAGTCAGCGCAGCAAGGCGATGAACAACCTCGCCGAGGAAGTCGAACTGCGCCAGTTGGCCGCCCAGGCGCAAGCCCTGGCCAAACAGGGCAAGCGCAGCCAGGCCCTGAACCTGCTGCAACGGGCCGAGAATGGCGTCAGCGCCAGTCCCGACCTGTATGCCGCCCTCGCCGCGGCCTATATCGAGATCGGCTACAGCGACCGCGCCGTGTCCATGCTGCGCAACGCCATCGCCCAGAGCAGCACGCCGACGCCGGCCCTGCGCATTGCCTATGCCGGCGCCCTGCTCAAGAGCGGCGACGACATGCAGGTCAGCCAGATGCTGCGCGAACTGCGCAGCCTGCCGCTGACCCGCGCCGAGCAGCGCAGCTACGACGACCTGCTGTTCCAGTACACCGTGCGCCAGGCCGACCTGCTGCGCGAGAAAGGCGACCTGGTCGCCGCCTACGACACCCTGGCCCCGGCCCTGGCCCAGCGTCCGGACGATGCCCAGGCGGTGTCCTCGCTGGCGCGCATGTACCTGGATAACCGCAATCCGCAGAAGGCGGTGGACCTCTACCAGCCCTTGCTTGCCGCCCAGCCGGACAACGCCGATGTGCAAATGGGCGCGGCCCTGGCCTACCAGCAGAACGGCCAGACCGCCCAGGCGGAGCGGGCCATCGAACGTGGCCTGGAACTGGCCCCGGAAAACCCTCAGGTACTGAGCACGGCAGCGGCCTGGTACCGCAGCCGCGGCAAACTGGCCAAGGCCCAGGCACTTTATGCCCAGGCACTGGCCTTGCAGGGCCCGAAGGAAGAACTGATCGACAACCCGTTCGGCCAGGCCATCGCCGCCAACCCCTTCGTCGGGCAACCGGGCCAGCGCAAGGCCTCGCGCCTGGGCGATATCGCCCTCAACGAGATTCCCGAGCCGGCCAAGGTGCAAACCAGGAACCGCGCCAGCGAGCCGGTGCCCTTCGACGAGCCCGTGCTGCTGGCCAGCCGCGATGCCGAGCCGCTGCAACGCCGCGCTACCCGGCCGGTGGACGAGCCGCAGCGCGACGAGGTCGAAGCGGATCCGCGAGCGGCCATCGAGACCGAACTGGCCAGCCTGCGCGAGCAGCGCAGCCCGCAGCTCAGACAAGGCGTGACCTTCCGCAGCAACAACGGCGAGTCGGGCCTGAGCAAGATCACCGACATCCAGGCGCCGCTGGAGATCAGCTTCCCGGTCAACGACGAACGCATGGCCGTGCGGGTGACCCCGGTGTCGCTGAACGCCGGCGGCTTCCACTCCGCAAGCAACAGCGTCCTGCGTTTCGGTGGTTTCGAGGCGGGCCAGGCGCTGGACATGGACACCTTGCTGCAAGGTTCGCCCGGTTCGCAGAAGGACGCCGGCGTCGGGCTGGCCCTGGCCTATGACATGCCGGCGCTGGGTATCAAGACCGATCTCGGCAGCACCCCCATCGGTTTCCGCGAAACCAACCTGGTCGGCGGCATCAGCCTCGACCGGCCGTTCGCCGAGAACAGCAACTTCCGCTACAACCTCAACCTGTCGCGACGGGCCATGGTCGACAGCCTGGTGTCATTCGCCGGGGCCAAGGACGAACGCAGCGGCGTGGAGTGGGGCGGCGTCACCGCCACCGGCCTGCGCGGCCAGCTCAGCTACGACAACCAGCGCTGGGGCAGCTATGCCTATGCCGGCTGGGCCAACCTCGACGGCAAGAACGTCGAGGATAACCAGCGTATCGAACTGGGCAGCGGCATCTACTGGTACCTGGTCAACAACGAGGATGCCCGCCTCACCGGCGGCCTGGGCCTGTCGGCGAGCAGCTACGAGAACAACCAGAGCTTCTTCACCTACGGCCACGGCGGCTACTTCAGCCCGCAGAACTTCTTCTCCATCGGCCTGCCGGTGAGCTGGGCCCAGCGCGGCCCGGACTGGTCCTACCAGATCCAGGGATCGGTCGGCCTGCAGCATATCGAGCAGGACGGCGCGCCCTACTACACCGACAAGAACGCCCAGGCGACCCTGGAAAGCCTCGCTGCGATCTACCAGGCCAACAACCCCGGCAGCCTGGTCACCACCCGCTACGAATCGCAAAGCAAGACCGGCATCGGCTATTCCCTCGGCGCCAGCGGCGAATACCGCCTCGGCGACGGTTTCTTCTTCGGCGGTGCGCTGGGCGTGGACAACGCCCGCGATTATCGCCAGTTCACCGGTGGCCTGTACCTGCGCTACCTGTTCGAGGACGGCGGCGGGGCCATGCCCCTGCCGGTCAGTCCTTACCGTTCCCCCTATTCGAATTGAGCCAAAGGAGATCCATACATGGCTGCTTCCCTGCTTGCCGGCCTGACCATCCTGATGATCGGCGACAGCCACCTGGCCACGCCCAACTACCTGATGCAGGACCTGCACGACAACCTGGTCAACCAGGGCGCGCAGGTGCATACCCTGGGCGTGTGCGGTTCCAAGGCCGGTGACTGGACCGGCACCGTGGTCGGCGAGTGCGGCGGTGCCGAACGGCGCAACAAGGACAAGGCGGTGGTTCTGGGCAACAAGGCCACCACCCAACCGGTGGGCCAACTGGTCGCTGCCGACAAGGCCAACCTGATCGTGGTCGTGATGGGCGATACCATGGCCGACTACACCAAGCCGGCCTTCCCCAAGGTCTGGGCCTGGCAGCAGACCAAGCAACTGACCAAGGCCATCGCCGAGACCGGTGCCAAGTGCGTCTGGGTCGGCCCAGGCTGGGGCACCGAAGGTGGCAAGTACAAGAAGACCTTCGCCCGCGTCGAGATGACCTCGAAGTTCCTCGCGGCCAACGTTGCCCCTTGCGACTACATCGACTCCCTGACCTTCGCCAAGCAGGGGCAGTGGGCGACCACCGACGGCCAGCATTACACGCCGATGGGCTACACCAGCTGGAGCAAGGCGATCACCGACGCGATGCTGAAAACCCCGGCGGTACAAGGGGCGAAGAAATGAGCCTGCGCACCCTGCTCGCCCTGCCCCTGGCGCTGGCCGCCGCTGCGGCCAACGCCGACGTCGCGCTGTACCCCACCGGCCCGGGCGAAGACTCGGCCTTCCTGCGCTTCGTCAACGTCGCCCCCGGCGCGCTGAAGATGCAGGCCGGCGGCTCCGGCGCCAGCCTCGACCTGGATGACGCGAACAAGGTCTCCAGCTACCTGCCGGTGCCGGCCAACAAGGCCATCAAGGGCACCCTCAGCCGCGGCGGCCAAAACGCGCCGCTGGACCTGCAGGTGGCGCCGGGCGAGTTCGCCACGGTGTTCGCCTTCGATAACGGCGGCAAGATCAGCCAGCGCGTGGTCCGCGAACAACCGGACGACTTCAACGGCCTCAAGGCCTCGCTGGCCTTCATCAGCCTCGACGCCACCTGCCAGGGCGCCAGCCTGCGTCCGGCCGGGCGCAACGCCGACCTGTTCAAGGATGCCGCCGATGGCAGCGTGCAGCGTCGCTCGATCAACCCGGTGAAGCTCTCGGTTCAGTTGGTCTGCGCCAATGCCAACGTCGGCGAGCCGCTGGACCTGGGCGAGCTCAAGGCCGGCGAGCGCTACAGCGTGATGCTGCTGCCGGGCGCCAATGGCCCGCAGTTGCTCAACGCCACCGATACCCTGGCCAACTGACAGGACGTCCGCCGCACCATGGTTTTCGCCTCGCTCGAGTTCCTGACCCTGTTCCTGCCGCTGTTCATGCTGGTCTACGCCCTGAGCCCGGCGCGGGGACGCAACCTGGTGCTGCTGCTCGGCAGCTGGTTCTTCTATGGCTGGTTGAGCCCGCTGTTCCTGCTGCTGCACGTGGTGCTGACGGTGATCGCCTGGGCCGGCGGCCTGGCGGTGGACCGCAGCCGCGAGGATGGCCGCGGTCGGGTGCGCCTGCTGGCGGCACTGATCGTGCTCAACACCCTGGTGCTGTGCTGGTACAAGTACGCCAATATCGTCGCCGCCACCTTCAACGAGCTGATCAGCCATTACGGCTACCTGCCCATGGAGTGGCAGCGCGTGGCCCTGCCGGCGGGGCTGTCGTTCATCGTACTGCAGGCGATCTCCTACCTGGTCGATGTGCACCGTCATACCGTGCCGGTGGAACGCAGCCTGGTGAATTTCGCCACCTATATCTCGATGTTCGGCCACTCCATCGCAGGCCCCATCATTCGCTATGACTGGGTGCGCCGCGAGCTGGAGCAGCGTTACTTCAACTGGCAGAACTTCTCCCTCGGCGCGCGGCGCTTCATGATCGGCATGTGCATGAAGGTGCTGGTGGCCGACACCCTGTCGCCGCTGGTGGACGTGGCCTTCCATCTGGACAACCCGTCGTTCCTCGACGCCTGGCTGGGCTGCCTGGCGTACTCGCTGCAACTGTTCTTCGACTTCGCCGGCTACAGCGCCATGGCCATCGGCCTGGGCCTGATGCTCGGCTTTCACTTCCCGGAAAACTTCAACCGGCCTTATCTGGCCAGCAGCATCCAGGACTTCTGGCGGCGCTGGCACCTGTCGCTGTCCAGCTGGCTGCGCGACTACCTGTACATCGCCCTGGGCGGCAACCGCTTCGGCACCTGGAACACCTACCGCAACCTGTTCCTGACCATGGCCATCGCCGGGCTCTGGCATGGCGGCGACAGCTGGAACTACCTGCTCTGGGGCGCTGCCCACGGCGTGGCCTTGTGCATCGACCGGGCCTGGAGCCGCTCCAGCCTGCCAGCGATTCCCAGGGTGCTGTCCCATACCCTGACGCTGCTGTTCGTCTGCCTGGCCTGGACCCTGTTCCGCGCTCCGGACTTCGCCACCGCCATGGACATGTACGCCGGGCAGTTCGGCCTGCACGCCTTCGCCCTCGGTGAAGCGCTGGCGGCCACGGTGCGGCCGGTGCATGGCCTGGCGGCGGCGCTCGGGGTATTTTGCGTGATCGCGCCGCTGTACCAGGCACGGCTCGAACGATCCTTCGGTCACAGCGCGCTGTATGCGCTGCTGGCTGCCCTCTGGCCCGTGGCCGGTTTCCTGCTGGCGTTCTCCCTGATCGCCAGTCGCGATGCCGTGCCCTTCCTGTACTTCCAGTTCTGATGACGACCAAGACCCCGCCGCCAAGCACCGCACCGACGCCCCCGAGCGCCATCGCCCTGCGCACCAGCCCGCTGGCCGGTGCCGTCCTCGCCGCCTTCCTCGCCGCCGGGCTGTTGTCCTGTGGCTGGCTGCTGGCGAGCGGCAAGCTGCAATTGCTGCCGGGCAAGGCACTGTCCAACGACGCGGTACTGGAGGGCGAAATCACCCACCGCATTGCCAAGGAACTGGCCAAGGCACCACTGCCGGAGCATGCCGCGCAGCTCGAACGCGCTGCCAGCTGGCTGGCCCTGGGCGATACCGGGCCGCGGGTCCGCGAGGGTTGTCCGCAGTGGCTGTTCATCAGTGACGAGCTGAAGATCAACCGGCATGCAGCGGACAACGCCAAGGCCAAGGCGGCGGCCGTGATTGCCCTGCGTGACCGGTTAAAGAAACGGGGCATCCAGCTACTGGTCAGCGTGGTCCCGGACAAGAGCCGGATTGCCGCCAGCCAGCTCTGCGAACTGCCACGTCCGCCCAGCCTGGAACCACGGGTGCGGGACTGGACCGCCAGCCTGCAGGCCGCGGGCGTCAATGTGCTGGACCTCACCCCAACCCTGCAACCGCTGGGCGCCGAGGCGTTCCTGCGCCTCGATACCCACTGGAGCGAAGCCGGGGCCCATGCGGCGGCGGTGGCGATTGCCGGGAAACTCGCCGGCATGGGCTTCACGGCCACACCGACGCGCAGTTTCGACAGTGCCCGGCAGCCTGCATCGCCACGTCCGGGGGACCTGGTGCGGCTGGCCGGGCTCGACTGGTTACCGGCGCACCTGCAACCGGCTGAAGAAGTGGTGATGACCTCGACCATCAACGAGCAGGTGCCGCAAGCGCAAGGCGGCGGCGATAGCCTCGACGACCTGTTCGGCGACGACAACCTGCCCAACCTGGCACTGATCGGCACCTCCTTCTCGCGCAACTCGAACTTCGCCGGCTTCCTGCAACAGGCGCTCAACGCGCCGATCGGCAATTTCGCCAAGGATGGTGGGGAATTCTCCGGGGCGGCCAAGGCGTACTTCGCCAGCCCGGCCTTCTCCCAGACCCCGCCGCAACTGGTGGTCTGGGAGATTCCGGAGCGGGATGTGCAGACTGGGTATGGTGGGGATCTGAATTTGCAATGATCGCTCGGTTCTGCCAAATGACCCTCAGGGCCGGCTCTGCGGCTGACCCAGCCCCCTGTGGGAGCCGGCGTTGCCGGCGATGAGGCCGGCACTGGCAATGATGTTGTCCGGTCGGGCCAATCGCTGGCAACGCCAGCTCCCACAGGGTTCTGCAGAGCACGCGATGAGGCCGGTGGTCACCATCAATCTCGCGGACCACACCCCGCTTCCGCAGCCGGCCCATCCAGGTACTCGCGGCTCCACTGCTCCAGCGGCAACGGCGGTTGCTGCTGGAAGATCCGCGTCATGATCCGCTTCAGCGCTTCGGGGTTGCGCATCGAATCCACCCCTGCCCCCGGCCAGGAAGCCGGCGTCTGCACCTGCCATTGCCCCTGCCCATCGCACGTCGCCATGCGGAAGCGGAAGGTGTAGTTGCCCGGAATGCCCATGCGCAGGTCGCTGACCACCAGCGCATCACCGACCACGTCATAGCGCAGCCAGTCGCCGGTGAACCAGCGCAGGCGCTCGTACAGGGGCGAGCCTTCCAGCACCCTGGCCGTTTCCAGATTGAGTGGCTGACGCTGCCATTCCGGCGGGTCGTCGTCGAACAGGCTGCTGACGCCCTCGTAGTAGTCGCCCTCCGGCGTCTTCGCCACAACCCGCCAGAGCAGTGTGTTGAACGGCATCGGCAGTGCACGCAGTTGAGTGACATCGATCTCCCGGGCGCGCAGGGCGGCGTGGAAACGCTGTTCGGCAATGTTCTTCGAGAGCAGGCCGAAGCCCAGGTAAACCGTGCTCAGCAACAGCAGTACGCCGAGCACCTGGGCGGCGCGTCCGCTGAACCCCTTGATCGCGGCATAGATCACCCCGAGCAACAGCGGCAGCGTATACAGCGGATCGATGATGAACACCGCCGCCCAGCTTTGCGGCGTGGGTTGCAACGGCCAGAACAGTTGCGTGCCGTAGACGGTGAAGGCATCCAGCAGCGGATGGGTGATCAGCACCAGCCACAGGCCGAGGAACAGCCGCGGCCCGCTGTAGCCCGCGTCGGCACGGCGATGGCGGACCAGCAGCAGGACCAGCCAGGTCAGCAGCAGGGCCAGGCCGGTGAGGACGAACAGGGAATGGGAAAAGCCGCGGTGGAAGGTCATGCTCGACACGGGGTCGGCGTAGCGGATGGCGACATCGAGGTCCGGCAGGGTCGCCAGCAGCGCACCGTAGAGCAACGATCGCCGCCCTTGTACCTTGCCCAGCACCGCGCCCTGGATGGCGCCACCCAGAACTGCTTGGGTCAATGAATCCAATGGCTTTTTCCTTGAGCAAGGGGCAAAGGGCAGATGCTAGCTCAGTGACAGGCAGGAAAGCACCCTGTGCGGAGACTTGGGTGTATTTCAGGGCCTCATCGCTGGCAAGCCAGCTCCCACAGGTTCAGCACAGATCTTGAGACTTGTGCAGTACCTGTGGGAGCTGGCTTGCCAGCGATAGGGCCAGTTCAGGCAAAACATGTCCATCAGGTGTCATATAAAGCTACGAAAAGTGAGTAGCTTCCGACTTTTTTGTAGGCATTTTCCCAAGCATACTTCTGCGCGCTTTTGACGGTTGCGCTCATGGAAACCAGCACCTAGTCTCCGCCGGTCGTTGCAAATTCAACGATCGGCTTTGACAGGCCGGGATTGCATGAACGCTAGCTACCGTTATGGCGGCTGTGCGTGTGGGCACCTTCGGGTGCGCCAGGATTCTCATGCTCTCTGGTCTGTCAACCCGCGCACAGCTGCCACCCACCTGTTTGACAGCAGGAGTCTTTCCAACTCTCAAGAGCATGAGATCACCATGAAAAAACTTGTACCTGACCCACCTCGCCTCACCACCGTCCACACCCACTTCGCCACCTGCCAGAACCACCACCCGCCCCTCTTTGCCGTCTGCGAAGGCGCCGATATCGGCGATGCCCTCGAACATCTGGCGATTGCCTTGAAATCGGCGGCGGAAACCAATGCCCAGATGTGCGACCTGGCGGACCGCAAATATGGTGATCTGCTGTGGGGTACGCAGCAGTCGCTGGAGATCTCGCAGGCGTTGGTGGCTTCGTTGTTGAAGGCGGTCAAGCGGCAGGGCCTGGAACAGTTCTAATGCCTGGCGCGTACCCTGTGGGAGCGGGTTTACCCGCGATTACGTTAGTGAACCCACCATCGTAATCGCGGCGGTTCGGCGTTCCGATAAACCCGCTCCCACAGGGTCCGCGTCGTGCTTTGGAACTGTTCTATTTGCTTTTCAGCTTCAGCCAGGATTGATGCAGGTCGATCGCCCAGCCATCGATGACCTGGCGAACATCGTCCGGGCGCAGTACGGTCTTGTCGTTTTCCAGTTCCTTGCCGGTGCCCTTGCGCACCACCTGGGCCACGACCTTCTGGTTGCCGCCGTCGAGGAATGCCGCCTCGGTGGCGATTTCGGCCTGCCGGTCGCGGCTGCCGGCCGCCGTGCTCGCGGCCGCCACCACCAGGGCGATGGGGATCACTTCATAGGGCTTGAGCCCTTCCACATCACTGCTCACCGCTGTGATCGCCGGACGCACCACGATCACCCCCGGCCCGGGCTTGCTCGCCAACGGTAGGGATTTGCCCAGCTCGCGCTTGAGCGCCTGGTCGTAGTAATCGGTGATGCCCTTGAGGGTGGTTGCCGGAATCTGCGCGGTCGGCGCCGGCTTCGGATAGAACTGGCTCGGCTCGATATACACGCTGGTGTAGGCCTTGCTGTCCAGTTGCGGGTCGATCCAGCGCATCACCGGCGCGCCGGACGGTGATTTCGCTTCTTTCAGGCGGCTGTAGTCCTTGAGAAAGCCCGAGTAATCCTCCGGCTTGCTGAGGTTGCTGGCGCAACCGGCAAGCAGCAACGAGCTCAGGCCAATCGCTAGTGCGACTTTCATAAGTGCTCCCCACTACGGAAATCCATGGAAAAAACCCGCTGGCACCACGCCAGCGGGTTTAGGTATAGCCCAGCTTCTGCGGCTTGCCCCGGGAAAACCGGGGCAGATCCGCAAAACATGCGCAGCGTCAGCTTTTCGGGCTGACCATGGCCTCCACGGTGCTGTCCAGGCTATCGGCCGCCTTGCTCGCCCGCCCTGCCCCGGCCACCTGCCGCGCCTGCGGACGGGCCGCATCGGCGAGGATCACCTGGGCCGCCTTTTCCGCCGCGACGTAGATCGAGGTGACGATGAAGAAGCCGGGGATCTTCGGGAAGATCGAGGCGTCCACCACCCGCAGGTTGCTGGTTCCGCGCACCCGGAAGGCGCTGTCGAGCACCGCCATCGGGTCGTTGGCCGCGCCGATCGGGCAGGTGCAGGAGGCGTGGTGACCCCAGGCCTGGTTCATCACGTACTCCTTCAATTGCTCGTCGGTCTGCACCGCGTCGCCGGGCAGCTCTTCCTCGGCTATGAGCCTGGCCTCCTTCAACGGCTTGGCCAGGTTGCGCACGAACTTGATGCCCTCGACCACCGATTGCAGGTCTTCGCCCTTGGTGTCGTTACCCTCCTCGAAATAGCGGAAGTTGATCATCGGCGTCTGCGCCGGGTCCTTCGAGCGCAGGGTGACATAGCCGGCGGTGTTGTTGGTGTGCGCCTTGAGCACCGCCCAGGTCAGGTAGTTGAGCTTTTCCACGATCAGCTTCGAATAGCCCGGGAAGTACCCGCGGAACAGGGCCAGCAGCGAGAAGCAGAACAGGTCCGGCAGCGGCCGTTGCTTGAGCGACTTCTTGATCACCGCCAGCACCGCGCCGTTGGTGGAGTACACCCCGACCTTGCCCTTGGCCCACTCCTCGTACTGCGGGTCGCCCTTCTCGTAGCGCGCGCCTTCGAGGACTTCCCAGTTGTCGAAGTTCATGCGGTTGACCACCCCCACTTCATAGCGGTCCTGCAGGTTGCGCCCGACGCCGGGCAGTTCGACCCGCACCGGCACGCCCACCGATTCCAGCACCTCGCGCGGGCCGATACCGGACAGCATGAGCATCTGCGGGGTGTTGAAGGCACCACCGGCGAGAATCACCTCGCGGCTGGCCCGGACCTGGCGCAACTCGCCGCTCGAGGTCGGGTTGCGCGGCAAGGTGCAGGCCTGGTACATCCGCGAACCCTTGATGTACTCCACGCCATAGGCGCGTTGCTCATCGTCCAGCAGCACCCGGGTGACCAGCGCATCCAGCTCGATGTGCAGGTTATCGGGAAAGCGCTGCTGCACATCGAGCAGGCGCTCGCGGGTGCCCATGCGGTGATGCTTGTGGGTGGCCAGCGGCGGGTAGCGCAGGCCGATCGCCTCGTCCTTGACCAGGCGCCAGTCGTTGGGGTCGCCAACGCCCTGCAATTGCCAGCCAATGCGCTTGAGCGGCTCGGCCAGGGTCTCGAAGGCCTGCTTGGCGGACTTGACGATGGAGCGCACCAGCGAAAAATCGTCGATCACCGCTTCGGGTACCGCCTTCTCCGTGTGCAGCCAGCCCTTGAAGCCATGCCGCGACGGATTGAAGCCGAACCACGAGAGAAACCGCTGGAACGGTCGGTGGTGGCAGTTCTCCAGGCGCTGGAAATGCTCGCGCATGGCGCTGGCCTTCCAGGACGCATCGCCGGTGATCCGGGCGATGTGGTCCCAGTCCTGGTTATGCGGGTAGACGGTGATCATCGCGTTGTGCGCGGTGCAGCCGCCGAGGCAGCTGGCACGCGGGTACAGCACGCCATCGACGGTTTCGCCTTCGTAGCTGCGGGTGAACTTGGGGTCCTGCAACTGGCGTGCGTCGCTGCTGTAGTGGCGCACGAAAAAGTCCCAGCGCATGGCGTTGTTCTCGGTGGAACGCGGATGGAACGCCGGCACCTGGTACTGCTCCGGCAGGCCCGCATCGTCGCCCTTGGCCACCGGATCGCTGCCCGATTCCAGAACCAGCACGCGCCGGCCCTCCTCGGCCAGGCGCGCGGCCAGGGTGCCGCCGCCGGCGCCGGAGCCGACCACTATGTATTCGTATTCAGTCTGGTCAGTCATGACAGCGGCCTCAGAAGGTTTTCAGCAGGGAGATCAACGCGCGCTTGTCGTCGTCGCTGAGCGGTTGTTCGTCCTTGTCCTGGAGGAATTTCGTGCCGAAGTAATGACCCTTGTCGACCACGTAATCCGGGCACTTGCTCACTTCCAGCAGCGGCTTGACCAGGCGCTTGAAGACCTTGCGCGCTTCCTCGTCGCTGGCGCCCGGCGGCAGTTGCTTGAGGTCGTGCTTGATCTTCACCAGCAGGTCGAGCACCTGGTCGCGTTTCTCCAGGTCGATGTTGGACAGCAGGCTCACCGGCGTACCCTGCGGGATAGGCCCGATCTGGATGCCGTCGTCACCGAACAGCCACGGCAGCCAGCGGGTCAGCACGCCTTGCAGGTCCTGCAGGAACTTCGGCAGGTAGCCGCTGCTCACGCGCAGGTAGCTGGTTTCGGTGGTGGTGTCGATGGTGCCCGGATGGGTCAGGCCGGAACGGGTGACCACCTGGAAGTTGCCCTGGCGTTTTTCCGGCCACAGCAGCATCTCGATGGAGCTGTCGAACGAGGCGATGCGATCATCCACGGTGCCGGTCCACTTGAACGGGCCGAGGGCGTTGTTGAGCAAGAACGGCGCCGTCGACCAGGCGCTGACCAGCGACGCCGGACGGGTGTAGCCCCGACCGCCACCGGGCATCTCGTATTCCCGCGCCTCGCCGGTGTAGGGGTTCTGCACCAGCATCTTGCCCACCGCCGGCAACTGCTTGTAGGACTCGGAAGAGAAGTTGTCCCAGATGTTGTCGGCCAGGGCGTTGGTCGCCAGCGGGCTGCAGGCGTTGGTTTCGAGCAGCGTTACCGGCACGCGCAGTTCGGTGGACAGGAAGTTGTCGGTGAGGAAGTCATCCTTCTTCACAATGTTGCGCATCGCGTTCTTGAACTCCGGCGTCTTGCTGTAGCTCCAGTAGTCGTTCCAGCACTTGAGGTAGTTGCCGTTGACGCAGCCGTTGTCCGGGAACTTCGCCCAGGCTTTTTCCGGCAGCTTGCTGGAGTGGCAGCGCGCGCAGGTTTCGGCGAAGACTTCCTTGCCCCGCTCCAGTTGCGCCGGCGAGGCTTGCAGATGCTGCTCGCCACCGGGTGCATTCTTGAGGTTGTCGGGGGTCGCCGAGGCGAGGAAGAACAGCGCCAGGTCAGGCGTCTGCGCTTCGTTGGCACGCCAGAAGGCCGAGTTCTTGCGGGCGGTCTCGATGGTGAACGGGGTGATCGGCTTGCCACCGATCAGCGGCCGGAAGTGCTGCGTCCATTCCTCGCTGAACAGGCCGATATTAACGAACACCCGGTTCAAGGCACCCAGGGCGCCGACCGAGTCGGCACCGTCCTTGAGCACCCGCGGGGTGAACACGGTGTCCGGCTTCTTGTAGAACTGCATCAGCGGGCTGTCGGCAGGAATGCCCGGCACCTCGTTGAACTGCTTGTTGTTCAGGTCGCCACCCTTGAGGGTTTCCTTGCCCAGGTGCGCGGCCAGCTCGATGCGCGCCTTGAGGTTGTAGACGGCGTTCATGGTCCGCGGGTTGTTGATGTAGTCGGTGGACACCAGCGAGGTATCCAGGGCCCCCGGCCGCGAGGTGTGGAACAACTGGTGCGGGAAGCTGCTGTCGTCCTTCTGCCACATGAAGATGCGATCCACCCAGAAATACTGCGCCCCCGGGTTGGAGTTGAGGTTGGCCCAGGCCGGGCTCTCCGGGTTGGCCGGCGGATTGGTCGGGTTCGGCCCGACGTGGCAGAACCCGCAGGACATGCCGACGCGATACGGCTTCACCAGCTTGCTGTCGTTGTAGTAGCTGGGGTCTTCGTAGTAGCGCTTGGGATCCCAGTGCTTCTGCGCTTTCTCGTCGAAATCCGGGTTGGGGAACAGGCGCAGGCCGACGATGCCGGTGCCGTAGCCGTAGTAGGAGCCGGTCTCGATGTTCTTGCCACGGGCACCGATCTTCACGCCTGGGTACTTGGCCTCGTTCTCGAACGGGTCGGGAGCGCAGGACGGGTCACGGTTATCCAGCCACAGGCCATGGCGGTCTTCGCGCGGGCCTTCGCCCTTGGTGTAGCACGGCTCGTTGACCACGCCCAGGTACTGCCAGCGGTTGCTACGGTTGGCGGCCAGGGACGGATGGTTGGAGATGGTCTTGAGGAAGTCCAGGTTGCCGACGCTGTCACGCGAGAGCTTGTCCCACAGGGCATCGTTGCCGGCGGTCCAGACGATCCAATTGTTGCGCCCGCGGGCGAAGGCGTCCACCGCCTGCTGCTGGGTAATACCGGGGATGAAGGGCGAGAGGCGGTCCACCAGCAGCGCCGGTTGCTTCGAAACGCCATAGTCCATGTCGGCGAAGTAATCCTCGTCGGCGCCCTTCAGGCTGTCGGCATCGCGGCCGACGCACTGGGCTTCGTCAAGGATCTTGCCGGGTTGGTCACCGCAAGGGTTCTTCGGTTTATCGGAACACCCCTGCAACAGCACCAGGGGAAGAAAGAGGCTCAACATCAGCTTCACGGGTGTCATGCGTTTGCTCCTTGCAAAACGTGCAGACCGGTCCCTTCTGTCCTTGAGGAACACGTTATTGCGGCCGGTCCGGTTGGCCGATCTCAACTGAATGCAGTGCCCGCCGCGCTCGGTTGTGCGGCGGACCAGTTGGTTACAACTCCTTACAGCACATCAAGCATATGCCATTAAGTGATGGCACATTGCTTTCATTTGGTTATGAAAACCATCGGCTTATCGCAGCTGCTCATAGGTTTGCGTGCAGGGCTTTTGTGATGGGGTTCACAGTAGTGGCAAGTGGCTATTTCCTTGCTCTACACTCCAGCGCCAAGGGAAGCATCTCCACCCATCGGCGGGACGGCACATGGACAGGCAAGATACGGTCAGCACCGATCAAGACACCCAATTCAGCGCCGAACAGGCGCGCATCACCGAACGTCATCGCTTGCTCGGGCTGCCAACCGGCGGCAAGCGCCTGGCCCTGGCCCTGTCCGGGGGTGGCATTCGCAGCGCCACCTTCTGCCTGGGCGTGGTCCAGGCCCTGGCCCGGGCCAAGGCACCTGGCGCGCCGCCGGGATCGAACGACGACAGCAAGGCCGACGACCTGGGCAAGCGCCTGTTGCCACGCTTCGACTACCTGTCGACCGTCAGCGGCGGCGGTTATTTCGGCTCGTTCCTCGGCAGCCTGTTCCTTCCAGGGCGCCTGCGCGATCGGGAGAACACCGGCGTCATCGGCGCCGGCGAGTCCGCGCCCAGCAACGACGCCAAGCGCCAGGCGGCCCGGCAGGCCTACGAAACCCTCGACTACGAGCCACCGGGACGCATCCACACCGGCGACGACTATCGTCGCCAGCCGGTTGGCGCCGCGCCGCTGGGCTGGCTGCGGGAAAACGGTCGCTACCTCACCCCTGGCGGTGGCGGCGACCTGTTCTATGTGCTCGGCATGTCGCTGCGCAACCTGCTGGCGGTGCACACGGTCATCGGCATGCCGCTGCTGTTCGGCCTGGCCCTGGCCGTGCTGCTGCAGGTCGGCATCAGCGACCTGGCGCTGTGCTCACCGCTGGGCGCCTTTTTACCGCTGAACAGCGTGCAACTCCTGTGCGGCTCGCTGTGGTGGCTCCCGGCGGCGCTGATCGTGTTCGCAGTGGTGCCGCTGATGCTGGCGTACTGGATGATCTATCGACGCTGCAACACTGACGAAACCCCGCATCCGTGCAACCGCGCCACCGTGCTCTATGCCACCACGGGCGCGGTGATGATCCTCCTCGGCTTGTTCGCGCCCTGGCTCGGCGGGGCCTTGCGCGCCTTGCTGGTGCTGGGCGGAGTGATCTGCGGCGTCGGCCTGGCCTACTGCCTGTGGTTATGCATTTACCTGGGGCATGGCCGTCCCTCGCCGGAGAAGATTCTTGCCCGGCAAAACACGGTCGCCACCTACCGTGTGCTGGTCACCCGGCGCCTGGCCACGGCCATCATCGCCACCCTGGTCGCAGCCTTCTTCGCCCTGATTCCCTGGGCGAGCCAATGGCTGTTCCTGCGTGTCGAGCAAGGGCCGCTGCTGTCCGGCGGCATCGTGCTGCCAGCACTGATCGCACTGGTGCGCTGGGTCTCGGTATCCAGCGACGACAAGGCTACCCCGGGCTGGCTGAGCAAGCTGCCGATCAGCATCATCGCCGGTACCGCGGGGGTGGTGATCCTGCTGCTGGTCTCGCTGTTCTGGGGGCTGCTGGTGCAGTACGTGCGCTACACCGGCGACTGGTTCGGCGACTCCCATGCCTGGGCCCGCCTGCTTGGCCTGACGGTCATGGCGGCGCTGTTCAGCCTGGGCACGGGCAAGTTCATCGGCTTCCTCAACCTGTCGTCGTGGCAATCCTTCTATCGCGCCCGGCTGGCCCGCGCCTACCTGGGGGCCTCCAACGGCCTGCGCTTCTCGGGCAATACCCGCAAGCAACGCCGGCGCCTGCTCAGCGTCGCCGAAACGCTGCCCGGGGACGACGTCAGCATCGAAGCGTACTACGCCCATGCCACCTGCGCGCCGGTACACCTGATCAACGTCACCCTGAACCAGACCGTCGACCCGGCCGAGCAACTGGTGCAGCGCGACCGCAAGGGCAAGCCACTGTGCCTGGCGCCCTCCGGCCGATACGGCGAAGGCAGCGTCAGCTACATTCTCGACGGCGAACCGCGCCAGCGTGCCCTGCAACCGGAGTCCGGGGAAATCTACCAGCCGCTGACCCTGGCACACTGGATCGCCACGTCCGGGGCCGCGTTCTCCACCGGCCTTGGACGCGCCACCACACTGGGCACTTCCCTGGCCTTCGGCCTGACCAACGTGCGCCTGGGCACCTGGTGGCCGGCGGACTTCCTGCAGAACGGCGAAAAGGACAGCGGCCTGCGCGCCACTCGCGACACCCTGTTCGGGCGCACCCTGACCACCCAGCATTACCTGTTCTATGAAATCACCGCGCACTTCCACGGCTTGAACCGCGACTTCCAGTACCTCTCCGACGGCGGTCACTTCGAAAACACTGCCTGCTACGAGCTGGTCCGCGAAGGCCGCAAGATCGACCTGATCGTGATGTGCGACTGCGGCGCCGACCCGACCTACCAGTTCGATGACCTGGCCAACCTGATCCGCCTGGCGCGGATCGACCAGGCGCTGGAAATCAGCGAGGACCCAGGCATCTTCGAGGTCGAGGAACTGGCCCCGTATTTCGGACGGATCCAGGACTTCAAACTGGACAGCGAACAACGCAAGCAAGCGGAGTACCGGCGCTGCGCCTTGCTCCTGAACGTGCACAACAAGCAGCAGCAACTGACCTCGCGCATCCTGCTGATCAAGCCGAACCTGATCGCGGGCCTGCCGGTGGACCTGCTCAACTACGCCAGCGAACACCCGACCTTCCCCAACGAAAGCACGGCCAACCAGTTCTTCGACGAGGCGCAGTTCGAGGGGTATCGGCAGCTAGGCTTGCAGATCGGCCGGCGGTTGTTCGGAGATGGGAAGGAGGAAGCGAAGGTGGCGGATGCGTTGTGGAAGTACCTGGAGTATTAGGTGGCTGTTCGGGCTCTATCGCTGCGGTGCGGCGGTCCGACAAGCCAGCTCCGACAACCTGTGGGAGCTGGCTTGCCAGCGATGAGGCCGGATCAGGCAACAACCGAATAGGCAATTGCCGAAAGGGTAATCAACCCCACCGCCACCACGAACACGTTAGACGCCTTGCCCGAGTACTGGCGCAACGATTGCACCTTGTTGATCGCGTACATCGGCATCAGGAACAGCAGGCAGGCGATCACCGGTCCGCCGAGGGACTCGATGATGCCGAGAATGCTCGGGTTTAGCGTGGCGACGATCCAGCAGGTCAGGACCATGAACAGCGCCGTTACTCGCTCCAGGCTCTTGGCCGACAGCGAGCGATCACGACCGCGCAGGCTTTTTACGATCAGCCCCTGGAAGCCTTCGCTGGCACCGACGTAATGGCCGAGGAAGGACTTGGTGATGGCCACCAGCGCGATCAGCGGCGCAACGAAGGCGATCACCGGTGTCTGGAAATGGTTGGCCAGGTACGACAGGATCGAAATGTTCTGCGCCTTGGCCGCCGCCAGGTCGGCCGGAGACAGGGCCAGCACGCAACTGAAGCAGAAGAACATCACCGTCAGCACCATCATCAGGTGCGAGGCCGCCAGGATGCGCCCGCTCTTGTACTCGGCACGCTCGCCGTACTGGCGCTTCTGCGCCACGGCAAAGGCCGAAATGATCGGCGAGTGGTTGAAGGCGAACACCATGACCGGAATCGCCAGCCATAGCGTCTTGAGCAGCAGCCCGGCGTTCATGCCTTCGCCGGCCTGGGCGAAGAACGCGCCGTTCCAGTAGGGAATCAGCCCCAGGGCAAGCAACAGCAGCGCGGCGACGAAGGGGTACACCAGCACGCTCATGACCCGCACGATGATGCCCTGTCCACAGCGCACCACGATCATCAGGCCACAAATCAGCAGCAACGACAGCAGCGCCCGGGGCGGTGCGGTGATGTGCAACTGGTGTTCGAGGAAATTGCCCAGGGTGTTGGTCAGCGCCACGCTGTACACCAGCAGGATCGGGAAGATGGCGAAGAAATACAGCAGGGTGATCAGTTTGCCGGCACCGGCGCCGAAATGCTCTTCCACCACTTCGGTGATGTCTTCGTTGCCGCCCTTGCGCCCGGACAGGACGAAACGGGTCAGGCCGCGATGGGCGAAGAAGGTCATGGGGAATGCCAGCAGCGCCAGGATCAGCAACGGCCAGAAACCGCCGACCCCGGCGTTGATCGGCAGGAACAGGACCCCGGCACCGATGGCGGTGCCGTACAGGCCCAGGGTCCAGGTGGTGTCGTGGCGGCTCCAGCCGCTGGAAATGGCAGGCGCAGCGGCGTCGCCACGCAATGAGGTGGTGCTGTTTACATCAGTCATCGATATCGCCTTGTAATTATTTTTGATAACCACCGTCGCCTGTGCCGGACGCCGGTCTTAACACTCGACAAAAGCGACGGCCAGGCCGCCGCGGGAGGTCTCCTTGTAGTTTTCATGCATGTCGGCGCCGGTATCGCGCATGGTGCGGATGACCCGGTCCAGGGAAATGAAATGCTCGCCATCGCCACGCAGGGCCATCTGCACGGCGTTGATCGCCTTGACTGCGGCGATCGCATTGCGCTCGATGCACGGCACCTGGACCAGGCCGCCGACCGGATCGCAGGTCAGCCCAAGGTTGTGCTCCAGGGCGATTTCCGCCGCGTTTTCCAACTGTTCCGGGGTAGCGCCCAGGACATCGGCCAGGCCGGCGGCGGCCATGGCGCAGGCCGACCCGACCTCGCCCTGGCAGCCGACCTCGGCGCCGGAAATCGAGGCGTTTTTCTTGCACAGGATGCCCACCGAGGCGGCAGCCAGGAGGAAGTCGACCACGTCGTCGTCACGGGCTTCGGGGCTGAACTTCATGTAGTAATGCAGCACTGCCGGGATGATCCCCGCCGCGCCATTGGTCGGCGCCGTGACCATGCGCCCGCCGGCGGCGTTTTCCTCGTTGACCGCCAGGGCAAACAGGTTGACCCACTCCATGGCGCTGAGGGTCGAGCCGATCACATTGGGCTTGCCCAGCTCCTGCAGGCTGCGGTGCAGCCTGGCCGCGCGGCGCTTGACCTCGAGGCCGCCAGGCAGGATGCCTTCGTTGCTCAGGCCGTTGGCGACGCACTCGCGCATCACCGCCCAGAGTTGCAGGAGCCCGGCGCGTACCTCGCCTTCCTCACGCCAGGCCAGCTCGTTGGCCATCATCAACTGGCTGACCCGCAAGCCGTGGCGCTTGCACAGGGCGAGCAGTTCTTCGGCGCTGGAAAATGCGTAAGGCAGTTCGACCTGCGGACCGGCAGGGCCCGCGCCGATTTCCGCCGCCTCGACGATGAAACCGCCGCCCACCGAGTAGTAGGTTTGCTGCAGGAGCAGGCCGTTGTCGCCGAAGGCTTCCAGGGTCATGGCGTTGGGGTGGTATGGCAGGCTCTCGTCGAGCAGCAGCAGGTCGCGTTGGCTATCGAAGGTGATCGCCCGGCTGCCGCCCAGCACCAGCACGCCGGTGCTTTGCAGTTGTTCGATCCGCGGGCCGATGCACTGCGGATCGATCCGGTCCGGCCACTCGCCCATCAAGCCCAGCAGGCAGGCGCGGTCGGTAGCGTGGCCGACCCCGGTCGCCGACAACGATCCGTACAGGCGCACTTCGACACGGCTCACCGTTTCCAGCAGCCCCTGTGCACGCAGCGCCTCGACGAAGGTTGCAGCGGCGCGCATCGGGCCTACGGTATGGGAACTGGACGGGCCGATGCCGATTTTGAACAGATCGAAAACACTGATAGCCATGCTAATGCCTGCCTGCCCGAAAGCGGTGAACCCTTTCGGTGCACGGTGAAAAAATTGAGGGGTGTCGCCAAGTTGGGCGATACTGCCCTGCGAAATTTCCTACTACCAACGAAACTTTCTAACCGAGGCTTTAGCAGGACTAAACGATGCGGCGATCGATGAATGGCCAGATGTATGTCTGGCTGCATGTGTTTTCCTGCGCGGCGCGGCACCTGTCGTTTACCCGTTGCGCCGAGGAACTGCATATCACCCCCGGTGCGGTGAGCCAGCAGATCCGTCAGCTGGAAGAGCGCCTGGGCTTTCGCCTGTTCCTGCGCCGGGCCCGGGGCGTGGAGTTGAGCGCCGAAGGCCAGCGCCTGGCCGTGACCGTACACGAGGCCTACGGCAGCATCGAAGCCGAGCTGCTGCGCCTGGATGCCGGCGAGATCCGCGGCACCCTGCGTTTACGCTCGATTCCCTCGTTCCTGGCCAAATGGCTGACCCCGCGGCTGCCGCGCCTGCAACAGCGCTTCCCGGACATCCAGTTGCGCCTGGTGGCCGAGGACAGCAACCAGGCCTTGCACGAAGGGGACTTCGACCTGGCCATCGACCTCAACGACGGCAGCTACCCGGGGATGTACTCGACGCCGTTGCTGGACGAGGAAATCTTCCCGGTCTGCTCCCCCGCCCTGCTCCGCGGCCGCCCGCCGCTGCACGGGCCGAACGACCTGGTGCACTACCCGCTGCTGCATGACATCACCGCCTGGCGCGGCAGTTCGGAATACGCCGAATGGGAGTTCTATCTCGAAGCGATCGGCGCCGGCGGCCTGGATGTGCGGCGCGGGCACACCTTCAACCGCAACCACCTGACCATCGAAGCGGCGATTGCCGGGATCGGCGTGGCGATTGCCCGGCGTACGCTGCTCAATGACGAGCTGGAACGGGGGACCTTGATCGTGCCCTTCGGAGCACCGGTACCTAATCACAAGCGTTACGTGCTGTTGTACAGCGCCGGGACCCTGGCGCATCCGAGTGCCCGGGCGGTGCATGACTGGCTGGTGGAAGAGGCCCGGGCTTTCGGCTGAACGCAAAACCCTGTGGGAGCGGGTTCACCCGCGATGCGGTAGTGACTTCACCATGGCAATCGCGGGTAAACCCGCTCCCACAGGGTACGCGTATGCCAGTCAAACGATTTGCGCGAATGCGGGTGAGGTTTTTTTACTGTCGCGCGTCATCTTGCACGTCTAGTTACAAGGCCCGTCCCACACGCAAGGAATTCCCGATGACCACCAACACCGAACGCGCCAGCCTGCGCTCGCAGCGCCTGAACCAGATCACCCATGCGCCGCATAGTGAGCTGGACGCGCTGGTGAAGTCCCACGCGCCTTTCGAAACCCGTGAAAACTTCGCTCGCTTCGTCGTTGCCCAGTACCTGTTCCAGAACGAACTCAAGGCGCTGTACACCGACCCACGGCTGATCGCCATCGTTCCCGACCTGGCCCAGCGCTGCCGCGCCGAACAGGCCCGCCTGGACCTGGGCGACCTCGACACCGAAGTCCCTGCCGACTTCCCCGGCGCCCTGCAGAATCCGGGCATCGCCCAGGCCATGGGCTGGATCTTCGTCTCCGAAGGCTCCAAGCTCGGCGCCGCGTTCCTGATCAAGCGCGCCGTGGCCCTGGAGCTGAACGAAAACTTCGGCGCCCGCCACCTGGGCGAGCCGGCCGGCGGCCGTGCCGAGGGCTGGAAGCAGTTCTGCCGCATCCTCGACAGCCTGGAACTGAGCGCCGAGGAAGAAGCCGCCGCCGAACAGGGCGCGGTCGCCGCCTTCGAGCGCTTCACCGCGCTGCTCAAGCATGCCTACGCCACTGCGCCTAAAGCCGAACTGGCCTGATCATGCTCCGGCCGTCATCATGACGGCCGGATTTCCCCGTGCAGTCGACAAACCCCATGACCCGACCCTCTTCCTCGAAGCTTTCCCGCGTGCTCTATGGCCTGCTGGCCTACGTGAGCCTGGGCATCGGCCTGGTGGCGATCGTCGTGCCCGGCCTGCCGACCACCGAATTCATCCTCCTCGCCGCCTGGGCCGCGACCCGCAGCTCGCCGCGCCTCAGCGCCTGGCTGGAAAACCACCGGCTGTTCGGGCCGATACTACACAACTGGCGTAACGGCAAGGTGATCCAGCGCCGGGCCAAGGTCAGCGCCACGCTCAGCATGCTGTTGTGTGCCACCCTGATGCTGGTGTTTCTTGAGCACCACTGGCCGGTATGGCTGGCGATCGGCGGCATGACCCTGGGCAACCTGTGGATCTGGTCGCGCCCCGAAGCCCTCCCCGCCACCGCCGCCAAGCCGAGCGGTATTTGACCTGCGTGCGCTGATTAACTTCACTTGTCTCCTTCGAGCCCAGGAGGACAACGATGCTGAACATGCTCGGCGCCATCGCCCATGACCTCGACCTGCCACGCCCGCAGGACGGCGCGGTGCGTTTTTCCACGCCCGGCAGCCTGCCGTCGGCCTTCGCCGTGACCGAGATGGCCGGGGTCAGCGTCGCTGCCGCCGGGTTGGCCGTGGCGGCACTGATCGAGCAACAGGCCGGGGAATGCCGCCAGGTCCAGGTGGACAGGCGCCTGGCCGCCATGTGGTTCGAGTCGAGCCTGCGCCCGCAAGGCTGGGAGTTGCCACCCAAGTGGGATGCCATCGCCGGCGATTACCAGACCCGCGACGGCTGGATCCGCCTGCACACCAACGCCGCGCACCATCGCCTGATCGCCGAAGCCGTGCTCGGCCCCGCCACCGATCGCCAGGCCATGGCCCGGCGGGTACTGGCCTGGTCGGCCCAGGAACTGGAACAGGCCATCGTCGAAAGCGGTGGCTGCGCAGCGCAGATGCTCGGTTGGCAGCAGTGGTCGGATCATCCCCAGGGCCGGGCGGTAAATGCCGAGCCGCTGATCCGCCGCCAACGGGTGGACGCCGACGGCTCGCGCAACTGGTCGGGCAACACCGAGCGACCGCTGGCCGGCGTGCGGGTACTGGACCTCACGCGGATTCTCGCCGGCCCGATTGCCACCCGCCTGCTTGCCGGTTTCGGCGCCGAGGTGCTGCGCATCGACCCGCCGGACTGGAACGAGCCTGCGGTGGTCGCGGAAGTCACCCTCGGCAAGCGCTGCGCCCGCCTCGACCTGCGCAATTTCGACGACCGCAAGATCTTCGAGCGCCTGCTGGCACAGGCCGACATCCTCGTCCACGGCTACCGCGCCGACGCGCTCGAGCGCCTGGGTTATGGCGACGAGCAGCGCCGGCTACTCAATCCGGCACTGGTGGATGTCAGCCTCAATGCCTACGGCTGGAGCGGCCCGTGGCAGTTGCGCCGCGGCTTCGACAGCCTGGTGCAGATGAGCACGGGTATCGCCCATGCTGGCATGCGCTGGCAGCAAGCCAGCCGGCCGGTGCCCTTGCCGGTACAGGCGCTGGATCATGCGACCGGCTACCTGATGGCGGCGGCCGCAGTGCGCGGGCTGGCGCAGCGCCTGGCCACGGGACAAGGGGCGATGGCGCGGTTGTCCCTGGCCAGGACAGCGAAATGGCTGGTGGAACAAGGCACCATGCCGGACGACCTGCCTCTCGCCGCAGAGACCACGGCGGACCTGGGACTGTGGCGGGAGCACACACCCTGGGGCCCGGCGCAGAGGCTGCAAGCGCCGTTGCAGGTGGTGGGGGCGGAGTTGCATTGGGAGCGAGGAGCTTCGGAACTGGGCTCGGCCGAGGCTTGTTGGTAAATCATCCCGGCCTCGGCGCTGGCAAGCCAGCTTCCACAATGTGGGAGCTGGCTTGCCAGCGATGAGGCCCGAAAGAACACCCTCACTCCCGACTCCCGATCACCGTGTCCACCGGCACCACCACCTGCCCCAGATCGATCCGCTTGAACACCGGACTCGCGCCCAGCCGCGCATTGAACCGTGTGTTGAAACTGAACTCGTCCTCCGTCGCCACGCTCAATGGCCGCCCGTAGGCCGCCTGCACCTGGGCCGCGTCATAGCCGAGCAATTGCAGCAGGGTCGGGAACAGGTTGTAGTGACTCGACCGGTCGCGGTTCTGCGCCAGGTGCGCCGACCAGTCCGGCGCCTTGACGTGCTCGCCCTGGATCACCACCAGCGGCACCAGCCCTTCCTCCATCACCGGATCGCTGTCGCAGTGGGTGTTCAGCCCCGGGTTGCCGCGCTCGTGCAGGTCCTGCCCGTGGTCCGAGGTGTAGAGCAGCACCGCCTGGTCGAGATCGGCCCGGGCCAGCAGGCGTTTGAAGAACTCACCGACATTCCATGCCAGGGTGTTGCGGTAGGCATTACGGTACAGCACCCAGTCCTGCGGACTGCCGGCGAAGCCGTCGCGGCGCCCGGTATCGGCGATATCGGCGTATTGCCCGCGAGGCAAGGCCGGGTGCCAGAGCAGGAAGTCGTCCGGGTATTTGTCGTGCACCGGAAAATGCGCGCCGACCTTGTTGACCAGGATCAATTGCGGCCGGCCGTCGCCGAGCAGCTCCACCAATTGTTGCGCGACCGCCATGTCGCGCTGCTGCACCGGTGTGTCGTCGAACTGGATGAAACGGTCGATATCGCGCTTTTCGGTTTCGCTCATCAGGTTCTGCAGGTTGCCGCCGGTGCGCTGGGCGTCGATGTAGACGGTCTGCATGCCGGCCTGGTGGGCGTATTGCCAGATCGACGGCTGGGTCGAGTTGATCCGCAGGTAGTCGGCGCGGGTGCCGCCGTAGCGCAGGGTGACATTGGTGTCGGCGCTGCAGTTGGCAATGGACGCAGCGTAGCCGAAGTTGAAGATCTTCAGCCCCGGGTGCGGCTGGGTCAGCGGGGTTGGCACGCCATGGGCGGTGTTGAGGTCGAGATAATTGCCGGACACGCTTTCGTCGATCAGCAGCACGATGTCCCGGGCCATGGGCGGACCGCTGCGCGCCAGGCTCACCGGCTGGCGCGCCCCGACGTGGTCGTGCAGGGTTTCGTAGACCAGCAGGTTGAGATAGGCCAGCGGCGTGTACATCACCGGCAACCCGCGCGCGCCCTCCCCGGCACGGACGAACAGGATCGCTGTCAGCAGCAACAGGCCGAACAGCGGCGCTGCCCACGGTAGCCCACGGGGCACGCGCGGTCGGGCGCCGGGACGCAGGCCGACACCGAGCAGCAGCAAGAAGCCCCGGGCCAGCGCCAGGACGATCGTGTCCTGGTACTGCACCAGCGCTTCCTGGATGAAACCGCCGGAATAGACCATCGAGATGAATGCGCTGTAGGTCAGGTAGCTGGCAGTGATCCGGGTGTAGGCATCGAAGAACACCGCACTGGCGAAGAACACCATGGCCATTAACCAGCGCAATGCACCCTGGCGGACCTGCGCGGCCAGCCATAAACCCAGCGCCAGCACTACGAACACCCCCGCATAGAGCACCAGCGCCGGGCTCATGCCCAAGGCCTGCAGGCGCTCGAGCACGGCATCGTGAAAACAGGCCAGATAACTCAGCAACAGCAAACCCTTGAGATATGCGCGCATGGAATAAGTCCGCCTTCGCCAAACCGGGGGTTTTCGAAAGGTAGCCAGCCAGCGAAGGACTTTCCAGCTATCGACTGCCAAATAAATGGCGATTTTTTGGCGCCGAAAAATAGGGACTAACACTAAGGAAAGCATCGCAAACGGCTTACCCTTCAACCTCTGAAAGCCTTTCATGGCGCGGCTTTCGACCGTTTATCGAGAAACTCATCGATGACGCTGCAACACCTTTTCGATGCAAAGGCGCGGATTGAAAGGGATTGATGGCAAAACGACCCATGCATCAGGCGACGTAAGTTAAGCGAAAGATGCCATTCCCTTGACACTTTTTCCGCAGCCTGCGCTATACCCAACACACATCGCTGTTACATCCCCATTACGTCATGCGAGGCCGCCGGAATGGACGTGAGTGTGTTCGGTACGGGTTACGTGGGTCTGGTCCAGGCAGCCGCCCTGGCGGATGTCGGCCATCGGGTGCTGTGCGTGGATGTCGATAGCCACAAGATCAGCCAGCTTCGCCAGGGCGTGCCGCCGATCCATGAGCCCGGGCTGTCGGCCCTGCTCGAGGACAATATCCGCGATGGCCGCCTGCTGTTCAGCACCCAGGCCAGCGATGCGGTAAACCACGGTGAACTGATCTTCATCGCTGTCGGCACACCGCCCGACGAGGACGGTTCCGCCGACCTTTCCCATGTGCTCGGCGTCACCCGGCAGATCACCGAACTGATGGACAGCGACCGTACCCTGGTCATCAAGTCCACGGTGCCGGTGGGTACCGCCGACCAGGTGGCGCAACTGGCCCGCGAACAACTCGATCGCCTGGGCAAGCTGGGCCTGAAGGTGCGGGTGGTGTCCAACCCGGAATTCCTCAAGGAGGGCAGCGCCCTCGCCGACTGCCTGCGCCCCGACCGGATCATCGTCGGCACCTGCGACGCCGATGCCCAGGACCAGCTCACCGAACTCTATGCGCCCTTCTGCCGCAACCATGAAAAGCTCATGTTCATGGACAACCGCAGCGCCGAGCTGACCAAGTACGCCGCCAACGCCATGCTCGCCACGCGCATCAGCTTCATGAACGAGCTGGCCAACCTCACCGAGCGCCTTGGTGCCGATATCGAGGCAGTACGCAAGGGCATCGGCTCCGATCCGCGCATCGGCTATCACTTCATCTACCCCGGCTGCGGCTTCGGCGGCTCGTGCTTCCCCAAGGACCTGCGCGCCCTGCTGCACACCGCCGAGCACAACGGCATGCCGCTGCGCCTGCTGCAGAGCGTCAGCGAAATCAACGACAGCCAGCGGCAGATCCTCTTCGCCAAGCTCAAGCAGCATTTTCCCGGGAGCCTGGCCGGTAGGTCGGTAGCGCTCTGGGGGCTGGCCTTCAAGCCCAATACCGACGACATGCGCGAGGCGCCCAGCCGCTACCTGATGGAAGCGCTGTGGGCCGAGGGCGCGACGGTGCATGCCTTCGACCCGGAAGCCATGGCCGAATGCCGGCGCCTTTACGGCTACCGCAAGGACCTGCACCTCTGCGCGACCCGCGACGATACCCTGGAAGACGCCGATGCCTTGGTGATCTGCACCGAATGGAAAAACTTTCGTGTGGTGGACTTCACCCTGCTGGCGAGAAAGCTGCGCCAGCGCCTGATCATCGACGGCCGCAACCTGTACAACCCCGACCAGGTCGCCACCTTCGGCCTGGACTATTGCGGCATCGGCCTGCGCCATGTCGTGCCCGAGGTTCCGGCGCCATGAAAGTCCTGGTGACCGGCGCCGCCGGCTTCATCGGTGCCCATTGCGCGCTGCGCCTGCTGCGCGATGGCCACCAGGTGATCGGCCTGGACAATTTCAATGCCTATTACAACCCGGCGTTGAAGGTGGCCCGGGTCGACTGGGTACGCCAGCAGGCCGGGGACTTCGCCCCGCGTATTCTCGACCTCAACGATGCCGAGGGCCTGGAGCGCCTGTTCGCCAGCGAGCGCCCCGAGATCGTCGTGCACCTGGCCGCCCAGGCCGGGGTGCGCTATTCCCTGGACAATCCCCGGGCCTACCTGGACAGCAATATCGCCGGTTTCCTCAATATCCTCGAATGCTGCCGCCGCCATCCGGTGCAACACCTGCTGTTCGCCTCGTCCAGCTCGGTTTACGGCGCCAACCGCCGGGTGCCCTATTCGGTACGCGACGGCGTCGACCACCCGCTGTCGCTGTACGCCGCGAGCAAGAAGGCCAACGAGGCCATGGCCCACTGCTACAGCCACCTGTTCGGCATCGCCGCAACCGGCCTGCGCTTCTTTACCGTGTACGGCCCCTGGGGCCGGCCCGACATGTCGCCGATCCAGTTCGCCACCGCCATCCATGAGGGCCGACCGCTGCGCCTGTTCAACCATGGCCGGCATCAGCGCGACTTCACCTGCATCGACGACATCGTCGAAAGCCTGGTGCGCCTGATACCCCTGGCGCCAACGGCCAATCCGGACTGGGATGCCCTGCACCCGGACCCGGCCAGCAGCCACGCGCCCTGGCGCCTGTACAACATCGGTGGGCAACGCCCGGTGGCCCTGCTCGACTACGTCGCGCTGCTGGAGAAGCACCTGGGGCGCAAGGCGCACATCGAGCTGCTGCCGCTGCAACCGGGCGATGTGCTCGACACCTGCGCCGACGCCAGCGACCTCGCCTTCGCCACCGGCTACAGCCCGCTGATCTCCCTGGATGAAGGGCTCGGGCGCTTCGCCGCCTGGTTCCTCGACCACTACCTGCCGCTGCTCGGGACGCCAGCGCAGATCCACCGGGCCACGCCCGCAGAGCAACGGAGGTCGTCATGACCGGACAACCGCAAAGCGCCCAGGTACAGGCGCTGCAAGAAGACAAGCGGATGGACCCCAAGCACCGCATGCGCATCGATTCGGCGGTGCACAAGCAGGGCCGTGGCTGGTTCACCGGGCGCATCGGCGGCCGGCCCTGGACCCTGTCGCGGACCAACCGCTGTGTCGCCGCCGTCGGTGCGGTGCTCCTGATCATCCTTCTGGCGCCGCTGCTGCTGGTGCTCGCGGTGCTGGTCAAGGCCAGCGGCCCGGGGCCGGTGTTCTTCGTGCAGCGGCGCACCGGTTACCGCGGGCGCTGCTTCGGCATGTACAAGTTCCGCACCATGGTCGCCGAGGCCGAGGCGTTGAAAGAATCCCTGAGGCACCTGAACAAGCACGGTGCCCACTCCATCGACTTCAAGATCGACGATGACCCGCGGGTAACCCGGATCGGCCGCTGGCTCCGGCGCAGCAGCCTCGACGAGTTGCCCAACCTGTTCAATGTGGTGCGCGGCGAGATGCGTTTGGTGGGACCCCGACCTACCTCGTTCAACGCCTACCGCTACAAGGACAGCCACCTCGCCCGCCTGAGCATCTACCCCGGCATGACCGGACTCTGGCAGATCTCCGGGCGCAGCGACATCGACTTCGACCAGCGGGTCGAGCTTGACCTCAGCTACATCGCCGAACAGAGCCTGAGCCTGGACCTGAAGATCCTGCTCAAGACCCCCTTCAAAGTCTTCACTGGCCACGGAGCAAGTTGAGATGGACGGTTCTACTTCAAGAAGCATGAGTATCGCGACCCCAAGCGAAACCAACCTGACCTCCACCGTGCTCGACCAGAATCGACGCCTGCTGTTGCTCACCGCCGCCAACAGCGGTGCCGGCACCAGCACCAGCGCCCTGGCCGTCGCCAAGCAATTGGCGCAGATGAGCGGTGGCACGGTGTTGCTGATCGATGCCAGCAACGCTCCCGACAACCTCAGCCAGCAACTGGGCCTGGGCAAGTTGCGCGGCTTGCGCGACCTGCTGTTCGACGACCAGACCCCGCCGCTGCCCCAGGACTGCATCGTGCGCCTGTCCGACCAGAGCTTCGACCTGCTGCCCTGCGGGCTGCACAAGCGCGGCGGTGCACGGCTCGATCCGGAAATGCTGCGCGTGCTGCTGCGCAGGCTGGCCAACGACTACCGCTTCGTGGTGATCGACGGCGAGGCGGTCTACGCCGGGGCCGACAGCCTGGTGCTCGGGCCACTGGTGGACGGGGTGATCCTGGTCATCGACGCCGACGACACCCGCCGCGAAGTGGCCCAGGCCGCCAGCCAGCGCCTGGTCCAGGCCGGGGCGCTGCTGATCGGCAGCGTCTTCAACCGGCGCCGGTACTACATGCCCAAGTGGCTCTACAACAACCTTTGAGCCGACCGTGCGAGGGACAACGACATGAACACTCCCCTGATCGCCCTGTTCGCCCTGGTCCCGCTGCTGGCGGCCTGCAGCAGTAACCAGGAAATGCACCAGATGCCGGTGCAGATCATGACCGCACCGGCCGCCGGCGCCCAAGCCACCGAGCTGGAAAGCCAGGAGCAGGTACTGCGGCCGCAGGACGTGCTGGACGTGATCTTCCATATCGCCACCAGCGGCACCGATGCCTACCGCATCCAGCCCGGCGATACCATCGGGCTCAACTTTCTCTCCGCCAGTTCGCTGAACGGCAACCAGCTGGTGCTGCCCGACGGCCGTATCGAGCTGCCGGCGGCCAACACCTCGGTACAGGTCGCCGGGCTTACCTCCGACCAGGCCCGCGCCGCGATCCAGCAGGCCTACCGCAACAAGAGCCTGTTCCAGCCCAACCGCGACCAGTTGACCGTGCAGGTGATCAGCCCGCTGACCAACGAGCAGAACCTGAAGAACGCCCTGAACCACCCGGCCACCGGCCTGAGCCGGGAAATCACGGTGAACAGCGACGGCCGCGCGAACTTCCCCGAAGTCGGCTCGGTGGCCCTGCAGGGCATGACCGTGAGCCAGCTGGAGGCCTACCTGAACGAGCGCTACGCCAAGCTGCCAGGGAAGATGAGCGTGGACGTAATGCTCAAGTCCACGGCGGTGAACGAGATCTACGTGCTGGGTGAAGTCGGCGCACCAGGGGCTTATCCGATCCGCCGCCCGGTCTCGGTGCTCGAGGCCCTGACCCTGGCCCGCGGCCCCAGCATCAAGGCCCGCCTGGACTCGGTGATGATCATGCGGCGCAAGGGCAACCAGGTGACGGCGGTGCCCTACAACATCGACCAGGCCCTGGACGCCAGCGCCCAGCAGGTCGCCTACCTGCAACCGGACGACATGCTCTACGTGCCCAAGACCAAGCTCGCCAGCGCCGGCGAACTGGCCCGGCAACTGGCCGACGTGGTGCTGTTCCAGGGCTTCGGTGTGAGTTTCAGCTACCGCCTCGACAACAAGGGCGGCTCCAACTGACCTTCGGGAGTATCGCGACATGAATCCCAAAGAGAATTACCTGCACGAGTTCTTCCGCATCTTCTTCGCCAACCGGCAGTGGGTGAAGCGCATCTTCCTGGCCTTTGCGGTGATCGCGCTGCTGTTGCCGTTGGTGCTGCGCCAGAGCTTCGATATCGGCGCCGAGGTGATCGTCCAGTCGAAAAAACTGTCGCAGAGCGACACCAACACCGCACTGGCCCAGGAAACCGACAAGTTCATCCCGCCGTCGCTGGCCGACATGGAAACCGAGAGCAATATCCTGCGCTCGCCGACCCTGATCCGCCAGACCATCAGCCAGCTGCGCAGCGAAGGCAAGTACAGTGCGGAGCCGGGCATGCTGGAGCGCTGGGTGCTCGCTCCGCTGCACGCCCGGGTCATCGACCCGATGCGCACCGCCCTCGGCCTGCGCGTGCAGGCGGCCGGCGACAGCGAACTGGATGCCCTGACCGACCAGGCGGTGAAAAACCTCAAGGTCGATACCCTGCCCGGTTCCAACGTGATCTCGGTGAACTACAGCTTCGCCGACCCGGCCCAGGGCACCGCCTTTGTCGCCCGCCTGCTGGACAACTACCTGAAGAACCGCCAGGACCTGCAATCCAACGAGCTGCCGGAGTCCTTCTATGAACAGAAGAAACTCCAGTACCAGACCCGCCTCGATGACCTGGAAAGCAAGCGCCTTGGCTTGCTGGAGGCCAACGGTTCGTCCGATCCGAAGGAGGAAATCACCTTCCGCCTGAACGCGATCAACACCGAGGAACAGGACCTCAACCAGTACCGTGACCGCCTGCTGCAAAGCCAGCGCTGGCTCGACTACCTGAAGTCGGCCCTGGCCAGCGCCAGCTCGGCGAAGATGAGCGACTACGCCTTCCCGTTCACCTTCACCACCACGGTGGACAACATCGCCTTCGAGGATCGCGAGATCAAGCAACTGGGCGAGCAATTGACCACCCAGGTATCGCGCTACGGCAATGACACGGCGATCTTCCAGCCCGGCAGCGAGCCCATGCAACTGCAACGCGAGCAGATCACCCGCACCCGCCAGCAATTCCTCAAGGTGGTGTCCAACCGCATCAGCGAGCGCGAGAAGGACCTGACCGTGGTCCAGGAAGTGATCGCGCAGAAAACCGCGCGCATCGGCGAGCTGAAAGGCCGCATCCACCAGTTGCAGGAAACCCAGAGCAAGGCGCGCCAGCTCGACACCGAGATCGATGCCCTGCACAAGGCCTTCTTCACCTACACCCAGCGCTATGAAGAAAGCCGCGGCCAGGGCCAGCTGGACAACCTGTCCAACGCACGCATCCTCAGCGCGCCCTACCAGCCCACCGAAGCCGCCTTCCCCAGGCCGCTGCTGATCGTGCCGTTCGGCATGCTCACCGGGCTGCTGTTCGCGATCGCCCTGGTGTATGTCCGCGAGTTCTTCGACCACCGCTTCAAACATCCGGCACAGATCGGCCAGGAGCTGAACCTGCCGGTGCTGCTGGTAATCAACGACCAGACCCCGGAACTGCCCAACCCGCACCGGCAATGGTCGCTGCCGCGGCTGTGGCACTGGGTGCGCAATTGAACGCCGCGGCCCCGCGCCAGCCGATCATCCACCTGCTCAACAGCGGTGGGTTCTACGGCGCCGAGCGCATGCTGCTGGACCACTGCCTGGCCACGCCAGGGCAGCATCGGGTGTTGTTTCTCGAAGCACCGGATGAATTGCTGGCGCGCTTTCGCCGCGCCGGGGTGGACTGCCAGCGTTGCACCGGGGTGGCGGGGCTGCTCGGCGAAATCGGCCGTGGGCGGCGGGCGAAACCGCTGCTCAACGCCCACAACTTTCGTGGCCTGCTGTTCGGTTGCCTGGCTGCGCTGCTGTGGGGCGTGCCGCTGCTGGCCACCCAGCATGGCTTCACCCCGCACAATCGCAAGCAGCGCCTGTACACCTGGCTGACCCTGCGCCTGTGCCGTTCGCCGCTGGTGAGCAAGGTGGTATGCGTGGCCGAAAGTATCGCCCGGATCCTGCGTGACGCCGGGGTTGCCAGCAGCAAGATCCGGGTGATCCCCAACGGCCTGCCGGACACCGCGCAGCCACTGCGCCATGCGCCTCATCACGGTCAATGGCTGGCCGGCTACGTGGGGCGCCTGAGCAGCGAGAAAGGCCCCGACCTGTTCCTCGATACCCTGATCCCGCTGTGCCGGCGTTATCCGCACTTGCATGCGGTGATGCTCGGCGACGGCCCCGAGCTGCCGGCCCTGCGCGCACGGATCGCCGCCGCCGGGCTGGGCGAGCGCATTCTGCTGCCCGGCTTCCAGCAGGACATGCGCCCGTGGATGGGCCGGCTCGACGCCCTGGTGATCAGCTCGCGCACCGAGGGCACGCCGATGATCCTGCTCGAAGCCATGCAGGACGGGGTTCCGGTGGTGGCCTTCGGCGTCGGCGGGATCCCCGATGTGATCGAACACGGGCGCAGCGGCCTGCTGGCCCGGCCGCTGGCCGTGGACGAGCTGGCCGCGCAATTGGCCGCGCTGATCGACGACCCGGCCCAGGCCGGCGAGCTGATCGCCCAGGCCCGGCGCACCCAGCGCGAGCGCTATCACCTGCCCACCCTGGCCCAGCGCTGGGCCCAGGTCTATCTGGGCACCGCAACGGAGGTCCGCGCATGATCCTGCCTCTTTCCCTGATCGGGCTGTTCGGCCTTGTCGCCGTGGCCCTGCTCATCAGCCCCTGGCCTTACCTGGCGCCGGGCGCGGTGCTGGCCCTGGGCGCGATCCTGGCGCTGTGGCGGCGCCCGGCCTGGGGCCTGCTGGCCATCGTCGCCCTGGTGCCGTTCGAAGGCCTGTTCAAGGACAGCGACCTGTCGGCGGCCAAGCTGGTGGGTGCAGCACTGGCCCTGGTGCTGGTCCTGCAACTGGCCAGCGGCAAGCTGGACGGCCTGCGCCTGCGCAGCAACCTGTGGCCCTTGCTGCTGGGTTTCCTGGCCTGCTATGGCTTGAGTTTCTGGCTCAGCGACGACTGGCTGCTGTCGGCGCAGCACCTGCGCGAGTTGCTGATCGGCTTGCTGCTGTTCGTCATGACCCTGCTGGTCGGGCGCGAAGTCAGCCTGCCGGTGCTGGCCCGGCTGGTTTCCCTTAGCGTCGCCACCACCTGCCTGCTGGCCATGTATTCCAGCAAATACCAGGACCAGGGCCGCGCCGCCGGGTTGCTGGACGACCCCAACGTATTCGCCATGCTCATCGCCTTCGCCGTGCCATTGACCATCTGGTTGCTGCTCAATGCACCGCGCCTTGCCGAAAAGGCACTGTGGCTGCTGTGCGCCGGGCTCTTGCTGGCCGGCATGACACGCACCGAATCGCGCTCCGGCCTGGTGGTATTGCTGATCAGCCTGGGCATCGGCCTGTACCACTACCGGGTGCAACTGACGCGGATCCGCCCGCGCCACCTCGGGCTGGTCATGCTGGCCCTGGCCATACTGCTGCCCACGGCGGTGGCGGTGATGCCGGCCAAGTACATCGAGCGCATCCAGTCGCTGAGCGTGCTCAAGTCCGGGGTCAATGCCTACGAGGACGATTCCCTGGGCCGCCGCGCCTCCTATATCGTCGTTGGCAGCCGGATGATCCGCGAGAACCCGGTGTTCGGCTCCGGCCCCGGCACCTTCCCCCTGCATTACGCCCATACCGGCTACGCCAAGGCGTTCTCCGCGAACCGCAAGATCACCGACCTCTATCGCCGTGCGCACAACACCTATCTTGAGCTGTTCAGCGAAGTCGGCATTCCCGGGGCGCTGCTGTTCATCGGCATGATCGCCCTGGCCCTGCGCAACTTCTGGGCAGCCCGCGCTGCCTGGCTGCGCCAGCATGATGTGGCCCGCGCCGACCTGCTCACCCACCTGAGCATGAGCATGCTCTCGATCGGGTTGTTCCTGATGTTCCTCAGCGCGCCGAACCACAAGTACTTGTGGATCATGCTCGCGCTGTCCGCGGTACTGCGGGCCCGGGCCGAGGCGTCCCGCCAGCTGGAGGCGCAGCCATGAGCCGGGTCGCCATCGTCATCCCGATGTTCAACGAAAGCCGGCATATCGGCCGCACCCTCAGGGCCGTGCACGAGGCGGCGCGCAGGGCCGAAGCCATGTGCCGCGTCATCGTGGTCGACAATGGCTCCAGCGACGACAGCCCGCAGATAGCCCGGGCCCTGGGTGCCGAGGTACTGAGCCTGCCGGGCTTGAGCATCGGTGCCCTGCGCAACCGGGGTGCGGCCGCGTGCGACAGTGAATGGCTGGCCTTCCTCGACGCCGATATCGAGGTGCCGGATACCTGGCTCGAGCGGCTTTTCGCACTCAGTGACGAAGACCGTGGCGATGTCTTCGCCCTCGACTGCGACACCCCGCGGCAGGCGCCCTGGTTCGCCATCGCCTGGCAGCGCCGTACCGTGCGCAGCAGCGAGCTGCTGCAGCCGCGGCAATGGCTGCCCAGCCCCAACCTGCTGATGCCACGGCATTGGTTCGCAAAGGTCGGCGGCTTCAACGAAGGCCTGCGCAGCGGCGAGGACAAGGATTTCACCCTACGCCTGCACCAGGCCGGCGCGCGCCTGGTGGCGCTGCGCGATCCGGTGGTACTGCATTGGGGTTACGAGGCCAGCTGGAAAGAATGGCTGGGCAAGGAGATGTGGCGCCAGGGCAGTCATTTGCAATTGCTGCGCAGCCATGGCGCCAGCCTGCGCTTGCTGCGCTTCCCGGCCCTGTCCCTGGGCGCCTGGGCGCTGGATGCCATGGCCCTGTCGGCGCTGCTCGACGGTTTTCCGCACCTGGGCCTGCTGCTGGTGCTGCTGGCCAGCCTGCCCGCCCTGGCCCTGAGCCTGCGGCAAAGCCTGAGGCAGCGCGACCCACGCTTGATGGCGCAGCTCTGGGGCCTGCATTTCATTCGCCTGCACCTGGCCGGCATGGCCTTCGTCCTGAGCCTGTTCAACCTCACCGCAAGGAGGCCTGCCCGTGGCTGAACTCATCTTCTGGTCGTGCCTGTTGCTACCGCTGTATGCCTGGCTCGGCTACCCGCTGGTACTGAGCCTGCTCGCGCCCTTTCGCCACCAGCCCCAGGCGCGCTCGGCACCCCCGCTGGCGGTCAGCGTGGTGATCGCCGCGCATAACGAGCAGCGGCATATCGCGCAGAAGCTGCGCAGCGTGCTAAGCCAGGCAGACGCCAGCGCCAGCCTGCAGGTCATCGTCGCCAGCGACGGCTCCAGTGATCGCACCGTCGCGTGTGCGCGCAGCATCGACGACCCGCGCATCCTGGTCCTCGACCTGCCGCGCATTGGCAAGGCCGCCGCCTTGAATATCGCGGTCGAGCGCTGCCAGGGCGAGATCCTGGTGTTCACCGATGCCGACAACCAATGGGTCGACGACACCCTCGGTCACCTGCTGCGGCCGTTCGCCATGCCCGGTGTCGGCGGTAGCGCCGGGCAGATGATCATTCCCCGAACGGGCAAGGGCCTGAGCCTGGGCGATAGCCTGTATCGGCATTACGAAGGCTGGGTGCGCCGCGTGGAAAACCGCAACGGCTGCATGGTGTCCGCCGACGGTGCCTTGCTGGCGCTGCGCCGCGAGCTGTACGAGGCGATTCCCGAACAGGTCAACGATGACTTCTTTATCAGCACCTGCGCCCCGGCGGCGGGCCAGCGCATCGTCTATGTGCCCGAAGCGCTGGTGCTCGATTGCGGCGTGGACGAGCCCGGCAAGCAGTTTCGCCGGCGCCAGCGGGTCACGGTCGGCGGCTTGCGCAGCCTGGCCGCACGCAGCCAGTTGCTCGACCCGACCCGCCACGGCCTGTACGCCATCGCCCTGATCAGCCACAAGCTGCTGCGCCGCCTGGCGCCACTGCTGCTGGTGCCGCTGTTGCTGAGCAACCTGTGCCTGCTGGATAGCGGCGCCTTCTACCTGTGGACCTGCACCCTGCAGTTGCTCGGCTACGGGACTGCCCTGATCGGCCTGCTGGATGCCGGCAGGCGCCTGCCCAGGCCCTTCCGCCTGGCGGCCTACGTACTGGTGACCTGTGCCGGGATGAGCGTCGGGCTGTGGCAATTCCTGCGCGGCCAGGGCTATCGCCAATGGAACCCCGAGCAGAATCGCTGAGGCCATGACCATGCCGATCAAGACCACGCTCAAGCGCGCCCGGGGCTGGATCTACCTCAACTCTCCGGAAGGCCGCCGCCAATTGCAGAACGCCGGGCTGATCCTGATGCTGCACCGCGTACTGCCGGACGATCGCGCCGCCACCCTGCCCCATCGCAACGAGCTGTGCGTCGGGCCGCTGGCCTTCGAACGCTTGCTGCGCTGGCTGCGCGGGCATTTCGACTGCCTGCCGCTGCTGGACCTGCTGCAAGGGCCGGGCCATGGCAAGCGCCCGCGGGTGGCGCTGACCTTCGATGACGGCTGGCGCGACAATGCCCTTCACGCCTTCCCGCTGCTGCAGCGCTACGAGATGCCGGCGAGCATCTTCCTGTCCACCGACTACATCGGCAGCCGCCAGCGCTTCTGGTGGGAGAGCCTGGGCGAGACCCTGTGGGGCAGCCATGGCGAGCCGGCACGGCACCTGCTGATCGAGAAGCTGCGCCGGGTCGGACGCCCGCTGCCGGCCGCCTACTTCATGCACGACGCGCCGCGGGCCCGCAGCCTGGCCCTGGCGTACTACCTGCACAGCCTGAAAAGCCTGGCGCCAGCCGCCTTGCAGCTATTGACCGACGCCTGCCCGGCGGAGTCCCTGCCCCAGGCCCTGAACTGGCAGCAGGTGCGCCAGCTGGAGGATTCCGGGCTGATCCGCTTCGGTCCGCATGGCGCCAGCCACGCCTTGTTGCCGGGGCTGGACGAACATCGCCTGGAGGAAGAAATCAGCCGCAGCCACCGCGCCCTGCGCAACGGCTGTCGCGATCCGCTGCCGGTGTACTGCTACCCCAATGGCGACCATGACCTGCGGGTGCGCCAGCGCCTGGCCGCGCACCAGTATCCTTGGGCCTTGGGCACCCGTCCCGGGTTGTGCCTGGGCAGCGAGGATCCCCTGGCCCTGCCGCGTATCGGTGTCAGCCAGCGCAATGCCAGCCGCCCCTCGCTGCTGGCCTGGCGCATCAGCCAGGCAGGCCGGCCATGAACCGTAGCCACTACGTGCGCCATCTGCTGCTGAGCATGGCCACCAAACTGGCGATGATCGCCCTGCGCCTGCTGCGCAATGTGCTCCTGGCGCGCCTGCTCGGTCCCAGCGAACGCGGCCTGTTCGCCTTGCTCAGCAGCCTGCCGGACCTGATCGCTGCCGCTACCAGTGGCGGGCTGAACAGCGCGATCGGCTATCAAGCGGCGCAGCAACGTGATCCCGGCCTGCTGCTGACCCAGGTGCTGGTCTACGGCTGCCTGCTGGCGGGGTTGCTGACCCTGTTCTGCCTGGGCCTGCTGCGAGGCCCGGGCATCGAACTGGAAGTCACCGAACAGTTGGGTTTGCTGGCCTGGCTGCTGTTGCTGGCGGTGCCGTTGAGCGTGCTGAAGAGCGGCCTGCTGACCCTGCACAACGCCACCGGAGGCGTCGGCGCCTTCAACGCCCTGCGCCTGACCGAATCGCTGGCGCCGTTGCTGCTGTTCATCGCCTTCTACCTGATCTGGCCCGAGGCGGCCCTGCCGGCCGCCCTGGCCAGCTGGTTGCTGGGCCTGGGCCTGGTGGCCGTGCTCGGCCTGCTGTGGCTCGGCCGCGGGCGCCGGCTGCGCCTGTGCTGGGACCGCAGCGGCCAGCGCGAGCTGCTGGCCTATAGCGCCAAGAGCCATCCCGACCTGCTGTTCCAGCAGGTGATCCTGCGCTCGGACTACCTGTTCGTCAGCGCCCTGCTCGGCAGCGCCGCCCTGGGCCACTACGCCATGGCCAGCGCTGCCGCCGAATTGCTGCTGATCGTTCCCGAGGCGGTGACCACACCCTTGATGAAGCGCCTGCTGCAACAGGACCCGGGCATGGAGCGCCTGACCCCGCTGGCCCTGCGCCTGACCGCCACGGTGATGCTCGGCGCCTGCCTGGGCATGGCCCTGATCGGCGAATGGCTGATCGTCACCCTGTTCGGTGTCGCCTACCAACCGGCCTACCCGGCGCTGCTGGCGTTGCTGCCGGGGCTGTTCGGCCTGTGCTACGCCAGCATCCTGCGCCTGGACCTGCTGGGCAAGAACCGTCCCGGCAGCGTGTCGCTGATGATGGGCGCCGGCGCCGCGCTGAACCTGGTCCTGAATGTGCTGCTGATCCCTCGCTACGGCATCGTCGGTGCCGGGCTGGCCTCGTCGGTCGCCTACCTGGCGGTGACCCTGGCGATGCTGGTGCTGTATTGCCGGCTCAGTGGCGTGGCCTGGTGGCGTGTGCTGATCGTGTTGCCGGGCGACCTTGTGCCGCTGTGGCGCAGGCTGCCCGGGAGGCTCACGCAATGAAAGGCCTCGGCGTGCTGATCGCGCTGTGCCTGTGCAGCGCATTGACCCAGGCCGCGCAACTGCGCTGGCCGGATATCCGCGATGGTGCGCTGTACCTGACGCCAGGGCGCAACGACACCCTGCGTCTGGATTGGGTCGGCGCCTGGCAGGCCGGGGCCAATCCGGAGCAGGTGTTCCTCCTCGATGGCCAGGGGCGCCTCGCAGCGCAACGCGCCATCGCCGCCAGCGAGGTCCGTGGCCAGCAGCAATGGCCGTTGAGCACCGGGCGTGGCAGCTATCGCCTGGAAATCCCCGGCTATAGCTTCCGCCGCTACCAGCCAGCATTCAGCGACAGCACCCGGGCGCAGTTTGCGCCGGCCAGGGTGCACTTCAGCCTTCAGGTGCAAGCCGGAACCCTCTTCTATTTCCGCGTCGGCCCCGGCGAAGCGGCGGTGCTGGCGGGCAAGTACCAGGGCGGCGTCAGCGGCCTGCGTGCGGTGCGGCTCGAGGATGGGCAAAGCCTGGACCTGCTGCTGGCCCCACAGCCGGCCTACTGGCAGTACCAGCAGGTCAGCCTGCCGCGCAGCGCCAGGGCGCAGGTCTGGCGCCTGGAACTGCAAGGCAGCGGCAAGGCGGCTTTCTGGCTGGATGGCACGGCCAACCTGTTCGCACGCCGTCCCGAAGACCTGCAGCCCTTGCAGGAACAGCCCGGCACTGTCGCTCTGCGCCTGGGCAGCACGCAACTGGGGCCGACCGCGAAACTGGGGCTGAACCTGCCCTACCTGCTGCCCCCACCGTCCAGCCATGCCTTGCTCGACGCCCTCAAGCCCCGGGCCGGTGGATTCTATAGCTTCGTCGATGTACTGGCACGACAGCCTGATTTCGAGACGGGCTTCCGGCGTTTGTATCGCCAGCGCTTCGGCATCGAGGATGACATCACCCTGCTCGCTGCCACCGGACGCCGGGCCGATCTCAAGGATGACGCGGTGAGCCGCCGCGGCCTGCACGCCTGGCTGGCGACCAGCGTCGCCCTGGGCGGCAGCGGTCGGCATTACATTGCCTTTGCCGACGAGCCCAACCTCAATTACCCGGCCTACGCGGATTTCCGCGCTTTTTTCGCTGCGCGCCTGCAACAGGTCGAGGACTATCCAGGGGCCCGTGAAGCGGGCGTGCGCATCGCCCTACCGGCCAGTTCGCGGCTGGTCAATGGTCCCACTGCCGAGCACAGCGAGCAGCGCCGCGGGCTGGACTGGGCGCGGCGCCTGCTAGACGAGTTCGGCCCGCGCATCGACGCCCTGGCCTGGCATGAATGGATGGTGCGCGACCTGCTGGCCACCCGCGCCTACCGCGACCAAGTGCGCCAGGCCGCGGCGCTGGTCGGCCTGGACCAACGGGGGCGACCGCGCAAGGCCTTGCTGCTGGACCAGACCAACCTGTCAAGCGGCTCCAGCCTCAGCCTCTACGAGCAGGACGGACACCTGGGCGCGCTGTGGTGGGCCTCGGTGGCGATCAACGCCAGCGCCGACGGCCTGCTGGACATGCTCAACTGGTTCCAGGCCGCCGACGAGCCGGACTACCCCAAGGGCATGCTGCGGGTCCTGGGCCCACGCAAATTCGAACTCAAGCCGGTGGGCCTGGCCCAGCAGTTCATCCAGCGCCACTGGCTGGACCAGGTGCTGCATCTGGACAACGACGCCTTCGAAGTGGACGCCCTGGCCATGGCCCGCGGCTCGCGGCGCAGCCTGCTGGGGGTGAACAAAAGCGAACGCCTGCAACGGGTGCATTTCGACAGCGGCGCCCGGCAATGCCCGACACAGACCGAGTTGACCTTCTTCGGACCCGACCACCAGCCACGCAAGGCCGAACCGGCCTGCCACGGCGGGCGCATCGGCTTCGAGCTGCCGGGGCAGACGATCTTTGCCCTGGGCTGGAACGCGTCGTGACCTGCACGGCGCCGATCACCCGTCTTGCCCGATCCAGGAGGCAATCATGCGTGTACTGAACCAGCTGCAAAACCATATCAGGCACAAAGGACTGCGCTCGGCCCTGAACACCGCCTTCCGGCACTATGTGTTCTATCACTGGGAACTGCTCTGGATGGAGCGCGACCTGGTCAGCCCGGTACCCCCGCACAATCTCAAGTCGAGCCCGCCGACCCACAGCGAGCTGATCACCCTGCACAACGTGCATGCCTTCGCCCGCTATTTCGGCGACCGCCTGGACACCATGCGCGAGCTGGTTGCCGAGGGACACACCGGGATCGTCCGCCGCGACCCCGAGGGCCACGTGGTGGCCTTTATCTGGGGCAGCCCCAAGGACTATCACGACCACCACTTCTACGGTTGCTGGTTCCCGGTCAAGCCCGGCGAGTTCTTCGAGTTCGGCGGCGAGCTGACCCGCGCCTACTGGGGCACCACGCTGTCGGTGGACCTGCAGCTGGACCTGTGGAAGGCCATGAGCAAGCAGGGCTGCGACAAGGTGGTGGACGTCTGCGAAAGCCACAACATCCCGGCGCTGAAGCTGCACATGCGCATGGGTTACCACGAGCAGCACCGGGTGACCCATGTGTATTGCCTGTTCGGGCGCTGGAAATTCTTCCGCCAGAGCCGCTACGAAGGTTCGCGCCTGGCCGGGCTGCGCAAGCCGGCCGCTGCCGCTGCTGCCGGAGTGGCCTGAGATGGGCTTGCGCTTGAGCTGGGTGGCCTCGCTGGCGGAACCGGGGTTTCCTGCCGCGGACTACGAAGCCCTGCGCCAGCGCCTGCCCCGGGCCACGCCGTTCAACAGCCTGGCCTGGTTGCGCGCGGCAGAGGCGGCCGTGCAACCGCGGCACAGCGTGCACGTGCTGCTGGGCCATGACGGCGAGCGCCTGCGCTTGTGCCTGCCCTTGCTGCGCATGCCGCTGCGCGGTGGCTTGCCGGGGTTGGTGGTGGTGCGCCACCTGGGCTGGCCGTTGAGCGATCGGGTCGGGTTGATGATCGATCTCGACGAGCAGGATGCGCCGCAGGTGCTGCGCGAGATTCGCCAGCACCTGCCGCATGCGCTGTTGCAACTCAACGAACTCACCGTCGGCGAACCCTGGCTGCTGCAGTGGAGCCGGCACTGTTCGACCTACGAACGACGCCGCATATGCACTGTGCCGGTGCACGGGATCAGCCCGGCGGACCGCCAGGAAGTCAGCGGCGACCCACGCTACAAGTTGCGCCGGGCGCGCAAGCGGATCGCCGCCTGCGGCGCGCAGGTGCGTCGGGTGCGGGTGGATGCCGGCAACATCGAGGCCTGGCTGCAACGTATCGCTGCGGTCGAGGACGCCAGCTGGAAAGGCGACGACGGCGTCGGCATCTTCAGCACGGCACCGTCCAGGGCATGGATGTTCCAGGCCCTGACGGCCCTCGCCGGGCAGGATAGCGTGCGTCTGGTCGTGCTGGAGCTTGACGGCGCGTGCATCAGCTATCGCCTCGGGCTGCTCGAGCGCGGACGCCTGTATGACTACAACCTGGCCTTCCTGCCCGCACACGCCGGGCTGGGCAGTGGCCGGGTACTGTTGCAGGAATGGATCGACTGGGGGCTCGACGAAGGCTGGCAATGGATCGATGCCTCGCGGGTCAGCCTGGAAAACTCCAGCCATCAGTTGCACGAACGCATGACCGGTCAGGTCGAGCATCTGCGCCATGGTTTCTACAGCTGGCGATTGTCCGGCATCTGCCTGGGCCTGGCCCTGCGCATGTGGCGCCGTTGCCAGTCCTGGTTGCGGGCCGCCGGTAAATCTTCCCCTCGTCCCTCCGTTGCAGGAGTTGCACAATGCCCCTCCAGGTCATAGTTAACGCCGATGATTTCGGTCTCAACGAAGCCACCAATGCAGTCATCCTGCGGGCTTTCCAGAACGGTCTGGTCAGCTCGGCCACGGCCATGGCCAACATGCCGGCGTTCCGCAATGCCTGCGCCTTGGCCAGGCAGCAGCCGATGCTGCGCGGGCGGATCGGGCTGCACTTCAATATCAGCCATGGGCGGCCATTGAGCGAGGCGATCCTGGAGGAGCCGTTGTTCTGCAATGGCGCCGGGGAATTCGAATTCAGCCTGTCACGCAAGAGCCTCTGGCTGCAAAAGCGCACGCGGCAGGCGGTGGAACGGGAACTGGCAGCGCAGTGGCAGCATTGTTTGAGCCTGGGATTGCTGCCCAGCCACCTGGACTCGCACCAGCATGTGCACAACGTCTGGCCCATCGGCGAGATCGTCGCCCGCTTCGCTGCGCGGGAGGGCGTGCCCGTGCGCCTGGCGCGCAATATCGGCGGCAATATCGGCACGGCGAAGCGCTTGTTCAAAAGCCTGCTCAACCGGCGGCTGCGGCAACTGGCCGGGGCCAGTGCGGATCACGTGTGCACGCCGGTGGACCTGCGCGCAGGCCTGGCGCCGCAGAACGGTTTACTGGAGGTGGTGGTGCATCCGAGTGCGCTGGGATACGCCGACTTCGGGGATGCCTACCTGGATAGCGGGGAGTCGTTGCTGGACTTGCTGGAGGATCGGTTGCCGGGGGTGAAGCGGGTTGGGTATGGGGTGTTGGCGAGAGGCATGGCCCGGACGCAAAAGCTGAGGGCCACGGGGTCCATGTAGGCGCGTGCGGGATGGTTTCGGGACCGCTATCGCGCTCCATCGCAGGTGCCTCACTCCTCGCCAATTTTCGGGAAGCGCCTGCAGCTCTTGCGCTCCATCATCTGCTTGTCCGTCGGCCGTTCATCGATGAACCGTGCCTGGCCGTCGCTGTGGATTTCCAGGAATCCCCAGCGCAGGTCCTTTTCCGTCTGGCCCGGCTTGGGCGGTTCGAACCACCAGACTTCGCGGCTGATCAGTGCCATGTGCACCCCCTTCGGCTGAATATCATCGGTTTCCTGTCACTATAGCCACCGCCCCGCATAACTATGTGCCACCTCCTGTCCGGCAGGACGCGGTGTGCTTGCGCTCCTTCAACAAGGAGTGCCATCGATGAGCGAAAACACCTCCCCCACCTTTCATGACCTGCATGTCAAGGAGCGCCTGCCGCGCTGGCTGGAGCATCTTACGCCGACGCAACTGGCCCGGCTGAAACACCTTGAGGATTATGCCAACTGCACCTGGGCCAATAGCGCCTCGCCCGAGCTGCGCCTGGCCCTGGCCGAGGCCCAGCAACGCAACCGCGAGGTGACCTTCGCCCTGGCAAGGGCCACCGCCGACCTGCGCAGCATCCCTGAGTTCAGCGGGCCATTGCTGATGCAACAGCTCGGGCTGGGCGGCCTGGAACTGAAGAACCTGAAGTTCGTGCGTTTTACCCGCGACTGGAACTGGAAAGCGCTGGCTACCGACCTTAACCACAGGGTCGAGCCGCTGCTGCGGGCCGCCCTGCAAAATTTCGAGAAAGACGCGGAAATGCAACCGGAAAGCGCGGCCATCAGCGGCGACTTCAAGGTCGGCTCGTTCAACGGCTACGCTCGCTACAGCTTCGATGCCCTGCCCTTCAGCGCGGCGCAGTTTGCCGCGCAGTGCCATGAGCTGGACCTTGGTCAACGCTACCAGCAGCACCTGGAGCAGGTGCTGAACCGCGAGGAGGTGCGCAGCCTGGGCATCCGCGCCCGCCGCGAGGCCCTGCAACTGGAATTGATCGTCGCGCGCATGCGCGGCCTGGAGGGCGACCATGCCCAGGTCCAACGCCTGATCGACGGCGCCAGCGACGCCCCGCGCTGCCAGCATTTCAGCCTGTTCGGCGTGGATGTCCTCGACGCCCTGCTGATCCGACCGGCCCACAGCGAAGCGCTGTTCCTGTACCTGCCCGGCATGCCCCGGGCGCTGAGCCATTACCCCAGCCTGGCGGCCTGCCAGCGCGCAGTGCTGCGGCAACTTTGCGATCCGGCCTTGCGCCAACGCTTCTACACCTTCATCCAGCAGGACAAGCTCGAACACTTCGCCAGTGTGTTGCAGCGCAACCTTACCGGCCAGACCCTGGCCAGCGACCGCGACCGGCTTTGGAGCGCTGCGGCCGACACCAACCTGCACTGGGTAAGCAAGCGCATCGAGGACGACCTTTTCCCGTTTCTCCAGGACCGTCACTACCGCCGCCTGCGCAACGAGGCGCGTTTGCTGGCCGTGCCCAGCGCCGACGCGGACGAGGCCGCGCGCCAACGGCGCCTGCACTATTGGGAGTCCGTCGGGCTCGACGTGCTGGGCGTCGCGGCGTTCTTCATTCCAGCCGCCGGCAGCCTGATGATGCTGGTGTTCGCTGCACAGGTTCTCGACGAAATCTACGAAGGCGTGGAAGCCTGGGAACAGGGCGACATCGATGGCGCACTCGAACATGCCAAGGCGGTGGCCATCGATATCGGCACGGCGGTGGCCACCGGCGTCACCCTGCATTACGCCGGCAGGCTGCGCTCGAAGCTGGTCGAGATTCTCCGCCCGGATGGCACGCCACGCCTGTGGAACGGCGATCTCAGGCCCTACCGCGTTGATCCGCCTGCCGCCGCCCAGCGCAACGAGCTGGGCCTGCTGCACAGCGCTGGCGAGCATTATCTGCAACTGGACGACGGTCATTACCGCGTACAGCCCCATGCCGACGGCCAGCGTTGGCAGATCCGCCATCCGCACAATGCCAGGGCAGCGCAGCCACTGCTCGAACACAACGGCGACGGGGCCTGGCACGCTGCCCACGAACGGCCGCTGGAGTGGCCGCAGGCCACCCTGCTGCGCCGCCTCGGCGCCAGGGTGGCGCAGTACAGCGACGACGAGCTGGATATCGCCTGTCGCATCAGCGATACCACCCGGGATGAACTGCTGGACGTGTACCTCAAGCACAGCCCAACACCACCGCGCCTGCTCGCGACCCTGCAACGCCTGCGCGCCGGCCTGCCTGCGCAAGACCCGCTGGAGGCAGTGCTCGAAGGCCTCTACCACCCGGCCCGCTGCCTTCCGGCCAGCGAGCGCCTGGCCTTGCTCAGCCTGCCCGAGCAGCCTGGCTGGCCTGCCGACTGCAGCCTGGAACTGCGCGCCGGTGACCGCTCCGGACCACTGCTGGAACGCGCCGGCGAACGCTTCGCCGGGGATGTGCGCCTGATCATCAAGGGACCCGATGGTTATCTCTGCGAACCGGGCGGCCCGGTACAGGCGGACCTGTTCGATGCCATCGTCAAGGCATTCCCTGAACTCTCCAGCACTGCGCGGGCCCTGAAAAACCGCATCGTCGAACGGGCCCTGCTGCAGCCCGCGCGCACGCGCAGCTGGATCTGGTCCGGCCACAGCGCCGGCTGGCGCGACGAGGGCCGCCTGCTGGGCGGCTTCGATGCCGCGCCGCGCACCTTCCACTATCCCTCGTTCCGCCCGCCCGTCGACCCGCTGCGGGCACGCTATTGCCGACTGTATCCGGCCAGCAGTGACGAACAGGCGGGCAATGCGCTGCGCGCCTGGAGCGACGCCGGCAAACAGCCGCACCTCGAACTGCGCGCCCTGGAGCAACAGCTCGACTACCTGCGCACCACCCTGGGCCAGTGGGCGTCGGCTGCGCCACGGCGCACCGTGGCGCGGGACACATTGATCCGCAGTTGGCAACGCAACCAGCTCGACCAGCGCGAATTGAACCTCACCTCCGTCGGCCTGACCGACGAGGACCTCGCCACCCTGCCCCACCTGGCCGGTGCCTTCGGCCACGTCGAAGAACTGCACCTGAGCGGCAACCCGCTGCGCTCGATGCCCTACCTGTTGACCCGGCAGCTGCCGGCGATGCGTACCCTGTTCGCCAGTGCCATGGAACTCGAAGCGCTACCCGGCGGCCTGCCGCCAACCCTGCGCAGCCTGGAACTGACCGACAACAATATCGTCTGGAGCCCGGCGTCCCAGGACGCACTGGCCAGCTATCCGGCGCTGGAGCGCCTGAACCTGTCCGGCAACCCGCTGACCGTCACCCCATACCTGCCCGCCGCGCCCAGCCTGATCGAGGCCAACCTGTTCGACTGTTCGCTCTATGAAATGCCCATGCATCTGGAGCGTCTGCCGAACCTGGAGCACCTGGACCTGTCTTCCAACCACATCAGCGTGCTGCCTCCGGGGCTGGAGCAGCAACTGTCGGCCGACGCCCGGCGGGCCCTGAGCCTGGAACACAATCCATTGGACGAAGATGCGCTGAACCGTATCGACAACCACTACCAGGCCACCGGCATCGACCTGCTGGTGGCCGAGGACGACTACACCAGCCTGCTGCTGGACGCCGACGATTCGACCCAGGCCTGCTGGGAACGCCTGGCCCGCCTGCTGCCGGTGGAGTATCGCCGCGACCTGCGCGGGGTAGCCGACGAGCCCGCCTACCAGGCCACGCCGATCACCACCCGGCGGCGCTTCTGGTTCATGTTGCACTGGCTGGAAGGCAGCCCGCTGGCCCGGGCCGCAGCGCAGCGCATCGACGCCAGCAAGCTGCTGCACTACGAGCTGCTCGCCGATCTGCAACAGCCAGAGCCCTTCGCCACCCAGCGCCAGCGCACCGAGCACTACCTGAATGTCGCCGTGGCCGCTGCGCGCAGCCTGGCAGTGGACCAGGCCCTGCTCGCGCGCCTGCCCGGCCTTGGCGCGGAACCCATGGAGGCCCTGCGCGCCCTGACCCTGCAGCGCCTGGGCAGCGACCCGCAGCTACAGCTGCGAATCGCTCCAACCGCGCGTGAGCCGGTGAACCTTGACGGTGTGCAGCAGCAGGCGCAGCAGCTCGATGGCCTGTGGACCAGTGCCCTGCGCCATCAACTGCGGCTGATCGACGGCACAACGGCCATCGGACGCGATGCCATCCTCGCCGAACAACCCAACGGCGAACCGGCCTTGCCGTTCTGGAAGCGTCATCTGGAACAGCGCTATCACGTCCAGTTCGAGCAATTGCAGGAACAGGCCAACGCCCAGTTGCTGGATGCGGAGAACCTGCTCAGCGAAGGCGAATACCTCAACGAAGCCAACCACCTGCGCCGGCAACTGGAGCGTGAACGCCAGCGCCTGCTCGACGACCTGACCCGGAGCATCGCCGAAGGCAGCCAGACCCACTGGTAGCCCTCAGCACTGCACGCTGGTGAAACGCTCCCCGGCCAGCCAATGCTCGAAGCGCTCCGCAGGCATTGGCCGGCCGATCAGGTAACCCTGGCCATGGTCGCAGCCGGCATTGCGCAGGAATTGATGCTGTTCTTCGGTCTCGATGCCTTCGGCGGTGATGCGATAGCCGAGGGCATGCCCCAGGTCGATGATCGCCCGGGTAATCGCGACGTCGTTCTCGCCATGGGGTAGGTCCTTGATAAAGGCCCGATCGATCTTCAGGTGATCGATCGGCAAAGCCTTGAGGTAAGCCAGCGACGAATAACCGGTGCCAAAGTCGTCCACTGCCGTGGCCACGCCCAGCGCCTGCAACTGTGCCAGCACCTCGCAGGCGCGCTGCTGGCTTTCCATCAGCAGGCTCTCGGTGATTTCCACTTCCAGCAGCTCGGCGCCCAGCCCGTGACGTTCCAGGCAGCGGACCAGGCTGTGCACGTAGTCGCTGCGCTCGATCTGCAAGGCGGCGACATTGATGGCGATCGGCCCCGGCAACAGTTCGCGATCGCGCCACTGGCGGATCTGCTGGCAGACCATGTCCAGAACCTGCTCGCCCAAGGGAATGATCAAGCCGGTGCGTTCGGCCAGCGGGATGAAATCACCTGGCGACACCAGGCCCTGCTGCGGATCGCGCCAACGCAGCAGGGCTTCGGCGCCTTCGACACGGCCATTGAACAGGTCGATGCGCGGCTGGTACCAGAGCTCGAACTCGCGTTGCTCCAAGGCGCGGCGCAGAGCACTTTCCATCGCCAGGCGCTGCTGCAGGCGAGCGGTCATGTCAGCGTGGTACAGGCGCCACGCGTTGCGTCCGCCTTCCTTGGCCGCGTACATGGCGGTGTCGGCATGGCGCATCAGGATTTCGGCGCTGAGCCCGTGCTCCGGGCACAACGCCACACCAATGCTGCCGCTGACCAGCGCGGCATTGCCCTTGAGGTCGAAAGGCCGTTGCAGCGCGCGCAACAGGCCGTCCACCACCCTGCCCACCTCGTCCGGGCTGCCGGCCCGGGCGAGAATGAACGCGAACTCGTCGCCACCCAGCCGGCACACCGTGTCATGGGCGCCGATCCCGGCCACCAGGCGCTGCGCGGCCTGCTCCAGCAGCAGGTCGCCAAGGTCGTGGCCGAGGCTGTCGTTCACCTGCTTGAACCCGTCGATATCCAGCAACAGTACGGCGCTCTGTATCCGTGGCGCCGCCAGTGCCTGTTCCAGGCGACGCAGGAACAACACACGGTTGGGCAGGCCGGTAATGGCGTCGTAGTGGGCCAGGCGCTCGAGTTGTGCCTGGGAATGCTTGAGCTCGGCATTGCGCTGGTTGATCAGGCGGTTGCTGCGATTCAACTGGGCGACGAAGACGCTGAACAGGCCCGTGGCGCACAGGGCGAAGAGGAACAACGGCGAACCGAACAGGCTGATCGACGACCAGCCGCTGCGCGGCATCGCCGCCAGTTGCCAGGTCCCGCCTGGCACATCGACGTTCAGGGTGACCGCCGAATCGGCGAACAGCCGCGCCTCGCCCCAGATCATCGCCCCGGCCGCGCCCGCGCCATCGGCACCACGCAGGGCCAGGCGGAAGTTGGCATCCTCGACCACGCCGGCGGCCCGCAGCAGGCTGTCGATATCCGCCACTACCGAGACATTGCCCCAGTACAGGCGCACGCCCTTGTGGCCCTTGAGGAACACCGGCCGCCGGTAGATCAGGCCGCGACCGCCCTGGTACAGCTGCACGGGGCCGGCCAGCACCGCATCGCCGCTCTCCCGCGCCCGTTGCACCAGCGGGTATTGCGCAGGCAGCAGACGGTAGTCAAGCCCGACGATGCGTTCGTTGTGGTTGGCGTTCAGCGGGTAGACATCGGCGACCACATCGTTGGGTGCCACCGAGATATGGCGGATATAGGACACCGACTCCAGGGCCTGGCGCGCCATGTCGTGAAAATGCGCCGTGGAAATATTGCCATCGGCACTGAGCAACTGGGCGATGCCCTCGGTCTCACCAAAGGCCGAGCGCATCTGCGCCTCCAGGGCGGCACGAATACCCGACAGGCGCACACTGGCATTGGCGAACTGCTCGCTTTCCTGGCGCTGTACATCGAGCCGGCCAAGGGCGACGGAAAGCCCGATGCCGATCACGGCAAAGCCAAGCGGTAGCAAGCGATAGGCGGTGGAGCGCACGCGGGTGGGGAGAACTCGGGTGGTATTGCCCTGGACCAGTATTCTTGTCGTCATACGCCGGCTGCTTGCGTCCGTTTCCCGGGTTATCGGCGATGGCAAAACAATATTGAGGTGCGCTGGCTTTTTTTTGCAGTGCGGCGTTATTCTCGACTGAAACGTTTCACCCATCAAAGAAAAAGAGGTGTCGTGCCATGGATCGTTTGCTGGATTCGCTGTTTCCCACTGCCGAGGAAATCCCTGAGGCCTGGCGCCTGGGGCCGCCCCTGGAGCAACGCGACTACCTGGTGGACGGCGAACTGCGCCGCTGGGAAGGCCCGCTGGCCACGGTGCGCAGCCCGGTGTGGCTGAAACAGGACGATGGCAGCGAGCAGCAGGTGATCCTCGGCAGTGCCCCGCTGCTGGATGCCGACACCGCCCTCACCGCGCTGGACGCCGCCGTGCACGCCTATGACAAGGGGCGCGGGGCTTGGCCGACGATGCGCGTGGCGGAGCGCATCCGCCATGTCGAAGGTTTTCTCGGGCGCATGCGCCAGCAACGCGAGGCGGTGGTGAAGCTGCTGATGTGGGAAATCGGCAAGAACCTCAAGGACGCCGAGAAGGAGTTCGACCGCACCTGCGACTACATCGTAGATACCATCGGCGCCCTCAAGGAACTGGACCGCCGCTCCAGCCGCTTCGAACTGGAACAGGACACCCTCGGCCAGATCCGTCGCGCACCGCTTGGCGTAGCGCTGTGCATGGGCCCCTACAACTACCCGCTCAACGAGACCTTCACCACCCTGATCCCGGCGCTGATCATGGGCAACACCGTGGTGTTCAAGCCGGCCAAGTTCGGCGTACTGCTCATCCGCCCGTTGCTCGAAGCCTTCCGCGACAGCTTCCCGGCCGGGGTGATCAACGTGATCTACGGCCGTGGCCGGGAAACCGTCAGCGCCCTGATGGCCAGCGGCAAGGTGGACGTGTTCGCCTTCATCGGCACCAACAAGGCCGCCAGCGACCTGAAGAAACTCCACCCCCGCCCGCATCGCCTGCGCGCGGCGCTGGGCCTGGATGCGAAGAACCCCGGCATCGTCCTGCCCGAGGTCGACCTGGACAATGCGGTCAACGAAGCCTTGACCGGCGCCCTGTCGTTCAACGGCCAGCGCTGCACGGCGCTGAAGATCCTGTTCGTCCACGAGCAGGTGGTGGAGGCCTTCCTCGAGAAATTCCAGGCCCGGCTCGCCGCGCTCAAGGCCGGCATGCCATGGACCCCGGGCGTGGGCCTGACCCCGCTGCCCGAACCCGGCAAGATCGACTACCTCAACGGCCTGGTGGCCGATGCCCTGGAGCATGGCGCCAGGGTGCTCAACCCCGGCGGCGGACAGAGCCGCGGTTCGTTCTTCTACCCCGCGCTGCTGTACCCGGTGAGCCCGGCGATGCGCGTCTACCACGAGGAACAGTTCGGCCCGCTGGTGCCGGTGGTGCCGTACCGCGACCTGCACACGGTAATCGACTATGTGCTGGACTCCGATTTCGGTCAGCAGCTCAGCCTGTTCGGGACCAACTCCAGGGATATCGGCATGCTGGTGGACACCTTCGCCAACCAGGTCGGCCGGATCAATATCAACGCCCAGTGCCAGCGCGGCCCCGACACGTTCCCGTTCAATGGCCGCAAGAACTCTGCCGAAGGCACCCTGTCGGTGCACGATGCGCTGCGGGTGTTTTCCATCAGGACCCTGGTGGCCACGCGATTCCAGGAAGCCAACAAGCAACTGATCAGCGACATCATCCGCAACCGCGAGTCGAGCTTCCTCACCACCGATTACATTTTCTGAGCACCGTCCGGCGGGCTTCATGCCCGCCTGTCCTGTGGTCGCACCAACGGATTTGCACTTTTGCCGATCCTGTACAAACATACAGGTCTACGTCCGAATATCGTTTTCGGAACGCGTCCATCGTTTTTGTACAGGAGGAACAGGCAATGGCAGCAAAACCCATCCCCGAGGGGGCGCACAGCATCACCCCCTACCTGGGCATCAAGGATGCCCACCAGGCCATCGATTACTACAAGGCCGCCTTCGGCGCCGTCGAGATGTTCCGTCTCGAAGGCCCGGACGGTCGCATCGGCCACGCCGAACTGAAGATCGGCGACTCCTCGATCATGCTCGCCGAGCCCTGCGACCAGGCCTCGCTGGTCAGCAGCCAGTCGCAGCCGGGGGTTTCCGTCGGGCTGCATCTGTACGTGGAGGACGTCGACGCGCGCTATGCCCGGGCGATCGAGGCAGGCGCCACTCCGGTCAGCCCGGTGCAGGACCAGTTCTACGGTGATCGCAGCGGCACGCTGAAGGATCCGTTCGGCAACCTGTGGTTCGTTTCGACGCACAAGGAGGACCTCAGCCCGGAAGAGATCCGCGCGCGTGCGGCGAAGTTGTTTGGTGGCTAGCAAAGATCCAGAATGCGACGCGGACCCTGTGGGAGCGGTTCACCCGCGATTACGTCGGTGGACTCACCATCGCAATCGCGGGTGAACCCGCTCCCACAGGGTCCGCGTCGCACTTTAATTCGCACCCCAAGGACCTCCATGCGAATCATCGATAAAAACGCCGCCCTGATCCGCAGCCTCACCCCCGCCGAGGACGACCTGCTGCGCGGTTTCAACCGCGGCACCCTGGAAGGGCCGCGCCTGCTCCAGGCCAACCAGTTGCTGATGAAGATCCGTGGCGCGGGGCACTGGCTGGCCTGCGACTGCAATGCCAGGGCGATGCCGGTGCTCAACGTCACCCTGAACAGCCACACCGGCACGCTGTTCCTCAAGAACAACCCCGGCACCGCCGACCATGCCGCCGATTGCCCGTTCATCAAGGATGAGCGCGAAGCCGGCGACAGCGACACCCAGGACACCCCGCCCGCCGCCTGGCTGGCTCCGGATGCGCCGCTACGCCTGCTCGGCGATTTCCGCCGCGCCGCAACCACGGACGCTGCTCCCGGCGTGGCCGGCAGCGGCGACAAGCGTGACCAGCACCGCCTGCTGTCCCTGCTGCTGACCTGGATCGAAGCCAGTGGCCTGAACGTCTATGCCACACACCTGAAAAAGGACCTCACCGCCCAGTTCGCCGAACTGCGCGGGGTCGCCGCGCGCTATCCGCTGATCGAGCGGGTCCCGGCCAGCAACTACCTGGAAACCCGCCTGGACATGAAGCACATGATGATGCTCAAGGCACGCCTGCGGGACTCCACGGTATTCGGCAACCATCGTCGCCATGGGTTGCTGCTCGATTGCGTCAACCAGATCAAGGCGCGCAAGGTGTACAACGAGCGCAGCGAAGACGGCTTCGACTTCCAGGGGCATCACCTGCTCTGGGGTGGTAGCCGCACCCCGGGCCCGTTGCTGGCCCTGGCCCTTTATTCACCGACGAGTGCCGGCAGCCATTTCTACGAACTGATCCATATCGCCAGTGTGCCGGTACTGTCCCGCGGACACCTGTTCCCGGTGTTCCGCGACGAAGAGCGCGAGCCATTGAAAATGCTGGTGTCGCTGATCGACTGGATGGCCGGCAAGGGCGTGCGGGTGACCATGCGCCGACCGGTGATCGGTGGCCAGGTAATGGACGAGCTGGTGCTCAGTTCCGACCAGGACCGGGTGCTGTCCATTTCCCTGACCGAGAAACCCATGGGCCCGGAGCCGGAGGTGGAGCATTTCCGGCGCTACGCCGATTTCAAAGGGCTGGATACCTTCCGCAAATACGTGGCAGGGTTCTTCATGCGCGGGCGGGAATAACCCTATAGCCAAGCGCCACTGGTCGCCGCGCCCACCTGCGTGATCGCACAAATCTCCCCGGGCATCCCCCAATGAAGGGTATCCATGAAAAAAGGGAGTTCGATCATGAAACGTACAGCTTTAGCCGCCCTGCTCTTCAGTGCCCTGCTGGGCGGGCATGCCATGGCCGATACCGGGCCGACCAACCCCACTTCGCCGGGAGTGGGCTCCGGCGTGCCACCGGAGATGCCGGCGCCAGGCAGCACCGACCCGCGCATCCAGGGCAGTGATCCAGGACGCCAGGGTGGTGCGCCAACCGACGGCACGGATCGCACCCGTCCGCCAACCATCGATGATCGCGGGACCGAGCGCGGCAACGAGCGCAACGGCACGGGGAGCGGGTCCGGCATGGGTGGCTCCGGTACCGGCATGGGTGGTTCAGGGTCAGGTAGTGGTACCGGCATGGGCGGGTCCGGTACAGGTACGGGCACCGGCTCCAGTACCGGCAGCGGTACCGGTTCGGGTGGTGGTCAATAACCTGTCTGTCGATGGTTCATCGCCGGTAGCCGTATCGCCGGCGATGGCCCCTTGGCTGAAATATTCTGAGAAAATCTTTCTCCGGCATGGTCTAACCTCCATCAGCCAGCATCCGCCCGCTCAAAGGAGGTGACTACCCATGGCCGCGGCTATCGCCCCCCGTCCACAAACACTGGAAATCGCTTATCTCAGGGATACCCTCCTGGGTGTATTGACCCGTACCGAAGAGTGCCAAGTGCAGCTCGAAGCCCTGAATATCGCCGGCAAGCCCGGCGTGCAGTTGCAGATCACTCCGCCGGTGCCTGAGCGCCTGGAACGGGCCCACACCCTGGTGTTCACCTGGCGCGGCCATCAATGCCGGGGCATCGTGCAGTCGGCACGACAATGCCACGACGGCAGCCTGCAACTGCGACTGGAACTCCAGTAAGGCTCAACGGCCGGTCAGCAGACGGGACACCCTTGCATGCTCGCGCTGCTGGCGAACCCGGCTGACCAACTCGGCCAGCGCCCTGCCATTGGGCAACTCGCTTAACTGGACGTCACGCACGGTCAGCGCCGGACGTCCGGCATCGGCGGGAAAATGCAAGGTCAGCGACATCCCGTCGCTACAGCTCACTTGACAATGATCAGGCAGGAACGCCCCTTCGATCAGTTGGCGCAATTCCAGATCGCACACTCCATGCATAGGCATGATAAAGATCCTCCTCAGACCAGGATGGCCGTCCAAGTCAGAACCTGCCGTGCGCCGGCGTCCAATGGAAAAAAGCCATGTGCAAGCGCTTGCGCCATTGATGCCGGGCATCACCTCATGCCGTCGGATCTTGTACGTCCTGTGCGTGGGAGGGGCCCGCGACGACGTCGGTTCAACGGCGTGTCGCGGGCAGCGGACGAAAGGTCAGGCCCGGGTCATCTGGCCAAAGCGGCCGGCTTGGAAGTCCTCGAAGGCCTGGACGATTTCCGCCTCGCTGTTCATCACGAACGGGCCGTAGCCGACGATGGGTTCATCCAGCGGCTCGCCGCTCAACCAGAGCAGCATGGCATCGCTGTCGGCCTCGATGAGCACCTGGTCACCGTCGCGTTCGAACAGCACCAGCTCTGCGGCGCCGACGCTTTTTTCCGCATTGACCCGGACCGTGCCGCGCAGCACGACCAGGGCAGCATTGCGCCCTTGCGCGCCTGACAAGCGCAGCGATTTGTCTGCCTTCAGTTGCACGTCCAGGACGTCCATTGGCGTGAAGGTCCGCGCCGGGCCTTCATGACCAAGGTACTCGCCGGCAATGACCCGCAGGCTGCCGGCCTCGTCCGCCAGGGCAACCCGTGGGATATCCGCGTCCAGCAGCGTTTGGTAGCCCGCCGGTGCCGATTTGTCGCGGGCCGGCAGGTTGACCCAGAGCTGGACCATTTCCAGCATGCCGCCGCTCCTGGCGAACGATGGCGCATGGAATTCCTCGTGGATGATCCCCCCGGCGGCGGTCATCCATTGCACGTCACCCGGGCCGATGAAGCCGCCGGCACCGCTGGAGTCGCGGTGCTCGAGTTCGCCCTGGTAGACGATGGTCACCGTCTCGAAACCGCGATGGGGATGCTCGCCCACGCCACGCCGGGCGCTGGTCGGTGAGAAATGCTGCGGCCCGGCATAATCCAGCAGCAGGAACGGGCTGATATGCCGCGCCAGATTGTCGTAGCTGAACAGACTGCGCACCGGAAAACCGTCGCCGACCCAATGGGCGGGCGGGGCTTGGTACACACCTTGGATCTTCTTCATGAGAAACCTCCTCGTTGCATGGAAAACACCATACCCATGCAAACAAAGCGGCGGTAGAGGGCAAAAAGCGCCTTCACTGTTCTACTGATGGAACGATCAGGCCGTTTTGAACTGCGGCTCCGCAGCGGCCTGCAACAGCCAGGCTTCGACGCGGTGGGCGCTTTCGTGAGGGTCCTCCTGCATGAAGCAGTGCCCGCCAGCGACCTTTTGCGGCACCACGTTCGGGTTAAGGCGGGCCCAGCGCGCCAGGGACAGCGGGACGAAGGGGTAGGTCTGCTCGCCATGCAGCACCAGGGTCGGGGTCTGCACACGAGACAGCGACGCCCACATGCGTTTCGGAAAGGAACTGAAGATTTCCACTTCGCGGCTCGGTCGACAGCGCAGCACCACGCCCGCACCGCACTCGCCGATGGCATGGGTGACATACGCCTGCAAAGCCGCTTCGCTCCAGCCCTTGAAGATACCGCGGCCTTGCAGCGAATCATGCGCCGCCTGGCGATCGGGCCAATAGCTGCGGCGGGTCGCGGCCTTGCGTGCCAGGCCATGGCGACGATGCATGCCGAACCAGCTGGCCACCCCCATCACGCCGATCATCGAGCGGCTGAACACCACCGGATCGAGCAGCACGGCACGCTGGAACAGCCGCGGTTGCAGTTCCAGCATGAGCCCGGTCAGCACCCCGCCAAAGCTATGGCCAACGGCGAAACAAGGCACGTCCCCATACTCCCCGCGACCGGCATCGAAGGCTTCCAGCGCCAGTTCGGCACTGCGGTTCCAGCCCACGAAGGGCCCGCCGTGATCGCTGTCGCCATGGCCCTGCACGTCGCTCAGCCACAGGTCGAAATGCACCGCCAGCAACTCCAGCAGTGGCTGGTAGGCCAGGCAGCAGAAGCCGTTGCCATGGATGAAATGCAGCAGCGGCTTGCCGCTGGCCGGCGAACGCCAGCCGCGCAGGGTGAAGCGTTCGGCGCAATCATGCGCCCAGGGGATCAGTTCCATCGGGGCTCGCAGCGGGATTCAGGAAAAACCCGATTCTACAAACACCAGCGGATACAGCGAAAGCACCAGCAGTGTCGCCATCAGCAGGTTAAACAGCCGAAGCCGGCGGGGATCCTGCAAGAACCGCCGCAAGGCGCTGCCGAACATGACCCAGACACACACCGACGGCAGGTTGACCAGGCAGAACACCAGGGCGATGACGATGACATTGACCAGGTAACCCTGGGCCGGCGTATAGGTGGTGATCGCGCCGACCGCCATCACCCAGGCCTTGGGGTTGACCCACTGGAACGCGGCCGCACCGAAGAAGCCCAGGGGCTTGCGGCTTTGCGGCGAGGCCGCCGACATCGGACCGGACGTGGCGATCTTCCAGGCCAGGTACAGCAAGTAGGCCGCCCCGACATAGCGCAGCACCGTATAGATCACCGGATAGACCTTGAACACTTCGCCCAGGCCCAACCCCACCGCCATCACCATGACCATGAAACCGATGCTCACACCCAGCGCATGCGGGACGCTGCGACGCACGCCGAAGTTCACCCCGGAAGCCATCAGCATGGTGTTGTTCGGGCCGGGTGTGATGGACGAAACGAAAGCGAACAGCACGAAGGCTGACAGCAGGTTCAGGGAGGTGAGCAGCATGGCGGTCGATCCTGGTTGTTGTGGGATCCACCCTACAGTGCACGGGCGAACGCAGACCGGTACAGCCAGGGAGAATTAATCAGGTACACCACAGTGTTAAGCGCCTGCATGGACTTCCGGGCTGCGGGCAGCCTCTACAACGCGGTTGTTCTGGACTACGATGTCGCCACCCTTTTCCTACGGGACTTCTCCATGCCTCTGAACATCCGCCCTGCCCGCCCCGAAGACGCTGCCCAGATCCTCGCCTTCATCACCGAACTTGCCGACTACGAACGTGCCCGCCATGAGGTGGTCGCCACCGTCGAGCACATCCAGCGCAGCCTGTTCGCCGCCGACAGCAGCGCCAGGGCGCTGATCTGCGAACGCGACGGCCAGGCGATCGGCTTCGCGGTGTATTTCTTCAGCTACTCGACCTGGCTGGGGCAAAACGGCCTGTACCTGGAAGACCTCTACGTCACGCCGGAAGCCCGTGGCACGGGCGCAGGCAAATTGCTCCTGCGGCACCTGGCGCGACTGGCCTGCGACAATGACTGCGGCCGCTTCGAGTGGAGCGTGCTGGACTGGAACCAACCCGCCATCGACTTCTACAAATCCATCGGCGCCGAGCCCCAGGACGAATGGGTACGCTACCGCATGGACGGCGAAACCCTGCGCGCCTTCGCCAGGGGCTGATGGCGCGACCACAAGGGACTGCCCGGGATAACCACACATGGCCGTGAAAGCTAATACCCAGACCTTTACCATCCTCGCCCAGGACCCGGCGGTGCAACGCGCGCCCGGGCAGCCGCTGTTCGCCCGGGTTTCCGTGCCCCTGGAACGGCTGGCCGACGGCCCCACCGGCTACCGGGTCAAGGTGGTCGATTTCGATGCCGACGCCAATCGCCTGTACCTGCCGCATCACTACCAACAGGCACCGGACGACAAGGCGATCGATCCCTTCGATCCGCCGGATGCCAGCCTGCTCGGACGCCCGGATTTCCATTGCCAGCAGGTCTATGCGGTGATCATGCGCACCTTGGCGCGCTTCGAACTGGCCCTGGGGCGACGTGTAGCCTGGGGCTTCGACGGCCATCAATTGCATGTGGTGCCCCATGCCTTCGTCGAGGCCAACGCCTTCTATTCCCGTGAAGACCGCGCCCTGCTCTTCGGTTACTTCCAGGATGACCAGCAGGACTGGGTGTTCACCTGCCTGTCCCACGACATCGTCGCCCACGAGACCACCCACGCCATTCTCGACGGCCTGCGCGCCGGCTTCATGCGTGCCTCGGGCCCGGACCAGGCGGCTTTCCATGAGGGCTTCGCCGATGTGATCGCGCTGCTTTCGGTGTTCTCCCTGCGCGAGGTGGTCGAGTTCGCCCTGACCTGCCACCGCGGCCTGCCGATCCAGCGCCAGGGCAGTGTCCGCCTGGTCGACGGCGCTTCGCTGCAGATCGATGCGCTGGCCGATACCCTGCTGTTCGGCCTTGGCGAACAGTTCGGCCAGGCCGTTAGCGGCCTGCGCGCCAACCCGCTGCGCCGCTCGGTGCAACTACGTCCTTCCACCGCCTGGCTGGAGAGTGCCGAGTACGACGAGCCTCACGCCCGCGGCGAAATCTTTTCCGCCGCCATGCTGCGCTGCATGCTGGAACTGTGGGTGGCGCGCTGCCAGGACCTCGGCACCTTCGGCGACAACCTGTATAACCTCGACGCGGTCATCGATGAGGGCGCCAAGGCCGCGGACCAGTTGCTGACCATCGCCATCCGCGCCCTCGACTATTCACCGCCACTGGACCTGGAGTTCGGCGACTACCTCGCCGCGCTGCTGACGGTCGATACGCAAGTGGCACCGGACGATTCGCGTTTCAGCTACCGACAGATCATCCGCGACACCTTCGCCGCCTATGGCATCCAGCCCCCTGCCGGACGCACCGACCCGGATGGCTGCTGGCTGACGTTCGCCGACAACGACAAGGTGCGCTATCAGAACAGCCATTTCGACTCGATGCTGCGCGATTCCGAGGAAGTGTTTCGGTTTCTCTGGGAAAACCGCGAAGTACTGCAGATCGACGAGCGCGCCTACACCGAAGTGGTCTCGGTGCGCCCCAGCCTGCGTTTCGGACCGGACGGCTTCATCCTGCGCGAGACCGTTTGCGAGTTCACCAGCCGGATCAACCTGTTCGGCGCCGAGTTCACCTCGGTGTTCAAGGAGCCGCGTCCCGAGTGGCTGAAATCCACCACGCCATTCACCGTGTATGGCGCCGGCACCTTGATCTTCGACCAGTACGGGCGGATCAAGTACTGCATCCAGCGTCCGCTGACCGACGCCCGCTGGCAGGTACGTCGCCTGGAGTGGCTGTACGGCCCCGGCAGCGATGCCGTGGAGCCCGGCTCCGCCGCCGACCTCACCCGTATCCACCGCGCCCGGGCCATGCAAGTGCCCTCGGAGACCCGTCCATGAGCCCGATCCGCCTGCACCTGTTCGCCTACCAGGTCGGTTTCGGCGACTGCTTCCTGCTGCGCTTCGTCTACCCGGACGACACTCGCCGCCATCTGTTGATCGACTTCGGCACCGTCGGCATGCCCGCCGGTGTCGACAAGGCCACGCAAATGCTGCGTATCGCCAACGACATCGCGGACAAGTGCGCCGGCAAGCTCGACGCCCTGGTCGCCACGCACCGGCATGCCGACCATATCAGCGGGTTCGACCCACTCAAGAAGGGCAACGGCCCCGGCAGCATCATTGCCCGGTTGAACCCCGATGTGGTGCTGCAACCCTGGACGGAACAGCCGGACCTGGCCGAAAACGCCACTGCCCCGCTGGCCGCAGGCCATGCCCAGGCCCTGGCCGGGATGAACGAGGTGGCGCGCCGGTTGAAAGCGCGGCTGGATACCGGGCCCAAGGGACTGGCGCCGGAGCTTAACCGGCGCCTGGGCTTTCTTGGCGAGAACAACATCGCCAACAAGGGCGCGGTGAACAACCTGATCGCCATGGGCACCCGCCCGGGTGCCCGGGCGGTCTACGCCCATTTCGGCAGCGACGACCCGCTGAGCGATGTGTTGCCGGGAATTCGCACGCGGGTGCTCGGCCCGCCCACCGTGGAGCAAAGCGCCGAGGTCCGCCGGGAACGACGCACCGATCCGGAGTACTGGCTGCGCGCACCCTTGCTGTTCGCCCGCAAGAGCAGCGCTGGCAGCGCGGCCTCGCCCTTCCCCGACGCCCCCGGGATACGCGGTAGCAAGTTGCCGCAGAGTGCCCGCTGGATTGCCGGAAGGGTGCGTGAGGCCAGGGGTGCGCAGTGGTTGTCCATCGTCACCGCGCTGGACAAGGCGATGAACAACACCAGCCTGATCCTGCTGTTCGAGGCCGGCGGCAAGAAACTGCTGTTTCCCGGCGACGCGCAGATCGAGAACTGGCGCTATGCCCTCAACCAGCCGGAGATCGCTGAACTGCTGAAGTCGGTCGACCTGTACAAGGTCGGCCACCATGGCAGCCTCAATGCTACGCCGAAGACGCTGTGGAACGGCTTCAGCAAGAAAGGTGAAGCGCAAACTGCCGGGCGCCTGACCAGCGTGCTGTCCACCCTGCCCGGCCAATACGGCGGCAAAAGCGCAGGCGCCAACACCGAAGTGCCGCGGGTGCCGCTGCTCAACGAACTGGCCAAGGACTCCGACCTGCATGACACCCACAGGCTGGCAGCGGACGCGCTGTATGACGAAGTGATCCTCGAACTCTGAGTGTCACTCCCGCACCGCATAGCGCTGCGCCAGTACCGCGCACACCATCAGCTGGATCTGGTGGAACAGCATCAGCGGCAGGATCAGCGTCCCCACTGCGCCACCGGCGAACAGCAGCTGCGCCATCGGTACGCCGGTGGCCATGCTTTTCTTCGAGCCGGCAAACAGGAGGGTGATGCGGTCTTCCAGGCTGAACCCGAGCCAGCGCCCCAGGCTGCGGGTAGACCACAGCACCAGGGCGAGCAGCAGGCAGCAGACCAGGGCCAGGCCAAGCAGCTTCGAGGGCGGCACCGATCGCCACAGCCCGCTGACCACCGCATCGCTGAACGCGGTATAGACCACCAGCAAGATCGAACCCTGGTCCACCGACTTCAGCCAGCCGCTATTGCGCGCCACCCAGGCACCGAGCCACGGACGGGCCAGTTGCCCTGCAACGAAGGGCACCAGCAGTTGCAGGATGATCGCCCACACCGCCTGCAGGTTAGAGCCGCTATCGCCCTCCACGCCCATCAGCAGCATCACCAGCAGGGGCGTCAGCACGATGCCCAGCAGGCTCGAGCCCGCCGCACTGCAAATCGCCGCCGGCACGTTGCCCCGGGCCAGCGAAGTAAAGGCGATCGCCGACTGCACCGTGGCCGGCAATGCGCACAGATACAGCACGCCGAGGTACAGGGCATCGCCCACCAACGGCAGGATCAGCGGCTTCAACAACAGCCCGAACAACGGGAACATGACGAAGGTGCAGGCGAACACCAGCAGGTGCAGGCGCCAATGTCCCGCCCCGGCGAGCACCGCCTCGCGCGAGAGCTTGGCGCCGTGCAGGAAGAACAGCAGGCCGATAGCCAGATGGGTCAGGGTTTCGAAGACTGCCGCTGCGTTACCGGAGGCCGGCAGCCAGGTAGCGATGGCGATCACTGCGAGCAAGGCCAGGGTGAAGTTGTCGAAGAGCAACCGCAGGTGTTTCATCGGGTGTTTTCCACGGGTTGTTGTGAGGTGCGCAAGACGATAGGGTGTTCGCCACGTTCCGGCTAACGCCAGAAACCCGGTAATGTCGTCGAATGGACAAAATCATGCACTTGGATGAGCTCGCCAGCCTGCCCCGCCCGCTCTACGGGCAGCGCGACAGCTTGCCGAACATCGCCCTGGACTACCGGCATCGGCATGCCTGGGGCCAGCTTTCCCATGCCCTGCACGGCGTATTGCAGGTGCATACCGATAACGCCCGGCTGGTGGTGCCGCCGCACCGCGCGGTGTGGATTCCGCCCGGTTCGATGCATCGGGTCGAAAGCACGGCCGATGCCTGTATCCGCAGCCTCTATATCGATGCTGCGCAGTCGCCGTGGCCGGGCCTGGAGTGCCGGGTGATTGCCGTCGATCCGTTGCTGCGCGAGCTGATCCGCGCATTCAGCGAGTTGCCGGTCGAGTACGACCAGGAGGCCGCCGATGGACGCCTGGCGCAGGTCCTGCTGGACCGCCTGTGCCTGGCCGAACAGCTTGACCTGGTCCTGCCCCAGCCCCGCGACCCGCGCTTGCGCGCCCTGTGCCGCCAGGCCACGGCACGGCCTTGGGCGGATATCCGGCTGGGCGAGGCCAGCCGCAAGGCCGGCGTCAGCGAAAAGACCTTCAGCCGACTGTTTCTCAAGGAAACCGGGATGACCTTCCGGACCTGGCGCCAGCGCATGCGCCTGGTCAGCGCCCTGCCGGCACTGGAGCGCGGCGAACGGGTTACCGACGTGGCGCTGGCCTGCGGCTATGAATCGCTGTCGGCATTCAGTGCGGCATTCGCCAGGCTGTTCGGCTTGTCTCCCGGCGAACTGGCCCGGGGCGGCAGCATGACGCAGGCCTGAATGAGAAGCGCTTGCTATGCTGGCGCAGCGATTTTCCCGTCACTACAACAAGGAATCGACCTTTGAAAGCTGCCTGCGTACTGCTTCTGGGCCTTTTGCCCCTCATGGCCAACGCCGCGCAAGTCGGCGAGCGCCTTGCGCCCTTCACCCTGAACGACCAGCATGACCAGGCGTTCACCCTCGACGCCAGCACCCGGGTGTTGCTGGCCGCCAGCGACATGGACGGCGCGAAGCTGGTCAAGGCCGCGCTGGCCGACCGGCCCAAGGGCTGGCTGGAAGCGCGCCACACGGTGTTCGTCGCCGATATCCAGGGCATGCCAGCGCTGATCGGCAAGCTTTTCGCCATACCGAAGATGCGCGACTACAGTTACCGCGTGGTGCTCGATCGCGAAGGCCAGGTGGTTCCGCAGTACGCAGTGCCTGCGGGCCAGGTGCAATGGCTGCAACTGGAAGACGGCAAGCTGGTGTCGAAGCGTTCGTTCAGCGATGCCGAGGCCCTGGGCAAGGCCCTTGCCGAGCTGCCGCAAGGCTGAGCTTCACGCCTCCAGGCCGCGGTCCACGAACCAGGTCAGCGGCAAGGTCAACATCAGGGTCGCCGCCAGTACCATCAAGGCCAGCGGCATCCCGCCAAGATCACCCAGGCGCCCGAAAACGATGGGCGCCAGTGCCCCGCCACCGATGGTCCCGGTATAGAACAGGGCAAAGGCCTGCTCGCGCTGCCCCGGCGCAGCCAGTTCCGGAACCACACCGTAGAGCACCGACGAGGTGCCGTTCAGGACCAACCCCAGCAGCGGCAGCAGGATCATCAAGGCATTCAACGGCAGGTACACCGCAGCGACGATCAGTGCAGCGGTCAACGACTCGCTGAACCACACGGTTTTCAACAGCCCGACCCGTGCACCCAGGTAGCCGCAAATCAACTTGCCGAAAGCGCCGCCGATAAACAGCAGCGTCAGGGCCAGGCCGATACCGGCGGTACCGGCACCCTTGTCGCTGAGCAGGAATGGCAGGAAGGTGAGGAAGCCCATGCGCACCGCACTGTCGAGAAACCCGGTCGCCAGCAGGGCGCGAAGGCCGCCCGGCGAGCCCTTGCCCTCCCCGATCCCGGCCTTGCCGGCAGTGGTGGCGGACGGGTCGATATGACGGGGTATCAGCAGGTACATGCCCAGCGCAGCCAACAGGCCCAGCACGCCGGCCAGGGTCACGCTGAGGCGCCAGCTCATCACTGTCAGCGACACACCGACCAATGCCGGAACCAGGGTCTTGCCGATATCACCGGCGAAGTTGTAATGCGATAGCGCCTGCTTCACCTGGCGCCCCGGCGCATGGGTATCGGTAACCAGCGAAGAGGCCAGCGGATGCTGGGTGCTGGCACCCAGGCCACCCAGCACCAGCGCCGCCAGCAAGGCTGCCAGCCCGCCAGCCTGGCCGGCCAGCAGATAGGCCACGCCCGCCAGCGCAGTGCCGCCGATAAGCAAGGCCCGCCGTCCGAAGCGCCTGGCTGCGCGACTGGCGAGTAATTGAAAGCCGGCCATGGTTGCGGAGTACGCGCCGCGCATCAGGCCGATCTGCGCGTAGCTGAGCCCGAACTGGGTTTGCCAGATCGGCAGCAGGACATAGATCAGGTCGGTCAGGCCATCGTTGACGGCATGGGCACCGCACGCCGCCAGCAGGGCGCGGCGGCGCGGGGAAGCGGTTTGGGTCTGGCCTGAAACAGCGGCCGGGCAGGCATCGGACATGACTGGCAATCCACTGCTAATTGGATCCACTCATTAAAACAGTAACAAAATATTAACGCGACCCTGTTTTTCGGGCCGCTTTCATCAACCCGGAATTTCCGGCTCGACCAGATTGGCCAACTGGTTCAGAGATTCCTGCCAGCCCAGGTAGCAGCTTTCCAGGGGGATGAGATCAGGCAAGCCTGCCTGGACGATAGTCACCTCGGTGCCGCACGAGACGCTGTTGAAGGTGATGGTGACGGTGATTTCCCCCGGCAGGCCGGGATCGTCGAAGCGATCGGTATAGCGGATGCGTTCGTTCACCAGCAATTCCTGGTATTCGCCGCCGAAGGCGTGGCGCTGGCCGCTGGAAAAATTGCTGAACGACATTTTGTAGGTGCCGCCGACCCGCGCATCGAGATGATCGACCTTGCAGGTGAAGCCATGGGGCGGTAGCCACTTGGCCATGGCGTCGGCATCGAGGAAAGCACGGTAGACCCGCTCGACGGGGGCCTTGAAGACACGGTGCAGGCGCACGGCATTGTTGCTCATGGACGCTATCCTTGTGGTTTATCCGGACGAGGCTATCAGTGAAGCCCAGCCCCGCGACAACGTCCAGCCGTGGCCTGCACCGGCCCTGTCAGCGCTCGCTTTCGAAGCGGTCGCTGACCAGGATCGCCTGCGCCAGCTCTTCATCGCTGGCCTGCAGGCCAGGGTTTTCCTGGCGTACACGCTGCAACACGGCTTCCAGGTAGGCGCCGCGGATCGCGCCACCGCTGGCCACGAAGCTGGACGCCTCGTCCCGGGCCGGGATGATGCGCTTGTCGTCCTTGAAGGTGGAATACAGCGAGGCCGAGACGCCGGCCGAGGTGGCGACATCACCTGCGTCCACGCGGGCCAGCGCCGAACCAACAGGCAGGCAAAGCAACAATGAAGATACGAGCAAAATACGCCGCATGACGAAGTCCTCCGGTCTACCTGAACGGAATTGTCAGGTATTACCCAGTCTAGGATTCATTTCCCCGGGTCGGAGTTCCCTAGCGGGTTCTGCTAGGGTGGCGGTTTTTCCGCCGTGGACCCTTCGTCAATGCGCTTCCCCACCCTCCTCCTGCTATGTACCTGCCCGCTGCTTGCCGTGGCAGACCCTGCCTTCGACAGCCAGGTGCGCAGTGCCGCCGAACGCGTCATGCGCGACAACGGCGTCGCCGGCCTGGCGATCGCCATCAGCGACCATGGAAAACAGTACTTCTACGAGTTCGGCGTGGCCGACAAGGCCACGGGGCAAGCGGTCAGCCGCGACACCCTGTTCGAGCTGGGCTCGATCAGCAAGACCTTCACCGCCACCCTCGCCGCCCGGGCGCAGATCGACAAGCGCCTGTCGCTGCACGCCAGCGCCGCCGAATACCTGCCGGAGCTGGCGGGCACTGCATTCGGCAGGCTGAGCCTGATCAACCTGGCCACCCACAGCAACGGCGGCATGCCCCTGCAACTACCGGAGGGAATCTCCAACCAGGCGCAGTTGTTAGACTGGCTCAGGCACTGGCAACCCGAGCATGCAGCGGATGGCTGGCGTGCCTATGCCAACCCGGGGATCGGCATGCTCGGGGTGATCACCGCACGGCAACTGGGCACCTCGTTCGTCAGCGCCATGCAGGAGCAACTGCTGCCGGAGCTCGGCCTCGAACACACCTACGTGCAGGTCCCGGCCAGTCAGCAGGCGCTCTATGCCCGCGGATATGACAAGAATGACGCTCCCGTGCGGGTCAACCCAGGGGTGCTGGCCGACGAAGCCTACGGCGTCAAAAGCAGCAGCCGCGACATGCTGCGCTACGTCGAGGCCCATCTTGGCCGGGTGCAACTGGCCGCGCCGCTGAAGCAGGCGCTGGACGACACCCGCCGCGGCTACTACAAACGCGGCGCGATGACCCAGGACCTGATCTGGGAACACTACGATTACCCCCTCGCGTTGCAGACCTTGCTCGATGGCAATGACAACCGCTATGCGCTGGCCGGCAGCCCCGTAAACGCGATCAATCCACCGTTGGCACCACAGTCGAAAGCCTGGGTGAACAAGACCGGGGCCACCAACGGTTTTGGCGCCTATGTGGCGTTCGTGCCGGAGCAGCAACGCGGAGTAGTGTTGCTGGCCAACCGCAATTATCCGAACGGGGAGCGGGTGAAACTGGCCTGGCGGTTGTTCGAGTTGCTGGATGAGCAGCGGTAGACCTAAGGGCTTGCAGATTTGCAGGAGAATTCGCACAGCAATTCCGGTAGGCTCTGGCTTTTCCCAACAGGAGTACTTCCCCATGGCCCGAGCCACTGCCCGCCACATCCTCGTCAGCAGCGAAGACAAGTGCAACGAACTTAAGGCACAGATCGAAGCCGGCGCGGACTTCGCCGAAGTCGCCAAAGCCAACTCCACCTGCCCGTCCAGCCGCCAGGGCGGCGACCTGGGCTCCTTCGGTCCGGGCCAGATGGTCAAGGAATTCGATACCGTGGTGTTCAGCGCCCCGATCAACGTGGTGCAGGGTCCGGTGAAAACCCAGTTCGGCTACCACCTGCTGGAAGTGACCAGCCGCCAGGACTGATCGGTCTTGATTGGCAAGGCCATCCTGGCCTTGGGGGGCTGCCTCGCAGCCCTTCTGGGGTTCAACGCCCAGGCCGCCCCCACCCACGCCCTTACCGTCTACGGCGAGGCGCCGCGCTATCCGCAGCACTTCAGCCATTTCCAGTACACCAACCCGGACGCTCCGAAGGGCGGCAGCCTGCGCCGCTCGGCCATCGAGATCGGCCAGTTCGACCATATCCTGCCGTATATCGACAAGGGCATCGGCGTCAGCGAAATCGACGGCTGGCTGTACTCGCCCCTGGCCGTCCGCTCGCTGGACGAGCCCTACACCGTCTACGGCCTGGTCGCCCGGCGCATGGAGCGGGCCGACGATGGCCTGTGGCTGCGCTTCTACCTTGATCCGAAGGCCCGTTTCGCCGATGGCAAGCCCATCCGTGCCGAAGACGTGCGCTTCACCTACGACCTGCTGCTGCGCGAAGGCAACCTGAAATACCGCACCCAGTTCGCCGATGTCGCCGATGTGGTGGTCGAGTCGCCGACCCAGGTGCGCTTCGACTTCAAGACCAGCCAGAACCGCACCCTGCCCCTGGACCTCGCGTCGCTGCCGGTGCTGCCGGAACACTGGTGGCGCGGTCGCGATTTCGCCAACGGCGGCGGCTTCGAGGCACCGCTGGGAAGCGGCCCGTACAAGGTCGGGCGGATCGACAATGGCCGCAGCATCACCTTCGAGCGCGACCGCGACTGGTGGGGCAAGGACCTGCCGGTCAACCGCGGGCGCTACAACTTCGACCAGTTGCGCATCGAATACTTCGGCGATACCGACGTGGCGCGGCAAGTCCTGCGCGGTGGTGGCTACGACTACAACCGCGAGTTTTCCGCCACCGGCTACACCATCGGCTACGCCGGGCCGGCCCTGGACGATGGACGCCTGCAACGCGCCCACCTGGCCAGGGAAGCGCCGCAGAACGCCCAGGGCTATGTGTTCAACCTGCAACGCCCGATGTTCCAGGACCGCCGCGTACGCCAGGCCATCGCCCTGCTCTGGGACTTCGAATGGAGCAACCGGCGGATGATGCGCGACCTGTACATCCGCCAGCAAAGCTACTTCGCCAACAGCCCGCTGGCCGCCCGCGAGTTGCCGGATGCCGAGGAACTGAAGATCCTCGAACCGCTGCGCGGGCAGGTTCCCGACGAGGTGTTCACCCGCGTCTTCGAGGCACCGCGTACCGACGGTTCGGGGATCATCCGCGACAAGCAACTGCAGGCCCTGGCGCTGCTGGGCGAGGCCGGTTGGCACCCGGACGGCGATCGCCTGGTGAATGCCGCTGGCGAGCCGCTGAGCTTTACCTTTCTCAACGGCCAGAACGGCATGGAGCGCCTGCTGCTGCCCTGGAAGCGCACCCTGGCGCAGATCGGCATCGACATGCAGATCCGCCGCGTGGATTCGGCGCAGTACGTCAACCGCCTGATGGCGCGGGACTACGACATGATCGTCACCGGCTATCCGGTCAGCCCCTCGCCGGGGCTGGAGCTATACAGCTATTTCGGCTCTGCTGCGGCCAAGGACCCGGGCTCCAACAACTTCATGGTCCTGCAGAGCCCGGTGGTGGACCACCTGATCGACGGCCTGGTACGTGCCGACACCCAGGCCGGCATGCAGCGCCATGCCCACGCGCTGGACCGGGTGCTGCAATGGAACTACTACTGGATCCCCAACTATTACCCGCCGGGTACCTCCAGCGTATGGTGGAACCGCTTCGGCCTGCCGAAGGTCGCCGCGGCCAATGACCCGGCGCTGGACACCTGGTGGGAAGTCAGCCCGACCGCGCTGACCAACGAGCAGATGGCGCAGCGCACGGGAGGCCAGCCATGACCGCGTATATCCTGCGGCGCCTGCTGCTGGTCATCCCGACGCTGCTGGTGATCCTGCTGGTCAACTTCGTCATCGTCCAGGCCGCTCCTGGCGGGCCGGTGGAGCAGGCCGTGGCGCGGCTGCAGGGCATTGGCGCCGGCGCACCGGGCGGCGCCTCGGTGCAACTGGACTCACGCGCCAGCCGCGGCCTTGACCCGGCCTTGCTGGAAACCATCAAGAAGCAGTACGGCTTCGACAAGTCGGCGCCGGAACGCTTGTGGTTGATGCTTTGCAGCTACGCCCGGCTGGACTTTGGCAACAGCTTCTTCCGGGGAGCCAAGGTCACCGACCTGATCCTCGACAAGATGCCGGTGACCCTGTCCCTTGGCTTCTGGGCGACCCTGATCACCTACCTGGTATCGATCCCCCTCGGTATCCGCAAGGCCGTGCGCCATGGCAGCGCATTCGATGCCTGGAGCAGCAGCCTGATCGTGATCGGCTATGCCCTGCCCGCCTTCCTTTTCGCCCTGCTGCTGATCGTGCTGTTCGCCGGTGGCACCTCGCTGAACTGGTTCCCGGTGCGCGGGCTGGTTTCGGAGAACTTCGCCGAACTGAGCCTGGTGGGCAAGGTCGCCGACTATTTCTGGCACCTGGTGCTGCCGGTGGGTGCCCTGGTGATCGGCGGTTTCGCCACCCTGACCCTGCTGACCAAGAATGCCTTCCTCAACGAGATCACCCGCCAGTACGTGATCACCGCCAAGGCCAAGGGCCTCACCGAACGCCGGGTGCTCTACGGCCATGTGTTCCGCAACGCCATCCTGCTGGTGGTGGCCGGGCTGCCACAGGCGCTGATTACCGTGTTCTTTGCCGGCTCGCTGATGATCGAGGTGATCTTTTCCCTCGACGGCCTGGGACGCATGAGCTATGACGCGGCGGTGAGCCGCGACTATCCGGTGGTGTTCGGCACCCTGTTCATCTTTACCCTGTTCGGTTTGCTGATCCGTCTGGTCGGCGACCTCTGCTACACCCTGGTCGATCCGCGCATCGACTTCGCCACGAGGGCGCACTGATGATCTGCCTGTCGCCCATCGCCCAGCGTCGCTGGCAACGTTTTCGCAAGAATCGCCGCGGCTGGTTCTCGCTCTGGGCGTTCGCCGCCCTGCTCACCCTGAGCCTGGGGGCCGAGTTGATCGCCAATGACAAGCCACTGCTGCTCAAGTACGAAGGCAGCCTGTATTTCCCGGCGTTCAAGCGCTACACCGAGCAGCAGTTCGGCGGCCAGTTGCCCTTCCAGCCGGACTATCGCAGCCAGTACGTGCGCCAGCTGATCGAGGGCAACGGCGGCTGGATGCTGTTCCCGCCGATCCCGTTCAGCGCCGATACGCCGAACTACGACCTGCAGGTACCGGCGCCGAGCCCGCCTTCGGCCAGCAACTGGCTCGGCACCGACGACCAGGCGCGGGACGTGCTGGCCCGGGTGATCTACGGCACGCGCGTGTCGATCCTGTTCGCCGTGGCCCTGACCCTGATCTCCACGCTGATCGGCGTGACCGCCGGGGCACTGCAGGGCTACCACGGCGGTTGGGTCGATCTGCTCGGGCAGCGCCTGCTGGAGGTCTGGTCCGGCTTGCCGGTGCTCTACCTGCTGATCATCCTCAGCGGCTTCGTCGAGCCGGATTTCTGGTGGCTGCTGGGAATCATGGCGCTGTTTTCCTGGCTGGCACTGGTGGACGTGGTGCGCGCCGAGTTCCTGCGCGGGCGCAACCTCGAGTACGTCCAGGCTGCCCGTGCCATGGGCCTGCCGGACCGCCTGGTGATCATCCGGCATATCCTGCCCAACGCGATGAACGCCACCCTCACCTACCTGCCGTTTATCCTCACGGGCGCCATCTCGACCCTGACCGCCCTGGACTTCCTCGGCTTCGGCATGCCTGCCGGCAGTGCCTCGCTGGGTGAGCTGGTCAACCAGGGCAAGCAGAACCTGCAGGCGCCCTGGCTGGGCTTCACCGCATTCTTCGCCCTGGCCCTGATCCTGACCCTGCTGGTGTTCGTCGGCGACGCTCTGCGCGAAGCCTTCGACCCACGAGCCTGAGCCCTATTCACGGAACGACCATGCACGACGAAAGCCTCAAGGACTACCAGCGGGTGCGCCGCCTGGCGATCAAATCGCTGTTCGAGATCATCGAGCAATCCAGCGAAGGCACGGTGATCGTCGATCGCGATGCCCGGATCGTCTGGATGAACGAGCGCTATGCCCGGCGTTTCGGCCTGGCCGACGCCAGTGCCGCGATCGGCCAGCCTTGCGAACAGGTCATTCCCGGCAGCCTGATGCGCGAGGTGGTGAGCCAGGGGCGGCCTATCCTGCTGGACATGCTCGACACGCCGAAGGAGCCCCTGGTGGTGATGCGCTTGCCGATCCAGGACGCAGGTGGCGAAGTGATCGGCGCCATCGGCTTTGCCTTGTTCGACGAACTGCGCAGCCTGTCGCCGCTGCTCAAGCGCTACGCCAGCATGCAGCAGGAACTGGCCTCGACCCGCTCGTTGCTCAAGGCGCGCCAGGCCAAGTACAGCTTCGCCCAGTTCATCGGTACCAGTGCCGCCAGCCTCGAGGTCAAGCGCCGGGCGCGACGTGCGGCGAGCAGCGATTCGCCGGTCCTGCTGCTGGGCGAGACCGGCACCGGCAAGGAACTGCTCGCCCACGCCATCCACGCGGCCTCGCCGCGGGCACACAAGGCATTCGTCAGCATCAACAGCGCAGCGATCCCGGAAACCCTGCTCGAAGCCGAGTTCTTCGGTACCGCACCGGGTGCCTTTACCGGCGCCGAGCGCAAGGGCCGCGCCGGCAAGCTGCAACTGGCCGAGGGCGGCACGCTGTTCCTCGACGAGATCGGCGACATGCCCCTGCCCTTGCAAAGCAAGCTGCTGCGGGTGCTGCAGGAAAAGGAGTACGAGCCCGTGGGGTCGAACCAGATGCTGCAGAGCGATGTGCGGGTCATCGCCGCCACCTCCCGGGACCTGCAGGCGGCCATGGCGCGCGGCGAATTCCGCGCCGACCTGTATTACCGGCTGAACGTGCTGCCTATCGAGGTGCCGGCGCTGCGCGAGCGGATCGAAGACCTGCCGGCGCTGACCGAGGCGATCCTGGAAGACCTCGGTAGCCGGCACGAGCTGGAGGACAAGGCGCTGGCCCTGCTGGGCCGGCATGCCTGGCCGGGGAATATCCGCGAGCTGCGGAATGTGCTGGAACGGGCGACCTTGCTGGCGGACCGGGCGCGGTTGGAGGTCGAGGACATTCGCGGGGCGTTGGGGACCTTGATGCCTCGGGCGGTCGAGGAGACGACGCCGGTGCCTGGGTATCGCGAGGCTTGCGCGGCGTTCGAGCGGCAACTGTTGCGCGATGCACTGCAGCGCTGTGCCGGCAATGTACCGGAAGCGGCGCGGCAGCTGGGCTTGGGGCGCTCGACCTTGTACAAGAAGCTGGTGGCTTTGGGGATTCAGTCTCAATAGGGAGATCTTGATCTCTTCAAAGAGACAGCGCCGAGTACCCTGTGGGAGCGGGTTTACCCGCGATCAGCTCGGTGAATTCACCATAGCAATCGCGGGTGAACCCGCTCCCACAGGGTACGCAGGACCCTTCCCAGTCTTACTTCAGAGACAAAATCAACCAAACAATACAAATAAACAGATTTTTCCCTTGTAAATCAGCCAGTTAAACACCTGGCACAGTCCCTGCTATCTCCTTGTTTCCAACAAAAACAAGATTCACCAAGGAGACACTCGATGAGTGTAATCATCGCCCTGGCAGCCCTGGCGCTGCTGATGCTGGCTGCCTACCGCGGTTACAGCGTCATTCTGTTTGCCCCCATCGCCGCCCTCGGTGCGGTACTGCTGACCGATCCGTCCGCCGTGGCGCCCGCCTTTACCGGGGTGTTCATGGAAAAGATGGTCGGCTTCATCAAGCTCTATTTCCCGGTGTTCCTGCTCGGCGCGGTATTCGGCAAGCTTATCGAGCTGTCGGGCTTTTCCCGCTCCATCGTCGCCGCCGCCATCCGCCTGCTCGGCACCCGCCAGGCGATGCTGGTGATCGTGCTGGTCTGCGCCCTGCTGACCTACGGCGGCGTGTCGCTGTTCGTCGTGGTATTCGCGGTTTACCCGTTCGCCGCCGAGATGTTCCGTCAGAGCAATATCCCCAAGCGCCTGATTCCCGCAACCATCGCCCTTGGCGCGTTCTCGTTCACCATGGACGCCCTGCCCGGCACCCCGCAGATCCAGAACATCATCCCCAGCACCTTCTTCAACACCACCGCCTGGGCCGCGCCCTGGCTGGGCGTGATCGGCACCCTGTTCGTCTTCTGCGCCGGCATGCTCTACCTGCAACGCCAGCGCAACAAGGCCCTGCGCGCCGGCGAAGGCTACGGCACCGAGTTGCGCAACGAGCCGGAAACCGCCGACGACCTGAAGCTGCCCAATCCGCTGCTGGCCCTGTCGCCGCTGCTGCTGGTAGGCATCATGAACCTGCTGTTCACCCACTGGATTCCCGAGTGGTACGGGAAAAGCCACACCCTGCAGCTGCCGGGCATGACCGCACCGGTACAAACCGATATCGCCAAGCTCACCGCCATCTGGGCCGTGGAAGCGGCGTTGCTGCTGGGCATCCTGCTGGTGCTGGTCAGTGGCTTCAAGGCCATCAAGACCCGCCTGGCCGACGGCACCAAGGCCGCCGTCGGCGGTGCCTTGCTGGCGGCGATGAACACCGCTTCGGAATACGGTTTCGGCGCAGTGATCGCGTCGCTTCCCGGCTTCCTGGTACTGGCCGACGCGCTGCGCGCCATCCCCAACCCGCTGGTCAACGAAGCGATCACCGTCACCCTGCTGGCGGGCATCACAGGCTCCGCATCGGGCGGCATGAGCATCGCCCTGGCGGCCATGTCCGAGACCTTCATCAGCGCGGCACACGCGGCGAATATCCCGCTGGAGGTCCTGCATCGCGTGGCCGCCATGGCCAGCGGCGGCATGGACACCCTGCCGCACAACGGCGCGGTGATCACCCTGCTGGCGGTCACCGGCCTGACCCACCGCGAGGCCTACAAGGACATTTTCGGCATTACCCTGATCAAGACCCTGGCGGTATTCGTCGTGATCGCCACCTTCTATGCCACCGGCATCGTTTGAGGAACCGACCTGTATGAAGCTTTCCGGAAAAACCGCACTGATCACCGGCTCCACCAGCGGCATCGGCCTGGGCATCGCCCGGGTCCTGGCGCAGGCCGGCGCCGATATCCTGCTCAACGGCTTTGGCGACCCGGCGGCGGCCCTGGCCGACATCGGCCGCTTTGGCGGCAAGGTTGCCCATCACCCCGCCGACCTGGGTGACGTAGCCCAGCTCGAGGCCTTGTTCGCTCATGCACAGGAGGAATTCGGCGGGGTCGATATTCTCGTCAACAATGCCGGGATCCAGCACGTGGCGCCGGTGGACGCGTTTCCCGTGGAACGCTGGGACGCGATCATCGCCCTGAACCTGTCGGCGGTATTCCATTGCACGCGCCTTGCCCTGCCGGACATGAAGCAGCGTGGCTGGGGGCGGATCATCAATATCGCCTCGGTGCATGGCCAGGTTGGCTCGGTGGGCAAGGCGGCCTATGTGGCGGCCAAGCACGGGGTCATCGGCCTGACCAAGGTGGTCGGGCTGGAGACGGCCACCAGCGGAGTAACCTGCAACGCCATCTGCCCGGGCTGGGTGCTGACGCCGCTGGTGCAGAAGCAGATCGATGCGCGCATCGCCGAAGGCACCGACCCGCAGCAGGCACAGCATGACTTGCTGGCGGAGAAACAACCGTCACTGGCGTTCGTCACCCCGGAGCACCTGGGCGAACTGGTGCTGTTCCTGTGCAGCGAGGCCGGCAGCCAGGTGCGCGGAGCGGCGTGGAACGTGGATGGGGGGTGGCTGGCGCAGTAGATTTGTTGGGTTGCTGATGGCCTCATCGCTGGCCAAGCCAGCTCCCACAGTGTCCGCGGCGCTGCTGAACCTTGTGGGAGCTGGCTTGCCAGCGATGAAGCCATCAGCAGCACCATAAGGGCTAGACTCAGGACATTGACAGACCACCAGGAACAATCCTGCATGAACGATGAGCTCTGGCGCCCGGACGCGGCGCGTATTCAGGCCAGCCGGATGGAAGGTTTCCGGCACGCCATCAATCAGCGCTTCAACCTCGAACTGGCGGACTATGCCGACCTGCATCGATGGAGCATCGACCAGCGCCCGGCCTTCTGGCAGGCGCTGGCCGACGAGTTCCGGATACGCTGGCGCACCCCGCCCGCCAGCGTGCTCGAGGAAGGCCCTCGGATGCCGGATGCGCGCTGGTTTCCCGGCGCTACCCTGAACTTCGCCGAACATTTGCTGCGCCGCCGCGATGACGCTATCGCTTTGGTCTCGGTACGCGAGGACGGCCAGCGGGTGACGTTGAGCCATGCCGAACTGGCCGCCGAAGTCGCAGGCTTGCAACAGGCCTTCAAGGCTGCCGGTATCGGTGTTGGCGACCGAGTCGCCGCCTGCATGCCCAACACCTGGCAGACCGTGGTCGCCATGCTCGCCGCCACTAGCCTTGGCGCCATCTGGTCCAGCTCGTCGCCGGAGTTCGGCACCCAGGGCATCGTCGAACGTTTCGGCCAGATCGAACCGAAGCTGCTGCTGGTCTGCGCCGGCTATCAATACGCGGGCAAACCCCTGTCCCAGGTAGACAAGATCAACGAGGTCCTGGCCGCCTTGCCCGGCCTGGAACACCTGCTGGTAGTGCCCTACAGCGCTACCGATATCCGCCTCGACGCGTTCGTCACCCGGGCGCGCACCCGCCTGTGGGACGATTTCTACCAACGCGGCGGCGAGCTTGACTTCGTCGCTCTGCCTTTCGATCATCCGCTGTACATCCTTTATTCCAGCGGTACCACCGGCGTGCCCAAGTGCATCGTCCACAGTGCCGGCGGCGTGCTGGTGCAACACCTCAAGGAACATGGCCTGCACAACGACCTGCAAGCCGACGACTGCCTGTTCTACTACACCACCTGCGGCTGGATGATGTGGAACTGGCTGGTCAGCGGCCTGGCCTTGGGCGCGACGCTGGTGCTTTATGACGGCTCGCCTTTCCATCCCGGCCCCGAACGCCTGCTGGACCTGATCGACGCCGAAGGCATCAGTGTCTTCGGCACCAGTGCCAAGTACCTGGCAGCACTGGAGCAGGCCGGCCTGCGGCCACGGCACAGCCACCGCCTGGAGCGCCTGCGCCTGTTGCTGTCCACCGGCTCGCCGCTGTCACCGCATAGCTACGACTACGTGTACCGCGAGCTGAAAAGCGACCTGTGCCTGGCCTCGATGTCCGGCGGCACCGATATCGTCTCCTGCTTCGTCCTTGGCAACCCGACCCTGCCGGTACGCCGCGGCGTGATCCAATGCAAGGGCCTGGGCATGGCTGTCGAGGTGTGGAACGACCAGGGCCGGCCGGTGCTCGACGAAAAAGGCGAACTGGTCTGTACCCGGCATTTCCCGGCGATACCCCTGGGTTTCTGGCACGACCCGGCTGGCGAGCGCTTCAAGGCCGCCTATTTCAGCCAGTTTCCCGGTGTCTGGTGCCAAGGCGACTATGCCGAAGAATTCGCCGACGGCGGCCTGGCGATCCACGGGCGCTCGGATGCGGTGCTCAACCCGGGTGGCGTGCGTATCGGCACGGCGGAAATCTACCGCCAGGTAGAAAAGATCGAGCAGGTGCTCGACAGCGTCGCCATCGGCCAGCAATGGCAGCATGACGTGCGCGTGGTGCTGTTCGTGCGCCTGGCCGACGGCCTGACCCTGGACGACACCCTGCAAGCGCGGATCCGCAAGGTCATCCGCGACAACACCAGTGCCCGCCACGTCCCGGCGGTAATCGTCCAGGTAGCGGACATTCCGCGCACCATCAGCGGCAAGATCGTCGAACTGGCGGTGCGCAACGTGGTGCACGGCCTGCCGGTGAAAAACACCGACGCCTTGGCCAACCCGCAGGCGCTGGAGCATTTTCGCGACCGCATCGAACTGCGCGATCAGGCATAATCGCCGGCTTTTACCCGCAACCCCGAGGCACCCGCATCATGAAAGCACAGGCCCGTCACATCCTGGTCAAGACCGCCGAAGAGGCCGAGCAGCTCAAGCAGCGCATTGCCAAGGGCGAGGCCTTCGACGTACTGGCGAAGAAATACTCCACCTGCCCTTCGGGCAAGCGTGGTGGAGACCTGGGCGAAATCCGCCCGGGGCAGATGGTCGGGGCGATCGACCAGGTGATCTTCAAGAAACCGCTGCGCACGGTGCATGGGCCGATCAAGAGCAAGTTCGGCTATCACCTGGTGCAGACGTTCTATCGGGATTGATGATTTGTGTCGTTGCTGAGGGCCTCATCGCTGGCAAGGGCAGCTCAGAACCCTGTGGGAGCTGGCTTGCCAGCGATGAGGCCCTCAAGAACAACCCATAATCTAGCCGGCATCGCGCAATGGCTGCTTGTCCAGCAACTCGCAACGCAACTTGCTGACCAGGCTGAGGATCGCCCGCCGGCTATCGAGCTGTTCCGCGCGGATTCCGGCGACCTGCAAATCAGGCTGCGGCGAGCCGCGATTGAATAACTGCACGGTCAGCGATTGATCCGCCGCCAGCGTGCAGCGGCAACGAACCGGCAGGAAACTCTTCTCGATGATATCGCGCAGTTCCAGCGTAGATAGCATGTCCATGACTCCCGGGCAGTTGAGGGACCGCAGCTCCATGCTTGCGGCGCGTTGTGAATCCTAGGCCAAGTGTCCGGCCCTCGTCAGATCTTTTCCCGATAAGCCGTACGGCTTTTTACGTCGACCTAGCATTTTTGCCAGTTGTCCGGACATGCAATGCCCTGTATCGCTATGACATCGTCCAGCGGGCGCTGGATCGAGGCAGTACCTGGCCGTTGATCTTCCATGGAGAAACAACGTATGCGTACACCTCTGTTGCTGACCCTCACTGCTCTTTCGGCAATTCTCCCCACCAGCCAGGCCAACGCAGCCTGCACCTTCGGCCCGGATACCGGCGACAACAATTACACCTGCGACAGCGGCAGCGCCGCTTCACTGACCGACCTGACCGGCAACAACACCCTGACCCTTCCCGCCGGTGGCAGCGGCAACATCACCGGGGCCGTGAACCTGGGCATTGGCAACGATCGCATCGAGATGCATTCCGGGACCATAGGGGGTGCGGTGGTCATGGGTGACGGCATCGACACCTTCATCATGACCGGCGGACAGATCCAGTCCCTGGACCAGGGCGAAGGCCTGGATGTCTTCGAGATGAGCGGCGGACGTATCATTGGCGGCTTCGACTCGGGCGACATCGCCAGGATGAGTGGCGGCCGCATCGGCCGGGTCGATATGAAGCTGGACGACAACCTCTTCGACATGTCCGGCGGGGCCATCGACGGCAACCTCGTCACCGGCTTCGGCCGTGACACCATCATTCTCGGCAATGGCACCATTGGCGGGAACATCAGTGTCAGCGGCGGCGACGACAGCGTCACCATCAGCGGCGGCGATGTCGGCGGCAACGTGCTGCTGAGCAGCGGCAACGACAGGCTGGTGTGGCGTGACGGCGGCCTGGTCCATGGCTCGCTGCAAATGGGTGTGGGCGACGACAGCGCACTGCTGAGCAACCTCACCGACACGCAATTGTCCGTGTTCACGCAACTCAACGGCGACCTTGGCAACGATGTGCTGACCCTGGACAACAGCAAGGCGACCCTCGACCCGCGTTACTTCCTGTGGGAAACCATCCAGTTGCGCAATGGCTCGCAGGGCATTCTCAACAGCACCCTGAGCCTGGGTGATGCGGTCAGCAAGGTCGGCACCCTGGCAATCGACGCCAGCAGCAGCCTGGTTTCCAGCAGCGGCATCGTCGGCACCTTCAGCGCCGGGCAGAACGCCACGGTCGACAACGCCGGCCTGATCGACCTGAGCAGCGGCGGGGATGGCGCCGGACGCCTGACCATCAACGGCAATTACATCGGCAACAACGGTCGCCTGAAGCTCAACAGCGTGCTCGGCGGTGACGGCGCGGCGTCGGATCGCCTGGTGGTCAACCAGGGCAGCATCAGCGGCACCACCACGCTGCTGGTCAACAATCTTGGCGGCGCCGGTGCCCTTACCAGCGCCAACGGCATCCAGGTGGTGGAAGCCGCAAGCGGGGTAACCAGTACCGCCAGCGCGTTCCAGCTCGGCCAGCGGCTGTCGGTTGGCGCGTACGAGTATTACCTGTTCAAGGGCGGCGTGACTGCCGACAGCACGCAAAGCTGGTACCTGCGCTCCTCGGTGGTGGCTGCGCCAGCCGCCGTCGTCGTGCCCGAACCGACGCCGGAAAACCCCACACCCGAGCCGATACCGCCTGTCCCGGCACCGGTCGCTGCCGTCGGCACCCCGCCACTGCCGGAACCGGTGGCCGGCGAAAGCATCCCCCTGTATCGCCAGGAGGTGCCGGTGTACGCCGTCGCCAATCGAGCTGCGGCGCTGGTCGGGCGCAGCACCCTTGGCACCTTCCACGAACGCCAGGGCGAACAGGGCCTGCTCTCCGAGAAAGGCGCGGTACCCGCGGGGTGGGCCCGGATGTATGGCGATCACTTGCGCCAGCAGTGGAGCGGTGATGTCGCGCCGAGCCTGGATGGCAACCTGCGCGGTTTCCAGGTCGGCCACGACCTGTATGGCAGCGACGACGACAGTGGCTATGGCCAGCGGGTCGGCCTGTATGTCGCGCACACCCGCCTGACCGGCGATATCCGCGGCTTCGCACTCGGTTTCGAGGACAACGCGGCAGGCGATATGAAGCTCGATGGCGACAGCGTCGGCGCCTACTGGACCCTGATCGGACCGCAGCAGTGGTATGTCGACGTGGTTGCGCAGTACACCCATCTGGACGGCCGCGCCCGTTCAGACCGAGGGCTGCAGATCGACCTGAAGGGGCATTCCGCGGCATGGTCGATGGAAGCCGGCTACCCCATCCACCTGGGTAACGACTGGATGCTGGAGCCCCAGGCGCAGTTGGTCGGCCAGAAAGTCTCGCTGGACCGGCAGAACGACGGCATTTCGGAGATCCGCCAGGACAGCGACACCAACTGGACCGGTCGTCTCGGCGCGCGCCTCAAGGGCCGCTACGAGACCGGCGGAGTGCCGCTGGAGCCCTACGCGCGGGCCAATGTGCTGCACAGCTTCAGCGGCGAGGACCGGCTCACCTTCGATGACGTCGACACCATCAAGACCGACCAGCAGGCCACCTGGATGGATGTCGGCGCTGGCGTCAGTGCCAGGCTGAGTCCGGCGGTAAGCGTGTATACCGGCGTCAGCTACGCCGCCAACCTCGATGGCCGGCAGCGCGAGGATATCGCCGGCAACCTCGGCCTGCGCATCAGTTGGTAAGTGCGCTCCCCGGCCGGGCTTCCAGGCTCGGCCGGTTCTTTTTAAGTGTGCTTGCTCATGCCCGCCGTGCCGCCAGCAACCCCAACCCTGCGCAACCCAGCAGCCCTGCACTCAGCCGATTGAATAACCGCCGCGGCCCCGGCTGGTTGAACCAGCGCTGCAGATACGCCCCCAGCCAGGCATAGATGGCGATGGCAAACCACTCCAGTAGCAGGAACATTACCCCCAGCCAGAGGAACTGCTCGCCCACGGGGACGGCGCTGTTCATCGACACGAACTGGGGCAGGAATGCAGTAAAGATAAGGATGGCTTTCGGATTGCCCGCTGCGACGAAAAACTCCTGCCGCGCCAGCTTCAGCACTCCGCCCTTGCGCTCGACGATCACCCCGCCCTCACCCACCGGCGCGCGCCAGAGCTGCCAGGCGATGTAGAACAGGTAGAACGCACCCAGCACCTTGATCGCCAGGAACAGGTATTCACTGGTGTGCAGTACCACCGCCAGCCCCAGGGCAGCGAGCAGGATCATGCCGGCGAAGGCGAACAAGCGGCCAATGCCGGCAACACAGGCGGTACGCAAGCCGTAGCGGCTGGCGTTGTTGAGGGACAACAGGTTGTTCGGCCCCGGGGCCATATTGAGGGCGAAGCAGGCAGGGATGAACAGTGCGAGGGTGGACAGGTCCATGGCGGGCTCCTTGGGCAAGGAGGCCAGAGTGAGTGGCGGTGGTGGATGGCGTCAAGCTGGCGAGCCACACGATTCCGATTCGACGCGGTCCCTGTGGGAGCGGGTTCACCCGCGATTACGGGTAGCGAATTCACCGTCGCAATCGCGGGTGAACCCGCTCCCACAGAGTCCGAGTCGTGCTTTAGACCTGTTCTCCGCGCGACAAGAGTGAACGCACTCCCACAGGTCTTGCGCTGCTTTACCAGTCGTGGCTATACCCCACCGTCAACACCGTCCCCGGCGCCGGAAGGTGGCTGGTGTTGGTGCTGCTGCGCATCAATTGGCTGTACTGCGGGTAATAGTCGCGGTTGAACAGGTTCTGGATACCCAGGCTGACCTTGTCGTTGGCCGTGACCCGGTACTGACTGACCAGGTCCACCGTGGCATAGCCATCCACCTTGCGCCGGCCAAAGCTGGCCACGCCATCCAGGCGGTAGTCGTGGCCATCGAACCAGGTCAGTTGCGCGCGATGGCTCCAGTCTTCGTCCGGCGTGTATTGCAGGTAGCCGGTGACCTTGAGCGGCGGGATGCGGTAGCCGGTCATGTCCTGCCAATCACCGTTGTCCGGTTTCTCACGGCCTTTCAGCCAACTGACGGTGCCGCCTGCGCCCCAGCGCTCGTCGTCGGTCAGCCAGTCGGCGCTGCCTTCGATGCCGTAGATGCGCTCCTGGGTACGGGTCAGGATCAGGCCGTTGTTGAAGCTCTGCACGTCGCCCAGCTTCGAGGTGGTGTAGAACACCGCCAGGCTGGCCAGGGTCTGCTCGCCGACGGCACCGCGCCAGCCCAGTTCATAGTTATTGGTCTTGACCGGCTCCAGGTTCGACGAATCGATATCGAAACCGCGCCGGGCATTGCGCACCTGTACGCCGATATCCGGCAACTGGAAGCCCTGGCTGAAGGCCGCGTACAGCTCCTGCCCGCTGACGGGCGACCAGGTCAGGCTGATATTGGAAAGCACGGCGTCGTAGTTGATCTCGCCGCCGGCCACGGTCGCCGGCGCCGCCGCGGTGGATTCGGACAGCGGTACGAAGTCGTCGTAGCGGGCCGTGGCGTACTCGTAGCGCACCCCGCCTTCCATCGACCACTGCTCGTTGAAGCGATGCTGCAACTGGGCAAAGCCGCCGAGGCTGCGGGTGGTCAGGTCGGGCATGTAGGTGAGCCGGCCGATCTTGTCGTAGACCCGGCCGCCGCTGGCGTCGTACTGGCGCGGGTCGAAGATGTCGATCGGCATGTCGCTGCGTTCCTGGTTGAAATCCGCCCCCCAGAGCAGTTCGGTAGCGCCTGCCTGGCCCAGCGGGGTGCGCAGGGTCACGCGGCTGCCGAAGACTTCGCTGTTCTGCATCACCTGGTCGACGTTGCGCCCGCGGGTCGCCACGCCCCGGGCATCGAACGGCGTGAAACGGGTGAAGTAGTCGCGGTAGTAGAGTTGCGCATTGAGGGTGCCACCGAGCACGTCGGCATGGGCGTATTCGAGGTTGACCAGGGTGTTCCTGATCTGGTTCTGCTCGTCCAGCGACAGCCCGGACAGCGCCTGGGCCGGCACCGACCCAGGCGGCAGGCGGGCCACGCTGGGGTCGGAAGTAAAGTCGCTGTCCTGGTCGGCGTTGTAGTGGCTGGCGGAGAGCTGGATGCGCTGCTCGTCGTCGATGCGCAGGCCGAGCTTGCCGCCGATGTTCCAGGTGTTGGAGTCGAACAGGTCGCCCTGGCTCGGCTCAGGTGCGATGCGCTGGCCGTTGGCGTCATAGGAAGCGCCGATATGCCGGGCACCGAAGTCCAGCGCGTAATCCACCTGGCCCTCGGAACCGGAGACATGCTGCTGCAACTGGCCGCCAACGCCGTCGCTGCCCAGGCGGCTCAGCGGCGACTCGGCCCGCAGGCTGGTTTGCGCGCGATTCTCGCCCCCCGCAGGACGGGTGGTGATGGAAATGATCCCGCCGGTGGCGCCAGCGCCGTAGATCGCGCTGCTGCCGCGGATCACTTCGACCCGCTCGATCAGCGCCGGATCGATATTGGCCAGGTTGCGCGAGGAATCGCGGTTGGTGTTGAGGGGCACGCCGTCCACCAGCACCAGCATGGTTCGCCCGCGCAGGGTCTGGCCGTAGTCGGTGATGGTGCGGCTGGAATCGGCCATTCCCGGGATGCTTTTGGCCAGCACCGTGGCCAGGCTGTCGGAGCCTTCGCGCAACTGCTCGAGCTGCTCGCGCTCGATCACGCTGACCTGGCGCGCCTGCGGTACCAGGCTGCTGCTGATGCGCGACGAGGTGATTTCCAGGCTGGAGAGCTCCATAACCGCGGATGCGGGCGCCGCAACGCTGGCCGCGCCGGGCACCACCACGAAGGTGCGCTCGCCCTGCGCCTGCACGCTCAAGCCGCTACTGCCCAGCAGCCGCTCCAGGGCCTGCTTCAGGGTATAGCTGCCTTTCAATGCAGGAGCCTGCTTGCCGCTGGTGACATCGCTGGCAAAGAGGATCTGCGCCCCGGCCTGGCAGGCCAGGGTGTTCAGGGATTGCTCCAGCGCTGCGGCAGGAACATCGAACGCCTGCGGCGCCGGTCCGGCCAGGGCGAACGAACTGGTCAACAGGCCGGCGGCCAGCAACGACAGGGACAACGGGGACTGACTCACGCAAGGCTCTCCATGAAGTGAAAAGGGTCATGGAGATAGCCGCCAGCCGCCGCACCCAACCCTACCCCGCGCTGAAAATTATTTTTTCCCGCGTGGGCTGATCAGCACCGAGCCGTCGGCGCCTTTGCCCAGCTGTACCGGCAGGATGCTGGGCAACAACGCCAGCAAGCGCTCGACATGGGCGCTGTCGAACACGCCGGACACCGGCAGCGTGGCGAGACGAGCGTCCTGCAGACGCACAGGTTTGTCCTGGTAGCGGCCGATGGTATCGAGCACTTCGCCCAGCGGGGTGCGCTGGAAAACCAGTTGCCCGCCTTGCCAGGCGCCAACCGCGTTGGCATCGACAGCGACCAGGGCACCGAGCCCTGCGTTGCTCGCGCGCACCTGCTGACCCGGCAGCAGCTCCCGTTCAGCGCCGCCTGCAGCGACCGCGACGCGGCCCTCGGCGACGCTGACACGTACTTCGCTTGCGTGGCGATCGACATTGAAGCGCGTCCCGACCACCCGGACGCTGGCCTGGCCAGCATCGACCAGCCAGGGCCGGTATACCCGCGGCGCCACCTCGAACAGCGCCTGGCCACGTTGCAGTTCACTACGCCGGCTGAACAGGTGCCAACTGACCGCAACTTCGCTGGCAGCGTCGAGGGTGACGACGGTGCCATCGGCCAGGTTCAGGGTCTGCCGTTCGCCGACCCGCGTCAGGTAGTGCTCGCTGCGATAGGCCGGGTCCAGCCACGCCAGGGTCGCCAGCACCGCCAGCGACAACAGGCCGGCGCCGAGGATACGGGTGCGCTTGTTGCGCGGTTTGGGGTCGGGCATCGGGAAGCGCTGCTTGAGTTCTTCGCGCAGGCGGGCAATGACCTGGTCTTCCTCGGCAAACTTGTCGGGACGGCTGTTGCGTTCGCTCATGCCAGGTACTCACGGCACGCCGCCATGCCAAGGCGCAGGTGCTTTTCCACGGTTTTCAGGGAAATGCCCAGGCGCTCGGCGACTTCGGCCTGGGGCAGTTCATGGAGCTTGTGCATGACGAAGACCATCTGGCAGCGCGGTGGCAAGCTTTCGATGGCCCGGACCAGGCGGTCGAGGGCCTGGCTGGCGTCGAGCTGGCGTTCCTGGCTGGGGATCTGCGCCTCCACCTCCGGCAATTCGGCAACGGTAACGAGCCAGCGCTGGCGGCGGCGCTCGCCGCGGTAGCGGCCAACGGCATTGTCGTGGGCGATCTTGCGCAGCAGCGCAAGCGGGCTGCGTACGCCTTGCTTTTCCTGCTTTTCCAACAGTTGCACGCAGACATCGTGGACCACCTCGCGGGCGAAACCGCGCTCGCCGAAGCGACGGCGGATGTGCTCCACCAGTTCGTCGTAATGACGGACCAGCGTGGACAACAGCGTGGGTTGCGGGGGATCGGCCTGCACGGTGCTCTGCCTGGGAAGGGATGCCGGGGCCGGAGTGTAAATGAGAATGCATTTTATTTGAAACAGGTTTTTCAGGCTGACCTCAAGGACCTCATCGCCGGTATCGCGTAAGTACCGCCGAACCTTGTGGGAGCTGGCTTGCCAGCGATGAGGCCATCACTCACGCCTTGAGCCAGGGCGCAACTGGCTCGAACCGCCCCTCGATCCACTGTTTGAACGCCAGCACCGTCGCCGCCGGAAAACGCGCCGAGGGCCGTACCAGGTAGACCCCGCCAGTCGGGTCCAGTTGCCATTGCGGCAACACCTGTACCAGCCGCCCCGCTGCCAGGTCACGGCTCATCAGCCATTCCCCCGCACCGAGGATTCCGGCGCCGCTGCGGGCGGCAGCCAGCAGCGCTTCGCTGTCATTGGCAGTGAGGTTGCCCTTGGGCGTCACCGTGCATTGTTCGCTGCCCGCATACAGCCGCCACTGCGGAAAGGATGCCAGGCCGCTGAAACGCAGGCAGTTGTGCTCGCCGAGGTCCTGCGGTCGCCGGGGCGTGCCGCGGCGCTGCAGGTATTCCGGCGACGCGCAGAGAATCCGCCGGTGATCGCAAAGCTTCCTGGCGATCAGCCGGTTGTCCTCCAGCTCACCGATGCGAATGGCAAGGTCGAAGCCCTCCTCGATGATGTCCACCAGGCGTTCGCTGTAGTCGGCGACGATGGACACCTGCGGCCAGGCGTCGAGAAACTCCGGCAACATGGGCCCGATGCACAGGCGCCCCATGGCTGCCGGCAGGGCCAGGCGCAATACCCCGCGCACCTCGGCGGCACCGGAAATGGCTTGTTGCTCGGCTTCGGCGATCATGCCGAGGGCGGCGCGCAGGCGCTGTTCGAGTTTTTCGCCGGTCGGCGTGACCCGCACCTGGCGGGTCGAGCGCTCGATCAGGCGCACGCCGAGGCGCTTTTCCATCGCCGCCACGCGTTTGGAGATCACCGAGGGATGGCGCTCCAGCAGACGCCCGGCGCCAACGAAGGAACCTTGCGCGGCAACGGCAAGGAACGCGGCGATTTCATCGCTGTGCGGGTTGTCCAGCAAATCGAGGTTCATGGCGTGAGAATGATCGCTCCCGAGGATCGTCCGGATTCTAGGTCGGCGTGGGCCTGGGCGGCATCGGCCAGTCGGTAGCGGGCCCAGATGCGCGGGCTGATGATACCCGCCTCGAGAGCAGCCAGCACGTCGGCGGCGCGGGCCTGGTATTCCTCGGCCGTGGCGGTATGGGCGGCCAGCGAAGGCCGGGTGATGAACAGCGAGCCCTTGCTGTTGAGGGTGGCCATTTCCACCGGCGCCGGCGCACCGCTGGAAGCGCCGAAGGAGACCATCAGGCCGCGCGGGCGCAGGCTGTCGAGGGAGGCCTCGAAGGAGAGACGGCCTATCGGGTCGTAGACCACGTCCACCTTGCGTCCGTGGGTGATGCGCGCGACATCGCCAGCCAGGGTTTGCGGATCGAAAACCAGGACCTCATCGCAACCGAGGGCACGGGCCTTGTCGACGCTGGAAGAACGCGAAACTACGCCGATCACCCGAGCGCCCAGAGCCTTGGCCCAGGGCGCCATGAGCGAACCCAGTCCACCGGCGACGCCGTAGAGCAACAGCGTGGTTCCCGGCCCTACGGCGTAGGTGGACGTGAGCAGGTACTGGGCAGTGATGCCTTTGAACAGCACGGCTGCGGCATCGTCGAAGCTGACCGAGTCCGGCAGTTTGACCAGGCGCTCGGCGGGAAACCGCCGGGCGCTGGCGTAACCGCCCAAGGGACCGGTGGCGTAGGCGACCCGATCGCCTACCGCGACATTGCCCACCCCTGCCCCGACCCGCGCGACCCGGCCCGCGCCTTCCAGCCCGAGCCCGCCCGGCAGCAGCACGGGTACCGCACCCTTGCGCTGGGTGACATCCAGATAGTTGACGCCGATGGCCTCCTGCTCCAGCCATACCTCGCCGGGACCAGGTGCCGACTCCGCCACTTCATGCAGCTCAAGAACATCCGGGGCACCGGGCTGGCTGAAACGTATTGCGTGAGGCATTGCGGTTCTCCTTGCCTGTCCAGGCAACTGCCGTCGATGGCCGGAGTATGAAAACTGCCTCACCGGGCAACAAGATCGTGAAATTGCACTTCATTACTGCATGGCTTGCAGCAATTTGCCGTGTGGAGGCGCCGTATAGGCTAGGCAGGCATCAGGGTCGCCAGGTCCAGCAAGGTGAAATGGCCCTTGGCCCAGCCGCCGGTGTCGATATGCCAGACATTGCCCAGCACCTTCACGTCCGGCACCGGCGTATGCCCGACCAACAGCGCGCGCAGATCATCGACGCCGCGGGTGTTCTCTTCCTTCAAGCGCAGACGCGACCATTGGCAGACCTCGCGGATCTTCTCCGGAACCGCGGATTGCTCAAGCAAGGGCAGCAGATCGCGCCAGCGCCCCAGCGGGCAATCGGCGTGCAATAGACCGACCGGGCCCAGCGCCGTGTCCACCTCAAGGGCCAGGGGCAGTTGCTCGAAGGCTTCGGCAAAGCGCAGTTGCTCGGCTTCCTCGAGATCGAGAAACCAGCCGCCACCCGCAGCGAGGTACAGGCGGTAGTCCAGCCACTCGCCACGTACGTGGGAAATCGCCAGGGCCTCATGATTGCCCTGCACCGCGTAAAACCACGGCTGCGCCAGCCAGTCGAGGGCTTCTTCGCACTCCGGGCCGCGGTCCACCAGGTCGCCGACGCTGAACAGGCGGTCCCGTAGCGGATCGAACGCCACCTGCTCCAGCGCCTCGCGCAAACGGGAAAAATGCCCATGGACATCGCCCACCGCCAGATCGCGGCCTTCAAGGTTGCGGCTTAGTCGAATCACCCTGCTCATATCACCACTCCGGTTCCATGGCGCTGCTACACTGAAATCGCTTACAGGAGGAAGAGTCATGTCCGACAAAGACATTCAAACCCTGCTCACCCTCATCAACCATCGCCAGGAGCGCCTGGCCAGCGCCTGCAAGGACATCGCCGACTGGATCGACAGCCAGGGCGACCTGCCTGCCGCGGGCAGGATCCGCGAGAGCCTGCGGGCGGTGGAAGCGGATGAAGTGCTGGTGAAACGTACCCTCACCACCCTCTCGCTCGACAGGCCGTTACCGCGCTTCCGCCATTAAGCCGGGCGCCGGGGATCAATCGTCCAGGTGATCTTCGTGGTCCTCGTCGTCCAGCACATCCAGGCCATACTCCTCGTCTTCATCGACGTCATCGAACATCGGGTCGGCGTATGCCTCGCCTTCCTCGTGGTCGTGGAATTCGTGATCGAGCAGGTGGTCGTGCTCCGGCTCATGGAGTTCGTCTTCATCATGCATGGGGCTGTTTCCCGGGTGTTGGATCATGGCGATCAAAGCGCCTGGCGCATCTGCACCAGGGCGACACGACGACCGTCCTGGTCCTGGCGCTCCTCGATGCCGAAGGGTACGAAGCCAAGCTTCGGGTATAGCAACAGGCCGGCAGTGTTGTGATTGAAGCACGACACTTTCATTTCACGGGCCTGATGACGACTGCGCGCCACCTCCATCATTTGCCCGACCAGGTAGCGCGCCACGCCACGGCCCCGGGCAGCAGGCGCCACCAGTACATTGCCCAGCGAACAGGTACCGCCCTGCTCCCACTGGTAGAAGTTGGCGAACGCCAGCACCTCGTCCCCCTCGACCACCACGCTGGAATCGCTGCGCTGGGCGATCGCCGTGGACAATTGCTCGGAGGTCAGGGGCCAGGTGCATCTGGGGAAGAAGAAAAATGCCTCATCGGCAGACTGGGCGAAACCACAGATGATCGGGATGTCGCTGGCCTGGACAGGCCGGAAACGCAGGGGCACGGTCGTTTTTCTCGGCAGATCGGTTGTCCAGTTAACTACAGGGTGCCGGGACTGTAAACGATGCTGGCATTTTTCACCTTGAGCGCTCTATTCCGACTGCCACGAGGTTAAAGTAAGCCCTTGCGCGAAAGGCCCATGGAAGGGATATGCAGGACAAGTACGAAATCCACTATGTAAAGAACGGCCTGAAGAAAGTCGTGGTGACCAACCACAGCGGCATGAACTGGCTGGAAGCCTGGAAGACCGCCTTGCTGATCGACGGTACCTGCGCCGGGGCGACCGTGGGCTTGCGCTGCATCGACGAAGCGATGGCCACGGCCGGGGCAAGCGGGATCAGCAAGGTGCGCTGGAACAAGGCGAGCCATATCGTCTCGTGGAGCGAGCGGGCCCGGCTCGACGAAGGCCGGTTGCTGGTCAAGCAGATCGAATGACCGTCCAGGCCAAGGCCGACCGGCAATTGCCAGCGGTCGCGCAACACCGTCATGCAACTCCCCTGCAAGCTGTGCGACAATGCGCGCCAAAATCCGGCCCTACCCCCGCCTTCACCTCCTCGACAGCCCGGTCCTGACGTGCCTCCGACGCACGGCGGACGAACGCGTCTGCCCCGGGCTGCAAGGCGTCACCCCAGTTACTGATAGGTAAGCACTTTGATTTCAACAGCCAATATCACCATGCAGTTTGGCGCCAAACCGCTGTTCGAGAACGTTTCCGTCAAGTTCAACAACGGCAATCGCTACGGCCTGATCGGCGCCAATGGCTGCGGCAAGTCCACCTTCATGAAGATCCTCGGCGGCGATCTGGAGCCAAGCGCTGGCCAGGTCATGCTCGAACCCAACACCCGGCTCGGCAAGCTGCGCCAGGACCAGTTCGCCTACGAGCAGTTCACCGTGATCGACACCGTGATCATGGGCCACGAGGAACTGTGGAAGGTCAAGGCCGAGCGCGACCGCATCTATTCGCTGCCGGAGATGACCGAGGAAGACGGCATGGCCGTCGCCGAGCTGGAAACCGAGTTCGCCGAGATGGACGGCTACACCGCCGAATCCCGCGCCGGTGAGCTGCTGCTGGGCCTGGGTATCCCGCTGGAACAGCATTTCGGGCCGATGAGCGAAGTCGCACCCGGCTGGAAACTCCGTGTGCTGCTGGCCCAGGCGCTGTTCTCCGATCCGGAAGTGCTGCTGCTCGACGAGCCGACCAACCACCTGGATATCAACACCATCCGCTGGCTGGAAAACATCCTCACGGCGCGCAACAGCACCATGATCATCATTTCCCACGACCGTCACTTCCTCAACTCGGTCTGCACCCACATGGCCGACCTGGACTATGGCGAGCTGCGCCTGTTCCCGGGCAACTACGACGAGTACATGACCGCCGCGACCCAGTCCCGCGAGCAGTTGCTGGCCGACAACGCCAAGAAAAAGGCGCAGATCGCCGAACTGCAGACCTTCGTCAGCCGGTTCTCGGCCAACGCCTCGAAAGCCAAGCAGGCCACGTCCCGCGCCAAGCAGATCGACAAGATCCAGTTGGCCGAGGTCAAACCGTCGAGCCGGGTCAGCCCGTTCATCCGCTTCGAACAGACCAAGAAGCTGCACCGCCAGGCGGTGACCCTGGAGAAAGTCTCCAAGGGCTTCGAAGACAAGCAACTGTTCAAGAACTTCAGCTTCACCGTCGAAGCCGGCGAGCGCGTTGCGGTAATCGGCCCGAACGGTATCGGCAAAACCACCCTGCTGCGCATGCTGGTCGGCGAAATGGCGCCGGACGCCGGCAGCGTGAAATGGACCGAAAGTGCCGAAGTCGGCTACTACGCCCAGGACCACGCCCACGACTTCGAGGACGACGTCAGCCTGTTCGACTGGATGGGCCAGTGGACCCAGGGCGAACAGGTGATCCGCGGTACCCTCGGGCGCATGCTGTTCTCCAACGACGAGATCCTCAAGTCGGTGAAGGTGATTTCCGGTGGTGAGCAAGGCCGCATGCTGTTCGGCAAGCTGATCCTGCAAAAGCCCAACGTGCTGGTGATGGACGAACCGACCAACCACCTGGACATGGAATCCATCGAGGCGCTCAACCTGGCCCTGGAAAACTACCCGGGCACGCTGATCTTCGTCAGCCACGACCGCGAATTCGTGTCATCGCTCGCCACCCGCATCATCGAGCTGAGCCCGGATGGCGTGGTGGACTTCAGCGGCACCTACGACGACTACCTGCGCAGCCAGGGCGTCGTGGTCTGATAAACCCATGGGGCCGCTTTGCGGCCCCAACGCCCAGTCCCACATGCCGGGACGTGAGCAACAAGTGGTCGATTAATTCGTTAGCCTGCTTTCTTTTATTTCCGCACGCAGCCATGATGCAAGACTTCAACCGCTTGCCTGCGAACGAAACCCCATGCCTGCCGCACCCTCCGCTTCGCCCTCGTCGCTGTCCATCACCCTGCGCATTCTCTCGATCGTCTTCTACACCTTCATAGCCTTTATCTGCATCGGCCTGCCGATCGCGGTATTGCCCGGCCATGTCCACGATGTGCTCGGCTACAGCGCCGTGGTAGCCGGGCTGGTCATCGGTATCCAGTACCTGTCCACCCTGCTCAGCCGGCCCATGGCCGGGCGCCTGGCGGACAGCCTGGGGACGCGGCGGTCCATCGCCTACGGCCTGATCGGCATTGCCCTGGCCGGCCTGCTGACCTGGGCGTCGGCGCTGGTGGTCAACCTGCCGCTGCTGAGCCTGATGCTGTTGCTGGTGGGTCGGGTGCTATTGGGGGTCGCCCAGGGGCTGATCGGCGTCGGCACCCTGAGCTGGGGCATCGGCCAGGTCGGCGCCGAGCACACGGCACGGGTGATCAGCTGGAACGGCATCGCCTCCTACGGTGCCATTGCCATCGGCGCACCGGTCGGGGTGTTCCTCGCCGGCCAGAGCGGTTTCTGGAGCATCGGCCTGGCATTGACCGTGCTGGCCCTGATCGCCTTGCTGGTGATCCGCAGCCAGCCTTCGCTGCCGGTCGTGCGTGGCGAGCGCCTGCCGTTCTGGGCCGCCTTCGGCCGTGTCGCACCGTGCGGCCTGGCCCTGACCCTGGCGTCGATCGGCTACGGCACCCTGACGACCTTCGTCACCCTCTTCTATCTGGAGCGCGGCTGGAGCGGCGCAGCCTGGTGCCTGAGCGCATTTGGCGTGTGCTTCATCTGCGCGCGGTTGCTGTTCGTCAACGCGGTCAACCAATGGGGCGGCTACCGCGTGGCTATCGCCTGCATGACCGTCGAGACCCTGGGCCTTGCGCTGCTCTGGCTGGCCCCCTCGCCGGTGCTGGCCCTGGTTGGCGCCGGCCTGACCGGCTTCGGCCTGTCGCTGGTGTATCCGGCCTTGGGGGTAGAGGCGATCCGGCAAGTGCCGACCACCAGTCGCGGCGCCGGGCTTGGCGCCTACGCAGTGTTCTTCGACCTGGCCCTGGCGATCGCCGGGCCGGTGATGGGATTCGTCGCCGCCCATTTGGGCTATGCCTGGATCTTCTGCGTGGCGGCGCTGCTCTCGCTGTTCGGCGTGGCGCTGGTGACGCTGCTGTTGCGCCGCTCAGTTACCGGCGGTATGTAGGCCGGCGCGAGCGGAAACGCCCAAGGCCTTGTTGAAGAAGTGCGAGGCCTCCGACTGCAGCGACAGGTGGATGCCAAGGCGATCGACACCTTCGGCATCGGTGCACAGGGCGGGCATCCGCGCCCGCTGCACCTCATCGCAAGGTGACATGAAGACGAAATGCCCCGCACCTTCCAGGCGGCGGTAGTTGGGCGTCACCGGCAGCTTGCGCGCCAGGGCCTCGGCGTTCTTGTCCACCGCCAGCAACTGGTCATGATCGCCACTGTAGATCAGCGAAGGCACCTTGACGTCCGCCAGCGCCTGGCGCCCGAAGCTCAGGCTCAGCGGGGCCATCAACAGCAATGCGCGAATCCGCGGGTCGGCTTCGGGGAGCAGGTCGTCGCGATCGGCGATCAGCTCACCCTGCCGGGTGCAGGCATCGGCATCCTGCGGACGCTCCTGGCAGTAACGCCGCAGGCGCTGCAGGTCGGGGCGTGCTCCGGAAAGGATCAAGGCGGTCTCGGCGCCGGCCGAATAACCGATCATGCCCACCTGGTCGGGGCTGACCTCGGAAGCCAGCAGTGGATCGTCGAGGGTGGCAGTGATCGCCGCGCTGATCTGCAAAGGTCGGCCATAGAGATTGCTCAAGGTGCCGAGACGGCTGTGGTCCTTGTTGTTATCGCCGGGATGCACCGCAGCGACCACCACGAAGCCGCGCCGCGCCAGGGCACTGGCCAGGTCGTGCAGGGCCATCGGCGTGCCGGTATTGCCGTGGGACAGCGCCAGCAGCGGGAAGCGCCCCATCACCACCGGCCCCTCGGCCGCCACGTTGAGCCGATAGCCATCGATACGCCGTACATGGGGCTGGCCGCTGGAGGGATAGAACGCCAGCACCTGCATTGGCTGGCCGTCCAGCGGATCGGGCACCGTCATGCGATGCAGGCCGACACTCCAGTGCTGCGCCGGTTCGGCCTGCACCAGCAGGCTGCACCCAAGCAGCGAAAGCACCAGCAACGTCCGCAGAACCTGCATTTTCGTTTCACCTTGATCCAAACGGCGATAGCCCGCTCCATGCCAAGCATAGAGCGGGCCAAAACGCAGCGTATGAAAGCTGGATGAAACTCCTGACAGCAGGATCAGGCGGCAGCGAACAGCTCGTTGGCAATCTGTGCCTGGGCCGCCTGGATTGCGCTGTTGCGCGGCTCCTCGCCATAGGCCAAGCCGTGGGCGCGGACGAACTCGACATCGGTGATGCCGATGAAGCCGAGGAGCACCTTGAGGAATTCTTCATGGCCGACACCGGTAGGCTGGCCAACATGCAGGCCACCGGCAGTGGACACCACGATCACCTTTTTGTTACCGCACAGGCCTTCAGGGCCGGCTTCGGTATAGCGGAAGGTCTTGCCGGCGACGGCGATGCGGTCGATCCAGGCTTTCAGCTGGCTGGGGATGCTGAAGTTATACATCGGCGCACCGATGACCACGGCGTCGGCATCCAGGAACTCCTGCAGGGTATCGGCGCTCAGCTTGGCTTCATGGGCCAGGGCGGCGTCACGGGCCTCTTCCGGGGTACCGGCGGCCAGCAGGGTTGCCGAAGAGAAGTGGCTGATGGCGTCGGCAGCGAGGTCGCGGTAGGTCACCTCGACACCCGGCTCGGCGGCCTGCCAGGCCTGGACCACTTGCTGGCTCAGCTGGCGCGAAGCCGAGTTGTCGCCGAGGATGCTGGAATCGATATGCAAGAGCTTCATGGGATTCTCCCTGATGTGAGGACCGCGGGTCAGCGGTGACGATGGAGTGAATCCTACCGGCATGATCAATGAGTGATAAGATGGCGAATTCGCGCCAGTTCGTCCCACCAATGGAACAATCATGCAAGACCTCAATGACCTGTTCTACTTCGCCCGCGTTGTCGAAGCCGGTGGCTTCGCCGCCGCCGGACGCCAGTTGGGCATTCCCAAGTCGCGCCTGTCGCGGCGCATCGCCGAGCTGGAAGAGCGTCTCGGCACTCGACTACTGCAACGCACCACCCGCCAGCTCAAGCTGACTGCCGTGGGCGAGCGCTACCTGCGGCATTGCCAGGCCATGCTGCTTGAGGCGGAAATGGCCGACGAGGCGGTGGCCAGCATGACCAGCGAACCCCGTGGACGCTTGCGGGTATCGAGCCCGGTCGGCCTGGCCCATGCCTTCCTGCCGGACGTCATCACGCGCTTTCTGGCCTTGTATCCGCAGGTGCAACTGGAGATGGTCCTGGTCAATCGTCGTGTCGACCTGATCAACGAGGGCATCGACGTTGCGCTGCGCGTCCGTGATGTCGGGGACGAAGACCCCGCCCTGGTCACCCGCCGCCTCAACCGGGCACAGATGCAACTGGTGGCATCGCCGGATTTCGCCCGCGCGCACCCGCTCGGGCATCCGTCCGAGCTGGCCGGGCTTCCCGTCCTGGGCGCAGTGGAGGCCGATCGCTTGGTGCACCTGCGCCTGCTCGATGGCAACGGCAAGCGCGAAGAGCTGGCCCTGGAAGCGCGCCTGGCCATCGACGACTTCGTCGTGCGCAAGGCCGCCGCCCTGGCCGGCCTCGGTTTCACCGCCCTGCCCCTGCTGCACTGCGAGCAAGAGCTGGCCCGGGGCGAACTGGTCAATCTGCTGCCGGACTGGTCGATGCCCAGCGGGTTCCTGCAGGCGGTCTACCCTCATCGACGCGGTGTGCTGCCAGCGGTGCGGGCCTGGATCGATCACCTGGTGGCGTCCTTCGAGGAATGTGGAGAGCGTTATGTCTGAGCGGCAGTTGAACGAAGAACAGGTTGCAGCCTTCTGCCTGGGCTTGCCGGGTGCCCGGGAAGACTACAAATGGGGCGGCGTACGAGTGTTCTCCGTCGCCGGCAACAAGATGTTCGCGGTCATGGACCTGGCGGGCGCGGGATTATCGTTCAAGGTCGACAAGGACCTGTTCGTGGGTTACGTGGATATGCCCGGGGTCAGGCCGGCGCCGTATCTGGCACGAGCGCACTGGATCAGTGTGGCCTGGCCTTATGCCTTGGGAAGGGAAACACTGGAGGATCTGTTGACCCGCTCGCACCAGTTGGTGGTGAGCAAACTGCCGAAGGCGCTGCGGGCTGGGCTTACCCAGGACCTGTAGGAGCGCGGCTCAGAAAATGTGCTTCCACTGCCCGAGAAACAGCCAGTCCACCCAAATCGCCTGGTGGATCAGCACAATCATCCAGAACACCAACTGGTAGGAAAGCTTGCGCGTCTTGTGCCGCCAGGCCTGCTGTCCGACCAGCGCCCCTGGCCAGCCGCCGAGGAATTCGAGCAGATGCAGCACCTTCTCCGGGGTCCGCTGCTCCTGCGCCAGTGCCTGGCGCTTGTCATGCCAGTAGAGCCCGGCACAGACCAGGCTCGCCAGCAGATAGGCCAGCGCCGGCAGCCAGAACTGCCCCGCCAGCCCCACCTTGAGTGCTCCGCCCACGGGCAGCAGGCAGAGCACCACGAAGGCGGCCAGTTTCAGGCGCGGGTAGCGCATCACCCCTGGGCCACCGACCAATCGACCCAGCCGAATACCCAGGTCGCCAGGATCAGCAAGCCAAAGCCGATGCGATACCAGGCGAACGCAGCGTAACTGTGGCTGGCGATGAATTTGAGCAGGCCGCGCACGGCGATCATGGCGAAGATGAACGAGACCACGAAACCGATGGCGAAGACCATGAAATCATCCGGCTGGAACAGGTGCCGGTATTTGTAGCCCGAATACACGGCGGCGCCGACCATGGTTGGCATGGCCAGGAAGAACGAGAACTCGGTGGCTGCCTTGCGCGACAGGCCGAACAGCAGGCCGCCGATGATGGTCGAGCCGGAACGGGAGGTTCCCGGAATCATCGCCAGGCACTGGGCGCAGCCGATCTTCAGGGCGTCGGTCCAGCGCATGTCGTCCACTTCCTCGACGCGGATCACATGCTCGCGGCGCTCGGCCCAGAGCATGATCACCCCGCCCACCACCAGGGCCACGGCCACGGTGATCGGGTTGAACAGGTAATGATGGATCAAGTCGGCAAAGGCGACGCCGAGGATCACCGCCGGGAAGAAGGCGATCAGCAGGTTGGCGGTAAAGCGCTGGGCCTGGCGCTGCTTCGGCAGGCCGACCACCACATCGAGGATCTTGCGCCGGAATTCCCACACCACCGCCAGGATCGCCCCGAGCTGGATGATGATGTTGAAGGCCATCGCCCGTTCACCACCGAAGTCGATCAGGTCGGCCACGACGATCTGGTGGCCGGTGCTGGAGATCGGCAAAAACTCTGTAAGCCCCTCGACGATGCCGAGGATCACTGCCTGCATGGCGGTCCAAAAATCCATCATTCCCCCGTGAGGCGATGCTCGCGGCATGCCCCTTTGTAGTATTCGTTGCTTGGTTTAGAGACCCAGACTCGCCGAGCGCCGTAGAAAAAAGCCGGCGCACCCTTCAGTTTTGGCCCGCAAAGGCCGAGATCCTATCAGACCCGTCGGATAAACGCTGCCCGGTCGTACGCAACGGAGCCTGCCGAATCAACGACTTATCCATTGGTCGAGTAGGTAGAAGCGGCAAAGCGTGCTTGGATGCTCGTGACAATAACAAGAACTCGAGGCCACTTTTATGAAGACTTTACGCGGTATGTCGATCAGCCGGCGCCTGTGGCTCATCCTGGTGCTGGCCGTAGCGATGCTGGTGACCCTCGGCTTGCTCATGCTCAACCAGATCCACACCGACCTGTACAAGGCCAAGGCCGAGAAAACCCGGCATGTGGTGGAAACTGCCGCCGGCATCCTGGCTTATTACCAGGGCCTGGAAAGCGCCGGGACCCTCAGCCGCGAAGCAGCCCAGCAACACGCCATGAATGCCGTGCGCGGGTTGCGCTACGACCAGAACGACTACTTCTGGATCAATGACCTGGGCCCCAGGATGATCATGCACCCGACCAATCCCAAGCTCGAGGGCCAGGACCTGTCGGCGGTTCGCGATCCGGACGGCTTCGCCCTGTTCAACGAGATGGTGGCGCTGGCCAAGGCCAAGGGCGCCGGCAGCATCGATTACCGCTGGCCCAAGCCCGGCGCCAGCGAGCCGGTGGAAAAAACCTCCTATATCCAGCTGTTCCAGCCTTGGGGCTGGGTCATTGGCTCGGGCATCTATATCGACGACATGCAGGCCGAGTTCTACCGCCAGTTGCGCGACGCCTCGCTGGTTGGCATCGGCATCGCGGTGATCCTCGCCCTGCTGGTGATCATGATTGCCCGCAGCATCGTCCGGCCCCTGCGCGAAGCCGAGGACGCCATGGCCACCATCGCCAGTGGCGAAGCCGACCTGACCCGCCGGCTCGACACCCACGGCAACGACGAAATCACCCGCCTCGGCCAGCATTTCAACGCCTTTACCGGGCAACTGCAGCAGGTGGTCAGCCGCCTGCGCGAGGCCGCCCATGAACTGGACGGCTCCGCCGGTGCCGTCGGCAGTACCGCCGAGCAGACCCGCCAGTGCAGCGAACAGCAATCGCAGCAGATGGAACAGGTGGCCACGGCAATCAATGAAGTCAGCTATGCGGTGCAGGATGTCGCCAAGCATGCCGAACAGGCCTCCGGCGAGACCAGCGCCGCCCAGGACTGCGCGCGCCAGGGCCAACAGAGCATCCAGGGCAGCCTGCGCAAGATCGACGAACTCTCGAGCACCATTGACGAAGCGGTCCAGGTGATCCAGGCCCTGGCCGGCCAGAGCACGCGGATCGGCAGCGTACTGGAGGTGATCCGCTCCATCGCCGAGCAGACCAACCTGCTGGCGCTCAACGCCGCCATCGAGGCGGCCCGGGCCGGGGAACAGGGGCGCGGCTTCGCCGTGGTCGCCGACGAGGTGCGCCTGCTGGCCCAGCGTACCCAGCAGTCCACCGCCGAGATCCAGGCGATGATCGAACACCTGCAAGGCCAGTCGGAAGCAGCGGTCAAGGCCATCGACGCGAGCAGCCAGGTTTCCCGCGAGACCGTCGCGCAAGCCAGTGAAGCCGGGGCCAGCCTGGATGCAATCAGCCAGGCGCTGCATAACCTCACCGCACTCAATGCCTCGATCGCCAGCGCTACCCTGCAGCAATCCCATGTGGTGGAAGACATCAACCGCAGCGTCACCGAAACCGCAGGGCTGTCCCGCGAGACCACCCTCGCCGCCCAGCACTCGAGCGAGTCGGGACGTGCGCTGAATCGGCTGAGTGCGCATCTGGAGAATGTGCTGGGGCAGTTCCGGGTGTGAAAAAAACCGCCGGCGCACCCACGAAAATGCCCCTGTCGGCAGCGGGTGCCGGCAGGGGCATGATTGGCCGGTCTATTTTCCGGCGTCGGACGGCAGGGGGTTGCACATGAACTGCAAACGCAGCGAAGCCTCATGGGAAATGTAAGGCCGTGCCGGCTCGAGGTTCCAGTACTCCTTGAAGGGTACACCCACCACATGGCAAACGAATTGCCTGCGCATGGAACCTGGATTGATATGTTCGGTCCAGCGCGGATCGTTCTTGAACATCTCGTACAGCTCGCTGTAGGCCCGGTCGGTCTGGTCAGGCCCCATGCGGCGTGCGCACTCCGTCGGCTTGACCTGCAGCGACCAGATCAGCCCGTAGCCCGGCTCGTCACGCTGGACCCAGGTGGCGCTCTCGATGTACTTCTGACAGTAACCCGCCTGCGCTGCGGCCGTTGCCGCCCCCTGAGCCTGCGCTGCCGCGGCTGCCGCCGCCTGAGCCTGGGCCGCCGAATTCACGGCATTTTGCGCGGCCTCCATTTGCGCTGCGGCCATGGCAGCCTGCTCGGCCTGGGTCATCGCGAGCGCCAGTGTCGTCTGCAGCAGCAAGGGCAATGCCGCCACCAGTACCCATCCATTAATGCGTCTGTTCATCATCCTGTCTCCGGAGCTATTGAATAACTGATCCGACGCAACAACGACTGGACAGCCACAACTCGACGTCGCAATCACAATCTGCGCGCAACGGTCGGCAGGCGAAACTGACAGAAATATCAGGTCAGGCGCACAGCCGACCGCAGGCCCATGAAAATGCCCCTGCCGGCAGCGGGTGCTGGCAGGGGCATGGCAGGCCGGTCTATTTACCGGCGTCGGACGGCAACGGGTTGCAGATGTACGGTAAGTTCAGCGAAGCCTCACTGGAAACGTAGGGCCGTGCCGGCTCGAGGTTCCACTCTTCCTTTTCCGGTACGCCGACGCGGTGGCAGACGAATTGCCGGCGCATGGAGCCAGGGTTGATATTCTCGGTCCAGCGCGGGTCGGTCTTGAACATCTCGTACAGTTCGCGATACGCGCGGTCGGTCTGGTCAGGTCCCATCCGGCGTGCGCACTCCGTCGGCTTGACCTGCAACGACCAGATCAGCCCGTAGCCCGGCTCGTTACGTTGTACCCAGGTGGCACTTTCGATGTACTTCCTGCAGTAGCCCGCCTCGGTCTGCGCCTGCGCCGCAGCGGCAGCCGCCGCCTGGGCCTGGGCTGCTGCAGTTTGCGCTGCCACGGCACTTTGCGCGGCCTGGGCCTGGGCAGCCGCCAGCGCGGCCTGCTGAGCCTGGGTCATCTGGCCACTCTGCGCAGCTGCCTGTATCGCCTGGGCCGACTGGGCAGCAGTTTGCGCCGCCTGGGCAGCAGCGGCGGCAGACTGGGCGAAGGTCGCCGCCTGGGCGGCGGCCTGAGCAGCAGCCTGCGCAGGTGTTTGCCCGGAAGCCTGCGGATATTGACCGGAAGATTGCGGCGCCGGCCCCGAGGACTGTGGAAGCTGACCGGAAGATTGCCCCGCCTGGGCAGCCGCAAGGGCTTGCGCTGCCTGGGCCGCAGCCTGTGCCTGTTGCGCCGCCTGGGCCGCCTGTTGTGCGGCCTGCGCCGCCTGGGCCGCAGATTGCGCCGGTGTCAGTACTGGCGAGCCGGGCACACCAAAGCCCGGGCTGGAGGGTTTGCCAGGCCGGCAGAAGCCCGCCGTCTTGCTGTAGCCCGGGAAAGCCATCTGCTGACCATCGCACAGGAACTGTACTTGTCCGCCCTGATACTTGGGCAAGATCACCTGGACGACCGGCCGATAGTTGCCCGTCACCCGGAAGTAATCAGCCTGGTTCTTGAGTGCATCCGTGCGCCCGGCGGGGTCGGTGTACATGAACGCTGTGATGTTGGGCGGCTGGTCGTTCGACCTCAATATCTCGTTGGCCATCAGAAATTCGCGGCCGCCGGTAAGCTTGTAGGCGTCGATGAAGTCGCCGAAGGCTTCGGCCCGCCCTGCCTTGCCCCGGGCTTTGGACATGTCGAACGAGCATTGCATCTGGTACGGTTGCGGCCCCCAGGCGCCGTCCGGGGTCTGGTTGCGCCGGAATTGGTCCCACCAGGCCTGGCCGCTATTGACACCGACATTCTGGCAATGGGTTTCGGTCATCGAGGTTTGCGGGCTATCGCCGCAGCCTCGATCAGTTCGGTCATAGGTCCAGCCGTCCTTGGGGTAGGCGCACTGCGTATAGGAAATCGGCTGGCCCGCGCAAACATTGGCGTTTGGCGCGATGATGTAGCCGTTATTGGTGTACACGGCGAGGTCGGCGAAGTTGATGTCGGCACGAATATACGAGTACGAGTCAGTGCCCCGCTGCTTGCTGCGCGGGCTTGACTCCCAAACGTTCCAGACCTCGCCTTTCGCCGGGTCGGCACGGGTGGTCCCGCGCAACGTCACTCCCGAACAGCTGTCGGCGGCCTCGCCGTCAGGACATATGCGCGGTGTGTAGCGGTACATCTCCTGAAGAAACTTCACGGTTTCCGCACAAGTCTCCGCCCGCGCCACCGTCCATGGCAGCAGCAAGGGTAGCGTCGATAACAACAGGGCTTTTCTGGCAGTCGCTCGCATGGCAAGGGTCTCCTTCGCATGCTGGATTAAAGGTCCCAGGCGAAAAGGAAAACGACAAACCACTGACCCACGCCACAGAGCGAAGCCTGACAGAAAGCATTCGGATGGATAACTGACAAAAATGTCAGTCCTGCCTACCGGCAAGCGCTGTCAGAAAAGTCTCATGCAGGTACAATCCGCCCCCTCTTTTCCGCTTGTAACAAGGAGCGCCGATGTCCGGCCTCGAATGGCTTGCCGTGGCCTTCAGCGCTTTCTCCGTGTGGCTTACCGTGAAACAGAACCTCTGGTGCTGGCCGGTCGGCCTGGTGGGCGTGTTGCTGTTCGGCTGGCTGATGCGCGACAACCATCTGTATTCGCAAATGGCCCTGCAAGGCGTTTATGCCGTGCTGCAGGTCTATGGCTGGTGGCAGTGGACGCGCCCGGACAGCGTGCGCGAGGCGCGCAAGGTCACCCTGCTGGCGCCGGCGCAGGTCCGCCTTGGCCTGCTGGCGGGCCTGCTGATGAGTGCCGCTCTCGGTGCCGCCATGAGCACCTGGACCGATGGCCAACAGCCTTGGATCGACGCCACCATCACCGGCTTCAGCCTGGTGGCGCAGTGGTGGATGGCGCAAAAGCGCGTGCAGTGCTGGGCGCTGTGGATCGTGGTCGACCTGGTCAGCGTCGGCCTTTTCCTCTGGCAGGGCCTGTACCTCGCCGCCGGGCTCTACGCCCTGTTCACCCTGCTGGCGATCCAGGGTCTGCGCGAATGGCGGCGGGATCCGGCCCTGGTAGCCGCAGCATGAAGGTCCTGGTACTGACCGGCCCTGAATCCAGTGGCAAAAGCTGGCTGGGCGCGGAAATCCAGGCGCATTTCGGCGGTGAACTGGTGGGTGAGTATGTCCGTCACTTCATCGATGAGCAGCAGCGCGATACCTGCTACGCCGACATCGCTACCATCGCCACCGCGCAACTGGCCTGGGAGGATGCCGCCCGCCGTCGCCAGCCGCCCCTGCTCATCCTCGATACCCACCTGCTGAGCAACATGCTGTGGAGCCGGGTACTGTTCCACGATTGCCCTGACTGGCTCGAACCGGCGCTGCTTTCCCGCCGCTACGACCTGCACCTGCTGCTCAGCCCCGACGGCGTGCCGTGGGTTGCCGACGGCCAGCGCAGCCAGCCGGCACTGGATGATCGAAGAACGTTCTTCGAAGACAGCCGCCGATGGCTGGAGCAGCACCGGCAACCCTTGCAGATCATCCGCGGCGATTGGGCTGGCCGCCGCGCCACGGTGCTGGCCGCAGTGCAACGCCTGCTCGACGACAGGCCGGCAGATTGCCCCACCGAGTGTTAACCGTCCGAAACAGTTCGCGCTAGCCCAGGCCACGGAATAGAGCCTGCCCGGCCCGAACGGGCAGTGTTGTAAACACGCTGATACACATCCCGCCCAAGCCGCTGCGAGCGGCCTTTTCCCTATCCTTACCGGGCCCATGCGGGCTGCCTGTTTCGTCGGCTTTACACCTGCCACCGGCGTAATTCCGTCACGTTCACGCAACCCGCTGATTCGCCTGGATAAACAAAAAGCGGCACGCCTTCTGCTCTCTCTCTCGCAACGCTGAAGGGCCAGCGAACAGAAGAAGGAACCGCCGCCGTGGGGACTCACAATAAAAGCCTGCTTCACCTCATGCTTGCCGGCTGCGCGCTCGGCGCCTCCCTTCTGGCCGTGCAGGCCCAGGCCGCTGGCAATGGCGTGGTGGTCCTGACCCGCGATGTGCATACCCGCCCCGCTATCCGCCAGGACCGCCCCGATCCCAGCCCGACCACCGTCAACCTCAACGCCTCCAAACGCATCGTCGGCCAGACCGATAACGAACTGAGCGACGGCGACTTCGCCAATGTCGCCAGTGGCTCGACGGTCAGCCGCATGCTGTTGCCGGACGCCGGCGGCGTGCGCGGGGTCAATGCGGTACCCGCCACGCTGCCGGGCATGGGCGGTGCCAACGGCCTTGGCGGTGGTGCGGCAGCGGGTGGCGGTGGCGCCGGGGCCGGCATCTCCAATCGGGTCGGCGGTGCCATCGGTGCCGGCCTGGCTCCCCTGCAGATGCTGACCGGAGGCAAATAGGATGGACGCCCGTGCGCTGTTCCTCGTGCTGTTCTGCTCCGCCAGCGCTTTGGGCGCCCCGCCGGTACAGGACAACGCCAACATCGACGGCAGCGCCCACGGCTACAAGGGCAACCTGTCGATCAACCAGGCCGCCGGCGACCAGCAACAGCAGGCCAACAGCCGGGCCATCGCCATCGGCCACGAAGCCCAGGCCAGCACCCATATCATCCAGCGCATCGACACCCCGGCCAGCCGCGCCGTGGACGCCAGCGCCACTATCGGCGGCAACGCCTTCGGCAACGGCAACGGCATCCTGGGCGTCAACCAGTCCGCCGGGGCCGGTACCCAACAGGCCAACGCGGTGCGCATCGCCATCAGCGCGGTACCGCAAAGCATCGATGACAGCGTCCTGCTCCAGCAGAACGTGGCGCTGTCCAACAGCTCCGATCCAGCCGGACAAGCCCCGGGCAGCCGCCAGGTCAGCACCAGCGACCAGGCGTTCGCCAACAGCCGCGGGGTGCTCCAGTTGAATCAGAGCGCAGGGGTGGGGAACCGAATGGCCAACACCCTGAGCGTACGGGTCGCAGATTGACCCGAAACCGGCAACACAACACTTAACAATCAAAAACGATAATGCGGAGAAACACCATGAAACCAACAATGGCACTCAAGCCCCTGGTATTCGCACTCGCAGCGGTCATGGCAGTTGCTGCACAAGCGGGTGGCAACAACGAACACGGCGGGCATAACGGCGGCCACAATGGCGGCCACGACGGCAACACCAGCTACCTGCTGAGCCTGCTGGTCAATGCCGGATCCGCCGCCACGGTGATCGACACCCAGACCAACGCCGCCAACTGGGTGAACAACCAGGCCACCCGCAACGACGCGAAGATGGACAACTCGGCCAACGGCTCGCAGGGCAACCTGGGCGCCAACACCGCCGCCGGCGACGGCAACCAACAGGACAACGTCGCCGCCATCGCCACCGCTGACGAAAGTTTCGTCTTCGGCAGCGCCATGGCCGTGTCCAGTGCCACCCAGAACAACATCGGCAACGGCGTGGCGAACTTCTCCACGAAAAACACCGCGTCCCTCAACAGCTCGGCCAACGGCAGCTCCGGCAACATCGGCGTCAACGTTACCGCCGGCGACTTCAACCAACAGAAAAACAACCTCGCCATCGCCGTATCCGGCGGTCGGGTAGCCGTGGCCAGTGCCGCTGCCAACCAGACCACCACCGGCCTCGGTGTGAGCAACAGCGCCGACCGTACCTACAAAACCGATACGCTGTACTCCGGCTTCGCCGCCTATGGCAAGTATCAAGGCAACGGCTGGGGCTACGTAGAAGACGAAAGCAGCAACGGCCATGGCCATGGCCAGGGTCATGGCGGCGGCCGTACCGACAAGGACCCGCTCAAGTTCCACGAGGAAGGCGACTTCGCGCTGTTCGGCGTAGCCTCCTACCAAGTGCTGACGCCAACCGGCTGGGTCAACCCGGTGACCAACACCGCGTCGCTGACCAACTCGCTGAACGGCGTGTCGGGCAACGTCGGGGCCAACGTCTCGGCAGGCAACGCCAACCAGCAAAGCAACTCGCTGTCCATCGCCGCAGGCTGCCGCGCCTGCACCGGCATGTAACAGCCACCTTGATCGGGGCCCTTCGGGGCCCCTTTCCTTGAATTCATGGAAGGGGAAGCCCATGCGCGCGCTTTTGCTGACGCTGCTGGTAGTACTGGGTCTGCCGCTCGGCCAGGCCGTCGCCGTGCAACGCATGGCGGTCGCCCTGCCAGGCGGCACCATGGTCTACAAGCCGGTGCAAAGCATCCGCGAACGCCGCTTCGCCAATATCGTCCAGCAAAAGACCGACTTCAGCTGCGGCGCTGCCGCCCTCGCCACCATCCTCAAGCAGGCCTATTGGCTGGATGTGGATGAAGCCCACATCATCGAAGGCATGCTCGCCCACTCCGACCACGACCAGGTCCGCGTCCAGGGCTTTTCCATGCTCGACATGAAACGCTACGTGGAAAGCCTGGGCATGCGTGCCCGCGGCTACCGGATACCACCGGAAAGCCTGCAGAGCGTGACCATACCGGTGGTGGTGCTGATGGATATCCGCGGCTACAAGCACTTCGTGGTGCTGCAGCGCACCCAGAACGACTGGGTCTACGTCGGCGATCCGGTGCTGGGCAACAAGCGCTACAAGTTCGACGACTTCGTCAAAGGCTGGAACGGCATCATCTTCGCCGTCATCGGCCCCGGCTACGACAAGGCCAATGCCCTGCTCGCCCCGCCGGCGCCGCTGACCGCCAAACACCGGATCAACGATTTTCAACCCATCGACGACGCCCAGTTGATGGAATTCGGTTTCATCCAGAGCGACTTCTTCTAACCAAAGAAAAGCGAGCAGGGAGCTCCGGGAGCACGCGATGAAGACTTCAAGCTGGCTGGTGGCCCTGTGCATGGCGGCCAGTCTTCCTCTGCCGGCGCTGGCGCAATTCAAGCCGATCGAGGTCAAGGACCAGGAACTGGCGCAGTTGCGCGGTCGCTATGTGATGCCGGGACGGATCATCAGCTTCGGCGTGGTCATGAGCAGTACCTGGCAGAACGCCAATGGCGACCGTCTCGGTGCCACCGCCTCGCTGCAGGTGCAGCAGTCCACCTTCAAGCCGCAGTTCTACGTGTCCACCACCAGCGAAACCGGTACTGGCACGTCCACGGCCCAAGGCTATGGCAGCGTCACCGGCGGCGCCGGCCTTGGCTCCGGCCAGGGGGTGGTCCAGGTCACCCGGGCCGCCGGCGACAACAACAGCGCGTACAACGACGTGCAGATCAACGTCAAGGAAGCCAACCAGGCTCCCCCGATGGGCACCCCGCAAGGCCAGGCACTGGCCAGCGGCGGCACCATCACCACCAGCAACGGTGCTGGCACCCTCAGCGTTTCCTCCACTGCCACTGGCCTGCAGATGGGTATCCAGGCCGCCAACGGCCAGGGTTCCAGCCTTCAGCGCCTGGCCGACGGCGGCCTGATGCAGAGCACCACGCTGCTCGGCGGCAACAATGCCGTGCACAACCTGACCCAGCTCAACGTGGTGCTACGAAACAACCTGCCTACTGCCGGGGCGCTGAACTGCAATCTTGATCAACTGAAGGGCCTTCGTCTTTCAGGATATTGATCTACGCTCTGTTGCAACTTATTGCGCAGTTGGAAAGGATGGCTGACCTATGCACCGCTCGTTGTCATTCAATGCTGTTGTTTGTCTGAGCACACTCGTCCCTTCGTCGCTGCTCTACGCGGCGCAGGATCCCCAGGTAGAGGCGCTGAAACAGGAGTTGCAGGCCCTCAAGCAACGTTACGAGCAACAGCAGCAGGCGCTGATGGTGCTCGAACAGCGGGTTCGCCAGGTCGAGGACCAACCCGCGGCCCCTCCCCCGAAGCGCCTGGTGCGTTCGCCGGCGTCGAAACCGGCACAACCCCAGGGTTCCGGGCAAGCGGTCGCCGCCGCCGGCAGCTCCTACGGCGAATCGCTCAAGGATGATTCGGAACCGGCGCAAAGCGTATCCAACCTCTACGACGAGGCCAGCGGCTTCTTCGGTGGCGGCAAGTTCAGCTTCGAGACCGGCATCACCTACGCGCGCTACGATACCAAGCAACTGCTGCTCAACGGTTTCCTGGCGCTGGACTCGATTTTCCTCGGCAATATCAACCTCGACCGCATCAAGTCCGACACCTGGACCCTTGATCTGACCGGACGCTACAACTTCGACCAGCGTTGGCAGTTCGACATCAACGTGCCCGTGGTATACCGCGAATCCACCTTCCAGTCCGGCGGTGCCGGCGGTTCGGGTGCGGCCCTGTCGGACGAAACCGTCACCCGCGACCCGACCATCGGCGACGTCAACGTCGGTATCGCCTACAAGTTCATGGACGAGTCGGAATACGCGCCGGATGCAGTGGTGTCGCTGCGGGTCAAGGCTCCCACCGGCAAGGAGCCCTATGGCATCAAGTTTCGCCAGTCGCCCGGCAACGACAGCCTGAGCTACCCGGAAAGCCTGCCCACCGGCAACGGCGTCTGGTCCATTACCCCGGGCATCTCGCTGGTCAAGACCTACGACCCGGCGGTACTGTTCGGCAGCGTGTCGTACACCTACAACATGGAAGAGTCGTTCGGTGATATCAGTTCCACGGAAAACCAGAAGGTGCCGGGGAAGGTCAAGCTGGGTGACAGCTTCCAGATCGGTGCGGGCGTCGCTTTCGCCCTCAACGAGAAAATGAGTATGTCGTTCTCGGTCACCGACCTGATCCAGCGCCGCTCCAAGGTCAAGGCCGACGGCGAGGACTGGAGCACCGTGGTCGGCAGCGACGCCAACGCCGGCTACTTCAACATCGGCATGACCCTGGCCGCCACCGACAAGCTGACCATCGTACCCAACCTGTCCATCGGCCTCACCGACGACGCCCCGGACTTCACCTTCAGCCTGAAATTCCCGTATTACTTCTAAAACGGTTCCAGAAAGCGCCGCGTACCCTGTGGGAGCGCGGCGCTTTCTGATTTACCGTATCTGATGCTTGTGCAGCAACCGGTAGAACGTCGGCCGCGACACCCCCAGTACCTTGGCCGCGACACTCAGGTTGTCACTGTGGCGGTCCAGCACATCGCACAACGCCTGGCGCTCGGCCTGGTGCTTGTAGTCTTCCAGCGTGCCCATCGGCACCACCAGGTTGCGCTGCTCATGCAGCCCCAGGTCCTGTGGTTCGATCTGCCGTCCCTCCGCCAGCACCAGCCCGCGCCGCACACGGTTGGCCAGCTCGCGCACATTCCCCGGCCAGTCATGCTTGCCCATCGCGCTCAAGGCGTTCTCGCTGAAGGTACGGGGACGCCGCCCGGTTTCCTGGCTGTAGAACCGGGAGAAGTGGCTGGCCAGCATCGACAGGTCGCCATGCCGGTCACGCAGGGGTGCGGTGACCACCTGGAGGACATTCAGGCGGTAATACAGGTCTTCGCGAAAACGCCCGTTGGCGATGGCGCTCTCCAGGTCCACATGGGTCGCCGCCAGGACGCGCACATCCACCGCAACGGGCTGGCTGCCGCCGACCCGTTCGATGTGCTTTTCCTGAAGGAAGCGCAGCAGGTTGGCCTGCAACTCAAGCGGCAGGTCACCGATTTCGTCGAGGAACAGCGTGCCGCCATGGGCCGCCTCGATGCGTCCGACCTTGCGCTGGTGCGCGCCGGTGAAGGCGCCTTTTTCATGGCCGAACAGCTCTGACTGGATCAGGTGCTCGGGGATGGCACCGCAGTTGATCGCCACGAAGGGCTTGTCGTGGCGCTGCGACTCGCGGTGCAGGGTGCGCGCCACCAGTTCCTTGCCGGTACCGCTTTCCCCGCGGATCAGCACCGGCGATTCGGTCGGCGCCAGCTTGCTCAGCAGCTTGCGCAGTTCGCGGATGGGCCGGCTGTCGCCCAGCAGTTCATGCTGCGCCTCATCGATGCGCACCGCACCCTTGCCGCGCAGGCGGCCCATGCCGAAGGCGCGACCGAGGGTCACCTGGACCCGGGACACATCGAACGGCAAGGTATGGAAATCGAAGAACCATTCGCAGACGAAATCCCCTACCTTCTGCGCCCGCAGCTCCTGGGGGCTAAGCACCGCGATCCACTCGGCGCCGCTGCGGCTGATCAGGTCCTTGACCGCGTCGGGATGCTGCACGTGCCTGGCCTGCAGGCGCAACAAGCCGACATCGCAAGGATGCTCCAGGGCCGTGGCCAGGGTACAGCTGTGGACTTCCCAGCCAATGCCGCGCAGCCCAGGCAATAAACGATGGCAATCGTCACAGGGATCGACCACCAGCAAACGACGGTGCGGGGCAGGCTCGAGCATGATCTTTCCTTGACGTCAATTTTTGGAAAAACGAATGGAAACAGCATCTTGGCAAACCCGCTTGTAACAGTAGCAACGAACGTCGGGATCCCCACTACCGTCTGTCCGTTGAAAAATCGCATTACATTTCCTTCATGGAACATTCTTCGCAATCCGCCGTCACAAGCGCCAGGAAAAAGCGAATGACCGAAGAGGGAATAAAAAATTTTCCCGACAGGTGTGACTTACCCCGTTACTTCGGACATCAGTACAAGTAACCTGCCGCCGCGAATCACGCCCGGCAACTTTCTTTCGATGTTTGGGACCACAGAGAGACCGAACCCATGAACGCTCCGCTGCGTGTCAACGAAGCACTGCTGATTGCCGACCATGCCTTCGAACCCTTCCAGTGCGTTGCCTGGGATGCGCCAAACGGTACCGGTGAGCTAAGCCTTGCCGTGATTGACCGGACCAGCACCCGGATCGGCAGCAAGCAGGTATCGAGCAGCACCTATTCCGACCCGGCACAGTGGGCTCACCTGATCGAGGAAGTGCGCGCCGAACTGCGCCAGAAGGGTTACGACCTGCAACCCTGGACCATGCCGAAGTAACTTTCCCGAATGAAAAAAGTGCACCCCAGGGTGCACTTTTTTCTTGTCGCGAAGTTGTACCTTATTGTCGCTGCGACACATCACCGCAGTTAGCCAACTGCCAGCTCATCGATATGCCGGTATTCTGCCTGCAAACTTTCCGCCAGCTGGCGAGCCCGCCCAAGACGAATGGGCGCACTTTCCATATCGAGCAATAAAGTGCTGCACGGCAACGCTTGAAGTGGTGTGTCGAGGGCCAGCCGTCCGTCGGTCAGTACCAGGCAGCGTTGCGCTTCGGCGGGAAACTGCCGTTGCCGATGCGACAACCACTGCCGCGCTTGCTCCAGCGCCGCCAGCAACGGCGTCCCGCCACCCGCCCCGAGATCTGCCAACCATGGCTGCAACGCCGCCGAGGCTTTCAGGCCGTGGCGTTGCCAGCGTGGCGTGCTGCCGCTGGCCGTCAGCAGCGCCAATCGTGCCCGGGCCCGATACGCCTGGTCGAAAAAATTCGCCAGGACGCCCTTGGCCTTGCTCAGGGCTTGATAGCGCCGGGTCGAGGCCGAGGCGTCGACGATCACCAGCCAGAGTTCCGGGCTGGCGGCATGGCGCTGTGTCCAGCGCAGGTCGCCGCGCTTGCCTGGACGCCCTTTGAGCAAGGTCGCCGGCCAGTCCACCTTGCCCTGCCCCGCGCTACGCCCACGGCCGCGCGCGCCCTTGTCGAGCATGCCGGCCCTGGGCCTGGCATCCGCGCTGGCGCGGGCGCGGATGCTCAGGGCTTTTTTGGCCAGGCCGGTACCTCGCGCCGTGGCCCTGTGGCGACCGGCTGCGCCGGCATCTCACCCCATTGCCCGGCTGGCGTTGCCTGGCTCTGCTGCGGCTGGCCGGCCTGCGGTACCGGTGGCTGAGCGTCGGCGGGCGATTGCTGGCGACGGTGGCGCAAGGCGAACTCGGCCACCGCCTCGATATCCGCGTCCTCGATTCGCTCGCCGCCACGCCAGGCAGCATGGGCCCGGGCGGCACGCCACCAGACCAGGTCGGCACGCAGGCCGTCCACCCCTGCGGCGAAGCAACGCTCGGTGATCAGCGCCAGCGAACGGTCATCCAGTTCGATGCTTGCCAGGCGCTGGCGGGCATCCTGGCAGCGCTGGCGCAGCGCCGCCTGGGCCGGCGCCCATTGAGCAACGAAGCCCGCAGGGTCGCCATCGAACGCCAGGCGCCGACGCAGGATCTGCCCCCTTGCCTCGGGCACGGGTTGCCCGTGCAGCGCCACATTGAGGCCGAAGCGATCGAGCAATTGCGGACGCAACTCGCCTTCTTCCGGGTTCATCGTGCCGATCAGCACGAAACGTGCGCTGTGCCGGTGGGACAGGCCATCGCGCTCGATGCGGTTGGTGCCGCTGGCCGCGACGTCCAGCAACAGGTCCACCAGATGGTCGGGCAGCAGGTTGACCTCGTCGACATACAACACGCCGCCGTCGGCCTTGGCCAGTACACCCGGGGAAAACTGCACGCGGCCCTGGCCCAGCGCGGCATCCAGGTCCAGGGTGCCGACCAGGCGCTCTTCGCTGGCGCCCAGCGGCAAGGTCACGAACGGACCCTCGCCAAGCAGGTCGGCCAGGCCGCGAGCCAGGGTGCTCTTGGCCATGCCGCGCGGTCCCTCGATCAGCACACCACCGATCTTCGGGTCGATGGCGGTCAGGCACAGGGCCAGTTTCAGGTCCTCGGCGCCGACCACCGCAGCCAGGGGAAAATGCACGGGTTCAGTCATTTCAAGCCTCTTCCTCGCCATCCAGCAGCTGTAGTTCAAGCGCCTCGCGATAAGCCCCCGGGTCCTGCCAGAGGCCACGCTGCTGGGCCTCGACCAGGCGCTCGGTGATATCGCGCAAGGCTTCGGGATTATGCTGCTGGATGAATTCTCGGGTCGCCGGGTCGAGCACATAGGCATCGGCCAGCGCCTGGTAATGGTGATCGTCGATCAGGTGGGTGGTGGCATCGAAGGCGAACAGGTTGTCCACCGTCGCCGCCAGTTCGAAGGCGCCCTTGTAGCCATGGCGCTTGACCCCGTCGATCCACTTGGGATTGAGCGCGCGGGCACGGATCACCCGGTTCAGTTCTTCCTTGAGGGTGCGGATGCGCGGGCGCTCCGGCTGGCTATGATCGCCGTGATAGCTGGCGACGCCTTGCCCGCCGAGGCTTTCTACCGCCGCGAGCATGCCGCCCTGGAACTGGTAATAATCGTTGGAATCGAGCAGGTCGTGCTCATGGTTATCCTGGTTCTGCACCACGGCCTGCACCTGGCTCAGGCGTCGGGCGAACGGCGCCCGTGCCTCGGTACCGTCATCGGCGCCACCGTAGGCATAGCCGCCGTGATTGAGGTAGACCTCGGCGAGGTCCTCGCGGCTGTGCCACAGGCGTCCGTCGATGGCGTTCTGCACCCCCGCTCCGTAGGCGCCGGGCTTGGCGCCGAACACCCGCCAGCCGGCCTGGCGCCGCGCCTGCTCTGCGTCCAGGCCGCTGGCGAGCAGTTCGGCGTGCTCGCTGCGCACCCGCGCCGCCAGGGGGTTCATGTCGTCCGGCTCGTCCAGCGCCGCCACCGCCTGTACCGCCGCGTCGAACAGTTTGATGAGATTGCCGAAGGCATCGCGGAAGAAGCCGGAGACGCGCAGGGTCACGTCCACCCGAGGGCGGTCCAGCAGGCTCAGCGGCAGGATCTCGAAATCGTCGACCCGGTGACTGCCCGCCGCCCATACCGGACGCACGCCCATCAGGGCCATGGCCTGGGCGATATCGTCACCGCCGGTGCGCATGGTCGCCGTGCCCCAGACCGACAGGCCAAGCTGGCGCAGATGGTCGCCGTGATCCTGCAGGTGACGTTCGAGAATCAGGCTGGCCGAAGTGAAGCCCAGGCGCCAGGCGGTGGCCGTGGGCAGGTTGCGCACATCGACGGTATAGAAGTTGCGCCCGGTGGGCAGCACATCGAGACGCCCGCGGCTCGGCGCACCGCTGGGGCCTGCGGGGACGAAACGCCCTTCGAGGGCCGACAGTACGCCGTGCATTTCCGCGTCGCCGCAGGCGTCCAGTTGCGGCGCAACACGCTCGGCCAGCGCCTCCAGCACCGCGCGCACATCGTTCCACTGCGCGTCGTCCGGCACCGCCGGCTCGCCGGCAAGGGTCTGCTCGATCAAGCGTGCCGAAAGCATTTCCAGACGCTCGCGGGTATCCCCCGCCGTGCGCCACGGCGTGTCGTCGAGGTTCGCCAGCCAATGTGGTCGCGGCCCGTGCCAGGGCTCGCCCAGCTCGCAGTCCAGCGGATCGAAGCCCAGCGCCAGGGCGCGGGCCAGCGCCCGCGGCAGGCTGGCGTTGGCTCCGCGACCGTCGCCACGGGCTACCCGCAGCAGTGCCGCCAGGGTATCGATGCGCAGCCGGCCCGTGGGCGACTCGCCGAACACATGCAGGCCGTCGCGAATCTGCGATTCCTTGAGGTCGCACAGGTAGGTGTCCAGGCGCGGCAGCCACACCGCGGCATCGTCCAGCGCGCCGTCCAGTTGCAGCTCGCGGTCGATATGGTTGTCGCGCACCAGTTGCAGGATCTCCTTCTGCAACTCCACGGCACGCCGCGGGTCCAGCAACTGCGCCTCGTAGTATTCGTCGGCCAGGCGCTCCAGGTTGCGCAACGGCCCGTAGGTCTCGGCACGGGTCAGCGGCGGCATCAAATGATCGATGATCACCGCCTGGGTACGACGCTTGGCCTGGGCGCCCTCACCCGGATCGTTGACGATGAATGGGTAGATATTCGGCAGCGGCCCGATCAGCGCATCCGGCCAGCAGCCCGCCGACAGCCCGACGCCCTTGCCCGGCAGCCACTCCAGGTTGCCATGCTTGCCGACATGGATCAGCGCATCGGCGGCAAAGCCATGGCGCAGCCAGAAATAGAAGGCCAGGTAGCCATGGGGCGGGACCAGGTCGGGATCGTGATAGACCGCACTCTGGTCGAGTTGATAACCCCGCGCCGGCTGGATGCCGACAAAGGTCAGGCCCAGGCGCAGCCCGGCAATCATCATCCGCCCGCCACGGAACATCGGGTCCGCCGAGGGTTCGCCCCAGCGCTCGCGCACCGCCCGCTGGTTGGCCTCGGGCAACTGCGCGAAGGCCGCCAGGTAGTCATCCAGGGCCATGCTTTGCATGCACGGGCGCTGGTCGAGGCTGTCGAGGTCGTTGCTGACGCCACCGAGCAGGTCGTGGATCAGCCGGGTGCCGCTGTCCGGCAGCTCGCCCACCGGGTAATCCTGCCGTTTCAGGGCACGCAGGATATTCAGCGCCGCTGCCGGGGTATCCAGGCCGACACCGTTGCCGATGCGGCCATCCCGGGTCGGGTAGTTAGCCAGTACCAGGGCCACGCGCTTCTGCCGGTTGGGCAGGCGCGCCAGCGCGCACCAGCGCCGCGCAAGCTCCGCAACGAAGTCCATGCGCTCGGGCTGCGGCCGGTAGCAGACCACATCGGACTGGCTGCGCTCGCTGCGCCAGGCCAGGTCCTTGAAGCTGATCGGTCGGGTGATGATGCGCCCGTCCAGTTCCGGCAAGGCGATGTGCATGGCCAGGTCGCGGGCGCCGAGGCCTTGCTCGCTGGCCTGCCAGCCGGGTTCGTTGTCCTGGGCGCAGATTGCCTGCAGCACCGGGATATCGCGGCGGAACGGGCGCAGGTGCGGCTGTTCCGGGCTCGACTGGGCGAAACCGGTGGTGTTGATGATCAACGCCGCATCGGTTTCGTCCAGCCAGTCCTCGACCTGGGCCAGGCAGCCGGCCTCCTTCAGGCTGGCCACGGCGATCGGCAGCGGATTCAGCCCGGTGTTTTCCAGCCGCTGGCAGAACACATCGATAAAACCGGTGTTGGCCGCTTGCAGATGGGAGCGATAGAACAGGATCGGCACAACGGGTCGCCCGGCGTGCCAATCGGCGCGCCAGTGGGCCATTCCGGCCTCGGCATGACGCGGGTGATACAGGCTGGTACGCGGCAGTTGCCGTGGTTCGTCCCAGGGGTAATCGCGCCCCAGCCAGGAACTGGCGAGGCAGTTGAACAGGTTCAGGGCATTGGCCTTGCCGCCCTGGCGCAGGAAGTGCCAGAGGCGCTCGGCCTGCTCGGCTGCGACGTTGCCCAGGCTGCTCAGCTCCGGGTCCGGGCGATCGTCACCCGGGACCAGGATGAGCTTCACGCCACGGGTCGCCAGTTCGACAAGCTGCTCGACGCCATAGCGCCAATAGCCGATGCCGCCGTGCAGCGACACCAGGATCACCCTGGCGTGGCGCAACACCTGGTCGACGTAGAGGTCGACCGAGGCGTGGTTCTGTACCTGCATGGGGTTGGCCAGGCGCAGGCTGGGGTAATCCTCCGGCAGCTCGCGGGCGGCTTCCGCCAGCAACGCCAGGTGCGAATCACCGCTGCAGAGAATCACCAGTTCGGCCGGGGTCTGGCCGAGGTCGGCAATGCTGTCGTCCGGCACGAAGCCGCCGGGCTGGGTCCGCAGCAGGTGCATGGATCAGGCGCCCAGGGCCGCGCGCAGCCGCGCTTCGAGGGCCGAGGCATCGAGGTCCTGGCCAATCAGCACCAGGCGGGTGATGCGCGCTTCGTCGCTGCGCCAGGCGCGGTCGAAATGCTTGTCGAAACGGCTGCCCACGCCCTGGATCAGCAGGCGCATCGGCTTGCCCGGAATCGCCGCGAAGCCCTTGACGCGCAGGATGCCGGTCTCGCTGACCAGTTGGGTCAAGGCGTCGAGCAGCAGGCTTTCGTCGGCTTCCGGCAGGTCGAGGGAGATGGAGTCGAAGGCGTCGTGGTCGTGATCGTCGTGGTCATCGTCGCCGTCATGGTGCGAATCATGGTGGGTGCGGCGGCCGTCGATATGGGCTTCGGACTCGGCACCCAGGCCCAGCAGCACTTCCAGCGGCAGCACGCCCTTGCTCGCTTCGACCACCTTGACCGCGGGCGGCAGCTCTTCCTCGACCTCGGCCCGCACGGCGGCCAGGGCTTCAGGGGCGATCTGGTCGCACTTGTTGAGGATCACCAGGTCGGCGCTGGCCAGTTGGTCGGCGAACAGCTCGTGCAGTGGCGATTCGTGGTCCAGGTTCGGGTCAAGCTTGCGCTGGGCATCGACCTGGTCGGGGAAGGCGGCGAAGGTGCCGGCGGCCACGGCCGGGCTGTCGACCACGGTGATCACCGCATCGACGGTGCAGGCATTGCGGATTTCCGGCCACTGGAACGCCTGGACCAGTGGTTTGGGCAGGGCCAGGCCGCTGGTTTCGATGAGGATCTGGTCCAGGTCGCCACGGCGCGCCACCAGCTCGCGCATCACCGGGAAGAACTCTTCCTGCACGGTGCAGCACAGGCAGCCGTTGGCCAGCTCGTAGACGCGGCCATTGGCCTCTTCCTCGGTGCAACCGATGCTGCATTGCTTGAGGATTTCGCCATCGATGCCCAGTTCGCCGAACTCGTTGACGATCACAGCGATACGGCGGCCATTGGCGTTGTCGAGCATGTGGCGCAGGAGCGTGGTCTTGCCCGAGCCGAGGAAGCCGGTGACGATGGTAACGGGAAGTTTGGCCAGTGTTTTCATGTCGGATGCCCTTGGCAGCATGGCGGGCATGGGGACGGAGGCCAGGCACCGTGCGGTCTGGACGCGTTCGCCACCGGATCACCCCGCCCGGTTAATGTGGAATCTGGTCGAGGCAGGTCTCCTGGCTTGCATTGTGTCCTCGGGACGCCATCGACGCCTTCCCGCCTTATATAACCGGCAGTGGCAATGGTCGGTGGGCTCAACGCCTACAGTTGCGGGGGCAGCCGCGGCTTCGGCACCGCGTTCCCGTCTTAGCTCCGACCCGTGTCGGAGAACCTCGAACCGGCAAGGCTACGCAGTGCCCGGAGGGCGGTCAACCGCTGTATTGACGGATGTCAACGCGCGTGATTTCCTAACGCGATTCGTTTGGGTGCCTTTTTATTGCAAAAGGTGAAACGGGAAACCGGTGCGCGGTGGTCTTCAAGACCGTGGCAAGTCCGGTGCTGCCCCCGCAACGGTAATCGAGGAAAACGTCTGATCCACTGTGCCAGCAGTCCGGCATGGGAAGGAGACGCCCAGGCCCATGGCCCCTTGAAAGCCCGGAGACCGGCCCACGACCGATTTGACCAAACCCGCGGTGGGCGGGCGACGTTGCACTCCTGGACTTCCATGCCCCGGAGTTCTTCGCGCTTGCCTGTTGCCACGACAACTGCAAAAGGAAAGCGCCATGCCCGTCACCACCACCGCCAGTCACGCCAGCACTACCTCCACCACCCTCAGCCAACGCGTCGTCGCTGCCGTCAGCGCCTCGGTACTGGGCCTGTGCCTAGTCTATTTCGCCGGCTTCTCGCATATCGAAGCGGTGCACAACGCCGCCCACGATACCCGCCACAGCGCCGCCTTCCCTTGCCACTGAGGTCGCACCATGTTCACTCGCATTGCCCGTACCGCGGGCTTTACCGGGCTGCTCGCGGCCTTGCTGCTGACCGTGCTGCAAAGCTTCTGGGTCGCGCCGCTGATTCTCCAGGCGGAAACCTACGAGGGCTCTGCACCGGCTGCCGCCCATGAGCACGAGCATGCCGACGCCGCCGCTGGCGAAAGCCATCACCACGACGCCGAAGCCTGGTCGCCGGAAGATGGCTGGCAGCGCGTGCTGTCCACCACCGGCGGCAACCTGGTGGTCGCGGTAGGCTTCGCCTTGTTGCTGGCGGGCATGTACACCCTGCGCAGTCCACGCAGCATCGGTGCCGGCGCGCTTTGGGGCCTGGGCGGGTTCGCCGTGTTCTGCCTGGCGCCGAACCTCGGCCTGCCACCGGAACTGCCCGGCACTGCGGCCGCAGACCTGGCCCAGCGCCAGTTCTGGTGGGTTGGCACCGCCGCTGCCACCGCTGTCGGCCTGGCACTGATGGTGTTTGCCGGCAACTGGGTGCTGAAAATCGCCGGTCTGATTCTGCTGGCAATTCCCCATGTGATCGGCGCGCCGCAGCCGGAAGTGCATGAAAGCCTGGCGCCGGAAGCCCTGGAATCGCAGTTCATTGTCGCTTCGTTGCTGACCAATGCCGGTTTCTGGCTGGCCATGGGCCTGATCAGCGCCTGGCTGTACCGGCGGCAGTCCGCCTGATGGCCGTCCCGCCCGGCGTAGCGTCGCTGTACGCCGGGCTGGGTTGCCGGCGTGGCGCTCCGGCCAGCGAACTGGCCGGGTTGCTGCGCGATGTCATGCAGTCGCGCAACCTGCCTTTCGCCGCGCTGGTTGGTCTTGCCAGCATCGATCTCAAGCGCCAGGAACCCGGCCTGCTGCAACTGGCTGCCGATCTCGGCCTGCCCCTGCACTTCTTCAGTGCCGTGCAACTCGCTGCCTATACCCCGCGCCTTAGCCATCGTTCGGCCATTGCCTTTCAGCACAGCGGCTGTTATGGCGTGGCGGAAAGCAGCGCCCTGGCCCTGGCCGAACAACTGGGCGGCGGGCTGGCCGCACTGCGCGTCGAACGCATCGTGCGCGACGATATGACCCTGGCATTGGCCTGGCTCCCTGCTTCTGGCGGATAATCCGTCATTCCGTTTTCCAGAGACTTCCCATGACCGTCTATTTCATCGGCGCCGGCCCTGGCGATCCGGAGCTGATCACCGTCAAGGGCCAGCGCCTGATCCGCCGGTGCCCGGTCATCATCTATGCCGGCTCGCTGGTGCCCGCCGCTGTGCTCGACGGGCATAACGCCGAGACCCTGATCAACAGCGCCGAACTGCACCTGCAACAAATCATCGAGGCGATTGCCGCCGCCCATGCCAAGGGTCAGGATGTCGCCCGGGTGCACAGCGGCGACCCCAGCCTGTATGGCGCCATCGGCGAGCAGATCCGCCACCTGCGCGAGCTGGGGATTCCCTACGAGATCATCCCCGGGGTCACGGCCACGGCGGCCAGCGCCGCCCTGCTCGGCTGCGAACTGACCCTGCCGGACATCGCCCAGAGCGTGATCCTCACCCGCTTCGCCGATTCCTCGCCGATGCCCGAAGGCGAAGCCCTCGCCAGCCTGGCCAGCCACAAGACGACCATGGCGATTCACCTGGGGGTGCGCCATCTGCCGAAGATCGTCGAGGAACTGCGCCCGCATTACGGCGGCGACTGCCCGATCGCCGTGGTCCACCGCGCGACGTGGCCGGACCAGGACTGGGTGCTGGGGACGCTGGACGATATCGTCGCACTGACGGCGGTCAAGGGCTTCCGGCGTACCGCGCTGATCCTGGTGGGTCGTGTTCTGGCCAGCGACAGTTTCCGCGAATCGGCGTTGTACCGTGCCGGGCATGCCCACCTGTACCGGCCCTGAGGCCCCTTGCACTGCCGTTGGCGGGCCTGCACTCTACGGCAACCACCACCCGAAAAAGGATTGCCCCGATGCTGGAACTTCGTCCTTGCTGCGAATGCTGCGCCACACCACTGCCGGGCGACAGTTGCGACGCGATGATCTGTTCGTTCGAATGCACTTACTGCCGTAGCTGTGCAGGCGACCAATTGAAGGGCAAATGCCCGAACTGTGGGGGTGAATTGCAGCCGCGGCCGGCGCGGGTCGGCGAGAAGCTGGTGAAGAATCCGGCGACGACGGTACGGACGGTGAAGGCCCAGGGTTGTTCTGCACACTGAATCCCGTGCAAGCGACGCGGACCTTGTGGGAGCGGGTTCACCCGCGATTGCAGTAGTAAATTCACTATCGCAATCGCGGGTGAACCCGCTCCCACAAGGTCTGCGTCGTTGCCTCTAGCGGTTCAATGCGCCTGCATCTTGCTCTTGATGAACCCAGCCACCCAGGTCAACACCGCGCCACCGGCACCACCGCCGATCACGCTGCTGATGATGGCCGGGATATCCAGGGTTCCTGCCGCTCCGGCCTCGGCCAGGGATTGATCGCCGGTCAGGTGGGCCAGCACCTGCCCCAGCAGCACCCCGCCGATTGCACCTGCTACGGAGTTCAGGGTCGGCCCCATCCCCTCCTTGCTCAACCCTGCCACGTTGCCGCCAATCACACCGCTGAAGATCTGGATGATCAGAGTGATTAAGTCCATCGCAATAGCCCTCTTAGCGTCTGTAAGGACACCTCGCGTGCGGGCTACTGCGGATACGGCACTACCAACGGGCATCGAGGCGTCGATGTCCGACCGACGACGGCAAGCTGTGGCGGATAACCGACAGTATATGTAGGACTTTTTACTTGCGCGAATCCGGCGTCAGGGCTTGACGTTTTTCAGTTCGTTCAGCAAGCCCAGCAACGCCTGCAATTTTTCATCGCCGAACTGTTCAAGGATGCGCTGGTAGTTGCGCTCCATATCCTCGCTCATGGCGATGAAGCATTGCTGGCCCTGCTCCGTCAGGCCGACGAAAACCCGGCGCTGGTCGGTACTGGACTTCTTGCGCCGCACCAGGCCATCGCGCTCCAGGCGAGCGAGCACGCCGGTCATGCTCGGCTTGAGGATGCAGGCCTGCTCGGCCAACTGATGGCTTTCCAGTTCACCCTGCTGGCGCAGGATGCGGATTACCCGCCATTGCTGCTCGGTCAGGCCATGCTCGTTGAGGGACGGACGGAAGAAGGCCATGGCGGCTTCGCGGGCCTGAAGCAAGGTGAGGGTCAGGGAGGGTCTTGGTTTCGACATGGTCAGACTGATATCAACGATGATGGGGCAGCTTAAGAGCCGGGGTTACGGCCTGCAAGGCCCTTGGCAGGCACGGCGAATCGAGCCGGGCCAATCGTCAAATATAATGAACTGCCTCAGTTGAAATAGACCTGATTTATCACATTAAAATCAGTATTTTAGGCCGCATACCTCGCCTAGAACGTTAATAAATACGCACACAAAAGCATGAATCCGCTTGATATATTTAACGGCTCTGGCAAGCTATGGGGCAGGTTTCGACCGGGAACAGAGCTTCGCGTGCCTCCCGGCAGTGCTCGAAACCCCAGGCAGCGCCAGCTCGATAGCGGCGCGCCTGCACAACAATGACAGGCTGCGCCTGTCCCAAGGTGACATATGCCCAACAGCAACATTGGCAATAAGAATCAGAAATCCCGCAAACCCGTGGTCCTGATGACCATGGGCACCCAAGAGCGCAAGGGTCACGACTACCAGGTGATGACCCACAAGTACATCACTCCGCTGGTGGAACACGCCGGCTGCGTCCCGGTCCTGGTCCCCACCTGCTGCGGCATCGAAGACCTCGAGCAGTACCTGGACATGGCTGACGGCGTCTACCTGACCGGTGCCGGCAGCAACATCGACCCGGCCCTCTATGGCCAGGAAAACGAAACCCCGGGCAAGGCCCAGGACCGTGACCGCGACCTGTTCGACCTGCCGCTGGTGCAACTGGCGATCGCCCGCGGCCTGCCGATTTTCGGCATCTGCCGTGGCATGCAGGAAATCAACGTGGCCCTGGGTGGCGATATCTACCAGAAGGTCTACGCCGAACCCGGCTTCAACGATCACCGGGAGAACCCCGAGGATCCGGTGGACGTGCAATATGCCGCCTCCCACAGCGTGCGCCTGAAGCCGGGCAGTTGGCTGCAGGAATTGCTGCAGAGCGACGAGATCCGCGTCAACTCGCTGCATGGCCAGGGCCTGAAAACCCTGGGCGACGGCGTCGAGCCCCTGGCTCATGCCGAAGACGGCCTGGTCGAGGCGATCCATGCGCCCAGCCTGTCGCCGTTCCTGTTCGCGGTGCAATGGCACCCGGAATGGCAAGCCGCGAAGAATCCGGATTCGGTGCGGATGTTCGAGGCATTTGGCGACGCTTGCCGGGTGCAGGCGAGCAAGAAGCAACAAAGCAAGACCCAAAGCATCGCTTGAGATAATCACCTCAAGACACTGATGTAGAAGAGCTTTTAAATCCGAAAGGCCGTATCGAGCGCACATCGATACGGCCTTTTTTGTGCGCACCGCCCCTCCATTCCGAACAATTGACTTTACATTAGACACATAACTCATTGTTTTTAAATGATTTAACCCAAAGCAGAATCAACCTTAAGAGCATCGCTCAAGTTGCTGTCTGCGCTAGGGAATAGCATCCATCCTCGGCTCCATTCCCACCCTTCCCGTCAGCTCGCCTTCGATCTGCCCCGACAACGACCAGACCCCGGCCATCACCCCGGTGCCATGGTTCTCCATCAGGTTCTGCCACTCCTCGTTCAATGCTGCATTGAGGATCACCCGCAACTGCTCGACCATCTCCGGTCGGTCGCTCTCATGCATCATCGCGCCGATCCCGGCCGAGGCCACCGAGATCGCCATCCCCGCCGCCTTGCCCACCGCTGCCGCCACGGCGCTGAGCGCCCCCCGGGGCGCCAGGGTCGCTTCCAGGCGAGTGCTGGCTTTGCTGGCCACCGATGACAGTCCGTTGTCCGACGCCGTCGCATTGACCGCTGCGGCCTTGCGAATCTCTTCGTTCAGGGCCAGCCAGGCCGGCAGTTGCACGAAGGGCTTTGCCGTGAGCACGCCGCGCAGGCTGGCATCCCGCGCGGCAGGCGGGCCAAGGGCAATGGCGGGAATACGTTCAAGGTGCAGGGCGAACTGGTCCGGCGCGGGCCGATAGCGCTCGCCAATCCCCTGGATCTGCTGGCCGAGCAATTGCACGTACAACTCGGTCGCACGCTCGCGGATCAGGTCGGGATTGATCTGCTCGGCCACCGGCTCCAGGACGCGCTCGCGATAAGCGTCCTGCAGATAAAGGGCCAGGCGGTTATCAGGCTGGTCGCGGTGCTGGCTCATCTTGTACCAGGCCACCCTGAGGGTCAGCCATTGCTGGGTCCAGTAGCCGGTGAACCAGGGAATGAAATTCTCTTCGGTCTGCACCTGTACCTGCTCGCGCCAGACCCGCATGGAGCGCCGCGCATAGTCCCCGGCCGAACCGGCGGCGCCGCGCGAAGCCTGGACGATCTCCCGGTCCACCTGCTGCCAGGCGGCGGGCGACAGCACCACCGGCGGCAACTCCGGCACGCGGTTGCGCGAACCGCAGCCGCACAGGATCACCAGCAACGCCAAAAGCCACACCCGATACAGGGAACGCCGGTTCACGATCGCCACCCCTTCGCCACGCTTTCTGGAGTATAGGAACGGCGTGGCTGCGGCGATCTAACTTCTGGCGATATCCAGCAGGGGCCAGTGCGCCAGGGGCTCGTATTGGCCTTTGCTGGACTCGTAGAGCACGAACTCCCTTGCATTCCAGCGAAACTCGGGCGCCACCGCTGCCTCGGGTACTTCGTGGCGGAAATCCCGGGCCAGCGTCAGGTGCGGGCGAAACGCTTTTGAATCGACGACGAAGCCCAGTGGCAACAAGGCCTCCTGCAACTGGTAGACCCAGCGCAGCAACGCCTTTGGTGGTTCCGGTGTGGTCAGCACCAGCGCCTGGCTGCGCCGCCAGACCTCCAGGCGATCAAGAACCAGCGGTTGCGGACGCTCCAGCGGGCGCAGCCGTGCGGCTATTTCGAAAATCGCCGGCAACTGGCTGACACCGACTGCGCCGAGAAACATCAGGGTCACATGGAAATTCCCGGTTGGTACCGGCTTGCCGCTGCGCAGGCGCAGGTCGCTACGCCAGCGCGACAGGGCCTTACCTTGCGTCGGGGTGCAGGGCAAGGCGAAGAACAGGCGCTTGAAGGGTTCGTTGGGTCCGGGGTCGAGGCTGATCACGAAAGGCTCCTTGGGTGTCTCGCGGCACTATGACTCAAGACAGCACCGCCCTGCCCGGCTATCGGATCTGGCCAAGCCTGCTGATATGCAGTGTTGCTGAGGGCCTTATCGCTGGCAAGCCAGCTTCCACAGGGTTATGCGACCCCTGTAGGAGCTGGCTTGCCAGCGATAAGGCCCTCAAAGCCAATAGAGATCTCAAACCGGCGAAATGGTCCCCAACGCCCCGATCACGATCGCCAGTGCCAGAAACCCGAACAGAAAAATCGCCATCTTGCCCATCACTGCCTCCACGTACCGAAAATAAACCTTGCATGGGGCCTATTTTCGGCAAGCATCTGTTTGCATAACAGATCCAGAAAGCACTGAAAAATACGGATCAGATCAGCAACGGAAATGCCCGACCATACCGTGCAGACGGCTGCTCAAGTGGCTCAACTCGGTACTCGCGGCGGAAATCTCGGCGCTGGCGGTGGCCGATTCCTCGGCGGTCTCGCGCACCCGGGTCACGCTTTGGTTGATCTCTTCGGTCACCGCGGCCTGTTCTTCGGCAGCCGTGGCAATCAGCTCGCTCATCTGCTGGATATTCGAGACCTGGCGGGTGATCTGCTCCAGCGCAGTGCCGGTGTCGCGCACGCCATTGACCGAGGCGCTGGTCTGCTCCAGGTTGGTCTGCATCATCCCGGTACTCTCGTTGGCGATGTGTTGCAGTGTGACGATCAGTTGCTCGATCTCGCTGGACGAGGCCTGGGTACGCTGGGCAAGGTTGCGCACTTCGTCGGCGACCACGGCGAAACCACGCCCTGCCTCGCCGGCCCGGGCCGCCTCGATCGCCGCGTTGAGGGCCAGCAGGTTGGTTTGCTCGGCGACGGCCTTGATCACATCGAGGATCGCGCCAATGCGTCCGCACTCCTGCTGCAAGCGGCCAAGGGATTCGGCAGAAACGCCCACGCCATTGGCCATCGCCTCGATCTGGCGGATCGCCTGCTGGGACATCGCCAGCACGCTGGTCACCTCATGGTCGGCGCCCTTGGCCGCACTGGCAGCCTCCTCGGAGTTGCGCGCCACTTCCTGCACGGTGGCGGCGATCTCGTTCATGGCCGTGGCGACCATATCGGTCTCATTGCGCTGGCTGTCGATGCCTTCGCGGGTGGTGCTGGTGATCGCCGCCAGTTGCGAGGCGGAAGCCGCCAGTTGCTGCGAACCACAACCGATCTGCGAAATCACCTCGCGCAGGCTCGCGGTCATGCTGTCCAGCGAGCGCAGCAGCACACCCAGTTCGTCGCCCCGCTCGGTGTGGGTTGCACCGGTCAGATCGCCACCGGCGATACGCTGGGCGGTGTTCACGGCCTCGCGCAACGGATAGACGATCTGCCGGCTGATCAGCAGGGCCACGGCGATGCCGCAAAGAATCGCCACCAGGGTGATCACCGCCAGCAGCATATGGGTGCTTTTCACCTGGGCGGAGGCGCGGTCTTCCTCGGCGTAGTACAGGGCATTGGCGCCGTCCTGGAGTTTGGAGAGCAACTGGTTGGCCGCCGTCAGTTCAGCCACCGAGCGGGCCTGCTCGCGGGCCTTGCCGTAGGTTTGCAGATCGGCCTGGAGCTGCTGCGCCGCTGCCAGGTCCTGGGCCGGCCAGCGGCCTTCGCGGGCGTCCAGCAGCAACTGGTCGAAACCGTCCTTGAGCTTGGCGTGGTGCTCCTGGTGCAAGGACTGCTGCCCGGCGTCACCGGTCAACGCCAGGTTGTAGTTGGCCTCACGGGCAAACACGATCTCGTCGAACAGGCCGCTGATGAAACTGATGCGCTGCAACGACGCGCTGCTGTTCTGCAAGCCAAAGCCGCCGAGCAGCGACAGCAGCAAGGCGAAGGCCAGCAGCAGGCCGAAGCCGAGGCCGAGTTTGCGGGTAACGCTGAGGTTCTTCAGCGTGAATGCCTGGGACATAGTTTTCTCCAACCTGTGAATTCGCCCTCGCCGGTCCGCAGGTGACGGGGACCGGCAAGTCTGTCTGACGCCGAAGCCGATGAGGCGCGGAGCCCGTACGAACGGCACGGGCCCTGGTGCACAGGAGTGTTCCGGAGGGGATTCACGCGCTGGGCATCCATGCAGTTCCCCAAAGACGGGAAACTTCCTTTTGCCCGGACTTCCAAAGCCCGGCATTACCCTACTTGCAGCAAGGGAATAGTAACATCCGCAGATAAATGATACCAATGTGACACTACGACTGGTTAGCGGCCACTCGCCGCGCAGCCAGGTGCTTGAGCGGGTACACAATGTGCCTCACTGCACCACCCCGACCGGATAAACGAACGCGTTCACGTCATAGAACGGCGTGCGCTGATAGAACCAGTTCAGCCGCGCCTTGGGGTCCTGGGCGAATGCCATGTCGTCCTTGAGCTTCTTGTCGAATTCCGCCTTGAGCGCCGCATCCTCTTCCAGCATCTTCCTCGCCATCGGCTCCATCACGTATTCCTCCGGCTCCTCGGCGACCACCAGGGTCGAGTTGAAGAAGCCCCAGGACCAGAACGAATCCGGGCTTTGCGGGTGCAGCAGGTTGATTGCCAGTACACCCAGCGGCTGGTCGGTATCGATCACCACCGAGCCTGCCGGGAAGGTCTGCAAGCGCTCGAACGGCTTGCCCGTGCCACTGACCAGCAGATGCCCTTCATACCCTGGAATCTCGTTGTTCTGCGCCCGGTCCGGCTCGAAGCCGCCGGCCACTTTCACCTCGTCCATGCGATAGAGCGTCACGGCGACGGCAGTCGGCTTGTCGAGGGTGCGCATGACGATACCGTGGGCCTTGAGCCGGGCAATCACATCGCGCCATTGCGCCGGAACGATGTACTGCCTTGGCCGCTTCACCATCAGGTCCGGCTCGGTATTGCCGGTGACCGGCACTTCGAGGTTCTTTGGCTGGTTGCTCCAGACGATGGTTTTCGCACCGGTGATCGGTGAGGTCTCGTAACGGTAGTCACCGACGGTGAACGGCACGTTCTGTGGCACACCGGCCTTCCAGGTGAGGATCACCTCCTTCTGCGCAGCAAGACGGGCGCGGTCCTTGTCGATGGCGGCACGCAGGGTTGCCGCCTGTTCACCGATCACCTGGAACATCGCCTTGAGCATCACATAGTTGCCCAGCACCTGGGTGCGGTACGGGTGCAGGGCATGCTGCTCGATCAGGATCGAGGGCACGTTGCGGATATCGCCGTACTGGTTGGAGAAGCGCGCCAGGTCCGTGCGGTACGGATAGTAGCCTTGGGTCGGGTCCTGGTTGTCGTTGAAGCTGATGCATTCGTGGACCACGTGCCCTTCATCCTGCAGCGCCTGGTACACCGGGGTGCGCATGACCTGGTCCATCCACGCACTGCTGGCCGGCGACCAGCCGTTGCCGTTATGGCAATAGGAACTGTCGTAGGGGTACATGGCGCCGTCGGTGGAGTGGGTGTCGGCGAAGAAGCTCAGCTCGTAATGGTTGAAGACCCAGGCGACGTTGCGGATTTCGGCACTGTCGAGCTTGGTGAAGTCGCGGTTGAGGTTGTAGTTCAGGCCGTTGACCCGCCAGCCGGCGATATCCGGGCCGTTCTGGTTGATCCGGCCGTAGGCACTGCGGCGAATGTCACCATCGATGTTGACCGTAGGGATGAAGAGGATATTGACCCGTTCCAGCAGCGCGGCGAGAGGCTTGTCGCCCGCGGTCATATCGCGCAGGAGCATGAACATGGCGTCCTTGCCGTTGGATTCGCCGGGGTGGATCTCGGCCTCGACGAAGATCGTCGGCTTGCCGGACTGCTTCAGTCCCGCCGGGGATTTGTCCTTGGACAATGAAGCCACGGCCAGCACCATCGGATGGCCTTCGGCACTCTTTTCCGGCAGTTCGCTCAATACCACCTTGCCGCCCGAGGCAGCGGCGAGCTTGCGCAGCCAGGCGCGGGTCTGTTCGTAGGTGCTGGTCTGCTTGAAGTCGCTGGCTTCGGCCACGGTGATCAGCGGGTTGTCCGCCTTGGCGATATAGCGGGTACTGGTGATCTGCTGTTCGAACATCGCCGGCAGGATCCGCTGCCTGGCCGCCTCGGGGTACTTGCTGTCATCGATATAGGCCGGTGCCGAGGGCAACGCAGCCAGCGCGGACTGGCCAGCGCCGAGCAGCAAAGCGGTGAAAAACAGCCTGGAATGCTTCAGGGGGGAGTTCCTTCTCACGCGGGAACTGGCAACCTTAGAACAGATTGCCAAAGGTTACGAGGAACCAACTGCCATGTTGCACAACCTGTTCGAAGGCATCGCCGAAGCGGCGGTGGAGGAACGTTTCGATGACCTGCTCAAGCGGCCGGGGCTGCGCATCGAACGCATCGTCTCCAATGGCCAGAGCAGCCCGGAGGGATTCTGGTATGACCAGGCGGAGGGGGAATTCGTGCTGGTGCTGACGGGCTCGGCGGGCTTGCGCCTGGAGCATGAGGCCGAGGTGCGGGTGCTGGGGCCGGGGGATTTCGTGGATATTCCGGCAGGCTGCAGGCACCGGGTGGAGTGGACGGATGCGGGGCAGCCGACGGTGTGGCTGGCTGTGTTCTATCAGGCGAAATGAAAGACCTGTGGGAGCGGGTTTACCCGCGATTGCGGAAGTGAACCCACCATCGCAATCGCGGGTAAACCCGCTCCCACAGGGTTCGCGTCAGGCCAGAGGGCGCAACATCCCCCGATCCACGATGAAGTCGATCAGCGTCTGCAAGCCATGCCCAGTCTTCAGGTTGGTGAAGGCCCAGGGCCGCTCCGGGCGCATGCGCCTGGTGTCACTTTCCATGACCTCCAGCGAAGCCCCGACATAGGGCGCCAGGTCGATCTTGTTGATCACCAGGAAGTCCGACTTGGTAATCCCCGGCCCGCCCTTGCGCGGGATCTTCTCGCCTTCGGCAACGTCGATCACGTACACGGTGAGGTCCGCCAGTTCCGGGCTGAAGGTGGCGCTGAGGTTGTCGCCGCCACTCTCGACGAAGATAACCTCCAGGTTGCCGAACTTGCGCGCCAGCTCTTCCACCGCCGCCAGGTTCATCGAGGCGTCCTCGCGGATCGCCGTGTGCGGGCAGCCGCCGGTTTCCACGCCGACGATGCGTTCGGGCTCAAGGGCACCGGCCTCGGTAAGGATGCGCTGGTCTTCCTTGGTGTAGATGTCGTTGGTGACCACGGCGATCTCGTAGTGGTCGCGCATGGCCTTGCACAGCGCTTCGAGCAGCGCGGTCTTGCCGGATCCGACCGGGCCGCCGACGCCGACGCGCAGGGGTTGCTTGTAGCTTTGCATAGGGAATTCCTCAGGATCGGAACAATCGGGTGTATTGGGTTTCGTGGCGCGACGAGGCGATCGCCAGCAGTGGCAGGCCGCCACCCAGTTCTTCATCGGGCAGCAGCAGGGCGCGCTCGAGCACGGCGCTCAGGTCGTCGGAGAGATCGCGCAGCAGGCTTTGCGCGGCCTGCTGGCCGAAGGGCACCAGCTTGACCCCGGCCATTACCGCGCCTTCCAGCCAACTGAAGCCATGGCCCAACAGCAGGTCGCGCAGCGGGATGTCCCAGTACGCCGCCAGCCAGGCCATGCCGCCCAGTTGGGTCAGCTCCAGGCTGGTGCGCCACTGCGGCGCCTGGCCCAGTTGCCAGCCATCGAGCATCCGCGCCAGGGCCGCGCCACGTTGGCGTTCCTCGGTACGCAGCTCGGCGGTTTCGCGATTGGCCAGGAGGAAACGGCTCCAGTGCGCGAACGCCTCGGCATCATCGGCTTCACAGGCCCGGTACAGGCGCACCAGCAACGGCCAGTCGAGATAGCCGAGGGTGTCGTCGATCTGCTGCCGTTGCCAGGTCCGAAAGCCATCGGCGCCCTTGACCCAGCCCGCTTCCACCGCCCACTCCAGGCCCTGCGAGTAGGTGAAGCCACCCACCGGCAGGCCCGGACTGGCCAGTTGCAGCAAACGCAGGAGCTTCAGGTCGCTGTTCATCAGCCCGCCAGCAGCATCGCCGCGCCAGCCAGCAGGCCGCCGCCGAAGGCCTGTTGCAGGCGGGTATGGCGGCGCAGCACGCAGCCCAGGGCAAAGCCGGCCACCAGCAGCAGGCCGCTCACGGTGACGAAACCGGCGCTGAACACCCAGAACGCGCCCGGGCTGGCCTCGACGCCATGGGCCCAGCCATGGAACAGGGCGAACAGCGGCATCACCAGCGACAACAGGACCTGGCGCCGCGGCAGCAACAGCGCGGCAGCAGCCACCAGCAGCGAACCGAGGATCATCTCCTCCATGCCGATCACACCACCGAACAGGTGGCCCAGCACTGCACCGCCGAACATCGCCGCCAGGGTCAGGGCCGGCAGCACCAGGCGGCTACGGGTCAGTGCGGCGAGCACGCCGGTGCCCAGCAGCATCAACAGGTGATCAAGGCCGGTCAGCGGATGCAGCAGGCCATCCTGCAGCGGATTGGCGTCATGGCCTGGGTGGGCGAATGCCGGAACGGCGACCAGCAGCAGGGCAAGGGCAAGACACTTCTTCATGGAAAACTCCTTGTTGTGATTTACAGCGCCTGGGCAGGCAGGCGGACGAACAGATGATCGGAATGGTTATGGCTATGCGGGGCGCTCTGGTAGGCACCGGCTTCGGGCTCGAACGGCGCTTGCTCGACACACACCTCAAGGCCGAAGCCACGGACCATGTCGTCCAGCACATAGTCATGCTGGTAACGCAGGAAACCCGCCTCGACCTGCAGCGGCACATGGCGATTGCCCAGGTGGTAGGCCGCGCGCGCCAGCGCGAGGCCATCGGCGCAGTACACCGTTGACACCTCCTCGGCAGCAGCGATGACGCGAATCACCTCCCCGCCCGCCTCGTCCGCCAGCAGTTCGCCGCCACGGATCAACTGGCCGCGTTCCAGCATCAGCCCGGCATCGCGGCCATCGTCGAGGGTGATACGTATGCGGCTCTTGATCCGGGTATCCAGGCTCAAGGTGGCGGTGGCCGTCACGGCGCCCTCGCCCACCTTGCGGGTCAACAGAATCATCGGATTCTCCTTGCTCAAAACAGAAAGTAACGCTGGGCCATCGGCAGCACCGTGGCCGGTTCGCACACCAGCAGCTCGCCGTCGGCGCGCACCTGGTAGGTCTGCGAATCCACTTCGATATTCGGCATCAGGCCGTTGTGCACCATGTCGCCCTTGCGCACCGTGCGGCAGCCGTGGGCCAGGCCGATCAGGCTGCGCAGGCCGAGCTGCTGGTGCACGCCACGGTCCAGCGCCTCGCGCGACAGGAAGGTCATGCGCGTGGCATGCCGCGCCGCGCCCAGGGCACCGAACATCGGCCGGTAATGCACCGGCTGCGGCGTCGGGATCGAACCGTTGATATCGCCCATCGGCGCCGTGGCGATCATCCCGCCCTTGACCACCAGGGCCGGCTTGACCCCGAAGAAGGCCGGCGCCCAGAGCACCAGGTCGGCCAGCTTGCCGGCCTCCAGCGAACCGACTTCATGGGCGATGCCATGGGTCAGCGCCGGGTTGATGGTGTACTTGGCGATGTAGCGCTTGACCCGGGTGTTGTCGCTGTACGACGAATCCCCGGCCAGCGGCCCGCGGCGCAGCTTCATCTGGTGCGCCACCTGCCAGGTGCGCAGCACCACTTCGCCGACCCGGCCCATGGCCTGGGAGTCCGACGAGGTCATGGCGAAGGCGCCCAGGTCGTGAAGGATGTCCTCGGCAGCGATGGTCTCGCGGCGGATGCGCGACTCGGCGAAGGCCACGTCCTCGGCAATGCTGGTGTCCAGATGATGGCAGACCATCAGCATGTCCAGGTGCTCGTCCACGGTGTTCACCGTGTACGGCAGGGTCGGGTTGGTCGAGGACGGCAGCACGTTGGCGAAGCTCGCCGCGCGGATAATGTCCGGCGCGTGCCCGCCGCCGGCGCCCTCGGTGTGGAAGGTATGGATGGTACGGTCACCGATGGCCGCCAGGGTGTCCTCGATGCAGCCGGACTCGTTGAGGGTGTCGGTGTGGATCGCCACCTGCACGTCCATTTCCTCGGCCACGCCCAGGCAGCAGTCGATGGCCGCCGGGGTCGAGCCCCAGTCCTCGTGCAGCTTCAGGCCCACGGCGCCGGCGGCGATCTGCTCGCGCAGGGCCTCGGGGCGGGACGCATTGCCCTTGCCCAGCAGGCCGATATTGATCGGCAGCTCGTCGGCAGCCTGGAGCATGCGCGCCAGGTACCAGGGCCCGGAGGTGCAGGTGGTAGCGTTGGTGCCGGTAGCCGGCCCGGTGCCGCCACCGATGAAGGTGGTGATACCCGAGGTCAGCGCCTCTTCCACCTGCTGCGGGCAGATGAAATGGATATGCGAGTCGATACCGCCGGCCGTGACGATCTTGCCTTCGGCGGCGATCACTTCGGTACCCGGGCCGACCGGCAGGGTAACGCCGGGCTGCACGTCGGGGTTGCCGGCCTTGCCGATGCCGAAGATGCGGCCGTTCTTCACGCCGATATCGGCTTTTACGATGCCCCAGTGATCGATGATCAGGGCGTTGGTCAACACCAGGTCCATGGCCTCGTCGGCGAGCATCTGGCCCTGGCCCATACCGTCGCGGATCACCTTGCCCCCGCCGAACTTGACCTCTTCACCGTAGATCGTGAAGTCCTTCTCCACTTCCACCCATAGCTCGGTATCGGCCAGGCGCACGCGGTCGCCGACGGTGGGGCCGAACATATCGGCATAGGCCCTGCGGGAAATCCGGCTCATGCGCCTGCCTCCAGCTTGCCCATGACCTTGCCCTGAAAGCCGTACACCTCGCGCTTGCCCACATAGGGCACCAGGGTCACGCTGCGCGACTGGCCCGGTTCGAAGCGCACGGCGGTGCCGGCCGGGATGTCCAGGCGAAAGCCACGGGTGGCCTCGCGCTCGAACACCAGGGTGTCGTTGACTTCGTAGAAGTGATAATGCGAGCCCACCTGCACCGGACGGTCGCCGTGGTTGGCGACGCTGACCACCAGGGTCTGGCGACCGGCATTGAGTTCGATATCGCCATGCTCGGCGACCTGAATTTCTCCGGGAATCATGCCGTCCTCCTAGACGATCGGATCATGGACGGTGACCAGCTTGGTCCCGTCGGGAAAGGTCGCTTCGACCTGGACGTCGTGGATCATCTCCGCCACGCCTTCCATCACCTCGTCGCGGCTCAGGACTTCGCGGCCGAGGTTCATCAGTTCGGCGACGGTGCGCCCATCACGGGCGCCCTCCATCACCGCCGCGCTGATCAGCGCCACCGCTTCCGGGTAGTTGAGCTTCAGGCCGCGGTCCCGGCGGCGCTCGGCGAGCAGCGCAGCGGTGAACAGCAGCAGTTTGTCTTTCTCTCTCGGGGTCAGCTCCATGGTCGCTCTCTCAGGTGGCCCAGATCCGCGGCGGGCACGGCGCCAGGCCAAGGATGGCCGGACGCAGCGCGCACCACAGGCGCAGCAGTGTGGATTGAAGGCGCTGGTTGTCGTGGTCGAGCAAGCGGACCACCAGCAGGTGCCCCAGCAGGGTTGCCCCGGCAGGGACGGCAAGATGCTCGATTAGGGTGCGTGTCTGTTCCAGCAGCTCCGGGGTGGCCGGTGCCGCGCAGAAGGTGGCTTGCAGCGGATAACCCGCGAGCTTGTGCAGGCTGTCGCCGTCGACACGCAAGCGTTCGTGCAGGCCTGGATCGTCGGGCATATCGATCTGCAGGCGGCTGTCCACTGCACCGTGGCTGAAGGTTTCGCCCATCACCGGACGCCCCAGGCACAGGGTTTCCCAGGCCAGCAGGCGCGCTCCGAGGGCCACGGAAAAACGGTTTTCCAGACGGGTGCGGGCCCCGGGGAAACAGATATTGCCGTGAGGCAACCATTCCAGCGTGCTGCCCTCGGCCAGATGGAAATGCTGCTTGAGCACCGAAACGGGGCCGGCGCTGCGGTAGAACTTGGTTGCACCGGGCATGGTCAGCAGCGCATGGGTGCCGGGGTCGAGGGTCACGTCCAGGGTCAGGCGATCGCCGCCGACCACGCCGCCTGGGGGGTGCAGTACATACACGTGGCATGGCGCGCCCTCCGGATAGAACGGCCGCTGCACCAAAAGAGGTCCGAAATGTCGGCGCGCACCAATACAGGTCCTTTCCCCGCGCTCGACAAAGCGCAATTTCAGCTCGGCACTCCAGCCTGCGGTGTCATCCGCAGCGGTGAGCAGTTCGGGTAGGGACATTCCAGTGCTTCCGAAAAACGCCGCGTTTATTGGGAAATGTCTGACATCCCGGTACTACGCAGCTGATTAAAAGCGCCTGCGAAACCCTTGTGATTGACGGGTTTGCGCGGACCTGATCGATCGATCAGTAATCGATGGAAGCTGTAAAAGCATATTGCGGGCCAGAATGGCGCATGTAGGGGATTTCTTGCGGGGAGTGTGCACTGGGATGGGGATGCAACATTTGGATCGAATGAACGCCGCGTACCCTGTGGGAGCGGGTTCACCCGCGATTGCGGTGGTGAATCCACCTTAGCAATCGCGGGTGAACCCGCTCCCACAGGGTACGCGTACGTCTTGAAGTCAGCGCTGGAATTTGGCCTGTGCGACAAGGCCTTTCACATACTCCGTCCCTGGCCGATCCAGCACCTCGGCAGTGCCGCCCTGCTCGATGATGCGCCCGTCCTTCACCACCACGATGCGATCGGCGATCGTCCTGACCACCCCCAGGTCATGGGTAACGAACACCAGGGTCATGCCCTCGGCCTGCAACTCCCGCAGCAACGCCAGGATCGCCGCCTGCACCGAGACATCCAGCGCCGAGGTGACCTCGTCGCAGATCAGCACCTCGGGCTCGCACACCAGCGCCCGGGCGATCGCGACCCGCTGGCGCTCGCCGCCGGACAGGTGATGGGGATACTTCGCCGCCGTTTCCGCCGGCAACGCCACCCGCGCCAGCGCCGCATCGATCCTTGCCCGGCACGCAGCGCCCTTGAGCCCGAAGAAGTGCTCCAGTGGCGCTTGCAGGCATTGGCCGATGCTCTGCCGGGGGTTCAGCGCGCGATACGGGTTCTGGAAGATGTACTGGATCCGGTGCCGGGTCGCCGCGTCGCGCTTGCGCGCCATCAGGCTCAGGGGTTGTCCGTCGAAGCTCAATGCACCGACGCCGCCATCGCCCAATCCGGCCAGGGTTCGCGCCAGACTGGTCTTGCCCGACCCCGACTCGCCCACCACCGCCAGGCATTCACCACGATGTACGTCCAGAGACAGGTCGAACAGCACCTGACGGTCATAGCTTAGGTTCAGGCCGCGCAGCTCCAGCAACGGCGTGCGCGCCTGGTGCACAACCTGCACCGGCGCTGTCTCTTCCTCCGGCACTGCAGTCAGTTGCGGGTGCAGGCAAGCCACCTGCTGCACGCCATCCAGCCCCTGCAACGCCGGCTCGATTGCCGAGCATGCCGCACTGCGCCGAGGGCAGCGGGGGGCGAAGGCGCAACCGGCCGGCCGCTGCCCCGGCGCCGGCGCATGCCCGGCAATTGCCCGCAATACACGCTGGCGCCCGACCTCGGGAATCGCCGCGAGCAACCCCAGGGTGTAGGGATGCCCTGGCCGCGAGAACAGCCGCTCACGACTGGCAACCTCGACGATGCGCCCCGCGTACATCACCATGACCCGGTCCACCAGGTCCTTGATCACTCCAAGATCATGGGACACATACACCGCCGCCACGCCCTGCTCCTTGCACAGCCGGCGCACGGTGGCGAGGATATGCGCCCTTGTGCCGACATCCAGCGCCGTGGTCGGCTCGTCCAGCACGATCAGCTTCGGCCGCAACACGAACGCCAGCGCCAGCATCACCCGTTGCTGCTGCCCACCGGACAGCTGATGCGGGAAGCGCCGCAGGAACTCCCGCTCCCCTGGCAGCCCGACATCCGCCAGGGTCTGCGCCAGGCGCTGCTCCCGCGCCGCGCGATCCAGCCCTGGCTCATGGGCCTGCAAGGTTTCCAGCAACAGCTTGCCGATACGGATCGCCGGGTTCAGGGCCAACGCCGGGTCCTGGGCGACATAGCCGATCAAACCGCCACGGGCCCGGCGCAACGCCTCGCCGTCGAGGGCCAGCAGGTCGGTCCCGGCCACGCTCACCCGTCCGCCATTGATCCGAGCACCACGACGGGCATGAGCGAGCAAGGCGGTCGCCAGGGTGGTCTTGCCCGAGCCGGACTCACCGACCAGGCCGAGGATCTCCCCCGGCGCCAGGCTGAAATCGATGTGCTCGATCACATCGGCGCCACTGTCCAGCTCGACCCGCAAGCCCTCGACCTGCAAAGCCTCTGGGGTAGAAAGAACGAATGCGTTCATGAGCGCGCTCCCGCGCTGTACCGGGCAATGCCTTCGGCCAGCAGGTTGGTGCCATAGGCGAACACCGCGATCAGCAACGCCGGGGCCAGCACGGCCCAGGGCTGGATCAGCAGGCCGGCCTGGTTTTCATTGATCATCAGGCCCCAGTCCGCCGCCGGAGGGGCAACGCCGTAGCCGAGGAAACTCAAGCCCGAGAGCATGCCGATGCCCCAGGTCAGCATGTTGCCGAAATGCACCAGCAGCGGTGTGAGCACATTGGGCAGGATCTCCCGCAACAGGATGCGCGTGCGGGAAAAGCCCATCATCTGCGCGGCCTCGACGAACTCCTGGCTGGCCACCGATACCGCACTGCCCCGTGCCAGGCGGATCACCCCGGGGGTGAAAGCGATGGCCACGGTCAGCACGATCAGCCACGGCTGGCGCCCCAGCATCGAAACGATCAGCAGCACCAGGATCAGGTCGGGAAAGGCCAGCCAGACATCCGCCAGCCAGGTGATCGCCTGGTCCAGGCGCTGGCGCGACAGCCCGGCGAGCATGCCCAGCGCACTGCCGACGATCAGTGCCAGCGACGCCGCGGCCACCGACATCCAGAGAATCGACAGGCCGCCGGCCAGCAGCCGCGAGAGCACGTCATGGCCAAGGAAGTCATGGCCCAGCGGCGCGCCCGCCGTGGGCGCACCGTAAACGCCGCCAAGCATGTCGGTCGGCGCATGGGGCGCCAGCCACGGGCCGAAAAGGGCCAGCAGGACCACCGCCAGGGTCACCAGGGCGCCCCGGCGTATCGACGGTTCACGCCAGAATCGTGCGCTGAACATAAGCGAATCTCCTTATCAAGGTGCCTTGGCCGCCGGACGTCGCCACCAGCTCTGGATACCGCGGCGGTTGCGCTGGATAAGGCTGGCCCGGCGCGCGGTGCGCAGTTTCGGGGTGAGCAGGACGGTGAGCAGGTCGGCCAGCAGGTTGACCAGTACCACGCCCAGGGTGATGACCAGCACCGCGCCCTGGATCAGCGGCAGGTCGCGCATCTGGATCGCGCTGTTGAGCAAGGTGCCGATGCCCGGGTAGCTGAATACCACCTCGGCGAGCAACGCACCACCGATCAGGGTGCGCAGGGTCAGGGCCACGCCCTGGATCGCCGGGACCAGCGCATTGGGCAAGGTGTGGCACCAGACCAACCGCCACTGCGGCACGCCGCGCAGGCGGGCGGCACCGACATAGTCCGAGTCCAGTGTTTCGATCATCGAGGCACGCACCAGCCGTGCCAGATACGGCAGCGCCGACAGGCTCAGGGCGAACACCGGCAAGGCCAGGTAATCCAGTTGGCGCCACAGCGGCCGGTCCGGATCGATCAGCGACACCGCCGGCAGCAGGTCGAAATGCGGCATGGAGAACAGCAGCACCAGGCCGATGGCGATCAGGTAGCCGGGCGTGGCCTTGAGCACGATCAGGGTCGCCAGGCCCCAGCGATCCAGGCGCGAGTCGCGGCGCAGGGCCAGGCCGACGCCGATGGTCAGGGCCAGCGGCAGTACCACCATCAGCACCCCGAGCAGCAGCGCCAGGGTATTGCCGAAACGGATGAACAGCAGCCCCGCCACCGGTTGCGCCGAATCCAGGGAAATCCCCAGGTCGCCGCGCAACACCTGGGCCAGCCAACTGAAGTACTGGACCAGGATCGGCCGGTCCAGCCCCAGTTGCTGGCGCAAGGTCAGGATGCTTTCCAGCGGCGCCTCGGGCCCGAGGATGACCCGGGCCGGGTCCGACGGCAGCGCCTGGGTGGCGATGAACACCACCAGGCTGATGACCCAGGCCGTCAGCAGGCCATAACCGAGCCGGCCGATGAACCACGGCAGCCAGGCGGGCAAACGGGAGGTACGGATAGGCTCAGGCATGGTTCAACCACAGGCTGTCGAAGCGCCAGGAGGCGAAGGTGGTCTGTTCGCCGTGCAGGCCGCCGACTTTCTGCGAGGCGGCATCGAGCACGTCGGTAAAGCCCCAGATCAGCAGGCCGCCACGCTGGTGCTGGATGGCCTGGGCCTCGTGCACCAGCTCGCGGCGCAGGGCGAGGTCGGGCTGGCCGAGGGCCTGGGTGAACAGTTGCGAGAAGCGCTCGTCACGGAAGTTGCTGCGGTTGTAGATCGCCAGGGGCGCATCGTTGTGCAGGCCGGTGGCGAGGAAGCCACGGGCCGGTGTCGAGCACGGCGACATCAGCCACTGCTCCTTCTGCGGGCCATTGAACACCGAACCGTCCACCGGCGTGACCTTGATCTCGATCCCGGCCTTCTTGGCCTGCTGGGCGAACACCAACGCCGCGTTGACCTCGTTGGCGGTGGTGGTCAGTTCCAGGCGCAGGTCGGTGGCCCCGGCTTGGCGCAGCAGCGAGCGAGCCTGCTCCAGGTCGTACGGACGCTGGGCGATGGCGTGGTTGTAGGTCGGGTCCTGGGGCGAATACAGGTCGTTGGCGATCCGCCCGAAGCCATTGAGGCCGCGCCCCACCAGTTCCTGGCGGTCGGCCAGCAGGCGGAACGCCTGGCGCACCCGCTCGTCCTGGAACGGCGCCTTGGCGGTATTCAGGTTGAAACCGCTGAACGAAGTGGTCGGCGAAGCCACCAGTTGCAGGCGTGGATCGGCCTTGATCAGCGCACTGTGCTCGGCCTGGATGGCACTGGCGATGTCGATCTGCCCGGCGCGCAGGGCGGCGACCCGCGACACCTGGTCCTTGAATTCGATGATCTCCAGCTCGTCGGCATAGGGCTGGTTGGGCTTGAAGTAGTTCTCGAAGCGGGTGAACAGCGCCCGCTGCCCCGGCACGAAGCGCTTGAGCCGGTACGGCCCCGCCCCCACCGGATTGTTCGGATCGTAGTCGGTGGGCACGATGCCGCCGAAGGCGATCAGGGTTTCGTCGAGGGGGAAGAAGCTGCGGCCTTCCTTGAAGCGGATCTCGATGGTCCGGTCGTCCAGCTTGCGCAAGGCCTGGCGATCGATGGCGCCGACCAGCCCGGCATAGGGCGAGGCCAGCTTCGGGTCGGTCAGGCGCAGGATCGAGAACAGCATGTCGTCCGAAGTGATGGTCTTGCCGTGGTGGAACTCCAACCTCGGCTTGATGCGGATGGTCCAGGCGCTGGCGTCGGCGTTGGGTTCGGCGAACTCGGCCAGGCCCAGGCGCGTGCTGACATCGTCGTTCCATTCCCAGAATTTGCTGTACAGCGCCCAGCCGCGAATGATCCCGCCGCCGGACGGCTTGTGCGCGTCGAGGTTGCCGGCCTGGTCGCCGTCGATGATGCCGACCCGCAGGCGACCGCCGCGCACTGGCGTGCCGGGGGCGACTGCCGCCCCGGCCACGGCAGCGGGTTCGCCGCCACCGCAGCCGCTGAGCAGGCTGGAACCGAGGATCAGGCCACCACCGACGACCAGGCCGTTGCCGAGAAACGCCCGGCGGGAAAATTCGTTGCGCATGGGTACTTCCTTAGGCCGGTTCGGCGGCCGTGCGGGCCTTGAGGCGCGGAACCTCGAAGCCATGGTCCAGGTCGAGCAGCGGGAACAGGAGGTCGGCGACCCGGTGCGCCTCATCGATCAGCGGGAAGCCGGAAAGAATGAAGGCGCTGGTGCCCTGGGCCTCGTACTCGCGAAGGCGTTCGGCGACCTGTTCGGCGCTGCCCACCAGGTAAGTGCCGGCAGCAGGACCGAGCAGGTTGAAACCGAACAGGCTCGGGCCGGTCCAGACGTTCGGGTAGATTTCCAGGTCGCGGGCTTTCGGCAGGCGACCTTCGCGGATCGCCTGGACATTGGCCTGGATCCGCGGGTCGTCGCTGTGGAAGCTGTCGAGGGTCTGGCCCGGCGGCAACTGGCGCTCGATGGCGGCGCGGGCGGTGGCCACGGAGGTGTTGTCCAGCAGCTTCTGGGCATGGGCCCAAGCTTCTTCCTCGGTCTCGCGGACGATGATCTGCAGGCGTGTGCCATAGGTCAGCTCGCGGCCGATCTTCGCCGCTTCGGCGGCCACCTTGCGGAACTTGGCACCCAGCTTCGGCGGGGTGTCAGCAAAGCTCAGGTAAACATCCAGCAGCTGCACCGAATGGGCCACACCCGGATCGGAGGTACCGGCGCCCCACAGCGGCACGGAAAGACGCTTCGGCGGATGCCAGCCACCCAGCGGGTGCCGTGCAGCCGCGGCCGGACGTGGCGCCAGCTTGACGAACTGGCCGTCATAGCCCTCGGTGCCACCGGCATAGATCGCCTGGAAGGCCCGCCAGTATTCAAGGCTGAACTGGTAGCGCTCGTCATGCGGGTAATGCACGCCCAGGGTCGCCAGCCCGGCATCGCTGCCGTTGACCACGTTGAACAGCAGGCGGCCACCGGAGAACTCGTCGAAGGTCAGCGCCCACTTGGCCAGCACGGCCGGCGACACCTCGCCCGGATGCTGGGCCACCAGGAAGCGCAGGCGCTCGGTGGCATCGATCAGCGAGGCCGCCACGGCCAGGCTTTCGTTGGGGCTGGTGCCGAGCAGCGAGCCGTAGTAGCCGAGGCGGTCTGCGCTCACGGCCAGTTGCTTGAGGTGATTGAAGTCGGTGCGCCAGCGGCCTTGCTCTTCCCATGGATAGGGGCCGTCGGGGCTGGTGAGGTACCAGAGGATCTTCACTGCCATGGTTCGATGTCCTTATGTGCGCGGGCTGTCGTTGGCGGGCACCAGGCCCAGTTCACGGGCCTGGCCGAGCAGCTTGCTCATGGTCCATTGCTGGGTCAGCACGCCCGGGCCATAAGGCCGCGATCCACCGATGGCCTCGGCCAGCAGTTGCAGTTGCGCGCCCTCCTCCAGCAGCAGGATGAATTCCGCCGTGGCCTGCAGGCCCTGGGTGCCCCACACGGTGGCGCCGCCATTGGCTTCGAGGATCGCCGGGGTGAAGGGGTTTTCCGCAAGGCTGTCGAGGATGAAGTCCACCTCGTCCTGGCGCCGGTCGATGTACACCGGCAGCTCGCGGGCGAGCTGGAAGCGCTGCACCGGCACATAGTTGAACGGCAGCGAGCGCTGGGTCTGGGCCCAGGCGCCGAGGTACGGCGAATGCACGTGGGACACCGTGGTGATCTGCGGCTGCTGGACGAACAGCCGGGTATAGCGGTTCAGCCCGCCCTTGCCCTGGCCATGCACCAGGTTGCCGGCAAAGTCGCTGACCGTGGCCTTCAGTGGCTGGTCCTTTTTCCACGGGCCCGGGTAGTTGACCGACACCAGCAACTCGCGCCCCGGCACCCGTTCGATAAAACCGACGGTGCCGTTGGCGGTGATGCTGTTGGTTTCCCGGTAGACCCGGAAGGCCTCGCCGGCCAGGTGGGTGACGTTGTCGACGAAGTCCTTGAGTTCGGCGTCGACCAGGTGTTCGGCAGTCAGTACGGTCATGTCAGATGTCCTTTTCAAGCGTGTCTTGGGAGGTGCGTTGGGCGAGCAGTTCACGGGCGGCCTGCAACGGGCGGTGGTCGACCCACTCGGCCAGGTCGAAGTCGGCCTCAAGGAAGCCATGCAGGTTGAGGAAGGTCTTCTGGATATCGAGGAAGGCCAGGCGCTGCTCGGACAGGTCCGGGGCCAGGGTGGTGTGGAAGTCGCCACGGTAGGCCTGGTCCACGCCCTCGGCACCGGCGCGGGTCTCGTCCTGGAGAATGCGCAGCACGCCCTCGCGGTTGTCCCGCGCCCAGTCGGCGGCGCGCAGGGTCTGGGCCAGGAAGCGCACCACCAGGTCGAAATGCTCGTCGAGCAGGCTCTGATGCACGGTGATCGGCCGCGGCGTACCGTTGTTGATGCGGTAGCGCGGGTCTTCGATCTGGTCCAGGTCGATACCCACTTCCAGGCCCAGGCGGCGCGCGGCATCGGCGGCGGAAGCGCCCTTGACGTAGACCGCATCCACTTCGCCGCGCACCAGGTAATCCAGGCCGGACCACAGGCGCTGCAAGCCCTCTTGCGGATTGGGCGCCTGCTCCTGGTCGTGCAGCGGCACCTCCACCAGGGTGACGTCATCGAAGCTCAGCCCGGCCAGGCTCAGCGCCCCCTTGTAACCGTGCAGGCTCATGGCCCGGGCGATGCTGCCGGGACGGCTGGCACCCCAGGCCGGCAGGGCCAGGCGCTTGCCTTTCAGGTCGGCAGCGCTGCGGATGCCGGAGCCGGGACGTACGAGGATGGTCTGCCATTCCTCGATCCAGGTCAGACCGATCAGGCGGCTCGGCGAACCGGCAGCACGGGCAGCCAGGGCCGGCACGTTGCCGCCCTCGCGAAACAGCCCGGGCAACTGGTGGTCGTAGTGATGGTGACCCAGCTGGCGGGCCTCCTGCAGGGTCAGGACCGGCAGGCCGTCGGCGGCGAATTCCTCGCCGAGCCAGCCGAGGGTGTAGGCGATGCCGGAAGCGGTCGGCACCGGGCAACGGGTGAACCAGAGTTGCTCCAGGGGCGCTGCGCCGGGCAGCGGCAAGGTAGCGGCAAGTGACATGAGTTGGCTCCATCAGGGGATCGAACGGGCCGGGTGGCCTTTGCCCGGGCTATTGCAGCGCTCGTGCCAACTCACTAATTCATTGTTTTTAAAAGGTTTTTTGTGATCGCCAAGCACCGACTGCTGATCTGCCAACACTCCCCCAGCGGGACTGCTGCTGCCTGAGCAACAATCGGCCCGGGGCTGCTGCTGGAGCAGCAACAGGGCTCGACGAAATCGCTGCAAGCCGCGCTCTGCAAGGGCTTCAGGGCGATGGCACAGAACCTGCTCCAGGGCCTGGACCTGTTCACCCAAGGAAGCTCTATCGTGTCCAACCTGCCCCGCCGCCTGGAAAGCGAAGACCAGGCCATTACCGCCGCCCACGAGATTGCCGGCGAAATCGCCGCCCTCGCCGCCGACCCGCAACACAACCGCAGCCTGCCCCGCCGCCAGGCCCAACTGCTGTCCGACAGCGGCCTCACCGCCATCGGTGTGCCCAAGGCCGATGGCGGCCTTGGCGCCTCGGTGGAAACCATCGTCGAGACGGTGCGGATCATTTCCCGCGCCGATGGGGGCGTCGGCCAGTTGCTGCAGATCCACAATGTGATGCTGCGCGGCGTGCTCAGCGGCTATCCGGACGAAGTGCGCCAGCGCCTGATCGACGATGTGCTGGCCGGCAAGCGCCTGGGTAACGCCCTGGCCGAAGTCGGCGGGAAGAACAAGTTCGCCCTCAAGACCCGGGTCGAGCGCCGCGAGGACGGCGTGCTGGTGCTCAACGGCAGCAAGTTCTACTCCACCGGTTCCTACCTCGCCGAATGGATCTCCCTCACCGCCGCCAGCGACGACGGCGGCGCCGGCGTGCTGCTGCACCGCGACACCCCCGGCCTGACCCTGGTCGACGACTGGGACGCCTTCGGCCAGAACAATTCGGTCAGCGGCACCGTGCGCTTCGACAATATCGAGCTGGACGAACGCTACGTGCTGCGCCGCCAGGGCCCGATGAAGCGCACCGGCCTGACCTTCCCGCAGATCCTGCATGCCGCCATCGACACCGGCATTGCCGCCGGCGCCCTGCAGGCCGGGATCGACTACCTCAACCAGCACGCCCGGCCCTGGGTCGAGAGCGAGGTGGAACGGGCCAGCGACGAGCCGCATATCATTCGCCAGATCGGTGAATACGCCGTGGCGCTGCGTGCAGCCGAATCACTGCTGCGCGATGCGGCACGGGTCTTCGATGCCCACGAGCGCGATCCCGAGAACAAGGCGTTGCAGGACGAACTGATCCTCTCGGTGGCCACCGCCCGCGCCCACTCCGACGGCGCCTCGCTGAAAATCTCCAGCGATATCTTCTCCCTGCTCGGCGCCAGTGCCTCCCTGAGCAAATGGAACCTCGACCGTTTCTGGCGCAACGCCCGGGTGCATACCACCCACGACCCGATCCGCTGGCGCCTGCACCACGTCGGCAACTACTACCTCAATGGCGTCGATCCGGGCGAGTACACCGCGATCCTGGCGGCAAAGCAGAAGGTCGGTGCCAGTCGCTGAATCCATCGCGCGGGTCGACCCGCGCGCTTCTTCGTCCTGTTTCGAGTTCTTCATGAGCCATCGACATCCGCTGCTGCGCAGCCTGGCGATCTACCGCGAAATGCCCTGGCGCTTCGCCCTGGTCGCCGGGTTGTTCGTTCTTATCAACCTGGGCCTGGTCTGGCAGCAATGGCTGATCGGCCATGCCCTCAACGACGTTACTGCCGGCGTCGCGGTGCGTCGCCTCGATGATGGCGGGCTCGACGGCACGGTGGCCTGGCACTGGTTCTGGGCCATTCTCGCCGTCGCCTTCGGCCGCGCCGTTTTGCAGTACGCCGCCTCCCTCGGCTCGCTGATCCTCGGCCAGGAACTGCTCACCCGCTTGCGCGAACGCATTCTCGAGCAGGTCTTGCGCCTGCACCTGGGTTATCACTGGCAGCACGGCATCGGCGAGATCGTCACCCGCACCACCCGCGATGCCGACAAGGTCCGCGATGCCCTGGTGAGCTTCTGGCGGCAATTGGTCGAGACCCCGCTGGTGGTGCTGGCCACCGTTGGCCTGCTCGGCTGGTACCACCCGCTGCTGGCCCTCGGGCCGTTGCTGCTGACCCTGCTCGGCCTGTACCTGTTCGTGCTGCAGACCGACCGTCTGGTGGAACTGGACCGGGCCGTGGGTGCGGCCTACGACCGGGTCAACCAGGACCTGGCCGAGGGCATCGGCGCGGTGCGGGTGATCAAGTCGTTCGGCCTGCAGCAGCAGCGCATCGACGGTTTCAGCGAGCAGGTCCGGCAGTTCACCGGGTTGGCGCGGCAGGCCCTGGCCTGGGCCAGCTCGCGGATTCCCCTGCCCCAGGCCCTGGTGGCGCTGGGGCATGTGTGGATTCTGGTGGTGGGTGCCCAGTTGGTCGCGGCGGGGAAGATCGGGATCGGCGAACTGGTCACCTCGCTGCTGATCGCTACCACCCTGGTGTTCCGTATCGAAGGCATTGGCCGGGTAATGCAGACCTTCGCCGATGCCCGCGCCAGCGCCGGGCGCATCTGGCAGTTGCTCGACGCACCGACGCAGATCGAAAGCGGCCCGCGCCTGCTGCCAGCGGGGCCGCTGGGCCTGCAACTGGAAGAGGTGAATGTCAGCGCCCCCGGCAGCGAGCGGGACATCCTGCGCCAGTGCTCGCTACTGATCGCGCCGGGCGAGGTGGTCGCCATCGTCGGCGCCACCGGCACCGGTAAAAGCCTGCTGGCCAGCCTGCTGCCACGCCTGACCGACGCCGACAGCGGCCGCGTGCTGCTCGGCAACCACCAAGGTGGCTGGCAGGACGTGCGCGCCCTGGACCTGAAGGACCTGCGCCGGCGCGTGCATGTGCTGCCCCAGGAAAGCTTCCTGTTCGCCGACAGCCTGGCGGCCAACCTGCGCCTTGCCGCGCCACAGGCCACGGACGACGAACTGCTCGACGCCCTGCATCGCGCCGCCGCCGACGACATCCTCGAACGCTTGCCCAACGGCCTCGACAGCCCGCTGGGCGACCGTGGCGTGACCCTTTCCGGCGGCCAGCGCCAGCGCCTGTGCCTGGCCCGCGCGCTACTCGCCTCCCCCGACCTGTTGTGTCTCGACGACGCCACCAGCGCCCTCGATGCCATCAGCGAGCGGCATGTCCTCGACCACCTGCGTCGCCCCGGAGGCCCGACCCTGCTGCTGATCGCGAGCAAGGCCACCACCGTGGAACGTGCCGACCGCGTGCTGCTGCTGGACCAGGGCCGTATCGTCGCCAGCGGCCCACACGCCGAACTGCTGCAACGCAATGCGGCCTACCGCGACCTGCTGGGGATCGACCAATGAGCAAGAACGCCGGCAATACCGCCATGAGCGATATCGAGATCGAAGAACGCCTGGCGAAAAAGGCCCTCGACCGCAGCATGCTGCAACGCCTGCTGCCACTGCTCAAACCGGTGCGCGGCCAGGTGGCCTGGGTGATCGTGCTGGAGCTGGTGCTGGTCTTCACCGTGTTCCTGCGGCCATGGTTCGTCCGTGAATTGCTTGATCGCGGGCTGGTCCATGACGGCACTGCCTGGCTGCTGGACCTGCCGCTGGTGCTCTGGCTGGGTGCCGGGCTGGCGGCGAGCTGGCTGGGGCGGATCCTGCTGGGCGGGCTGTCGCAATACATCGCCGGCAGCGCGGCCATCGCCGTCCTCAACCAGTTGCGGGTGCGGGTCTTCGCCCATGTCCAGGCCCTGAGCATCGGCTACTTCGACCGTACCCGCGCCGGGCGCATCCTCTCGCGCGCCGACCGCGACGTCGATGCCCTTGAGCCACTGCTGATCCAGGGCCCGCCGGAACTGCTCGGCGCCCTGCTGCGCTGCACCCTGGCGGCGCTGATGCTGTGGCTGATCACCCCGCTGTTCTTCTTCGCCCTGATTGGCAGCGTGCCGTTGCTGTTCCTCGCCACCTGGGCCTTCAAGCGCGTGGCCCAGCGCAACTGGGCCAGGGTCGCCGAGCAGCGCAGCCGCTTTACCGCGCACCTGGTGGAGAGCGTCGGCGGCGTGCGCCTTCTGCAGCAGAGCGGGCGCGAGGCGGACAACCAGCGGCGCTATCGCGGGCTGCTGGACGAATTCAACAACGCCCTGATCACCGGCAGCCTGCGCTCCGGCTGGTTCGCACCCTTCACCGCGCTGCTCGCGGCCGGCGGCATGGCGGTGCTGGTGCTGGTCGGCGCCTACTCGCTGGCACAGGGCACGGTGACCGTGGGCCAGGTTGGCGAAAGCCTGTTCTACGTGATGCTGTTCCTCGGCCCGCTGCAGGAGCTGACCGACCTGTTCGAGCGCTACGCCACCGGCTCGGCCTCGGCGCAGCGGATCTTCCTGCTGCTGGATACCGCGCCGGAGATTCGCGATCCCGAGCGGCCGCTGCCGTTGCCGCGGGTGCAGGGTGAAGTGCATTTCGACAAGGTGCGCTTTGCCTACCAGCCCGACAGCGGGCGACCGGTGATCGATGACCTGGACCTGCGCATCCGCGCTGGCGAGGTATTGGCCATCGTCGGCCCGTCCGGGCATGGCAAAAGCACCCTGGTGCAGTTGCTGACCCGCTTCTACGAAGTCAACGACGGCGCCGTGCGCCTTGACGGCGTGGATATCCGCCATGTCAGCCAGGCCCAGTTGCGCCGGCATATCGGCGTGGTGCTGCAGGACAACGTGCTGTTCGCCGGCAGCATCCTCGACAACCTGCGCCTGGCCGCGCCGGGGGCGGACGACGCCAGCCTGATCGCGGCGGCGCGGGAGCTGGGCGCGGACGAGGTGCTCGAGCGCTTGCCCCATCAGTACGCGACCCAGGTCGGCAGCCTCGGCAGCCATCTGAGTCATGGCCAGCGGCAACTGGTATGCCTGGTGCGTGCCTACCTCGCCAACCCGGCGGTGCTGGTGCTGGACGAGGCCACCTCGGCGGTGGACGTGCACACCGAGCGACGCATCCAGCGGGCCTTGCGCAGGCTGTGCCAAGGCCGTACGGCGATCATCATCGCCCACCGCCTGGCGACCATCCGCGATGCCGACCGCATCGTGGTGATCCGCCAGGGCCGCGTGCATGAACAAGGCAGCCACGGGCAACTGCTGGCGGCGGACGGAGCCTACGCGGCGCTGTATCGCAGCCATGACCAGCTGGCCGTGCATGAACAGTGATTGCTTTTGGGGTGCTGCCCAGGCAGCACACAGATCCTGTGGGAGCGGGTTTACCCGCGATTGCAATGGTGGATTCACCACCGTCATCGCGGGTGAACCCGCTCCCACAGGGTCCACGTCACTCCCGTGGCACACAGGTTGCACCTTCTCTTTTCAATTCACCAAAGGACCCGCCATGACCACCGAATTCTTCTGGCGCCTGCCCCTGGGCACCGACGGCCCGCAACTGACCACCGACAAGCACAACCGCGGCAGCTTCGCCGGCCAGCACGGGCATATCGCCCCCGGCCTGCTGGCCGACGGCAGCCCCGACGGTTTCACCTACATCGACTACATCGCCCAGGTGGCCAAGGCCGCCGAGCTGGCCGGCTTCGAAGGTGCCCTGCTGCCTACCGGCCCGGAGCCGTGGATAGTCGCCGCCGCCCTGGCCCGGGAAACCCGGCGCCTGCGTTTCCTGGTGGCGTTCCAGGCCACCTGGACCCTGCCCGCCTACGCCGCGCAGCAGGCCGCGATCCTGCAGCACCTGAGCCATGGGCGCCTGGACTGGAACATCATCACCGGCGGCAGCCCGGCCAGCCAGCGCGCCCAGGGCGATTTCCTCGACCATGACCAGCGCTACCAGCGTACCGGCGAGTTCCTCGATATCATCGATGGCCTGTGGAACCACGAGCGCTTCAGCTACGAAGGCCTGGTCTATCGTCTGGAAAACGGTGCCCTGCCGCCGGGCCTGGGCAACGAGCGTAAACCGGCGGTGTACTTCTCCGGCTTCTCCGACCCGGCACTGGAGGTGGCGGCCCGGCATGCCGACGTGTACCTGAACTGGGCCGAGCCGGTGGACAAGCTCAAGCCGCATATCGAGCGGGTTCGCGAACTGGCCGACAAGCAGGGACGCACGGTGCGCTTCGGCCTGCGCGTCGACCTGTTCGCCCGGGAAACCGAGGAAGCCGCCTGGCGTGACCTGCGCCGCCAGTTCGAGCGCCTGGAGGGCAAGCCCAGTGCGGTCTCCAGTGCCTTCACCCGGGCCAGCGACTCGGTCGGCGGCGCACGGCAGACCGCCTATCATCAGAACATCCAGGACTTCGACGACCTGGTCATCGGCCCTAACCTCTGGGCCGGGTTCGCCAAGGCCAAGCCGGGGCCGACCGTGGGCCTGGTGGGCAGCCACCAGAACATTGCCGAGCGCCTGGCCGAATACCGCGACGCCGGCTTCTCCACCTTCATCCTCGCCGGCAACCCGCACCTGGAAGAAGCCCTGCGCATCGGCCAGGAAGTCCTGCCGCTGCTGCGTCAACCCACTCCCCAGGCTTTCAAGGATACGATCGCCCCATGAGCACACCTCTCGATACCCTTTGGTACACCCACAGCCCGGTGCCCACCGGCCTCGGCATCGCCGTGCAGACCGGGCGCCTGGCCGAGGCCTTCGCCCCGCTGGGCACCTCGATCCAGTCGCTGCGCGAATCCAGCGAACGGGAAGTACGCGAGGCCCACTACGACCACCACCTGCCCAACTCGGTGCGCCATGGCGGCAATATCCCGGCGATCTGGGCCTACTCGGCCGGGGTCGAGACCCGGGTGCTGGGCTTGAGCTGGGCCGATGAAGTGCAGTTGATCCTGACCACCGCCGAGAGCGGGGTGAAAACCGTCCGCGACCTGAAGAACCGCCGTTTCGGCCTGCCCAAGTGGGCCAACGTACAGATCGACTTCACCCGCGCCCAGGCCCTGCGCGGCCTGGAAAACGCCCTGCGCCTGGAAGGCCTGAACGTGGGTGATGTGGAGCTGGTGGACTATCCCTATGGTGGTACCCACAGCGACGAGCAGGTCACCCATGTCCACGGCGCCGCCGTCTATCTCAGTGGTGCCCGCATCAGCCGGCGCAACAACGAGCTGATCGGCCTGCTGCGCGGCGATATCGACGCGATCTTCCTCAAGGGCGCCACGGCCTTGCAGCTCGCTTATGAGCTGGGCCTGCATGTGGTGATCGATACCGGCTCGCACCCCGACCCGCTGATCCGCGCCAACAACGGCACACCGCGCACGCTCACCGTGGACACCCACTTGCTGGACAACCATTTCGGCGCCTGCAAGCGCATCGTCGACGTGCTGCTGCGCACCGAGCAATGGGCCTGGGCCAACCCGGACGAGACCCGTCGTTACCTGGCGCGGGAGCTCAACACCAGCGAGTACTGGGTAGCGGCGGCCTACGGCGAGGACGCCCACCGGCGCCTGCGCACGACCCTCGACAGCCGCTCGATCACCGCGCTGCAGGACTTCACCGATTTCCTGTATCGCTGGGAGTTCATCCCACGGCACTTCGATGTGCGGGAATGGATTGATTTCAGGGTGCTGGAGGCGGTGATCGGGTCGACGTCGCGGGTGGCGACCTGAGGGAAACAGCTGTTGTCGCTCATGACCCCATCGCGCATTTTCTGGCGATGGGGTCGAGGTAAAAAACGATGCATAACCACACCGAAACTTATGTTTATAAAAAAGGAAATCTCTTACACCGAGCAATAAACAAGAAACAAACCTTGAAACAAACAGTATGAATTCCCGGGATTCAATCATTTAAACGCCATCTATAACTACTTCGCCTTACCTTCAAAGCAAGCCAAGCACAGGCGTCATCTCCGAGTGCAGAGTGTGACGCCGAACCCATGGCATTGGAAAATGCGGAGTAAATATGGATCAGTTGAAAGACATTATTTATGCACCCTGCCTGCGATCAAGTACATACGACCTTCTGGCACTAAGAGAAATCGAGGAGCGTCGCCGAAAGAGGATTAGTCCAATCATATCTGCCAGGGGTAATGATTTGGCCTTGATAAGCGAGTTCGCCAAGTATTGGGAAGGTGATAGCTTCTGGCTGGACTCATCAAGATTTCCACAGGACAGCCAGACCGAACTGACAAAGAAACTGAACGATCCTAGCGGAAATTTCGACGGCAAGTTTTCTGCCTTCAGTAAGATCAAACAGATCAATCCAGGCACACTGCCCGTTGTAGGTTTCAGTTCCGGTGATAAACCGCGTAACGTGGTGCAATTCGCCCTTCGACTATATAAGGAGTTTTCAGCGGTCGCCATTCGCATTGAGGGTTCTGGAGCAGTTCTTGAACGCAACCTGGCAACAGCGCGCGCCGTTCTGAACGCTGTCAGCGACGAAGATCTAGCACGTACAACCATCATCCTGGATGCCTGGAGCATCAGCCAGATCCCTTCCATGCAGGAAGGAAGCAGCCTTCAGAAAATGCTCCGTCTGACCGAGGAGTACGATGTCGCCAACGTGATCACCCTAAGCACGTCCTGGCCCGACGACCGTCCGGACAGAGGTGTCAACGCGACTGTGCCCTGCATTGACCCTTTCTGGCAGGCGATCACGCACAAACAGTTGGGTACCAGGGGAGTAGCACATGTCTACGGGGACTACGCTTCTACTAACCCGATGCGCGATCTGCTGGACGATTTCGATCCCAAGAAAATGGCGCAGCCCATTCCTTTCGCCGGCTACTACAACGCTTGCTCCTGGCATCAGGAACGCCATGGTGCAGGTGGTGAAAACGAGAAATATCGGGATATCGCCCGCTCATTCAGGGCACTCGGTAACTACCACGGTGACGAGTTCTGCTGGGGCACACGTGCAATCGGGGCAATCGCTAGTGGCGCACGTGACAAGCCCGGAAATATGGCGTTCTGGAACAAGATCCGTATCAACCAACACATCTGCGCCATGCTTGAGGACCTCTCGGGAGGCCTGCTGCAAGCCCTAAGCAACCCACATGAGCCTGAGTACGACGATCTGGATGACCTGATCTAGCCGCCCTTACGGTCCTTGAGACAAGCCAGTACACAACTGCGAATCGAGTCGATAGGAACAGATCCGGAGACCTTGCCGCGGACTTCCGCCTTGGTCTCCTTCTTTTTCACAACGATGCCGTTTTGCTCGCACAAGGCATCCAACTCCTCACGCCAGAGCAGACCAGTGAGGTCGTAAGCATTGGCTTGGCGATTAGGCTTAGCATTGCGCAACAACACGAGCCCTCCCAGGTCATCAGCAACAAGAATGCCGACGCCTTTGGGCGTGACCTCGAGTGCCTTCTCAAGATGGCGACCATGGGTACACAGCCACACCTCATCGAAGACGTTGAAATAGGCATCACATTGGCTCGGCCAGCGTTTCAACGTATCGGCACCGGATTTGATTTCAAAAGCGACAAGGCGGCCATTGGCAACTGCAAGATCCGCCCGGAAGGTCATGTCGATGGACCGCCCTTCCTGCCGGTTGACGAACCCCAGCTCCTCGATAAGCACATCATTGACGTCCTTGGAGAGATGGGTCGTGACCCAACCTTTCAGGTTGTCCCGGATGGCGGCAGGCGAAAGCATGGCGATTCCTCAAACGATAAGCGGCGGGAGTATAGGAAATCGCCAAGGGCCTAGCCAGCGTCACCTATCGGTAGCAGCCAGAAGAGTTGTTTCTAAACGGCAAAGACCGATTTCATCTTGCATGGTCGGGAAAATATGCAATAAAGGCCGCCCTACGCATTACCCGGCCTGTCGAGCCGCCATGGACTGCCAAACCGATGAACATCAACAAGAACTGCCTCGCCCTGCTGGGCCTTCTGACCCTGCCCCACGCCCGGCTGTCGATTGCCGACCCTGCCAACGGCTCCGACTCAACGGCAATCTTATTCCGAAGACCTTGCAGGAAAATGGCGTGAAGATGCCGCCGTTTACTTGGAAGGTTCAGGATTTCCAGGATTTGAATCAGTACATGGTGGGGGTGATTTCAAGAGCGCGGTGATCCGGGTAGGACAATCAAGGCTGCTAAGCCATTACAGAAAGGTACAGTTGCCACCCTTTGCTTGATTCGCCGCGGCCCTTGTGGGAGCTGGCTTGCCAGCGATAGCGGTGGTGAATTCACCGGCGTCATCGCTGGCAAGCCAGCTCCCACAGGGTCCGTGTCATCAGGCCGACTTCCCGCCACATCAGGCAACGAACTTCACCGATTTCCGACTTTCTTGTAGGCAATTTCCCAAGCATACTTCCGCGGCTTATCAGCTATTGCGTGCCGGGGAAACGCTGCCTAGTCTTGCGGCCGTCGTTGATGTCTGGCGACCGGTTTTGACAGACCGCAACCGAAAGTACCCGCAACGCCCATTTCCTTCGCGGCAGGCTTTGTATCGCCTGGGCGACGTGTCATGGCGGCTGTGCGTGGGGCGCATTCGTGCGCGCCGGGGTCCTTTCGGTCCGGTCTGTCAACCTACGTACAGCTGCCACCCGTTTGTTTGACAGCAACGCTTGGCAGTTCCTATCAATCCGAAAGGAAGTGCCCATGAAAAAGCTCGTCCCCGATCCACCCCGTGCCGTCACCGTCCACACCCGCTTTTCCGCCTGCGACGGCCACCATTCCCCGCTGTTCGCCGTCTGTGCCGGTGCCGATGTCGACAAGGCGATGGCCCATCTCGTCGTACTGCTGCGCTCTGCCTATGAAACCAATCTCCAGGCCTGCGACGCGGTCAAGAATGATCATCTGGCCGGAATCCTCTGGGCGACCCAGCACGCGCTCGAAGCGTCCCGGGCGCTGGCGGAGTCGATGATGAGGGGGATAGCGGAGCAGGCCTCTGGCTGAGCCAGTTGATTCGATGCGGACCCTGTGGGAGCGGGTTCACCCGCGATTACTCTAGTGAATTCACCGACGTAATCGCGGGTGAACCCGCTCCCATAGGGTCCGTGTCGTCAGGCCAGATATTGCAAGGCTATTACGCCTAACCGATCCCATAATTGCTCTACCCGCTTGACACCGAAGGCGCGCAACCCGGAGTGAACCAACCCGTCCACCACTTCGACATCCGCCTTGACTCCCGCTCCCACAAGTGCCACCGCATAAGCCACCCCGTGATCCCGCAACGGATCCACCCCGGCCACGGCAATGAACGCCGGCGCCAGCCCGCTGAAGTTCCCTGCCTCCAGCGGCATGGCACAAGGATCCTGCCAATCACTCTGTTGCGGCAGAAACCCCGCCAACGACCGCCGCAATCCCGCCACTGTCATCAACGGTGCCTCGGCATGCTCGCTCATCGATGGCAGATGCTCCCGTGCCGTCAGCACCGGATAGACCAGCAACTGCCCCAACGGCTGCGGCTGACCATCCCGGCGCAAGGCCATGCACAGCCCGGCAGCCAAGGTCCCGCCAGCGCTGTCACCACCGACGATCAGCCGCTCGCGACTCAGCGCCGCATCGACCCGCCCTTCGCGCAAGCCATTCCATGCACCCATGCAATCCTCCAGCGGCGCCGGATAGCAATGTTCCGGCGCCAACCGGTACTCCACCGCCACGATCGCCACCGACACCCTTCGCCCAAGCGCATAGGCAAACCAGTCATGGGTGTCCAGGTTACCCAGGTTCCATCCACCACCATGCAGATACAGCAACGTTGGCCAGCCACCATGCGGTACCGGTCCCGCTGGCTTGTAGACCCGAAGCCTCACGCCATCCAGCACCCGGTCAGCGATAGACCAGCCTACCGGCGCCTCGGGCGTACAGGCCCGACAAGCCCGCAGAAACGCCTCCCGCCGTGCCTCGATACTGTCATCGACAGGCACAAACCGCTGGCATGCCTCGACATAGGCCTGGATTTCCGGATCAAGGCGATAACTCATGACAACACTCCAAAAACGCAAAAGCCGCCGCCCGTTCCAGGGCAGCGGCAAGGTTCAAGACAAAGGTCAGAACAACGGCAAGGTATACGCCAGAATCACCCGGTTTTCATCCCGGCGCCCGGTGGCATCGCCTTGCAACTGGACATTGCGCAGGCGCAGGGCAAGGTTCTTCAGCGGCCCGTCCTGCACGGTGTAGGTGATGTCGATATTGCGCTCCCACTCGCTGCCGTCCTCGCCCGCCACCTTGAAGTTGTCGCCCTTGACGTATCGGGCGAAGGCCACCAGCCCCGGCACGCCCAGCGAGGCGAAGTCGAGGTCGTAGCGCGCCTGCCAGGAGCGTTCCTGGGCCCGGTCGAAACGCAGCACCTGCACGGCGTTGGCCGCCGCTGGCAGGTCGGTGTCGTGGATGAACGGCAACGCGCTGTCACCGGCGTTGTACTGGTAGCCGACGCGGAAGGTCTGCGGCCCGAGAGTGGCGCTGAGCATCCCGGAGGTCATGCGGCTGTCCAGCTTGCCGGCCTTCTCGGCGCCGGACTCACCGGTGTCGAGGTAGTTGAGCGTTCCGGACAGGTTCCAGTCGCCGAGCTTCTGCGTGTGGGTGACGGTAGCGAGGTTCTGCTGGTAGACATCCTCCAGACGCCCGCCCCACAGCCCCGCCGACCACTGCGGGGTGATGCGCCAGGTGCCGCCGAGGTAGTTGAAGCGGTCGCTGAACACGCTGTAGTAGTTGCCCACCTGGATATCCCGGGCGCCTGCGAATTCACGTTGATTAACCTGGCGCATCTGGCCGACGCTGAGGTCGAGGTTGTCGATCTCCTTTACATCGAGCATGACGCCTTCGAAGAACTGCGGCAGCAGGCGTGCGTCGCCGGAGCTGACCAGGGGGATCTTCGGGAACAGCCCGCCTACCTTCAGCTCGCTTTTTGAATACTTGAACTTGAGCGCGGCCGTGGCTTCGGAAAACTCGTCCACCGAACGCGGATCGGCATTGCGCGGGCCGCCGGCACGGTCGTAGGCGCCTGGCAGCAAGGCAGTGCCACTGCGCGACGGTGAAGAGTCCAGCTTCAGGCCAAGCCCGGCATAGAAATCCACGCCCACGCCAACGATGCCCTCGGTGTAGCCCGATTCACCCTTGAGGATGAAGCCCTGGGCCCACTCCTCCAGCTTGGATTGCGCGGGCTTGGTGGAGTCGCGCAGGTCGTGGTTGTAGTAGAAGTTGCGCAGGGTCAGGTTGGCCTTGGCGTCTTCGAAGAACGCCGCATGGGCGCCCAGCGGTGCCAGGCCCAGCAGCAGTGTCAGGGGTTTTGCCGAGCGAGCGAAGCCCGCCCCGTACGAGGATGATTTCATTGTTGTTGTTCTCTTTTTTAAGGGTGGTGGATCGGTAACGCGCGGCCGGGCTCAGCGCCCGTGCCAGATAAACGTCAGGGTGGTCTCCAGGGCCTCTCCCGGGGCCAGTTCATGGGTGCCGACCTCGGCCCACTCCGCTCTGGGGCGGTTGAAGGCATCGGCCAGATGAGAAACCGGCTCCAGGCACAGGTAGCCCAGGCCTGCGGGGGCGAAAGCGACCATGTGGGTCAGGTCGCTATGCAGCTGGAGCGAACCCTGCGGATAGTCCACCCGGACTTTGCCGTCCCAGCGCGACTGGTAATGGGCGACCGCCTCGCCGTTGTCGGCGGCGATGTGCTGGGTTTTCGGCGCGTCCAGGTAGCTGCCGGTAGCGAGGTAGTCGGCATCGATCTGCCATTCACGCCCGACCCGGTATTCCACGCGCATCCCGGGATGACGCTGGAAGTACGGATGCAGCCCGAGCCCGGCCGGCATCGGCGTCACGCCCTGGTTGACAAGGCGCAGGGTGACCCGCAAGCGAGGGCCCTCCAGCGCGAACGCCTGCTCGGCACGAAATGCCCAGGGCCAGTGCTCGCCCTGGTAATCGCAGCGGATCAGCGCCCTGTCGGCTTCGGCGCTGACCACTTGCCATGGCCGGGTATGACTCACGCCATGCAGGGTGTGCGGCAAGGCCGCGTGGTGGGCCGGCAGACGATGCTCGACGCCGTTGAATGCCAGGCGCGCCTTACGGATGCGGTTGGAATAAGGAAACAGCGGATAGCCCCCGGCCCGCGGCCAGTCCAGCGGGTCGAAGGACTCGCTGGTGATCGGCAGCAGCAACTCCAGCCCGTCGGCGCTGAGGGAAGCGATACGCCCGCCCCACGCCGGCAGCAAGGCCAGCTTCCAGATGGCGTTGTTCAGTTCGACACGTTGCATGACACCCTCCGTTACCCCGAAGCGGGCACGACAAGCCCCTGCCGCCACGCCGAAGCGTGGCGGAGGTTGAAAGCCAAAGGACAAGAAAGCCGATCAGTTGCGGCGCCAGCGCTCGATCACGTGCTGATCGATGTCCAGCCCCAGGCCCGCGCCTTGCGGGATCTGCAACTGGTTGCCGCTGCGCAGCGACTCCACCGGATATAGCCAGCCTGCCGGCTCGACGAACAGGTATTCCACCTGCGGCACCCACGGCTGGACAGCCGCCAGGTGCAGGGTGGCGATCAGGCCGGGGCCGAAGTACGGGCAATGCGGCAGTACCACCGCCTCGCGCTGGCGCGCCAGTTCGCCGATGCGCAGGCATTCGGAGATACCACCGACCTTGGTCACGCTGGGCTGGATGGAATCCACCGCCCCCGTCACCAGGGCCTGCTCGAACTGCACTGCGGTGCACCAGTTCTCTCCCGCCGACAACGGCACGCCCTGCCCGCGCAGGCCGGCCAGGGTGGCGAAGTCTTCCGGCGGGAAGATCGGTTCTTCCAGCCACGCCAGCTTGAGGTCACGCAGTGCCGGCAGCCAGTCGCGGGTGTCTTTTACCTTCCAGCCGCAGTTGACGTCGGTGGCCAGCGGCACGTCGTCGCCGATGGCGCGGCGGCAGGCGGCGATCTCGTCGACCGTGACTTCATGCAGCTTGATATCGCTGAAGCCCATCTCCAGGGCCTTTTCGCAGATGGCCGGGGCCACCTCGTTGTCGGAATAGCGAACCAGGCTGGCATAGGCCGGCACACTCTCGCGCACCGCCTCGCCGAGCAGGCGATGCAGCGGCAGGTTGCGCCGGCGCGCTGCCAGGTCCCACAGGGCGATATCGATGCCGGAGATGGCGAACAGGGTCACGCCATAGCGCCCGAACAGGTGCAGGCGCAGTTGCAGTTCCTGGTTGAACGCGGCGATATCGGTGATCTCGCGGTTCAGCAGCAGCGGCGTGATCAAACGGTCTATCAGGGCCTTGGTGGCGTTGGCGACGAAGTAGCCGAAGGCCTCGCCCCAGCCGACATTGCCCTGCTCGTCCTCAATGCGGACCAGCACGTTTTCCAGGGTGTTCCAGGTGGTCGGGGTAATGCCCTGGCCCTTGCCACCATCATGGAACGGGATTTCCACGATCTGCGTGTCAATGCGGACGATCTTCATTGCGGGTTCTCCAGCAGCGAAGCCAGGGGCACGCCGGCGTACGCACCGCCGACATGGTCGCGGCCCGAGCCTACCGCGGCCATGGCTTCATACGGCAGGTAGTTGTCGGCCAGATGCTCGCCGGCATTGTCCTGGGGCTGGTAGCCGAGGGCACGGGCGCGGTTGTTGTGGAACAGCGGATTGGGGCTTTCCGAGACGCCATAGACGATCTCGTTGCGCACCTCGGGGTGTTCCAGGCCGATCAGCATGAGCTGGGCCAGGTCGCGGGCGCTGGTCCACATGCGCAGGCGGCGGGCGTCGGAAACCTTGGGGTCGGCATTGCCGATCCGCACGATGAAGGTCGCCACCTCGCTGCGCAAGGAGAAGGTGGTGCAGGCGGCTTCGCCGAACACCTTGCTCAGGGCGTAGTAGCTGTCCGGGGCCACCGGCATGTCGTCGAAAAACTCGGCCCGGTCGCTGCGGTACTGGCCCAGCACATGGTGGCTGCTGGCGAAGACGAAACGCTTCACGCCATGGCGCTGCGCCGCTTCAAGCAGGTACAAGGTGCCGTGGTAATTGGGCTCCACGGTGCTGTTGAAGTGGATGTCGGTGCCATGGGCACAGGCCAGGTGGAGGATGCCATCGACCCCGTCCACCGCGCGCTGCACACAGGCCGGGTCGGTGAGGTCGCCGACCACCGCGGTCTCGCCTTCGTGCAGGTCCGCGACTTGCTGGCGGTCGAGCAGGCGCAGGCTGTAGCGCTGGCGCAGGAAGGGCCGCAGGGCGGTCCCGACGATACCGGCGGCGCCGGTGACAAGAAGCGTAGGCATAGCGAATTCCTGAAATCCGGGTAATTGCACAAGCGGGTTGCGGCCCGCAGGCCGCGTTTTACTATCAGGCTGCCGCGACCACGGCGTCGCGCTTGACCGGCGCCTTGCCGACGAAGAACGCTACGATCAGCGCTCCCAGTACACCGAGGCCGCCGGCCAGGGCGAAGCCGCTGCCGTAGGTGCCGGTGGCCTGGATGATAAAGCCGGTCACGGTCGGCGCCACGATCCCGGACAGGTTGGCCAGGCCGTGCATGAAACCGCCGGCAGTGCCCACCTGGTGATCAGGCACCGCGTCCTGGATCAGCGACCAATAGGCCGGTGCGGTGAGCATCAGGAAGCCGATGGCCACGGTCATCACCGCCACTGTGCTGGTGACGCTCTCGACCCGTCCGGTCAGGACGATGCACACCGCCGCCACCAGCAGGCAGGTAACCAGCACCACCTTGCGCGAGAACAGCTGCTTGCCGGTGCGCTTGAACACCCAGTCGATCAGCAGGCCGCCGCAGACGAAGCCGACCGTACCCACGAGCCAGGGCAGCGCGGTGACGATGCTCATGGACTTGAGGTCGATGCCCTTGGCGTCGATCAGGTAGCTGGGGAACCAGGTCATGAAGAAGTACAGGATGTAGTTGTAACAGAACAGCGAGACACCGGTGACCAGCACCGACCGTTGCAGGATGATCTGCAGCACCGGGGTGCGCGGGGCCTGCTCGGCGGTCATGACCGGGGCAACGCGGCCTTCGTTGATCTCGGCCAGTTCTTCCGGCGAAACCTTGGCGTGTTCCTGCGGGGTCGAGGTCGCCAGCCGGTACCAGGCGATAGCCCAGAGCACGCCGACCACCGCGATCACCACAAAGGCCACGCGCCAGCCCAGCCACAGCGCGAGGAAGCCGACGATCGGGCCGGCCAGCGCACCGCCCAACGGGCCGCCGGCCTGGTTGATGCCGATGGCGCGGGCGCGTTCCTTGATCGGGAACCAGCTGTTGACGGTCTTGTTCGCGGTGGTCGAAACCGGGCCTTCACCTACCCCGAACAGGGCGCGAACGATCAGCAGCGACCAGAAGTTGAAGGCCAGCGCGGTGGAACCGCAAAGCACCGACCAGAAGCTCATGGACCAGGTCAGGACCTTCTTCGGCCCGAAGCGGTCGGCCAGGTAACCGCCGACGAAGCAGAACAGTGCATAGCCGAAGAAGAAGCTGCTGAAGATCATGCCTTTTTCGGCAGGGGTCAGATGGTATTCCTGGGTAATGAAGGGCATGGCGATGGACAGTGCGGCCCGATCGACATAGTTGATGATCATGGCGATGAACAGCATCGTCAGGATCGTCCAGCGGTAATTCTTTTTCTTGTTCATGTACGTCTCCGTCCGGCGCCAGTAGCGAACCGGATCTTGTTGTTATAGCGCCGGACCCCAGGCAGGGTCCGGCTGCCTGTCGGGTCTAGACGCTGTAATCCACTGCCACCCACTCGAAGTACTGCTTGAGCTCCGCGACCAGTGCCTGGTGCGCGGGGTGTGGCAGGTACCGCTCTACCGCGGCGGCATCGTCGAAGCCCGAGTCGAGGATGTAGTCCCAGCAGATGGGGCGATCCAGCTCGTTGGCGGCGACGGTCCAGTCACGGATGAAATCGATCTCCTGATCGAGGTCGCGCATGCGCGCGACCAGGCGTTGCTCCAGTTCCGGCTGCCGCTCGACCTCGGCGAGGCGGCGAAACAACACGACGTGACGCATCATGGCGCTGCCCTCCCCTTAGCCCAGCGTCCACGCCGGCGCGTCCTGCAACGCGACCGGACGCAGGAAGCGCTCCAGCGCGGCGTAGCCGACCGAGGTGGTTTGCGGGGTGGTGGACGACGGCCAGGGCCCGCCATGCTGCTGGGCGTGGCACACCGCGACACCGGTCGGCACACCGCCGAACAGCACGCGCCCGGAGATCTTCTCGGCCGCACGAACCAACTGGCGATTGTCATCGCTGGCCTGCTCGGCGCCCCACAGGGTGGTGGTCAGGCTGCCGCCGACGGCGTTCAGCACGGCCACCACTTCGGCAACCGAAGCGGCACGCACCAGCAGCGCCGCCGGGCCGAACATTTCCTCGCGCAGATGGGCATTGGCGATGAATGCCGCCGCATCGGTGCTGAACAGGCGCGGCGCCGGGCCGGCCCCATCGGCCGCCGGGGTGAACACGGCATCGGCATTCGCCGCCACGGTGGCCGCCGCAGCATCGAAGCCCTGGCGCATGCCGGCGGTGAGCATACGGTGCGTGGCGATCGGCGCAATGGCCTCGGCCAACTGGGTGACGAAACGCTCGCTGTGGGGCGAGTCCAGCAGCACGATCAGGCCGGGGCTGGTGCAGAACTGGCCGCAGCCGAGGGTGATCGAGGCGGCCAGCGTTTTCGCCAGGCCTTCGCTGTCTTTTTCCAGGGCGGCAGGCAGGGCCACCAGCGGGTTGATCGAACCCAGCTCGCCGAAGAACGGCACCGGGCGCGGACGCTCATTGGCCGCCTGCCACAGGGCCTTGCCGCCCTGGTAGGAGCCGGTGAAGGCAACGGCGGCAATGCCCGGATGCTGCACCAGGTAGGTACCGCCAGCACGGGAGGTGGCTTCGACCAGGGTCAGCAGGCCTTCCGGCAGGCCCTGCTGGCGAACCACACCGGCCGCCATTTCGTAGACCGCACGGGACAGCTCCGGGTGACCGGAATGCGCCTTGACCACCACCGGGCAACCGGCGGCCAGGGCCGAGGCGGTATCGCCACCCAGCACCGAGAAGGCGAACGGGAAGTTGCTCGCCGAGAACATGGCGACCGGGCCGAGTGCACGCTGCACCCGCACCAGCGCCGGACGCCCGGCAGGCGGTGCGCCGGCCACGGCATCGCTGACCACCTGGCGGTACGGCACGCCCGCTTCCACTTCGCTGGCGAAACCGCGCAATTGGAAGGCGGTGCGGGCCACTTCGCCCTTCAGGCGGCCTTCGCCCAGGCCACTCTCGCGGTCGGCAATGGCGACCAGTTCGGCCTGCTGGTCTTCCAGCGCGGTCGCCAGGCCATTGAGCAGCGCAGCGCGCACGGCGGCCGGGGACTCGGCCCAGAAGTCGGCGGCGGCAACGGCCTTGGCAACCACCTGGTCGATCAGCGCCAGGGACGGATCGTGTTGAATACTCATTGAACGCTTCCTTCAGCGGGCCTTGGGTTCGAGGTGATAACCGCGGCCGGTGTAGTCGAAGTCCACCAGCTCGTTGATCGCCACGTCCTTGTCCGCCGGCGAGGCGTAGTAGGCGCGGATCTCGCGGATCAGGCCGCTTTCCTCGTCGAAGACGTACCACTCGTCACCGCGCAGGGCGGTGCCCGGCTTGCTCTTCCAGTGGGTCCATTCGATCACCGCTTCATTGCTGTCGTGGCTGACCAGGATCTTCTCGATGGTCCACTGCGAGCCCAGGTTCTCCACGCACCACACCCACTTGCGGGCGATGGTGTCGGCCGTGCGCCAGGGCACTTCCGGCAGGCCGGCGGGGAAGTAATGCACGGCGTCCGGGGTGAAGCAGGACACCAGCTTGTCGTAGTCGCCCTCGTTGCAGGCGTCGAAGTAACGGCGGATCAGTTGCGCGTGCTTGTGCTCGGCCACGGCTTAGGCCTCCTTCTTGTCGATGATCGAAGGGATCGCCGGACGGCCGCTGGCGACCCAGGCGTGGTAGTCGGAGACCGAGGCCGGGCTCGGCGGGTAGACGCCCCACAGCGGCTCGCCCGAGGCGATGCGCATGGCCAGGTAGTGCTCGATGTCGTCCTGCACGCTGCACACTTCGGCCAGCTCCTCGGCCAGGTGCGCGGGGACCACCGTCAGGCCATCGGCATCGCCGACGATGATGTCGCCCGGATACACGGCGACGCCGGCACAGCCGATCGGCACCTGCAGGTCGGCGACGTGGTGATAGGAAATGCGCGTGGTGGCGGTGATCTCGCGGGCATAGGCCGGCAGGTTCATGGCAGCGATCTCGCTGCCGTCGCGCAGTGCCCCATCGGTGACGATGGCCTTGGCGCCACGTGCCAGCAGGCGGGTCACCAGGATATTGCCGGCGGAGGCTGCGGCTGGGTCGTTGCGGCTGTCGATTACCAATACGTCGCCAGGCTGCACCTGCTCCACACCAACCCATTGCAGGTTGTCGTCGTTGGGCTTGGTGGTCATGGTCTGGTAGGTGTCGATGTCTTCACGGGCAGGAATGAAGCGCATGGTGAAGGCGCGCCCGGCGAACGGCTGGGTGTCGCGGGTCATGGCGCGCAGGCCGACCAGCGCCGGCTGACGGAAGCCGCGCTTGAACAGCTGGGTGGTCAGCGAACCGCTACTGCAGGCGGCCAGCTTGGCCAGGGTGGCGTCGCTGACTTCGACGCGCTTGCCCGAGGCGCTTTCGTGGGCATCGGCATAGGTATGGATGACGGACATTCTTATAGGTTCTCCAGGCGGATTCATCCGATGGGTGGCCGACGCCAATTCCCACCATGTGGAACACGCGCCGGCTTCAACCCCCGTTGAGGCCGATTCTATGGGGGAAAGTCCCAGCAAAAAGGGGCAGAATCCGTGTCACAGCCGTTCCGTTCCAACTGATGGGAATAACCGATGAAACCAGGTGAAGGCACCGCCGCCCTTGAAAAGGCCCTCGACGTGCTCCAGGCCGTGGGCGCCATGCCCAGCGGTATAAGCCAGGCGCAACTGGCCGCCCAGGTGCCACTGCCGCGCACCACCCTGTACCGCATCCTCGCCACCCTGGTGGAGCGCGGGATGATCCGCCGCGATCCGACGCGCAAGGTCTACCGCCTGGGCTTCAACTACCTGGAGATGGTGCGCAATGCCTACCTGGAGCCGGACCTGGTAGCGGCGGCCAGCGAGGAACTGCGCGCCCTGCGCGACCTGACCGGGGAGACTTCGTACCTGGCGGTACTCGACGGCAACCAGGTGCTGTCCCTGGAGCGCTGTGATGGCGCCCATACCCAGCGCTCGGCGGCCAGCCTTGGCCAGGGCAAACCGGTGTACTGCACCGGCCAGGGCAAGGCGATTCTCTCGGCGCTGTCGGCCACGGCGCGGGACGAGATCCTCAAGGGCGTGGCAATGGAGCCGCTGACTCCGCTGACCATCACCGACCGCCGCCGCTTGCTGGCCGAGCTGCAGATTACCCGCGCCCGCGGCTATGCCCTCGACGACGAAGAAATCCGCCTCGGCGTGCGCTGTGTGGCAGCGCCGATCATCGACAAGCAGGGTGTGGTGCGTGGTGCGTTGAGCGTGGCCGGGCCGGCCTATCGCCTGACCCTGGAGCGCCTGACCCTGCTCGGCCCGGAGCTGGCGGAGGCGGCACGGCGGGTGGGCGAGCAGTTGCGCCCGGAAGCCACCCAGCGGCCGTCGGGTGCCTTGAACGTGCTGCCGGCGCCCTGGTCGTTCCATGGCGCGTTTCCGCGCTGGCACGCGGCGAGCGGTCTCTTGTACTGGGCAGATACCTTGGCTCCGGCAATCCATTGCTGGGACGGGAAAAACAGCCGCCTGCTGACCCGCCTGGACCTGCCGGTGCGGGCCATGGAGCTGCACCGCGACGGCTTGCTGGTGGCCCAGGCCGGGGGCTGGTCATTGGTGGATTGGGAAGGCAACGAGCATCCGATGCAGGATGTCCTGGGCAGTCGCTTGCTCGCCTTGGCCGGGCATCCATCCGGCACCCTATGGGCCTGTGCCCGCACGGCCAGCGGTTGCCTGATCGGCGAGATGAGCAACGAGGGCGAGTTGCGTCATGGCTGGGCGCTGAGCGAACAGATCAGCGGGTTTCGCTGGGATGCCAGTGGCAGCGCGGTGTATGCGATCGCGCCGGAGGCCGGGGCTATCCTGCGCTTGCAACCGGGGAGCACGGTGGTGCGGCGCTTGGCGTCGCTGCCTCGGGGCGGCGGCAGCCTCAGCGGGCTGGCGCTGGATGCACAGGGTGGGGTCTGGACTACCCAGCGTGATGGCTGGAGCCTGGCGCGGTTCGATGCCGAAGGGAACCTGGAGCGGATGATCGGGTTGCCGGTGCCCTGCCCTACGGACCTGTGTTTTGGCGGGGATGGGATGCGGACGCTGTTCATAACCAGTGCGCGGCAGGAATTGAAGCTGGAGGTGCTGGGGAGTGCGCCGGATTCGGGGGGTGTGTTGCAGGTGGAGACCGAGGTGGGTGGGCAGGTTGTAGGTGGGATCAACAGGTTTCCTTGACTGTCCGGGCCTCATCGCTGGCAAGCCAGCTCCCACAGGGATCGTGTGCACCGCTGTGGGAGCTGGCTTGCCAGCGATGAGGCCCTCAGGAGCAACAGCAAAATGGAATTAACAAATGCAAATTCAGTATTTCTGGTTCTAAGAGCAAACCAGTAGTCTCCCGCTCATGGCCCCCTGCTCCAGACAAGGAATCCTCCATGAGCCACGCCGCCACCATCCTCGATTTCACCCTGCACCGCAAACGCAAGCTGGCTCAACAACAAGGTCGTCTGCTGTGGGCGATGTATGCGCAGCAGGCCGGCTTTGCCGCCAGCCCGGAGAACGTCGCCATCACCTCATCGAAAACACCGCGCCAGGCGTAATGGCATGACCACGCCCACCCGCTTTCTGATCACCTCCGACGAACCGCCTTTTGCCTTGCCCGACGCCGTCACCCAGGCAGACGACGGCATCGGCCAGCGGGTCGCCAGCAATCTCCAGCGCCTGCGCGCCAAGCGCCAACTGTCCCTCGACGCCCTGGCCCGGGCCAGCGGCGTCAGCCGGGCGATGCTGGCTCAGGTCGAATCCGGGCGCAGCGTGCCGTCGATCCGTGTGCTGTGCAAGATCGCCCGGGGCTTGAAAGTGTCGGTGGCGGCGTTTCTGGATCAGCGCGAATGCGCCGGGGTCACGGTGCTGCCGGCGCGCGACAGCAAGCGTCTGGTCAGTGCTACGGGGGCGTTCGTCAGTCGAGCGCTGTTTCCGGTGGATGTACCGCAACAGTCCGAATTCTATGAATTGCGCATCAGCCCGTTGGGCGAGGAGCACTCCGCCGGACACGGCCCGGGCGTGCGGGAGAACCTGGTAGTGGCCCAAGGTGCGCTGGAGATCAGCGTCAACGACGAGCGTTTCCTGCTGTCGACGGGCGATTCCATCGTCTTCTACGCCGACCAGCCCCACCGCTATCGCAATCCGGTGGACAGCGAAGCGGTGGCGTACCTGGTGGTGACCCATCCCGAGAGCAGGGACTGAATCAAAAGCCGTACGTCAATCCCTGTGGGAGCGGGTTTACCCGCGATTGCGATGGTGAATTCACTACTGTAATCGCGGGTGAACCCGCTCCCACAAGGTCAGTGCAAACCCGCCGATCAGCAGGTGCAGCACATCATCGGCATGCCGTTGCAGCTCATCATCATCGGCATGCTGCAGTCGTTCATCATCTTCATCATCAGCATGCAGCAGCTGTTCATCATCTCCATGCTCATGCCGGCCATCGGCATCATCTTGCAGGTCATGCCGTCGGCCATGACGGTGCACTCCATCATGCATTTCATCATCGGCATCATCATGCCGTTCATGGGCATCATCGGCATGGTCATCTGATTGCAGCCCATCAGCATCAGGTTGCCGCACTGCATCATCATCGGCATGCCGCAGTTCATCATCATCTGCATCATTTCCGCGCTGTTGCGGAACATCGCCATGTCCATGCCGGCGGCAGGCTTCATGGTGCACATCATGCCGTCGTCGACCATCTTGCAGGTCATCGTGGCCATCATCATCGGCATGCCGGTCATTGGCATCATCGGCATGGTGGCGTTCATCATCGGCATCTGCATTGCGTTCATCATGGTGAAGTCCTTGTTCAAAGTGACGAGAGGAGATGGATGCAGATTCTAGGAATCGGCGACGAGGCGGCAAGATGGCGGAAAAACAGCGGCTAGCGGTGCGGCGACGGGCAAACAGGACGCTGTGGCAATTCCATCCGATGCAATGATGACGATCCGTATAACATTGCAGCCATAACCGGCATCCAGACTGGAAAAACGACGCAATGGATATCGCCAGATGATCCATGCTCATAACCGCCATGCATATTCGGTCTAAGCCGCCGTGAAATAATCGCCGGTGGCGGCTCTTCACCCGCTGGCGGATCACGGCTAACCTTGGCGACCGGTCTTTTGGAATCCCCTGTCACGATGGAAATCTCTGCCCCTCAACCTGCGGCCAACGGCAAGGACAACGCCGGCGGACGCGTCCAGGTCATCGACCGCTCGATCGTCCTCCTGCGTGCCCTCGCCAACCTCAAGCACGGCGCCAGCGCCCTGGACCTGGCACGGCAGACCGGCATCGAACGCTCCACCATCCACCGCCTGCTCAAGACCCTCACCTATTGGGGCCTGATCGAATCCCGCGGGGCCACCTACCATATCGGCCCGGAAAGCCTGATCTATTCCGCCGCCTACCTGAACCGCCTGAACCTGCGCCGCCTGGCCCTGCCCTATGCCATCGAATTGCAGCGGGTGATCGGCGAACGGCCGGCGATCGTCTCGCTGTCGGTGCCGGTGGGGGACCAGGTGGTGCTGATCGAGCGCATGTGGACGCCAGCCACGCCGTTGAATGTGATCGTGGACCTGGCGGATCAGTTTCCGATCGAGGGCAGCCCCAGCGGCCGGGCGGTACTGGCGACCTACAGCGAAGCGATGGCGCTTGGAGTGCTCGGGGAAGAGCGCTATGCCAAGGCGCTGCCAGGGTTGCAGTTGATCCATAGCCAGCAAGACTTCGCCTTCGGGCATGGGGAGTTCAAGCCGGGACTATCGTCGGTGGCGTTTCCGATCCGCGTCGCGGGTGGGCAGGCATTGGGAGCGGTGGTGGTGGCCGGGCTGGATATGGAGGAAGAGACCCATCCGGGGTCGGCACTGGCGGCCCATGTACGGCGGGCTTGCGAGGGGATTGCGGCGCAGCTTGGGAATCCGTAACGGGTCGTATGGTCTTGGGTTGTTGCCGGCGATGAGGCCATCAGCTACAGCACACAACCCGGAAATCACAACCAGATCGCATCCCAATGCGGATAATCCCCAGCCTTCGACACCAACCCGGCACGCACCGGATTTGCAACGATGTACCGCGCCACCGCAACCACATCATCCTCCCGGCGCAAGGCACGGTCATGAAACCCCTGCTGTCACAGACGCCCCTGCCTGCCATAAGCCTTGTTGATCAAACAGGTACTTCGGCATTTCACCCGGCGCATCAAGGTTGTCAACGAAACCTGATCCAGCTCTATCAACCAATGCAAGTGGTCAGGCATGACGACCCACGCCAGTGATCGGACCATCCCGGTCCGCTCGGCATGGCGCAACTGCTCGACCATCAACCTGGCCACCGCAAAATCGCTAAATACAGGTTCACGCCCATCCACAGTCGTGGTGAGCAAATACAACTGCCCGGGAATCGAAACCCGTCCCCGGCGCAGTCGGTTGGAAGCTGGACTGTCCATGTCACTCTCCTTGCGAAATGAATCCTCAAGGTAGAAACAACAGTCCAGGAATGACCAGAAGCATGGCAACAAGGTATTTCGACCTAGGCCCCCAGCACCGCCAACAACCGGTTGCGCTGCACCTTCCCATAATGCGAACGCGGCAATTCCTCGATGAAGTGCACCTGCCTCGGCACCTTGTAGCGCGATAGCAAACCGCGACAGTGCTCCAGAAGCTCCTCCACCGTCACCACCGCGCCAGGCTCCAGGACCAGGGCCGCACACACCTGCTCCCCCCACTCCAGGTCCGCCCTGCCGAATACATGGGCCTCGCGCACCGCGGCATGGCCGAGCAACGCCTGCTCCACCTCCCCCGGCTGCACCGATTTACCGCCGCTGCGGATGATGTCCTTGCAGCGCCCGAGCACTTCCAGCAGCCCGTCAGCGCGAATTCGTCCCAGGTCGCCACTGCGCAACCAGCCGTCCACCAGCACCTCACCGGTAAGACCCGGCTGCTGCCAGTATCCCGCCATCAACTGCGGACCGGCCAGCAGGATCTCGCCGATACCGCGCTCATCCACCCGGTCGATCCTGACCGCCGCCGAGAACAGCGAACGCCCGACCACGCCTTCGGCGCTTTCGCCGGACGCACGCAGCGCAACCATTTGCGCCGCGGACAGGTAGCAGCTCCAGGGGGCTTCGGTCATGCCGTAGAGCACCGCGATGCGCCCGGCGAACAGGCTGAACGACCCCTCAAGTACCTCGCCGGTCAAGGCCGCCGCGCCAATGTCCAGGCTCTTGAACCAAGGCAGATCCGCCGGCGCGTTGCCGCTCTCACGCAACAACCGCAGCAACTGGGTCGGCACCAGCGAACTGAACGCCACCCGATACTCGCGCAGCGAATCCAGGAACTGCTTGCTGTCGAAGCGACCACCCAGCACCACCTCGCCACCCGCAAGCAGATGCGCCAGTACCGCCACCGCCGCGATCGGCCACAGCGGCCGCACATTCAGCAGGACATCCCCCGGCAGCGCACCACGGCCCATGACCACGTTCTGCAACACCGCGCAGAGGCTGGCATGCCGGTGCATCACCGCCTTGGGCACACCGGTGGTGCCGCCGGTGTAGTTGAGCGAGGCCAGGGACTGCGCCGGCTGCGCAGCGCGGACAGGCAAGGGTGATGCGCAACCGACCGTCAGCGAAGCCAGGTGCCGACACTCGACGCCCTCCCCGCGCAACGCCTCGGCCACCTCCGCATACGCCGAGGAAAACAGCAGCAATGCAGCCCCGGCATCGCGCAACTGGGCCAGCAACTCGCTCTGGGACAGGGCCGGGTCCAGCGGCACCCGCACGCGCCCGTTAGCCATGCAGCCATAATCGGCGATCAGGTAATCGACACTGGCATCGGCCAGCAGCGCCACCCGAGCCCCTGGCTCGATACCCAGGTCGTCCAGGGCCAGGCCGAACGCCGTCAGCGCCTGGTCCAGCTGCGCGAAGGACAGGCGTCGCCCGGTAGCCGGCTCGTGCAGCGCCGACGCCTCTGGCCATTTGCCTGCGGCCTGGCCCAGCAGGGTACTGATATCCATGCTCACCACCCGCTCAGGACGATGCGTCCATTGACCTGCCGCGATTCCAGCAGCGCATGGGCCTCACCCGCCTGCGGGAAGGGCATGACCCGGTCGATCAATGGCCGCACCTGCCCGCCATGGATCAGCGCCAATGCCGTGCGCAACTGCTCCAGGGTCGCACTGCCCGAGCCTTGCAGCCTCAACCTGCGCCCGATCAGCAGCCCGGGATTCACCGGTACGCTGCCCGGCTCGACATTGCCCAGCACCACCACGCGACCGCCCAGGGTCATGCTGCGCAGGGTGTCTTCCAGCGTGTGCCCGAGGTTTTCCATGGCCACATCGACGCCGCGCTTGCCAGTCAGCTTCCACACCTCGGCGCTATAGCCGCCGGCAGAAACCACGACCTCATGGGCCCCCAGCTGGTGCAGAAACTCACGCTTGGCCTCGCTCCCGGTCACCGCGATCACCCGCGCCCCCAGGGCCCGGGCCAGCTGGATCTGATGCGCCCCCAGACCGCCACTGGCGCCATTGATCAGCACCGTCTCGCCGGGCTGCAATCCGGCTTCCCCATACAGCGCGCGAACGCTGGTAGCGATCGGGCAGGACGCCAGCGCGGCGAGCGCGTAGTCCAGCCCTTCGGGCAATTCGACCGCGGAAATCGCCGGGATCCGCAGGTATTCGGCGTAGGCGCCCTCGGTATCCACCGACGGCAGGCCCAGGGCCCGGCACAGGTCCTGACGCCCGCGCAGGCAGTCGCGGCATTGCCCACAGAAACGTCGTTGATAGACCACCACCCGCGAGCCGACCTTGAGCTGCAACACGCCGGCGCCAACCTCGACCACCTCCCCGGCCACTTCATGCCCCAGCACCACCCCGGTATGGGCCCCGGGCAGTTGCCCGGCGCGGTGCAGCAGATCGTGGTGGCAGACTCCGGCGGCGTGCACCCGCACCAGCACTTCTCCCGGCCCGGCCTGTGGCGTCGGAACCTCTTCGAGTTGCAACTGTTCCGGCCCGCCGAAGGCCTTAAGTACTATCGCTTTCATTTTTTATAACCATTTGAGAGGAACACAAAACATGTTCGTATAACAAACATGTTGTTTGCATTATGAACATACATTAAGTTTTCCCCACTTCGACGCGATGCCGCAAGAGGCAAAACGTCTTTCTTTCACCCGCAGCGAAAATCGTAATGACAGTCGACTACCAACCCCTTGGCGATGGCGTGGTGCAGATCACCCTGAACCGCCCCGAGCGCCTGAATGCCCTGGATGGCCAGGCCAAGCGCGAACTGGCCGAGGCCTGGGCACGTGCCGCCGCAGACCAACAGGCGCGGGCCATCGTCCTGCGCGGCGCCGGCGACAAGGCCTTCTGCGCCGGCTCCGACCTCAAGGAAATCCAGGCCACCGGCGAAGCCGTGGCCAGCGCCCTGCTCGCCCGCGCCCTGCCCGATGTCGGCCTGGACCTGAACAAACCGGTAGTTGCCGCCTTGCACGGCCACACCCTGGGCCTGGGCATCAGCCTGGCGATCCACTGCGATTTCCGCATCGCCCGCCCGGACACCCGTTTCAGCTTCCCGGAAGTGCGCCACGGCATGCTCTCCGGATTCAGCGCGATCACCCTGCCCAGCCTGATCGGCGAGGCGGCGGCCCTGGACATCATGCTCAGTGCCCGCAGCTTCGATGCCGAAGAGGCCCTGGCCCTGGGCCTGATCAACCGTATTGCGCAGGACCCGCACAGCGCCGCCATCGAACTGGCGACACAACTGGCCGGACATTCGGCCAAGGCCATGGAATGGAGCAAGACCCTGCTGCTGGCCGACCGCAAGCGTCGCCTGCAACAACACATGGCGCTGGTCGACCAGGCCCGACAGGACGTCATGCTGTACCGATAACCAAAAGCCCAACACTTAAAAGCCTCGCCAGTACTGTCAGGAACACCCACCACCAGGAATGGACAGCGGCCCCCGATCCCGGAGCCTCACCATGTCTCGCCCCATTCTTTTCCAGCCCAGGCTCAACCTGCTGACCGCAGGCATCCTCGGCTTGTGCGTCGCGCCCCTGGCCAGCGCCGCCGATACCAGCAGCACCGACACCGCCCTGCAGACGGTGGTGGTCACCGGTGCCCGCGACAGCGGTCGCACCGTGGCCAAGAGCCTGGCGCCGATCGACGTGATCAGCGCCGACGACCTCGCCCGTTCCGGCAAGCAGAACCTGCGCGACGCCCTGGCCGCCAGCGTACCGTCCTATACCAATGCCGCAGGTTTTACCGGCGGTACCGGGCTGTCGGTGAAGTCCGCGACCCTGCGCGGCCTGGGCGGTAACCATGTGCTGGTGCTGGTCAACGGCAAGCGCCGGCACAACACGTCGCTGATCTTCGTGCAGACCGCCGCCAGTTCCAGCGGCCAGTCGCCGGCCGACCTCGACCTGATCCCGATCAGCGCGGTGGACCATGTGGAAGTCCTGCGCGATGGCGCCGCCGCGCAATACGGCTCGGACGCCATCGCCGGGGTGATCAACATCATCCTCAAGAGCAACAAGTCCGGTGGCAGCGCCAGTGCGTTGTATGGCCAGTACGAGAACCGCATCGGCGGCAAGGGCAACTTCGGTGCCCGCGGCCAGGGCCAGATCAACCAGGGCTTCGAGCTGCCCAATGACGGCTTCTTCAGCCTCAGTGCCGATATCGGCATCCAGGAGAGCTCCAACGTCGCCGGCGCCGTGCCGGAGCGCACGCGCATCTATTTCCCGGTCAATGGAGCCGCCGACCCGCGCGAAAACGGCGAAAGCCGCTACCGCCAGCAACTCGGCCAGCCGCGCTCGCAGACCTACAACTTCGGCTACAACGCCGAGTTGCCGCTGAACGACCAGGTCAGCCTGTATTCCTTCTCTACCCTCAGCCACCGCAACTCCACCAGCTGGGGCACCTACCGCACCGCCAACTCGCCGCAGAACATCGTCTCGGTGTACCCGGACGGCTTCTCGCCGCGTTTCGTGGTGGAAGAGGACGACTTCCAGACGGTGATCGGCCTGCGCAACGAGGACGTGCTGGGCTGGAAGCTGGACCTAAGCACCAGCTACGGCTACAACGACGCCAACACCCGCAACGAGAAGTCGCTGAACCCGTCCCTCGGCCCGGACAGCCCGCGCAACATGGACGGCGGCCATCTGATCGCCAGCCAGTGGACCAACAACCTCGACCTGACCCGCGCCTTCGACACCGGGCTGTTCGCCAAGCCGCTGAACGTCTCCACCGGCCTGGAGTTCCGCCGCGACGGGTTCGAGATCGAGGACGGCGAATACGCGTCCTACGCCGATGGCGGCTACGTGTTCCCGGCCGGCCACCCGCTCGCCGGCCAGCGCCCGAACCCTGGCGCACCGGGCCTGGTCGGCTTCACCCCGGCCGACGCGCACAACTATTCGCGGACCAACACCGCCGGCTACATCGACCTGAGCCAGAGCCTCACCGAGCAGTGGGACGTCAGCCTGGCCGGGCGCTTCGAGCACTACAGCGACTTCGGCGACACCGCCAGCGGCAAGTTCTCCACGCGCTATGCCTTCACCCCGCAGTTCGCCGTGCGCGGCACCATCAGCAACGGCTTCCGCGCGCCGTCGCTGCAACAGCAGTACTACTCGTCATCGCTGACTGCCTGGCGTACCAGCCCCCTGACCGGGGTACTGGAACAGGCCACCACCCGCTACGTGACCGTGGACGACGCGGCCGGCCGCGCCCTGGGTGCCAAGGACCTGAAGCCGGAAAAATCCATGAACTACAGCCTCGGCTTCGTCGCCACGCCGACCGAGAACCTGGATATCACCGTCGACCTGTACCAGATCGATATCAAGGACCGCATCCTGCAGACCAGCAACCTGCAAGGCACCGCCGTGTCCAACATCCTCGCCGCCAATGGCCTGGACCCGAACCAGATCGTCTCCTACTTCGGCAACCTGGCCGACACCCGCACCCGCGGCATCGACCTGGTCGCCGACTACCGCTACGACCTCGGCGAATACGGCAAGACCAAGTGGACCCTGCTGAGCAACCAGAGCCTGCAGACCATCGAGAAGATCAAGGAACCCGACGCCCTTGCCGGCACCGGCGTGACCGCCGTCGGCCGCGACCGCCAGGGCAACCTGACCAGTGCCTATCCGAAGAACGTCACCTCGCTGACCGCCGCCTGGCAATTGGGCGACTTCGACGTCACCCTCAAGGGCACGCGCTATTCCAAGGTCACCGGGCGCAACCAGATCTCCGCCAGCCGCGACGAGGAAATCCGCCCGGCGTTCATCACCGACCTGAGCCTGGGCTACTGGCTGAGCGACTCGGTGAAGGTGACCGTCGGCGGGGAAAACATCTTCGACCGCCGGCCACAGCAACTGAACGCCGAAGCCAAGCGCTACTACTACTTCCCCACCGACGACCCGACCTACAGCTGGTACTCGCCGTACGGCCTGGAAGGCGCGTACTTCTTCGGCAAAGTCGACGTGAGCTGGTAACCCGCGATGAACAGCCTGTCCGCAACCACCGACGCCGCGCCTGCGGCGTCGGCACCGAGCTTCGACCAGCGCCTGTACCGCAAGCTGGCCTGGCGCATCATGCCGTTCCTGTTCCTGTGCTTCGTGCTCAACTGGCTGGACCGGGTCAACATCAGCTTCGCCCACTTGCAGTTCAAGGCCGACCTGAACATCAGCGACGCCACCTTCGGCATCATCGTCGGGGTGTTTTCCATCGGCTACCTGCTGTTCGAGATCCCCAGCAACCTGCTGCTGGAGAAGTTCGGGGCGAAGAAGACCATGACCCGGATCATGATCCTCTGGGGCCTTGTCACCATCGCCACCGCCTTCGCCCAGACCCCGGCGCAGTTCTATGTGCTGCGGGTGCTGCTGGGGGCGGCCGAGGCCGGATTCTTCCCCGGGGTGATCCTGTACCTGACCTACTGGTTCCCGGCGGCCTATCGGGCGCGGATCACATCGCGCTTCATCATGGCCATCGCCGTCTGCGGCATCGTCGGCGGCCCCTTGTCCACCTGGATCATGAGCCACTTCGGCGGAGTTGGCGGGTTCAGTGGCTGGCAATGGCTGTTCGTGGTCACCGGCATCCCGCCGGTGCTGGCCGGCCTGTTCGCCTGGTATTGGCTGGACGACAAGCCGGCCAAGGCCAAATGGCTGAGCGACGTCGAGAAGCAGACCATCGAGCAGGCCCTGGCGGATGAGAAGAGCAAACGCAAGCCCGGCGGCCACCAGCGCTTCGTCGAGGCGCTGAAGGACCGCAAGGTGTGGTTCATCACCCTGGCCTATTGCCTGACCATCATGTGCACCGGCAACGTCACCAACATCTGGGCGCCGTCGATCATCCGCGATTCCGGGGTGAGCAACCTCGGCCAGCTCGGCCTGTTCTCGGCCCTGCCCTATGTGGTCGGGGTCGGCGTGATGCTCTGGGCCTGCCGCCACTCCGACCTACGCCAGGAACGCCGTTGGCATTTCGCCCTGGGCGGCCTCACCGCCGCGCTGGCCATGACCCTGCTGCCGAACCTGATCGCCGGGCCCTGGTCGGCCATCGCCCTGCTGACCCTGATGACCAGCGGTTACCTGGTGGCCACGGCGGTGTTCTGGACCATTCCCACCTACTACCTCTCCGACCGTGCCCGGGCCGCCGGCCTGGCGCTGGTCAACTGCTGCGGACAGATCAGCAGCCTGCTGACGCCGATCATGATCGGCAGCATCAAGACCAACACGGGCGATATCAGCCTGGCGCTGTACATCGTCGCGGGGCTTGTCACCTGCGGCACCCTGATCCTTTTGCTCGGCGTTCCGCGCCAGGCCTTGCGCGATGCATCCTGATCCCTTTTTCGAGACATGCCCATGACCGATTACCTGGCACTGGCCAATGAACTGGCCACCCACATCCAACCTGGCGCCGCCGAGCGCGATGCGCGGCGCATCCTGCCCCATGAGCAACTGGAGCTGATCCGTCAATCCGGCCTCGGAGCCGCCCGTGTTCCCGTCGAACTGGGCGGTGGCGATGTCAGCCAGCTCGACGTGGCACGGATCTTCATCACCCTGGCCAAGGCCGACCCGAGCGTGGCCCAGGCCTTGTTTCCGCATTTCGCCACGGTGGAACACCTGCGCCTGATCGCCGACGCAGACCAGCAGCGCCGCTACCTGGGTGCGTTCGCCGAACGCCGCCTGTCCTCGGGCGCGATTGCCGAGCGCAGCGGCAAGTTCCGCGGCGAAATCCACACGCGCCTGGAGCGCGATGGCGAACGCCTGGTGCTCAACGGCAGCAAGTTCTACAGCACCGGCTGCCTGTTCGCCGACCTGCTGAAGATCCAGGCGGTGGACGAAGCCGGAGACGCGGTGTACGTCATGCTCCCGGCCGATACCCCGGGCATCACCCTGCTCGACGACTGGGACGGCATGGGCCAGCGGGTCACCGCCAGCGGTACCACCCTGCTCAAGGATGTGCCGGTGCTGCCCGAGCAGGTCATTCCCCTGGCCAGGTGGTACCAGCGGCGCAACTACATCGGCGCCAGCGCCCAGCTGATCCACTGCGCCATCGATATCGGCATCGGCCTGGCGGCACTGGACGATGCGGTGGAGTGGTCGCGCACGGGGGCGCGGCCGGTGCGCGAAAGCGGCGTCGACCAGGCGCGCAACGACCCGTACATCCTGCATACCGTGGGCGATCTTTCCGCCGCGATCCATGGCGCCGAGGCGCTGGTGGAAAAGGCCGCGCTGACTGTCGATCTGGCCGCTCGTACCCAGTTGCAGGGCTTGCTGGAAGGTGAGGAGCTGGACGCCCTGCTCGCCCGTTCCTCCATCGCCGTGGCCGAAGCCAAGATCGCCTCGACCCGCGCCGCCCTGCATGTCTGCGAGCGGCTCTACGAAGTCGGCGGCGCCGCCACCACACAGTCGCGCTACAACTTCGACCGCCACTGGCGCAACGCCCGTACCCATACCACCCACGACGCGGTGGCGTACAAGTACAAGGCCATCGGCGACTACCTGGTGAACGGCAACTATCCGCCGATCGCCTTTACCTACTGAGGAGCCGGGATGCTGCCGTTTCGTCTTGCGGGGATCGCATTGTTACTGGTGTCAGGGGCCGTTGCCGCCGAGGATTGGGGCGACCTGGATACACGGATCGCCAAGGCCCTGCCCGGGGTGATCGAGCTCCGCCACCAGATCCATCAGCACCCTGAACTGGGCAACCGCGAAGTGCAGACCGCCGAGCGTATTGCCCGGCGTCTGCGCGAACTGGGGCTGGAGGTGCAGACCGGGGTCGCCCATACCGGTGTGGTCGGCATCCTGCGCGGCGGCAAGCCGGGGCCGGTGGTGGCGATCCGCGCCGAACTGGATGCCCTGCCGCTGACCGAGCAGACCGGCCTGCCCTATGCCTCCAGCGTGCGGGCCAAGGACGAAGGTGGCGATTTCCGCACCCGGGGCAAGGAGGTCGGGGTGATGCATGCCTGCGGGCATGACGCCCATATGGCCATGGCCCTGGGCGTGGCCGAAGTGCTGGCTGCGCGGCGCGACGAATTGTCGGGCACCTTGAAGCTGATCTTCCAGCCTGCCGAGGAAGGTCCGCCACTGGGCGAATCCGGTGGGGCGAAGCAGATGATCGAAGAAGGCGTGCTGCAAAACCCGGCGCCGGCAGTGATTTTCGGGATCCATGTCACGGCTGGCGCCTCCGGTGGTTTCACCCTGAGTCGCACTCGCACAACAGCCGCGGCGGACACCTTCGTCGCCCGGATCAAGGGCCGCCAGACCCATGCCGCCTTCCCCTGGACCGGCATCGACCCGGTGCCGGTGGCGGCGCAGACGATCCTCGCCTGGCAGACCATCCCCAGCCGCCAGTCGAACCTCAGCGTGTTGCCGGCGCCGGTGATTTCCGTGGGCCGGATCGAAGCCGGCGACCGGCATAACATCATCCCTGCCGAAGTGCGCCTGGAAGGCTCGGTCAGGACGGTCAGCGACGAGCAGCGCGAGGATGTGCTGCAGCGCATGCGCCGCACGGCGGAAAAGATCGCCGAGGCCTCGGGGGCCAGTGCCGAGGTGGACTACCTGCCCGGCAACTACCGCGCCGGCTACAACGACACGGCGCTGGTGGACCGGCTGTTGCCGGTGCTGGAAAGCGTCTCGACAGTGCCGGTCAAGGTGGATAGCGGCACCTACGGCGCAGACGATTTCGCCGAATATGCGCGGCAGATCCCCGGGATCTTCATGCGCATGGGGGTAACGCCGAAGGCACTGGCGGACAAGCCGGTATGGCCGACCCATTCGCCGGGGTTCCAGGTGGATGACGGGGCGCTGGCGGTGGGGATCCGGGCACTGGCCAGGATGACCCTGAGTTATATGCAGGAGCATTGATGGTGTGCTTGAGGGCCTCATCGCTGGCAAGCCCCACAGTGATCGCGTACACCGCCGGACCTGTGGGAGCTGGCTTGCCAGCGATGAGCATGGGTATCTACACATCTCTCAGCCTCCATGTTGAGTGCTCTTGATCTTGATCTTGATCTTGATCTTGATCTTGATTGTCCCGGCCTTCAGGAGGCTGAGTGGAGCGCTGATGTAGGGGGTGGAGGCCCATGGATGGGCCGGAAAGCGCCATAGGGCAGGAGCCCGTATGGCGCGGCCCCCGGAATCAGTGCGGAAGGAAGGGACCCGGAGCGAAGCGGAGGGCCGGATGCGGGCCGGGAGGCCTTTTGTCGGATCGCCGCACCGTTCCTTTTGGGCCTTTCCAAAAGGGAGTCGCCGTAAGGGCGAAAAGGTGACTAAATTTCACCAAAGTGAATGGATATGCTCACAAAAAGCAGGACCTAAGGGCTAAGCGGCGGTACAGAAATCGGGGGCATATCCATTACATGCAGCGCCCCCGAGTCACCCTTCCGCCCTTACGGCGGCTTACTTTTGGAAAGGCCCAAAAGTAAGCAAAAGGCCTCCGCTCCTGCATCCGGCCCTACGCTTCGCTCCGGGTTCCTTCCTTCCGCACTGCTTCCGGGGGCCGCGCCATACGGGCTCCTGCCCTATGGCGCTTTCCGGGCCATCCATGGCCCTCCACCCCCTACATCAGCGCTCCACTCAGCCTCCTGAAGTCGCGGCAGATCAAAAGCCAGATCAAAAGCAACAGCCAGAGCAAGAGCCAGAGCAAGAGCCAGAGCCAGAGCCAGAGCCAGAGCCAGAGCCAGAGCACTCCGCATGAGGCTGAGGGATGTGTAGATACCTATGCAGCGATGAGGCCCTCAAGGTCTAGACTCAACCAGCCACCCTACCCAGGAGCTGCCGTGATGACCCCGAAAAGCGCCATCTCCCACCGTGTCCGGATCGAGGCGGCGCTGAAGGATTAGGCAAGAACCCGGTCGGATCGGGTTACCGGCTGCGCCCGGCGCCCCCTGAAGATGAAACCGTCACTTACCCTACCGAGGAGTTGCGCATGCAAGTCATCGCCTATGGCGCCCATTCCGGCCACCAGCCGCTGGAGCCGCTGACCATCACCCGCCGCGACGTCGGCGCCCACGACGTGCGTATCGAAATCGCCTACTGCGGCATCTGCCACTCCGACCTGCACCAGGTGCGCTCGGAGTGGGACGGTACCCGTTACCCCTGCGTGCCCGGCCATGAGATCGTCGGCCGGGTCGCCGCCGTCGGGGGGCATGTCAGCGGCTTCAAGGTCGGCGACCTGGTGGGCGTCGGTTGCATCGTCGATAGCTGCAAGCAGTGCGCCGACTGCGACGAAGGCCTTGAGAACTACTGCGACGGCATGATCGGCACCTACAACTTCCCGACGCCGGATGCCCCGGGCTGGACCCTGGGCGGGTATTCCGAACAGATCGTCGTGCACGAGCGCTATGTCCTGCGCATCCGTCACCCCGAAGAGCAACTGGCCGCCGTCGCGCCGCTGCTCTGTGCCGGCATCACCACCTACTCGCCGCTGCGCACCTGGGGTGCCGGACCGGGCAAGAAAGTGGGTGTGGTCGGCATCGGCGGCCTGGGGCATATGGGCATCAAGCTGGCCCATGCCATGGGCGCCCATGTGGTGGCCTTCACCACCTCGGAATCCAAGCGCGAGGCGGCGCTAGAGCTGGGTGCGGATGAAGTGGTGGTGTCGCGCAACCGGGCGGAAATGGCGGCGCACAGCAAATCCTTCGACCTGATCCTCAACACCGTCGCCGCGCCCCATGACCTGGATGCCTTCCTGGTCCTGCTCAAGCGCGACGGCACCCTGACCCTGGTCGGCGCCCCGGCCACCAACCACCCGTCACCGAACGTGTTCAACCTGATCTTCAAGCGCCGCAGCATCGCCGGCTCGATGATCGGCGGGATCCCGGAAACCCAGGAAATGCTGGACTTCTGCGCCGAGCACGGGATTGTCTCGGATATCGAGCTGATTAGGGCCGAGCAGATCAACGAGAGCTACGAGCGGATGTTGAAGGGGGATGTGAAGTACCGGTTCGTGATCGATAACGGGACGCTGGCGGGCTGATCGGCGCAGGTCTTCAGGGCCAATCGCCGGCAACGCCGGCTCCCACAGGGTTTTGAGTCACTCTGGAGTCAGTGTCCGCCGCGGACTCTGTGGGAGCTGGCGTTGCCAGCGATTGGCCCGAATGAACACCACAAATCTGCCGGAGTCCCAACACCATCACTCCCCGACAAAGGTGCTGGTCATGTCCCCCATCACAGGCGGCTGCCTCTGCGGCCAGGTCCGCTTCGAAGCCCGCGGCGAGCCCTACCGCGTTGGTCTCTGCCATTGCATGGACTGCCGCAAGCACCACGGCGCCCTGCTCAACGCCTCGGCGATCTACCCCGAAACCGCCGTCAGCGTCACCGGCCAGACCGGCACCTACCAGAATCGCCATTTCTGCCCCAGGTGCGGTTCCCCGGTGTTTTCCCGCAGCGGCGATGAAGTCGAGCTGAATATCGGCTCGCTGGATGCACCCAGCCAGTTCAAGCCGACCTACGAACTCTGGGTGATACGCCGGGAAAACTGGCTCCCGGAATTTCCCGGCGTCAAGCATTTCGAACGTGACCGCACTGGCACCAGTCGCAACGAGGACTAGGCTTTTTGCTTGCTGCGCAACCGCTCCAGCACCTGCTGCGCATTCTCCGAGCAGGCCTGGCCCTGCGGCCGGCTTTCGATGCCCTCGATCGCTACCAGCAACTGTGCCTTGTTGCGCGCCAGGCGTTCCTGCAAAACCTCGATCTCCGCAACCTTGCGCCTCAGCCCGGCCAGCAGTTCCTCCTGCGGCCAGGCGCCCCCGGAAGTCGGCAGCAGGCTGCGGATCTCGTCCAGGGAAAACCCGGCGCGCTGCGCACCGGTGATGAGTTCGAGCATCCACAGCGCATCCGCCTCATAGCTGCGATAACCATTGCCCGTACGTTCCACCGTGCTCAGCAGGCCGCTGGACTCGTAGAAACGGATCCTCGACGCCGATAACCCGCTACGTTTCGCCAACTCGCCGATTTTCATTCACCACCCCGCAGCAAAGTGCTTGACCTTAAAGTTCACTTTAAACCTAAGGTGAGGCCACGACCAACCGTGGAGTCCCCTTATGAACCTGTTCACGCCCCTGACCCTGCCCAACGGCAGCGTGCTCCCCAATCGCCTGGCCAAGGCCGCCATGGAAGAAAACATGGCCGATGCCGACCATGCCCCTTCTGCCGGGCTGCTGCGCCTGTACCGGACCTGGGCCGAAGGTGGTGCCGGGCTGCTGATCAGCGGCAACGTGATGATCGATCGCCGCGCCATGACCGGCCCCGGTGGCGTGGTGCTGGAGGACGACCGTCAACTCGAACGCTTTCGCCACTGGGCCCGTGCCGGACAGGCTGGCGGCGCGCAGTTCTGGCTGCAGCTCAACCATCCCGGGCGACAGATGCCAGCCAATCTCGGCCAACCGGCCTGGGCACCCTCGGCCGTGCCCTTGGCGCTGGGCACTATGTCGCGGCATTTCGCCCCGCCCCGGGCCATGGACCAAGCAATGATCGCCGAGGTGATCCAGCGCTTCGCCAACACTGCCCGCCTCGCCGAGCAGGCCGGTTTCAACGGCGTGCAGATCCATGCGGCGCACGGTTACCTGCTCAGCCAGTTCCTTTCGCCCCTGAGCAACCAGCGCACGGATCAATGGGGCGGTTCGCTGGAGAACCGCGCACGCCTGCTGATCGAAGTGGTGAACGTCGTGCGCACCGTGGTCGCGAAGGATTTCACCGTGGCAGTCAAGCTCAACTCCGCGGACTTCCAGCGCGGCGGCTTCAGCGCCGAGGACGCCCGCGAGGTGGTGATGCGCCTGAACGAACTGCCCGTGGACCTGGTGGAATTGTCGGGCGGCAGCTATGAAGCACCGGCGATGCAGGGCGTAGCCCGGGATGGCCGGACCCTGGCCCGGGAAGCCTATTTCATCGACTTCGCCCGGGATCTGCAGGGTGTGGCGAAAATGCCGCTGATGGTGACCGGCGGCATCCGGCGTCGCCCGGTGGCCGAACAGGTGATCGCCTCCGGCGTGGCCATGGCCGGGATCGGTACGGCCCTGGCCATCGAACCCGACCTGCCGCGCCAATGGCAGCAAGGGCGGGACAACGTCCCGGCACTGCGCCCTGTTACCTGGAAGAACAAGGTATTGGCCTCGCAGGCAAACATGGCGGCGGTGAAGTTCCAATTACGCCAGCTCAGTCGGGGTAAACACACGCGGCCGCACGTAGCCCCACCATGGGCGTTGCTTGTCCAGCAACTCAGTAACGCGTGGCAGGCCCGGCTATACCGACGCTGGATCATCAGTCGCCGCTGAGGCCCTGGGCTGCATTGCCCCTGCCGGACCAACGATGAAACCACCATGCCAGCCGGCGAACTTCGGATGAATGTGGGGAAGCCCGCGACTCATGGAAATGAATAGGAACAACGGTACAGGGGTTGGGTCAAGCGGTGTTACCGCTTCTCCAAGGGCTTCCCGGATTCCAGCCATGCCTTCAAGCGTGCTTGCCATCAGTCCCGGGGCAGGAACCTGCCTGATCCGATACCAAGCGACCGGGCTCGCCAAGAGGATGTAGAACAGGCTCAACAGCAAGCGCAAAAACCAGCGCAGGGGGTTGAAAAGAACATTGATTCGCCCTGTCTCTCCACGCTTGGCCGGGCGCAACAGGCGCGAGACCCATGACAGGTAGCCGGCCGGCCACAATGAGATATCCGACATCCGCCGGAATATACGCCGAACTCCGATGACGTATGCGTCAGCGGACGGAGGACGAGTAACACATAGCCAGCTCTTGACCATGATTCGCTGGCCCACACCCATGGCCCGAAGCTTGCTAATCAACGGGATTAGCTTGTCGCCCTCTTCGACGATGTTTGGCTTCTTGTCGTTGATATGGATAGCAATGGTCGCCTTACGGTCGAAGCTGAGCGACTGACCGTTGCCGACGGGTAGGAGTAAGCCCTTCGGCCCCAGAACCAGATACAACAAAAGACCGGTACCTGCGGACCAGCACAGAAGATCGATTGGAAGATAGTGTTGGGCAGGAATAGCGTGCAGCGATTCATACTCAAATAAACCAACCAGCAGCAACTGCAGCAGCAATTGTATGAATATCAGCCACGACGGCACCACGCTCATCAGCAAAACAATGCGGGCAAGCCGAACGTTGAACACACGCAACATAAAGACATGCCACGTGGAGTCCAGCCACGCCATCAGATCCCTGTCTTTTCTTTTCGACCAGAGCAGCCAACCTACATAACAGGAGAAAATCAGCCCGATCGGCATGATCATCAAAGAGGCGAGAAATTCATGGCTGACCAATATATCAAGCGACTCAACAACAAACATTCATCCCCCTCGACGGCAAAGCAACAGGCTGTCATCCTGCACGCATGCTCGGCATGCGTCTTTATATGTCGACCTCTTCAACTGCCCAAGCAGGGTACCTGCACTGTCACGAAGCGACCTGAGAAAACACCTTGAAAATGCAATTTTTCAAGAAAAATCATCCTGATACTCGCCCTGTACTTCCAGCAGGATATCCAAATAAGGACTATCAGGCAGCAGCCTGATTTCCTGGGCAATATCGTAACGCTTTACAATCGCGTACAAATACCCCAAGGCATCGTCTGATCTCGCAGAATAAGCACCGTAGATGGATATCAAGAGAGCCGCCTCATCACTCAAATGCGCCTTGATGATATCCGCATAAAATCGTTCACCCCGAGTAGGATAAGATGCCTCTTCAATATTTCCTACGAAATGCGGCCCAATTTCACCCTCAGGCGCATTATGAAAATTGAACTTCAATACCTCGCGAACTACGTTCAAGTAGGTTATGACCTGCCTGAAGCGGAAATAAGCAGAATCACCGCCATCCGCGATATTTCCTTTTATTTCCAGCAAACTATTCAGCGTACCACGAATCAAGCTTAAACCATCGCCCCGTGGGACACTGATTTCATTTAGTAACCGGTTGTGCTGATCGAGCAACGAGAACAACGTACCCTCAAATTGCTGCTTTATCTGAGTTCTCGATTGCTCATCCAGAACCGCCTGGGTCTTTTCCTGCGCGTCAGCAGTTCGCGCCAGCTCCTCTCGAGTCAACTCTAACTCGTTGCTTTGGAGCACAATCGTCAACAGCAGGGCAATTAGTCCTAAAAAGCTGAGAATCGGGTTGAGCGTGCCGCCGACAAAGTCACCAAATGTGCCCCACTCCGCTTTCTTTGCGCTTAAAAGCATCTCCATAGATCCAAACTTAAAAAAATACAGACCAAAAACCAAAAACAACAGTACAGCAGCGAATAGCACTATGGAGGTGAGCAGCTTCACTATACGCTGTCCATCAAGAGCAGCTATCTTAAGCATCCCTATTCCTTTCGAATATTAAGCGTTAGAGCCACCTAGCCGCAGGGAATCACCGCTGAAAATGTATTCGCGGTGGTACGCTAGATAGCTAGGCATTCCATACGGTACGAAACGTAAAGGTTGCGGTAAATTCAATGCCTCTTGATGACCAGCGCTCAACCAGTGCGACACCAGCATCCGCCCTTGCTCATCGAACGAGATCAACCCGCGATAGAACAGCACATCCAGATTCGCTGACAACAACAACCCATTGTTCGGATCCAGCCGCTCCGCCGCCGTCGCCACCGCCCAGGGCTTGATATGCGAGGCACGCAACACCTCGGCGCAGGCCAGCCCGGTCACCGCACAGGCTCCGCCCCAGGTTTCCAGCAGGTCCTGGCGGAACTTGCCGCGCCCGCGGCGGGCTTGAAGGTGGGTCAGTAGCTCGGTCACCGGCTCGCGGCCTTCCAGCAGCGCATCCCGGTCCGAGGCCGCCACCGGTTCGCTCGGCGCGCAGTGGATGGCGTCGATCAAGCGCGCCCAGCGCTCGCCCCGCTGCGACGCGGGAATGGCATCCATGATCCGCCCCACCAGGGCCAGGTCCAGCTCGCTGGTGCCTGCGGACGCCAGCTTCTCCGCGCCATTGATCGCCCGCAGATCAAGGGTGACGGGCTCGTCGAACCACCAGAAGTACTCTTCCGGGCAGATCCAGGCGGGAATACGCTGAAGGTTCTGTTTCCAGTTGCGCAGGAAGTGGTGGCGGTCATCCTCGTGGATACGCCGGACCTTGGTCACGGCCCAGGCTTCTTCCCACAGTTCCTGCAGGGCGAGCTTGTCGACGATCTGCTGGCGCTGCCCCAGCAGGCGTTCGTCGAACAGGCCGACGGCGTTACCGGCGACGCCTACCAGTTGCAGGATGCCGTTGTGCGCGGCGGTCATGAACACGAAGGTCTGGCCGGCGTTTTCCACCAGCGGCGCCGCACCGGCGCCCTCGGTATGGAAGACCCGGTAACGCTGGTTGCCCTGGCGCAGGAGCAGGCGTGGCGAGTTGTTCCATTCTTCGTGGCCGTAGCCGTTTTCCCGGGCGAAGCCACTGGTGGCGAAGCCGCCGGACGGCGCGATGTAGTTGTTGGTGTTCCAGAACACCGGCTTTTGCAGGAATAACGCCATGGGACTCGGGATCCTTAGTACAACTCGCTTGCGCAGAGCACTGGATATTATTTGTGGGCAAATGATAGCAAAAAGACACTATCCTTTCGAGAGAGCGCTGCGGACCTTGTGGGAGCGGGTTCACCCGCGATTACGGCGGTGAATTCAATATGGTAATCGCGGGTGAACCCGCTCCCACAAGGTCCGCGGCGCTCAATAAAAATACTTATTCCTGATTTTGAAAAGCCAATAAATACATAACTCGCATAATTAGCTTAGAACCAAAAAGCCTTTCCCTCCCACCTGCTCGCGCGCCTATCGTTCTATCCCAAGACCCGACCCCATTCCCGGCGGAGGCCGTCCCCAACGACCTCAGCCGGAGTGAATGCGCCAATGATCCCCCTGTTTCGCAACGCCCCCGCCCCGCTCCAGCTCGCTGCCGATGTGCTGGTGATCGGCGGTGGCCTCGCTGGCACCTGGGCCGCCGTCGCCGCCGCCCGCGAAGGCGCCAAGGTGGTGCTCGCCGAAAAAGGCTGGTGCGGCACCAGCGGCGTGACCGCCAGCGCCGGGCCCGGCCATTGGTGGGTGCCGCCCGACCAGCGCCAGGCCGCGATCGGCAAGCGCGTCGAGAGTGCCGCAGGCTTGGGCGACGCGCGCTGGATGGCGCGCATCCTCGACACCACCTGGCAGTCCTTGCCGCAACTGGACCGCCTCTACCATTTCCCCAGCGATGAGCAGGGACGCAAGCAGTACCGTGCACTGCGCGGCCCTGAATATATGCGCGCCATGCGCCAGCTTGCGCTGGAGCACGGCGTCACCCTGCTGGACCAGAGCCCGGCCCTGGAACTGCTGCGCAGCGAATCCGGCGAGCTGGCCGGCGCCCGCGGCTGGCAGCGCCAGCTCAACCGCGAGTGGCAGGTAACGGCCCCGGCCACGGTGCTGGCCACCGGCGGCTGCGGCTTCCTGTCACGCCTGCTCGGCAGCCATACCAATACCGGCGACGGCTACCTGATGGGCGTGGAAGCCGGCGCCGAGCTGTCGGGCATGGAGTTCTCCGCCTACTACTGCATCGCCCCGGCCGGCAGCACCATGACCCGCTCGATGGTCTACACCTTCGGCCGCTATTTCGATGCCGCCGGACGCGAGCTGGATATTCCCCAGGGCCCTGAATTCAACAACGCCCTTGCCCGCCATCTGCTGCGCGGGCCGGTGTACTGCCGCCTGGACCGGATTCCCGCCGACATCCGCGCACGCCTGCCCTATGTGCAGCCGAACCTGATGCTGCCGTTCGATCGCCTGGGAATCGACCCCTACCGCGACAAGTTCGCCGTGACCTTGCACGGCGAAGGCACCATTCGCGGTGTCGGCGGCCTGCGGGTGACCGACGACCACTGCCAGACCACCGTGCCCGGCCTGTTCACCGCCGGTGATGCCGCCAGCCGCGAAACGGTGACCGGCGCGATCTCGGGCGGCGGCGCGGTGAATTCCTCGTGGGCGCTGTCCAGCGGGCAATGGGCGGGAAGCGGTGCTGCGCAATACGCAAAAGCCAATCGTACGGTGGTACGTACCGTGGCACGGTACGCTGAAACCTCGATTCCCGCTGCCGACGCCGATTACCGCGAGACTATCCAGGCCGTGCAGAACGAATTGCATCCGTACGACAAGAACCTGTTCCGCACCGGCGCCCAATTGCAGCGCTCGTTGCTGACGCTGGACAGCCACTGGGACCGCCTGCGCGGCAACGCTCCCCACAGCGACCCGGACAGCCTGTTGCGCCGGCGGGAAACCCAGGCCCTGCTGGCCAGTGCCCGCTGGTGCTACTCCAGCGCCCTCGCCCGCAACGAAAGCCGCGGCATCCACCAGCGCACCGACGCACCGCAACGACACGACCGCTTCGACGTGCACCTGCGCAGCGGCGGACTGGACAGCCCTTGGGTCCGTCACGACCCGGTCACGCGCGCCGTGGAGACCCCGGCATGATCGAACTGATCTTCAGCGACCGCTGCAGCGGCTGCAGCCAATGCATCAGCGTATGCCCCACCAATGTCCTCGCCCTCGGCAGCGACGGCAAACCGCGCATCGCCAACCAGGGCGCCTGCCAGACCTGCTTCATGTGCGAGCTGTACTGCGCCAGCGATGCGCTCTACGTACACCCCGATTGCGAACATCCGGTCAGCCTCGACCCCGCGCAGGTCCTGGCCAGCAACCTGCCTGGCCAATATCGCCGCGATTCCGGCTGGGACGAGTTCGCCAACGACCCGCGCTACGACAACCAGCACTGGCGCATGGAGCATATCTTCGCGCTCGCCCGGGCGCTGGCCACCCCTTCCCCCGACACAGGACCACGCCATGAGTGAATCCCTCAATCACCTGCTTGCCGAACTGCATGCCGAACGCGTGCGCACCTGGGCCCCGGAAGCCCTCAAGGTCAACATCGACCAGCGCCAGCGCCTGGTGGACGAAGCCGATCCGCAGCGCTTCATCAAGGCCGGCGACCTCGTCGAGCCCTTCGAACTGCTCAAGGTCGAAGGTGGCTCCGTGACCCTCGACCAGTTGCTGGAGAACGGACCTGCCGTGCTGGTGTTCTTCCGCTTCGCTGGTTGTCCGGCATGCAATATCGCCATTCCCTACTACGAGCGAAACCTGCAACCGGCCCTGCAGCGTCGTGGCGTGCCGCTGGTCGCGATCAGCCCGCAGGTGCCGGAGCGCCTGGTGGACATCCGCGACAAGCACCGCTTGACCCTGCAGGTCGCCAGCGACCCGGACAACCGGCTCGGCCGCCGCTTCGGCGTGCTCTACAGCTTCGACGAAGCATCGCGCCAGGCCGCCTTGGCCAAGGGCAGCAGCATCGGCGCCGTGACCGGCACTGGCACCTGGGAATTGCCGCAGCCCACGGTGGTGGTGATCGGCCGCGATAGCCGGGTGCAGTTCGCGGAGGTCAGCCCCGACTGGCTGGTGCGCAGCGAAGCCCAGCCGATCATCGACGCGGTGGATGCCGCCCTCGATGCCGATGGCCTGGTAGTCCGCCACGCCTGGGCCTGAGCCCTTCTTCTTCACCAACTACAGGAGTTGCAGCATGAGCACACGGCAATTGCACCTTGGCGCGATCCTCACCGGTGTCGGCACCGATCAGCAGGAATGGCTGGACCCGAGCATTCCCGGCAACGCGAGCATCGATATCGACTGGTACAAGCAGCAGGCCCGGGCGGCCGAAGCGGCGAAGTTCGACTTCGTCTTCATCGTCGACAGCCCCTACATCACCCCGGACTCGGCGCCGCACTTTCTCAATCGGCTGGAGCCGCTGACCTTGCTCTCCGCGCTGGCCGGCGCCACGGACCGGATCGGCCTGGTAGCGACCCTGACCACCTCGTACACGGAGCCCTTCAATGTCGCCCGCCAGTTCGCCTCGCTGGACCACATCAGTCATGGCCGTGCCGGCTGGAACGTGGTGACCACCGGACTGGAAGGCGCCGCCGGCAATTTCGGCCGCGAGCAGCATATCGACCACGGCGAGCGCTATCGCCGCGCCCATGAGCACGTGGCGGTGGTCCAGGGGCTGTGGGACTCCTACGAGGACGATGCCTTCCCGCGGGATCGGGCCAGCAGGCGCTTCCTCGATCCGTCCAAGCAGCATCGACTGGACCATCGCGGCGAGTTCTTCTCGGTCGCCGGGCCGCTGAACATCTCGCGCTCGGCCCAGGGCCAGCCGGTGATTTTCCAGGCCGGGGTGTCGGAGTCCGGTCGAGGGCTGGCCGCGCACATTGCCGAAGGGATCTTCGCCGGGGTCGACAACTTCGACGATGCCCGCGAGTACTACGCCGACATCAAGCGCCGGGCGGCGCAGGCCGGGCGCGATCCGGCGCAGGTACTGGTGTTCCCGGGGATCACGCCGATCATTGCCGATACCGATGAAGAGGCACAGGCGATCCTCAAGGCCAGGCATGGCGAGCTGGACCTGAACAAGGCGCTGGTGCAACTGGGGCGGCCGTTCAATTACCACGACTTCAGCCAGTACCCGCTGGATGAGCCGTTCCCGGAGTTGGGTGACCTGGGCAGCAATGGTTATCGCGGACATGCCGAGAAGATCAAGCGGGTGGCCCGCGAACAGGGCCTGACCCTGCGCGAGACAGCGCTCAGGTTCGCTCGGCCCTTTACCGGCTTCGCCGGATCGGCGCGAACGGTGGCCGACGAGATCGAACGCTGGTTCAAGGAAGGCGCGGTGGACGGATTCAACGTGCACGTCGGCGCGCCGGCGGCGTTTGCGCGCTTTACCGACGAAGTGCTACCGATCCTGCGCGAGCGCGGGTTGTTCAGGGAGGAATATAAGGGGCGGACCTTGAGGGACCACCTGGGGCTGGTGGTGCCGGTGAATCGGCACAGTACCAAGGATGCCGAAGTCGCCTGATCGAAGACCGCCGCAGTCCC